>NZ_CP083951.1:1707500-2386885 GCF_006440675.2 Mesorhizobium sp. B2-8-5
CCACGTACCTTTTGTATAATGGGTCAGCGACTTAGTGTGACGAGCAAGCTTAAACCGATAGGTGTAGGCGCAGCGAAAGCGAGTCTGAACAGGGCGTTCAGTTCGTCGCATTAGACCCGAAACCGAGTGATCTAGCCATGAGCAGGTTGAAGGTAAGGTAACACTTACTGGAGGACCGAACCCATAACTGTTGCAATAGTTCGGGATGACTTGTGGCTAGGGGTGAAAGGCCAATCAAACTCGGAAATAGCTGGTTCTCCGCGAAATCTATTTAGGTAGAGCGTCGACCGAATACCCCAGGGGGTAGAGCACTGGATGGGCTAGGGGTCCTCACCGGATTACCAAACCTAACCAAACTCCGAATACCTGGGAGTACTAGTCGGCAGACACACGGCGGGTGCTAACGTCCGTCGTGAAAAGGGAAACAACCCTGACCTACAGCTAAGGTCCCCAAGTTATGGCTAAGTGGGAAAGGATGTGAGGATCCCAAAACAACCAGGATGTTGGCTTAGAAGCAGCCATCATTTAAAGAAAGCGTAACAGCTCACTGGTCTAAATAAGGGTCTTTGCGCCGAAAATGTAACGGGGCTAAAGCCATACACCGAAGCTTAGGGTTCGTGAGCAATCACGAGCGGTAGCGGAGCGTTCTGTAAGCTGATGAAGCCGTACCCGTGAGGGGCGGTGGAGGTATCAGAAGTGCGAATGCTGACATGAGTAACGTAAGGGGAGTGAGAGACTCCCCCGCCGAAAGACCAAGGGTTCCTGCTTAAAGTTAATCTGAGCAGGGTTAGCCGGCCCCTAAGACGAGGCGGAAACGCGTAGTCGATGGGAACCACGTTAATATTCGTGGGCCTGGAGGTAGTGACGGATCGCACAAGTTGTCCAATCTTATCGGATTGAACGGGCAGCGGAGCGGTTCCAGGAAATAGCTCCTCCTTATAGACCGTACCCGAAACCGACACTGGTGGTCAGGTAGAGTATACCAAGGCGCTTGAGAGAACTATGCTGAAGGAACTCGGCAAATTGCACGCGTAACTTCGGAAGAAGCGTGACCCTTTTCTGCGCAAGCAGAGGAGGGTGGCACAGACCAGGGGGTAGCGACTGTTTATCAAAAACACAGGGCTCTGCGAAGCCGCAAGGCGACGTATAGGGTCTGACGCCTGCCCGGTGCTGGAAGGTTAAGAGGAGGGGTGCAAGCTCTGAATCGAAGCCCCAGTAAACGGCGGCCGTAACTATAACGGTCCTAAGGTAGCGAAATTCCTTGTCGGGTAAGTTCCGACCTGCACGAATGGCGTAACGACTTCCCCGCTGTCTCCAGCATAGACTCAGTGAAATTGAATTCCCCGTGAAGATGCGGGGTTCCTGCGGTTAGACGGAAAGACCCCGTGCACCTTTACTATAGCTTTACATTGGCATTCGTAGTGGCATGTGTAGGATAGGTGGTAGGCTTTGAAACCTGGGCGCCAGCTCAGGTGGAGCCACCCTTGAAATACCACCCTTATTACTATGGATGTCTAACCGCGGCCCGTTATCCGGGTCCGGGACAATGTATGGTGGGTAGTTTGACTGGGGCGGTCGCCTCCTAAAGAGTAACGGAGGCGCGCGATGGTGGGCTCAGAACGGTCGGAAATCGTTCGCTGAGTGCAATGGCATAAGCCTGCCTGACTGCGAGACTGACAAGTCGAGCAGAGACGAAAGTCGGTCATAGTGATCCGGTGGTCCCGCGTGGAAGGGCCATCGCTCAACGGATAAAAGGTACGCCGGGGATAACAGGCTGATGACCCCCAAGAGTCCATATCGACGGGGTTGTTTGGCACCTCGATGTCGACTCATCGCATCCTGGGGCTGGAGCAGGTCCCAAGGGTATGGCTGTTCGCCATTTAAAGCGGTACGTGAGTTGGGTTCAGAACGTCGTGAGACAGTTCGGTCCCTATCTGCCGTGGGTGTAGGAATATTGAAAGGATCTGTCCCTAGTACGAGAGGACCGGGATGGACGGATCTCTGGTGGACCTGTTGTGGCGCCAGCCGCATTGCAGGGTAGCTATATCCGGACGGGAT
Organism: Mesorhizobium sp. B2-8-5; assembly: GCF_006440675.2. Classification (NCBI taxonomy): domain Bacteria; kingdom Pseudomonadati; phylum Pseudomonadota; class Alphaproteobacteria; order Hyphomicrobiales; family Phyllobacteriaceae; genus Mesorhizobium; species Mesorhizobium sp. B2-8-5. The sequence goes on from NZ_CP083951.1 coordinate 1,709,559, forward strand.
AACCGCTGAAGGCATCTAAGCGGGAAACCCACCTTGAAACGAGTATTCCCTGAGAACCGTGGAAGACGACCACGTTGATAGGCCGGGTGTGGAAGAGCGGCAACGCTTGAAGCTTACCGGTACTAATAGTTCGATAGGCTTGATCGTTCTCATTACTTATATCCATCAAGGCGCAATCCGAAGGATTGTCGCCGGCACAGAAAACAGCTTCTCGATTTGAACGTGCGTTTTGCCGACCTGGTGGTTATGGCGGAGCGGCTGCACCCGATCCCATTCCGAACTCGGCCGTGAAACGCTCCAGCGCTGATGGTACTTCGTCTCAAGACGCGGGAGAGTAGGTCGCTGCCAGGTCTGCCAAGCGCACGTTCAGCTCACATCCGGGCCAAACAGAGCCGGATCGAGACAAATCTTCTCCCTACGATATTTAGGCCCGCCAAACGGGATCATGGGCCGCGCAAGCGGCCCTTTCATTTGGTGGTCTCTTGATTCCGGTAAGTTAAACCTTACCTCAAGGACGCAAGCAAACGCTTGCTCGTAATCGCAAGCAAACGCTTGCTCGTGGTTGACGCGGGGTGGAGCAGCCCGGTAGCTCGTCAGGCTCATAACCTGAAGGTCACAGGTTCAAATCCTGTCCCCGCAACCAAACTCAAAACGGCCCGCTCAACGCGGGCCGTTTTGCGTTGGACTGGCACGTAGTCACCGATTCGGCACTCGTTGTGAGGCACATTCCTGCTTGCCGCTGACAAACGAGGTATTTGCGCGCTGTTGTCATCGAGCGCTGGATCTGTCCCGGCTGTAAGTAAGCGATAACGCCAACGTACTTTCCTGCCGGTGCCAAGACACCGAAATGCCATTTACTAGCCCTCAACCAACGACTTCGATGTCGACGGCGAATGCCTCGCCTTTGTGAGTTCTGTGGCGTCGTGATCCGTCAAGAGTTGACAAGAATCCTCGTCTGGCTGTCCCAAAGCATCGGGCAAGCGTAGCCGATCAGCGATCATCGGCGTACCGTCACACGATCAAATTGTCGCCGCTCATTTTCTAAGCCCGCTTGCGCATCGACGCCTGGTGGACCAGCGACGACCAGCTGTTGGAGGAGGCGAGGTGGCAATAGATCATCGCCAGCGCGCCGGATCTGCGGAGGTCGAGGAAAGCCTCGTCGCCAAGCTTGTTCAGCGCAACCTCGTCGATGATTTGGAAATCGGTGAGATTCAGGGTCTCGCCGCCTTCCAGCGTCACCTTGCTCTGCCGCGCCGCGAACAGGCCGTGCGCGTCGATCTTCTCGACCATGGCGCGGGTGGCGTTGAAATCGTTCTGGAACTGGCTGCAAAAGGCGAGCGCCTGCTTGGTCGCTTCGGTCGGCTCGGTGCCGTTGAAGAACAAAGCGAGCTTGCCGCCATCGTCTCGGAAGGGAGCGGCGAGTTGATCGACGACGCGGTCGCTGGCTCGGTCGATGCAGACTGTCAGCCGGCCCGTTGTCGCCGACTCATCCGCCAGGATGAAGGGATAGCGCCGCACATAGGCCGGGATGTAGTGGGGTTCGGTCCAGCGGCCGTCGTGATCGACGAACAGGTTCTCGTTCTGGCGCAGGCCAGTGATGATCACCGGCGCCTTGGCCGGGCCTATGAAGACGATCGGATAGGAGCGCATGGCGCCCGGCATTTCTGAGGCCGCCACGGGGATGGAATGCGCCGCGCGGGCAAAGCCGAAATCGGCGCGCGCGATCAGCCCGAGCGAGCCATGGCGTATCGGGTTGAGCGCTTCGGGATTGCTATAAAACAGCGGCAGCGCATTGCCGGAGCCGGCTAGCGCCGGCGCCTTCTCGGTCTTCGCTTCAGCCATGTTCAGCCTCCTCCAAAAAGCCATGCAATAGCGCAGCTATAAAGGGTTTAGGCCAGCACAAGGGCTGGCGCAACGGCTTCCCGGCACGCTATGAACAGCATGGCGCGGACCGCCGGTATTGGCGGCAACCGGTAGTGATTGAAGGTGGACGGGAATGGCATCGGCTACGCAATTCGAGCAGGCGGTCGGGCAGACATTCGTCGTCGAGGCAGGCGGGCAGATGGTCGCGCTGGAGCTCGCTTCAGTAAAACGCGTCGCCAACAGTCCGCGCGCCGGCGGCGGCTTCTCGGCGCTGTTCAAAGGGCCGCGCGAAATGCTTTTGCCCCAGGCGACCTATCGCTTTGTCGGCAGCGAGATCACGCATGACATCTTCATCGTGCCCATCTCCGGCGACCAGGCGGGCTATATCTACGAAGCGGTCTTCAACTGAGATCGGCCGGGCGTGGTCGACTATGTCACAATCCCCAAAGTGCTGGACAAAGCGACCTGTCGCGCGTTGTGCTCGGAAATTCGCGCAGCCACCGGCGAGGCTGCCGGCCTGCTCGGCCGTTCCGATCAGAAGCCGCAATGGTCGCAGGTGCGTCGGACCAGACGTGCCGAAGTTTCGCTTGCCGCGCAGGCGCTGATAGAGCGTCTGCTGGAGCAGCAAAAAACGGTGCTCGAACGGCATTTCGCAATCGCGCTGGGCGCGTTTGAGAAACCGCAGTTCCTCCACTACCAAGAGGGCGATTTCTTCGTGCCGCACCAGGACGGCAACACGCCGATCATTCGCGACGAGTCGCGCTTCCGGAAGATTTCGATGGTGATCTTTCTTAACGGCCAGTCCGACGAGCCTTCGCCGGAGGACTATTCCGGCGGTTCGCTGGTCCTGCACGGACCTTACAGCGGTCCGGAGCTGCGCGTCGCGATGCTGGCATTGCCGGGGTCGGTGGTCGCGTTTCGCTCGGAAACGACGCACGAAGTGACGCCGGTTACGCGCAACGAACGCTTCACCATCGTCTCCTGGTATCGCGGTGCGTGATGGTTGCGGCGCTCACGGGGCCGGACGCAGCATCAGGTCGTAAACACCCTTGTCTTCGGCCACGGTGAAGCCCAGCCGCAGGTAGAGCCGCATGGCCGGGTTGTGCTTCTCGACATGGATCGAGACCGCTTTGCCGATGGCTGCGGCTTCGTCGATGAGATCGCTGAGCAAGGCCGAGCCGAAGCCCTTGCCGCGAAACGCCGGCAGGAAGGCGATGTCGATGATGCGGTGCTCGCCTGGCCAGCGCTCGATATAGAGCCGTCCGATATCGCTGCCGGCACGCGTGACCACCAACCAGTCGGCATCGGGGTAGTATTTGCGGTAATGCGCGTGCTGCGCCTGGAACTGCATGTCGAGGAACGCGGCCTTCTGCGCCTCGGCCCAGGATGTCACGGCCAGCTCTTCGAGGCGGGTCGAGGCATAGAGGTGCAACAGAAACGGCAGATCGGCATCCGTTGACCCGCGGAATGTGAGCCCAGCACCCGCCGCGCGCATCCAGCCGGCCGCCCCGCGAAAATGGTTCATCGGCAAATCAGGGGCGTGGTGGGAAGACGCCCTGAAGCGCGATGCAGAAATAGCAGGTGAGATAGGGTTGCATGTTGTTGTGCGGCTGGTCGCCGCCGACCGGTCGCACCGCCTGATCGTTGAGCGGCGTCAACGTGGCTGTCGCCGAGTAAGATTGCCCTGGATTGGTGCGCGCATAGGATCGTGTCGCACTTGGAGCCGCCAGATTGGCTGGGTTGATATTCCCCATCAGCGTGTGCCCGTGCTGCGGCATCTCCGATATCAGCAACTGCACCGTCTCCGATCCGCCCTGCTCACCGAGATCGTGCAGCGACAGCCCCGGTCCCTGCCCCGGATGCATCGGCGCGCGGCCCTGCAAATCGGGCAAGCCAAAGTTGGACTTGCCATTGCCGCCATAGGTCGTACCGAGCAATGAGAACAGCGCAGTGTTCTGCGATATTGGCAGCAGTTGACCGTCGCACCATGCCCAGCCCTTGGGCGCGAAGTTGAACGGAAAGATGCGGATTTCGGCGACGAACGGATCGGCCATGACGTCCTCTTCAAGTCGGCGACGGGAAGATACCGAACAGCGAGATGATGAAATTGATGCAAAGATACGGCTGGAAGTTGGTATGCGGCAGACCGCCGCCGGTCTGCCCGGCGGTCTGCGGGGACATCGGCGTCGTCGCCGGCGCTTCACGGTAGATCTGCGAGGCGCCAACCTGCCCGGTCACATTGCCGGTGGGCGTATTCGCCGCTGCGTTGTTCAACGAGGCGACAAACGGGTGCGTGTGTGAGGGGATCTGTTGGGTCGTCAGCGTGACTTCCTCCACGCCCCCGGTCTCGGCAAGGATGAAACTGTCGCCCTGATGCAGCGGCAGCCGGCCCCTCAGGTCGGGCAATGCGAAGGTGCTCTCGCCGTCGCCGCCATAAGTGGTGCCGATCAGGTTGAACAGGGTTTCATACTCCGAGATCGGCAAGAGCTGTCCTTCGCAGAACATCCAGCCGGCAGGATTGAAATTGCCGGCAAACATTCTCACTTCGCCAACATAGGGTTGTGCCATAATTGCGTTTCCTCAGGTCGGCGACGGGAAAATGCCCTGCAGGGCGATGCAGAAGCTCAGTGTCAGGAACGGCTGCATATTGATATGCGCCTGGCTGCCGCCGACCAGGGCCAGCGTACCGGGGTCCATCGTCGTAGTCGGGTTCGCTGGCGGCGTATAGACGTTGGCGACCGTTGCCAGCAGGTTGCCGGCGGGAGCCGGCACATCGGCATTGGCCGTGGTGGCCATCTCGGCATGGCTATGGACCGGCAGTTCCGAGATCGAAAGCGTGTGCGCCTGCTCGCCGCCCCGTTCGCCCAGCACATGACTGCCGCCGACATGGATGGGGACGCGCCCGCGATAGTCGGGCAGGGCGAAATTCACCCGGCCGTCGCCGCCGAAAGTGGTGCCCAGCAATGAGAACAGCGGCTGGTTCTGGTTGATCGGGAGCAATTGCCCATTGCACAGCGCCCAGCCTTTCGGAGGGAAGGCAAAAGACATGATTCTGATTTCGGAAAGAAATGGTTCCGCCATCGCACCCATCCTTGCTGTAAGCATACATTAGCGCAATGCGATTACATTACACAACGGCAATAATGCGTGTAATCAAAAAATCTTTTAACTTCACTTTTACTAAAGTTACGCCCAGCGGCGAAAATGCCACCACCAAGGCACATGCAAGGCAAGACTTAGGGCGCCACTACCGGCGGAAGCGTCGGCAAGCTGTTGACGAAGGTGATGGTCCCGCTGCCACCCGTCGTATCGACCGTTTGCACGCCGGTGTTGTCATCCTGGATGACGCCGAGCGCCGTGCTCTGGCCCGAACCATTCCGCGACAGGTTGAGGTGCGTGCTGGCGTTGAAATTGCTCAACGAAACATCGACCGCATAGTTGGGTGAATGGGTCAGCGTGTTCTTGCTGCCCGCGCCGCCGGTGCCCGAACCGATGACGACATTGGTCGTGCTGGTGTCGGTGGCTGTGGCGCCATTGTCGACCAGCAGCGCGGCAAACGGGAATGAGCTCGTTGGCGACGTCACGCTGTTGCCGTAGATCGTGGCATTCAACGTGGCGCTGCCATCGTTGTTCTGGAGATGGATGCCGTTGTTGCCGACGCCGGTGATGGTGTTGTTTTGGATCAGGGTCGTCATCGTGCCAGCGCCGGCCACGCGCACGAAAATGCCATCCGAATTGGAGTTCACCTTGGCCGGGCCGATCTGGTTGCTGGCGATCGTGCCGGCCATGGTGCCGTTGTCCTGACCCTTGGCGACGAAGATGCCGACGGTATCGAAGGCATTGGCGCCACCGTCGGTCAGAACGTTGTGCGAGATATCGAAGGTGGTCGTCGCAGCGGAGGCAAGGCCGCCCGAGCCGCTGCGGATATCGACCGCCGTGCCGCCGCCGGGGATGATCGCCTGGCCGTTGTGGAACGTGTTGCTGCGCACCACGGCATCCATGGTGGAATTGTTGTTGGCAAGGAACGCGATGAAGTCGGCGCGCGTGCCGGCGAAGGTGCTGTTGGTCAGCGTGTAGTTGGCGGTCGCGCTGTTGTAGACCTGTCCGCGAACATTGTCGTTGCCTCCCGTCGCATCGATCAGGCCGAACTGGATGTTGTCCATGGTCAGCCGGGTCAGCGTGCCGCTGGTGTTGTAGAGGTCGACGTTCTGGTTGTAGCCGCCCGATATGCTGGAGTTGGTGATCGAAGAGGTGCCGAGCAGGTTGTCGAAGCGGATCGAGCCTTCTTCGCGGTCGCCGGCATTGTTGTTGCCGTTGACGCCGTTGATGGTCATGCCGGTCATCGTGAAGTTGGTGACGGTGTTGCCGTAGACGGCGAAGTTCGAGAAGTCGTTCAGCTGCATGTTGGCGAACGATACTCCGGAGGTATTCCTCAGGAAGATGCCGGTGCCGGCACTTCCGCTCACGGTCTGACCGCCGGCGTCTGTGCCGGTCAGGATATCGGCGCCGGTCTTGCTGGAAATCGTGCCGCCCGAGCCGGCCGAGCCGGTGCCGGTTACGGTCAGCCCGCCGCTAGAGCCGGTGCCGTCGAGCACGATGCCGGCGGCGGTGCCGCCGCTCGAGGAGATGCTCTGGAACTTCAGGCCGGAGGCGCCAATCGTCGTGCTGACGACATTGAGCGCGGTCGCCTGGCCCGAATTGATGGTGCTGCCGGAGGCGGTCGCGCTGACCGTGCCGCCGCCGGTCGCGTTGAAGCCGATCGAGTTGCTGCTCGAGGTGTCGATGGTCAGGGCGCCGGTGAAGCTGATGGTCGAGCCGGTGTTGGCGTTGAGGAAAATGCCGTCGCTCGAGCCGGTCGAGGAAACCGCGCCGCTGAGTGTCACCGTGCCGCCAGTGCGGTTCTGGATATCGATCGTGCGGCCGTCGCTGGTCTTGGTGATCGAGCCGCCATAGGTGACGGCTGCCGTGCCGCCGGAGCCCAGGAAGGCGACGCCCGACGCGCCGGTCAGCGAACCGGTGCCCAGGTTCACCGTGCCGGTGACATTGGTAAGCGCGACGTTGTTGGTGCCGCCGCCGGAGGTGGTCGAGGTGAAATTGATGCCGGCCGCGATGCCGTTGAGGTTGACCGCTTGGGCGGCAGTCGTGCTGATCGAGCCGGTGGTGACATTGACCGTGCCGCCGTTGGTCGCCGTAAAGGCCGTGTTGGCGCTGCCCGTCGTGAGGGCGAGGTTGGCGAAACCGACGGTCGAGGCCAGGCCGCCATTGTTGATCGACACACCTGTGCCCGCGGCGTTGAAATTGACCGCGCCGCTGAAGTTGACCGTGTTTGCTCCGGTCGCGCCGGAGATGGCGATGCCACTGCCGCCAATGGTGGACGTAACCGTGCCGGCAAAGCCGAAGCTGCCGCCGGTGCGGTTGGTGATGCTGACGGCTGTGCCGGCGACGTTGGCGATCGAGCTCGCGCTGTCGAAGGTGAAGGCCGCACTGCCACCGACGACGGACAGGCCGCTTCCAGCCGTTGTGTCGACATTGGTGCCTGTGACCGTTCCAGACGCAGCGCCGAATTTGATGGCTGTCCCGGCCGACGCCGAGATGAGGGAGAGATTGGTCAGCGTCGTCGTGCCCGTGGCGCCGGTGCCGAAGTCGATGTTGGCGGCCGTGACGTTCCTGATCGTCATGTTGCTGATCGTGGCGTTCGCCGTGCCGGAGCCGCTGATGCCGATCGCGGCATTGGCGCCTGTGCCGTCGTTGCCATTTATCGTAAAGCCGTCGATGATGTTGCCGTTGCCGGCCAGGGTGACGATGCTGCTGCCATCCGCGCTCGTCAGCGTCGCCGCGCCGTTTGGCGTCTGGTCTACGATCGAGATGTTGTTGCTGGCCAGCTGGATCGTCGACGGCACCGTCAGCGCCAGATCGATGTTGCCGTTGCCGAAGCCGCGCACTTGTTCGCTGGTTGCGAGCGCCAGCGTGTCGTTGCCGTTGCTGCCCGCCGCCGTTATAACGCCGCCGTCATTGACCAGCACGATGATGTCGGTTGAAACCGCCGCCGCTTCCGCCGTGGTCAGCGTCGCGAGATTGTTCTGGTCCTTGCCGCTGCCGTCGCCCGTGGCGCTGGCGCCGACGAAGTAGATCCTGCCGACGCCGAAGCCGAGGCCGGGGCTGGCCGCGAAGTTGACATCCTGGAAGTCGTAGGTGCCGGAGACCGGCGCGCTGGAGGCGTCGATGCCGACATTGGCGCTGATGGTCGAGCCTTGGTCGATCGCCTGCTCGCCGTCGCCATAGATGAAGTTGAGGTTGCTCGCCGAACTGAGGAAGACGCCAGTGTTGACACCGGCGATGCTCGAACTCGCGCCGTTCGGGTCGGTGTCGCCGAGACGCACGGTCTGGCCGCCGGTGGCGCCGCGCAGATCGACGCCGATCGAGGTCCCGGCCGCGGCCGCATTGGTGACGTCGAAATCGTTGGCGGTAACGGCGGCATTGATCGTTGCGCCGTTGAGATCGAAGGCCACGGCGGCGCTGTTGTTCAAGCCGATATCGAGATCGTTGAAGGACAGCGCCGCGCCCAACGTGCCGGATACATCGACACCACGCGACGTGATGCCCTGCAGGTTGACCGTGCCGAGCGCGATCGTGCCGCCGCCCGACGAGGCTATGTTGGCAAGCGAAACGCCGGTCGCGGCGCCGTTGGCCGAGACGGTCGAGAAATTCAGCGACGTGGCGCCCACCGTCACGCCGCTGAGGTTCAGCGCGGTTCCCGAGGTCGTGGCGATGGTGTTGGCGCTACCGCCGGTGCCGACATTGACCGTGCCGCCGCCCGTGGCCGTGAAGCCGGCGCCGCTTGTGGCGGTGATCGCCAGCCCGCCATTGGTGAAGTTGACCGTGCCGTTGGTGTTGCCGGTCAGGCTGACCGCGTCGTTGGTGCCGGAGCTGATCTGCTTGCTGGCGCCGGAGAAGGTGATGGTGGCCGCCGTGCCGTTGTTGATGTTGGCAACGACGATGTGGCCGCCATTGGTGGCGGAACCGTCCGTCAGATTGCCCGACAGCGTCACCGAACCGCCGGTCAGTTCCTGGACCGAGACCGCCGCGCCGTTGCCGTTGGAGGCGATATTGCCGGCATAAGAGATCGTCGCATTCCCGCCGCTCTGGTCGGTGGCCGAGCCGACATTGAAGGCGGCGCCCGAGCCGGTGTTGGTCAGCGTGCCGTTGCCGAGATCGAGCGAGCCCGCCGCCTGCTGCAGGTTGATGCCGTTGGCCGCGCCCGAGAAACTGGCGTTGACCGAGGTGAAGCCGCCGCCGAGGGTGGCCGAAGTGATGTCGACGGCGGTTCCGTTCGAGGTACTGACGCTGCGCGTGCCGGCGCCCGTCACATTGACCGTGGTGGCGGCCGGCGGGGCGCTGCTTGCGACGCGGAAGCCGCTGCCCGTGGATGTGGTGATGCCCAGCGTGCCGTCGAAGGTGATGGTGGTGGCGCTCGCGGCGTTCTCGATGTTCACGCCACGGCCGGCCGAGGCCGAATTGTCGATCGTGGTATTGCCGAAGATGTAAGTGCCGCTCGAATTGAGAACCTCGATGCCGGCGCCGCCTGAACCGGCGACGTTGACGGCGTCGAGATCGACATTGCCGCCGCTGGCGCCGCTGATCAGCACGCCCTGGGCGGCCGCATTGGTCGAGGTGACGCTGTTGAAATGGACGCCGCCAGCGCCGATCGCGCCCTGCAGCGACAGCGCCGTCTGGCCGGTCGCGTTGATCGTCGTCGAGCCCGCATTGGCGACCGTGAGCAGGTTCAGGCCCGAGAAATCGAGGCCGGTATCGGCCGAGGTGGTGATGTCGAGGCCGCCATTGAAATTGACGGCGCCGGCGGCGGTGCCGCCCGAGATCGACACGCCGTTGCCGCCGGTGATCGTCACCTGGTCGGTGAAGGTCACCGCGCCGCCGGTGCGGTTGGCGATGTTGATGCCGCCGCCGATCAGCGTGCCGGGCGTCGCGCTGTTCGTCAGGATGCCGCGCGACACCTGGATGGTGCCGGAGCCGCCGTTCACGTCGAGCAGCGTGCCTAAAACGTCGATGTCGTTGTTGATGACCGAGAGATTGCCGGTCAATCCCGCGACCTTGATGGCCGTCTGGCCCGCCGCCACATTGCTGATGGTGACGCCTTCGATGGTGATGCCGCTGGCATTGCTGAAGCCCGGCGCACTCTGGTCGATCAGCAAAGCGGAGCCGCTGGCGCCGCTGAAATCGAAGGCGGTGTGGCGGACGGCGTTGTCGCCGAGCAGATGCATGAAGTCGCCGGTGCCAGTGACCACGGCCTCGTCGCCGGTGATGTTGCCGCCGGTGGCCCCGAGGCTGCCATGGACGTTCACCGGCTGGACGGTGCCGATCGAGACGACGTTGCCATTGCCGAAGCCGGTGATCGTCTGGCCCGAATCGAGCGTAAAGGCGCTGGTGCCGACATCGATCGGACCGACGAAGGCGAAGTTCTGGGCGCCGGTCAGCGCATCGGCGGCGGCAAGCGAAATGGTGCCGACGCCCATGCTAAGGTTGCCGGTCGTGCCGGCGTTGATGAAGCCGCCCGACTGCGAAACCAGCGTGACCGCGCCAGGCGCCGAGGCCAGATTGGCGCTGCCGGTGAAGAACACGTCGTCGAAATCGTAATCGCCTAGAGTCGGATCGAGGCCGACCGCGTTGACGGTGTAGCCGTTGGTCGCCGCGGCGATCGAGGATTCCAGCCCATCGGTCGAATCGCCGTCGCCGAAGGTGAAAGTAGCGTTGGCCGAGGTGGCGGTGGTCTGACCGGACGAAAGGTCGACGCCGATGCCGACATTGGCGATCGAGGACCCTTGGGAGAAGGTGATGACCTTGTTGCCGGTCGTCGAGGACAGATCGATGCCGCGCGAGGTGAGGTCGCCGAGGCCTGTGATGGTGGCGGCGAGGCTGAAATCGGCCGCAGTGGACGAGCCGCTGAAATCGATGCCGGTCTGGTTGGCGCCGATGTTGCTGACCGTCGTGGCGCCGAAGGTGACGTTGGCATTGGTGCCGGTGAAATCGATGCCGGCCGTGTTGGCGGCCGAGCCCATCGTCACAGTGGTGCCGCCCGAGAACATCACCAGGCCGTCATTGTTGGCGATCTCGATACCGTTGCCGCCCGCGCCCGAGATTGTGACGCTGCCGAAGCCCAGGTTGGCGCCGCTTGCCACGTTCGAGACCGAAAGGCCGTTGCCGGTTGCATTGGTGATCGACAACAGCGCCATGTCGTTGAATGTGGCGTTGCCGGCAAGCCCGCCGATCACCGCGCCGCCGCCGCCGGTTGCCGTCAGCGTCTTGCCGAGGCCGAAGGCGATCGCCCCGCCCGTCGGCGCCGTCGTCGTGCCGATGGCGAAGATATTGCCGGTGCCGGTCGAGGTGACGTTACCCGTGAACGCGACAGAGCCGCCGGTGGTGCCGTCGACCTTGATCGCCGTGCCCGGCGCGCTTGCCGAGCTGGAAATGTTGGCCGAAACGGTGATCGCCGCGCTGCCGCCGGACACCACGACGCCGTTGCCGGTGCCGGAATTGGTGATGGTGCCGCCGATCGAGATGGTGCCGGTGTTGTTGGTCAGGTTGACGTCGTCGCCGGAAACGCCGGTGGTGAAGAGGTTGCCGACGTTGACGGTGGCAGCGCTGCCCTGAACGACGAAACCCGGGCCATTGCCGACGACGGTTGCGATCGTGGTCGTGCCGTTGAAGGTATAGGTGCCGCTGGCGACATTGGTGAGGCGGATGGCGTCGCCATTGACGCGGCTGATGTCGACGCCGCCAAAGGTGACGTTGCCACCGCTGGTGTTCTCGATGACGATACCGGTCGGCACAGTACCGCCGGAGCCGTCGACGGTGACGCTGTCGAAGGTCACCCCGCTGGCGCCGATGGTGAGGCCGCTGGCGCCGCCGAGTTGGATACCCTTTTCGGTGACGCCGCCGCCCGTGGCGATGGTGTTGGTGCCGGTGACGTTGAGCGTGCCGCCATTGATGGCGCTGAAGGCGAAGCCGCCGTCGGTGGTGAGGTCGAGCCCGCCGTTGAAATTGATCGTGCCGCCGGCATTGCCGGTGAGATCGATGGCGTTGGCCGCGCCGGTGCTGGCTGTGATCTTGCCGCCGAAGGTGGCACCGCCGCCGGTCATGGCGTTGATCTTGACCGCGCTTGCCGCGCTCGTCTGGTTGATCGTGCCGTTATAGGTAACGGTGGAAGTTGCCGTGTCGATGTTGAAGGCCACACCGGACGTGCCGGCGATCGAGCTCGCATTGTCGAAGGTGAGCGCGCCGGTGGAACCGCCGGTGACGCTGACGCCGGTGCCGGCGCCGGTGATGTCGAAATTGTTGAAGGTGCCGGTGCCGCTGAAATTGCTAGCCAGGAGGCCGGTGCCGCTGACGCCGCCCATCGTGGTGTTGGTGACGTTGATAGCGCCCGATGCGCCGGTCAGATCGATGCCGGTGACGGCGCTGGTGATCGTCACGCCGGTGATGGTCGCCGCGCTGATGCCCGCGCCGTTGATCGCCGCGCCGGAGCCGGCATTGCTGACACCCAAATTCTGGACGAGGTTGCCGCTGTCGAGATCGATGGCGCTGCCGGCCGAATTGACGAGCGTCGCTGCGCCGTTGCCGAACGGATCAGCCTGCGTGGCTCCGGTGACGACATCGGTGCCGGCGACATTGGCCGGCGGCGCGCCGAGATTGACCGTCGCGCCATTGGCGAAGGAAACCAGCGACTGACCGGCGGCAAGGGTGAAGCCGTCGGCGTCGGTGTTGATGTTTCTAGCGCCGTTGTTGACGAGGACGAAAATCGTGTTTGCGTCGGTGGTCAGGTCGTCGGCGGCGGCCGCGTTGATGAGATCGCTGACGTCCGCGCCGCTGCCGGTCCCGGTGTCGGCCGCGCCGACGAAGACGATGTTGGCGCTGTCGAACAACTGCGGCCCAGTGAGCGTCGTGTCGTTGAAGGCATAGGTGCCGTTGCCGGCCATAAGGCCACGCATGTCGAGCGAGGCGACCGTGCCGGTGATCGAGGCGCCACCGGCGGCACCGAAGGAGAAGGTGGTGTTGGCGCTGGTGCCGGCAGCACCATGCGTGCCCATCTGCACGCCGGTGCCGGCCGTTATGATCCCGCTGCCGATGGTGACAGAGCCGCCGGTGGTGCCGGAGAGGTCGATGCCGGTCGAGGTGCCGGCGCCCGCGATGTCGAGCGTCGTGGCGGTGAAGGTCGAGGAACTGCCGGACAGATCTAGGCCGGTCTTGCCGGTCGGGAGGTTGGTGATGTCGATGTTGCCGAAGGCGATTGTGCCGTTGGTGCCGAAAACATCGATCGCGTTCTGGCCTGGCTGGTCGATGGCGACGTCGCCGAAAGTGACGGCGCCGGAAGTGGTATCGAGAATGATGCCCGAGCCAGTGAGGGCGGTGACGGTGACCTTTCCGCCGAAGCCCACCGTTGCCGAACTGTTCTGAATGACAATCCCGTTCGGCACGCCAGAGATCGTCGTCGGGCCGGTGATATCGAAGCTGCCGGTAACGTTCGAGAGAGCTATCCCGGTGCCGCCGGCAGTATGGGTGAGGCTGGTCAGCGTGACGTCCAGTCCGATCTGCGAGGCACTGAACCCTTGGCCGGAATTGCCGGAAATCGTCCCGCCGGTCGTCGTCAGTTTGCCGGTGCCGGTGGAGCTTGCATCGACGCCGCTGCCGGCATTGTTCTGCGAATTGACCGTCTGGAAATTATAGGTTCCATCGCCGGTGATCGACAAGCCATCGGCGCCGTTGCTGTTTAGCGTCGTGGTGCCGTTGAAATTGTAGGTGCCGGCCCCCTGCAGGGACAGGCCCGCACCAGTATTGCCGGTCGAGGTCAGGTCGGTGGCAGTGGCGCTACCGGTGCCGTCGAACAGCACACCGGCAAGGCCGGCGCCGCTGACCGACATGCCGGTCAGCGTAACGCCGGTGACGCCGCTGCCATGGATGCCATTGGCGCTGCCACCCGAAATGTTGAAATCGAGCAGCGAGCTGTTGTTGGCCAGCGTTACAACGTCGCCGGCGCCGGTGCTGGTAAGCGTCGCGGCGCCGTTGACATCCGAGACAACCTGGTCGTGCTGGACATTGTCGCCGGTGACGTTGATCGGGACGCCGCCGAGCGAGAAGCTGCGGCCATTGCCGAAGGAAGCGAGCGTCTGGCCGGCGCTCAGCGTGAAGCCGCCGCCGGCATCGATCGGCGTGTTGCTGGCGTCGTTGACCAGCACGAAGATGGCGGTGCCGTCGGTGTTGGCATCGGCCGTCGCGATCGAGGCCAGATCGAGAAGCGAGGAGCCGTCGCCTGTTCCTGTCGCGGCAGCGCCGACAAAGATCACATTCTGCGTGTCGAAAAGCTGCGGCCCGCTGAAGGTGGTCGAACCGAAGGCATAGGTGCCGAGCGTCTGATTGAGGCCGCGCGCGTCGAGCGAGGCGGTGATGCCGGCGATCGAACCGCCGCCGAAGGTGAAATTGGCATTAGCCGAATCGGCCGGCGTACCGGCAATGCCGAGGCGAACGCCGGTGTCGACATTGGCGATGATACCGCCATTGGTGATGGTGATGACCGCACCGCCGGCGCTGGGCGAGGTGAGGTCGATGCCGGTGGAGCCGGCCGCGCCGGTACCGGTAAGATTGAGCGACTGCGCGGTGAAATTGGTCTGGCTTCCGGAGAAGTCCAGGCCGGTGCCGGCTCCGAGCCCGGAAATGACGATGTTGCCGGCGACCACAGCGGCGTTGACGCCGCTGAACGACATGCCGTCGGCGCCGGGATTGCTGATGGCGATGTCACCGAAGCGGATCGATGCCGGCGAGTTGGTGATCGCGACGGCCGGGCCGGTGGTGTTCGAAATATTCGTCGCGCCATTGACGGCGAAGCTGCCCGACACCTGGTCGAGGATGACGCCCGACACGCCGCCGCTCTGGGTGATGGAATCAAGCACGACATGGGCGGTGATCGGATCGATGAAGACGGCGGTGCCGCCATTGCCGGAGATCGTGCCGCCGGTGGTGGTGAAGCTGCCGCCGCTCGACGTGCCCTGCACCGTTATGCCGCGGTCGGTGTTGTTCTGGGCATTGACGGTGGCGAAGGTGTAGGTGCCCTGTCCGGTTATATCGAGGCCGTCATCGGAATTGCCGTTGAGCGTCGTCGTGCCGGTGAGGTTGTAGGTGCCGTTATCCTCGATGTGCAGGCCGTCGAGGCCGTTGCCGGTCGCGGTGAAATTGGACGCGCTGACGCTGGTGGAATTACCGGTGAAGTCGGCGCCGTTGCCGCCGGCGCCGCTGACAGTGACATCGGTCAGCTTCGTGCCTGCGGCATTGTTGCCGAAGATGCCGTCGCCGCCGCCGGTGATGGTGATGTTGCTCAGCGTGTTGTTGCTGGCCAGAGTAATCACGGGGCTGGCGGCGTTGGTGCCTTGGATGGTGCCGTTGCTGCCGCCGAAATTGTATGTGCCGACGCTGCCGTCGGCGAACTTCGCCTGGACGCTGCCGCCGCCGCCAATGACGGTCTGGCCGGCGGTGAGATTGACACCGCCGGTGGTGATGTTGCCGCTGCCGCCGAGCGCGACGATGAAGCCGTTGCCGCCGGCCTTGGTGACGGCATCATCCAGCGTGGTCGGATCGCCGATGGTGCCGAGGCCGAGCGAATTGCCGCCGTCGGCGAAGAAGAAATTGCCGAAGGCCGCATTGGTGGCAGCGTTGATGGCCACCCGCGTCGTCGTGCCGTTGACCCTGTCCTGGTTCTCCAGCCTGACGCCGATGTCGCCGCGCACGCGCTCATTGAGACGCTTGCGCAGGCCCGGGCTGACCGTGGAGACGAGATCGGGATCGTCATCGACGGAACTGCCCTTGCCCGACACGTTGAACGGCACCGTCAGCCGGACGCTGCCGGCGAACTGGGTGTCGTCGCGGTTATCGTTGCGCACCTCGCCGGTGAAGGTCAGCGACGTGCCCTTGCCGACGACGTCGCCGAAGGTGTACTCGATCCCCGCCTTGGCCCCGGTGATCGAATGGTCGTCGCCGTTGGGATCGGCAAAATGGTAGGCGCCGACGTCGAAGCGCAGCGACTGGTTTTCCGGCAGGTCGATCGGCGCCTGGACGCCGACCTCGCCCTCGATGCCCCAGGCCGCATAGGTGCGATGGTCGATCGTCGAAATCTGTTCGAGCAGTTGGTTGCCGACGAGCGACAGCGTCGAATCGATACCGGTCGAGCCGCGGTCCTTGCTGATCGGCAGGTAGACATTGACATGCGCGTCATATTTCGAGGTGATCGCCTCGAGGCCGAGCGTGGTGGCGACGAACTGGTGGCTGTCGTCGTTCTGGATGTTGAGATAGACGTAGCCGCCGATCATCAGATCCGGATTGACGATGCGGCGCACGCCGAGGCCGACATCCTGGCCGAAGCCGTTGTCGAAATCATATTTCGAGCGGACGTCGAGGAAGAGGACCGATTCGAGGTTCTGCTTGATCGGCAGGAAGCCTTCGAGCGCCGAATAGCCACTGTTGCTGTTGGCGCCGATGATGGCACGGACCTGCGGCTGCCATAGCCCGGCATCCTCGGCATGCGCGGCCATGCCCGACAATGCGAGAGCGACAGTGGTCAGCGCGGAGGTGCGCAGCAAAATGCCTGAGCGGCGGGATGCAGCCAATGCTCCGCCGCGTCGCCGCATTTGGCGCTCAGCGGTCTTCCCCCGACGTTCAATCAGCCCTGTGCGCGAGCGCATCTACCCGTCCCGGCTGCCGCCATGCTCTTCCACTGGGATAGCGGATAGCTAATGTATTGCATAGTATTGCACGGCAATTCACGGTTGCGATACGGTATTAACACAGAAATTAGAGTCCTGTTGCAGTAGGGCAACATTGACTTTGCGTCCAACGACTCGGACTCGATTAAGCCGGCTATAAACCGAGAGATGTGACAATTGGAGTATATTAGTGAGATTTAATGTACTTGGAAGGCAAAGATACCTGCCCGTCGGCCTCGGCGCGCTTTTGCTGGCGACCGGCCTTGCCATGGCCGAAGATACCAAGCCGGCAGAGACGAAACCCGCGGACGCCAATCCCTGGGTGGTCAATTGCTCGTCGGGACCAACGGGCACCGAATTGCAATGCCAAGTTTCGCAGAATCTCACCGAAGCGAAGACCGGCCAGCGGGTTCTGACTGTGACGGTGCGCCGCCAGCAGGGTACCCCAGGCTTTGCCATGCTTTTGGCCCTGCCGCATGGCCTGTTCCTGCCATCGGGAACTTCCTACCAGATCGACAGCGGCAAGAAGGTCACGATCGCTATCCAGACCAGTGACCAGAACGGCGCCTATGCCGCGACGCCGCTGGCGCCGGATCTGCTCAAGGCGATGCGATCCGGAGCGACGTTGAACGTCGGCATGGAATCGGTAACGCGCAAACCGGTGACCATTCCGGTTTCGCTCAAGGGGTTCGGCGCGGCGGTCGACAAGCTCGAAGCGACCAAGTAAGGCGGCGCAAAATTGCCCGGTTGCGAGCTCGAAGCCGGCCGGGGGGCGGCTGCTGGTTCGAGGCTGGCCGCGCCCGTGTGCATCTGGTGTGGAGGCCGCCTTTTGCCCTGCCAAGAAGGTGCACCCGGCGTTTGTGGTTGACGAGCTCCAAAGCTTCGCGCGCGTCTCAACACGGCGGGGTTTGCGTGCAAAGACGACGAGCCGATTGATGGTTTTTACCGGACGTACGTGTCCGATCCGTTTGGCAATCGGATTGAGTTAATGGGAGTCGCGGGACAACGGTGCGGAGCCAGGCGCGGATACTTATGATAGCAGAGGACCGCTACCTCGTGAACTCACTATGGGGGGCGCGCTCTGGGCAGGTTGCCATACAGCGCTGTCACGGAATTCGTTTGTTGAAGGATCTTCCTTAAGGATCGCCGGCGCGCTTGAATCCAGTCCCCGCAACCAAACTCAAAACGGCCCGCTCAACGCGGGCCGTTTTGCGTTTCTGAGGGCCGGTGGATTTGAACTCTCGTCATGGCCTGCAAGAAGGTAAAGCTGACGCCCCCGGGGCAGAGAAGCCAAATCCTGGCCCTGCAACCAGCTTCGATTGAAAAACGCCGGCAACTCAAGGAGTTGCCGGCGTTTTGCTTCGTGGCGCAGCTCCGCTCAGACGGAATCGTCAGGCGGGCTTGTCGTCGGGATGGCCAAGCTCGCAGAACCAGCCGCCGAGATATTTCACCGACGGCTTGTTCGGATCGGGAACAGGGGTTTTGGCCTCGACCGCGGCGCGAAATGGCTCGGCGCTGTCCTGCGGGATGAACCCAAGGTGGTCCGCGCCGCTGTTGTCGACCATCTTCAGCTTGTTGTTGGAAATGCCGAAGGAGATCGTGTGGCCGACGCGCGGCGCGGTAAGCGACGCTTCGACCAGGCGCACGCAATCGGCGAAGGAGAGATATGACCACAGCATGCGCCGGTCGGCCGGTTCGGGGAAGGACGAGAAGATGCGCAGGCACGCCGTCTCGATGCCGAACTTGTCCCAATAGAGCCGACTGAGGCTCTCGACGAAGTTCTTCGAAACGCCATAGAGGCTGTCGGGGCGCACCGGCGCGTCGACGCCGATATGCGCCTCGATCTCGTGATAGCCGATGGCATGCACGGACGAGGCATAGATGATGCGCTTCACGCTGTGTTTACGGGCGCCTTCATAGATGTGGTAGGAGCCGCGGATGCTGGAATCGAGGATGGTCTGCCATTCGCATTCGAGCGGCGCGCCGCCGAAATGGACGATCGCGTCGCAATCCTTGGTCGCGGCGATCGTGGCTTCCATGTCGGCGAGGTCGAAGACCGCTTCCTCCTCGTGCGGCGCAAGGTCGCCGAAGGGTTCGCGGCCCGCCAGGCGGATCGTCTTGGCCAACGGCGCCAGCCCCTTGCGCAGCTGCGAGCCGAGCCGGCCGGCGGCGCCGGTGATCAGGATACGTTCGTAATGCGGCATCACTTACTCCACTTGCGCGACGGCGGCGTTGATCCGCGCGATCGCCTCGG
This sequence comes from Mesorhizobium sp. B2-8-5, assembly GCF_006440675.2. NCBI lineage: Bacteria > Pseudomonadati > Pseudomonadota > Alphaproteobacteria > Hyphomicrobiales > Phyllobacteriaceae > Mesorhizobium > Mesorhizobium sp. B2-8-5. The sequence goes on from NZ_CP083951.1 coordinate 1,728,438, forward strand.
TCAGCACCTCTTCGCTGGTCGCGGTCGAGATGCGGAAATAGGGCGACAGTCCATAGGCGACGCCAGGCACCGACGCCACCCGGCCTTCGTTCAGGAGATAGTTTGCCACAGCCGCATCGTCCTCCAGCACGACGCCCTTGGGTGTCTTGCGGCCGATCAGGCTGGCGCAGCCGATATAGGCGTAGAAAGCGCCACCCGGCGGCGGCAGCGTCAGGCCGTTGATCTTCCGGATGCCGTCCACCACCAGGTCGCGGCGCGCCTCGAAAGCCTGGCGGAAGCGGGCGACTTCATGCTGCGGGCCGTTGAGCGCGGCGACAGTCGCTGCCTGCGCGATCGAGCAAACCGAGGTGCAGGATTGGCTCTGGATGGTCGACATCGCCTTGAGAAGTGGTGTCGGCCCGGCCGCGTAGCCGACGCGCCAGCCGGTCATCGCATAGGATTTCGAAACGCCGTTGACGATCAGCGTGCGGTCCTTGAGCTCGGGGCAGGCCTTGCCGAAGGAAACGAACTCGCGTCCGTCGAACAGGATGTGCTCGTAGATCTCGTCGGAAAGGATGAGCACCTGAGGATGCTTCGCCAGCACCGCGCCCAGCGCCTTGAGATCGGATTGCGAATAAACCGCGCCGGACGGGTTGCCCGGCATGTTGAGGAAGAGCCACTTCGTCCTTGGCGTGATCGCCTTTTCCAAGAGCGCCGGCGTCAGCCGGAAGCCGGTGGTCTCCGGGCATTCGACGACGACCGGCGTGCCGCCGAGCAGCTTCACCATTTCCGGGTAGGAGACGAAATAGGGCGCCGGCAGGATCGCCTCGTCGCCGGTCTCGAGCGTCGCCATAAGCGCGTTGAAGATGATCTGCTTGGCGCCGTTGGCGACGACGATATCATCGGCGGTGTAGTCCAGCCCGTTCTCGCGGCGGAATTTGCCGGCTATGGCTTCGCGCACTTCGACTGTGCCGGCGGCGGCCGTGTAGAGTGTCTGGCCGGCCTTGGCGGCGAAATGAGCGGCATCGACGATGTGATGCGGTGTCGGAAAATCGGGTTCGCCCAGGCCGAGATCGATCACGTCGACGCCCTTGGCGCGCAGCGCCTTGGCGGCCTGCGAAGCCGCCATCGAAGCCGAAGGCTTCACCGCCGACAGGCGAGAGGCAACATAGCTCATCAGTCGTTCTCCGTGATGTAACCCTTGGACCGGTCATTGGCTCGCGCGGCCGCATTGCGTTTGGCCGGATCGCCATAGCCGCCGCCGCCCGGCAGTTCGAGGATCAGCCGCCGCCCTGCCGGCACATGCTGCCAGCCTTTCGGGCGCATCTTTGTGCCGTCGTCGAGCTTGACGACACCAGCGACGCCCGGCTTGCCGCCGTTGCGTCCGTGGGCCGGATGATTGACGCGGTCGAACATGGCCGAGAAGTCGAATTCATGGCCGTCGGTGGCGGCGATCTCGATAACCTGCCCCAAGCCGCCGCGGAATTCGCCGTCGCCGCCGGAGTTGGGCCGTAGCTCCTTGCGCCAGATGACGATCGGCCCGGTATGCTCGGTCGCCTCGATCGGCATGGTGTGGACGCCCGACGGAAAGGCCGTGGCCGACAATCCGTCGAGCTCGGGGCGGGCGCCCATGCCGCCGGAGTTGAACATCAGCACCTCGGCGCGCCGGCCGGATGCGCCGGCAACGGGGCGCGCCGAAATATGGATGTTCCAGAGCGCGCCGGCGCCTTCGGCAAGGATTTTTCCGGGCAACGCCTTGGAGAAGGCGCCGAGCACCAGATCGGGAACCATGTGGCCGAAAATATGCCTGAGCGCCACCGGCGCCGGCCGCACCGCGTTCAGGATGTTGACCGGCGACGACACGGTGAAAAAGGCGAGCGAAGCGGCGTTGTTGGGAATGTCGGGCGCCACCATGCATTTCAGCGCATAGCAGGCATAGGCCTTGCTGTAGATGATCGGGCAGTTGATGCCCCACCGGCTCATCGGATCGGTGCCGGTGAAATCGACTTCGACATGGTCGTCGCGGACCGAGACCGTGGCTGCAAGCTTGACCGGCTCGTCGTAGCCGTCGGTCACCAGCTCGTTCGACCAGCTTCCCTTCGGCAGCGCCTCGATGCGCTCGAGCATCGCGTCGCGGGTGCGCGAGAAGATGAAGTCGCCGAGCCCGCCGAGCGAGGCCAGGCCGATCTCCTTCATCATGTCGACCAGGCGCCGGTGGCCGACCTCGTTGCAGGCGGCCAAGGAATAGAAATCACCAACCACCTGGTTGGGCTCGCGGACATTGGCGCGCAGGATGCGGACGAGATCGAGATTGACTTTGCCCTTTTCCGCGAACTTCATGATCGGGATCTGGATGCCTTCCTCATAGACCGACTTGCCGTCGGCGCCGAAGCCGCGGCCGCCGACATCGACGACATGCGCCGTGCAGGCGAAGAAGGCCACGAGCTCGCCGTTGAGGAAGGACGGCGACACCATGGTGATGTCGTGCAGGTGGCCGGTGCCGAGCCAAGGGTCGTTGGTGACATAGGTGTCGCCTTCGAACATCTCCTCGCGCGGGATTGCGTGCATGAAATGCAGCACCGCCTCGGCCATGGTGTTGACGTGGCCCGGCGTGCCGGTCACCGCCTGCGCCAGCATCTGGCCGCGCGGATCGAACACGCCGGCCGACAGGTCGCCGGATTCGCGCACGGAGGTCGAGAAGGCGGTGCGCAGCAAAGTGAGCGCCTGCTCCTCGACCACCGAGATCAACCGGTTCCACATGACCTGCATGCGGATTTCGCCAATATCGCTCATGCCTGGCTGCCTTTGCGGATCAGGAGTATCGCGCCTTCGCTCTGGATGACGGCGTCGAAGCTGGTGGTGACGACGGTGGACGTCTCGCGCTCCACGATGACTGCCGGACCGGCGACGCGATCGCCGGCGCAGAGCGTGTCACGCTCGACAATGCCATAGCTGCGCGGCGCGCCGCTGACCGGATCGAACACCGCGCGCGCCGTTGTCGGCTCGCTGGTCTTCTTGCCGATGATGAGCTCATGTCTTGCGCCTGGGGGCCGAACGTCCGTCGCCTTGACCGACCAGGTGACGATCTCGATCTCCAAACCGTCGAGGCCTTCGATGGCGCGGCCGAAGAAGCGCTGGTAGTTCTGCTCGAACAGCTCCTTGAGCTTTGCCACGGCATCGTCGCCGAACGGTTCGTCCGCCAGCGGCACGGGGATTTCCCAGCCTTGGCCGGCATAGCGCATGAAGGCGGTGATCTCGCAGACGACTTTTCCGCTGGCGCCGGTGCGCACGAAACCCTCGGCGGAGGCTTTGAGGTCGGCGAGGAGTGCGTTGACTTCGGCCGGCTTGAAGCGCGACAGGCGCGTCAGCTTCGACGCCAGGGCTTCGTAGCCGAACGGCGCCTTGAGGAAGCCGATCGCCGACCCGACGCCGGCGCCGCGCGGCACGATGCATTGGTCGATCCCGAGCTTTTCGCAAAGCCTTGCGGCGTGGAGGGGTGCTGCGCCACCAAAGGCGATCATCAGATTGTCGGAGATGTTCTTGCCGTTTTCGACGGCGTGGACGCGGGCAGCATTCGCCATGTTCTCGTCCACCACCTCGCAGATGCCGAAGGCGGTCGCCATGGCATTCAGCGACAGGCGCTCGCCGACGTCGCGCAGGATCGCCTGCTCGGACGCGGCGGTGTCGAGCTTGATCGCGCCCCCGGCAAAATTGTCGGGGTCCAGCTTGCCGAGCACGAGGTCGGCGTCGGTGATCGCCGGACGCTTGCCGCCGCGGCCGTAGCAGGCGGGGCCGGGTTCAGAGCCGGCGCTTTCCGGTCCGGTCTGAATGCGGCCCATGGCGTCGACCCAGGCGATCGAGCCGCCGCCGGCGCCGATCTCGATCATCTCGATCACCGGGATGGAGATCGGCATGCCCGAGCCCTTCGAAAAGCGGTAGGTGCGGGCTACTTCGAAGGTCCGCGCCGTGCGCGGCGCAAAATCCTCGATCAGGCAGATCTTGGCGGTGGTGCCGCCCATGTCATAGGAGACGACCTTTTCGAGCCCGAAGCGCCGGGCGATGTCGGCGGCGAAAATGGCGCCTCCCGCAGGACCGGATTCGACCAGGCGAACCGGGAATTCCGAAGCGGTTTCGACCGAGATCAGGCCGCCGCCCGAATGGATCATGAAGACCGGGCAGTCGGCGCCCATGTCCTTCAGCCGCGTCTGCAGGCGGGCGAGGTAGTCAGCCATCTGCGGCCGCACATAGGCGTTGGCGCAGACCGTGTTGAAGCGCTCGAACTCGCGCATCTGCGGCGACACCTCGGCGCTGATCGAAATCGGGATGGTGAGTTTCCTGGAGAGGATCTCGCGGGCGCGACGCTCGTGGTCGGGGTTGGCGTAGGCGTGGATGAAGCCGATCGCCACCGAGCCGAAATTGCCGGCAGCGATCCGGTCGGCGATCTCCTCGAGCGCGGCTTCGTCGAGCGGCTGCAGCTCCTGTCCCTCGGCGCCGATGCGGCCCCTGACTGTGAAGCGGTCCTCGCGCGGGATCAGCGGCGTCGGCAGTTGCAGGTTCAAGTCATACTGCTCGAAGCGGTTCTCCGTCCGCATCTCGATCACGTCGCGAAAACCTTCGGTCGTGACCAGCGCGGTCCGGGCGCCGCGCCGCTCGATCAGCGCGTTGGTGGCGAGCGTCGTGCCGTGGATGATGATGCCGATCTCGGTTGCAGAAATTCCGGCATCGCGGATCACCACGTCGATACCGTCGAGGATCGCCTGCTCGGGCGCCGCATAATTGGTCAGCACCTTGGTCGAAAACATCGTCCCCCTGACATCGAGCGCGATGTCGGTGAAGGTGCCGCCAATGTCGGCGCCGAGACGGATGTCGTCTGATCTGGAGGTCATGCCTTGGCCTTCTGCGAAGCAAGCGCGGCGTCGCGCATCTGGGAAAGGGTTTGCCGGGGCGTGAGCGCTTCGGGCGAGATGGCGATGTCGAGGACCGCGCCCGTTGTCGAGGCGAGCGCCCGATCGAAGGCGGCGGCGAAATCCCCGGTCGATTCGACGCGCTCGGCGTGAAAACCATAGGCCTTTGCCAGCGCCACGAAGTCCGGGTTTTCCAGCGAGGTGCCGGAGACGCGGGCCGGATAGTTGCGTTCCTGATGCGCGCGGATCGTACCGTAAATGCCGTTGTTGATGATGAGCACGATCGGCTGCGCGCCTGCCTGCATGGCAGTGCCGAGCTCCTGGCAATTCATCTGAAAGTCGCCGTCGCCGGCAAAGCAGACGACAGTGCGGTCCGGATAGGCGACCTTCGCGGCGACTGCCGCCGGCAGGCCGTAGCCCATGGCGCCGGATTGCGGCGCGAGCAGCCGCGCCTGCGGTCCGAATTTGAAGAACTTGTTCGGCCATACGGTGAAATTGCCGGCGCCGTTGGTGACGATGACGTCGGTCGGCAAGGTCTCGCGCAGCCAGGCGCTGACCGCGACCATGTCGACCGGGCCGGGCTGTACGGGTGCCGCGAAGGCGCCTTCATAGGCCTTGCGCGCCGCCGCGCGCCAGTCGGCCCAGCCACCCTTCACCGGCGTCAGGGCCTTGGCGAAAGTGTTCGGGCCGGCGTGGATACCGATCGCGGGCACATAGATCTTGCCGATCTCGCGGTCGGAGCCGTGCGCATGGATCAGCTTCTGGCGCGGCACCGGAACGTCGAGCAGCGTGTAGCCGTCCGTCGTCATCTCGCCGAAGCGGACATTGACGGCCAGAATCACGTCCGCATCGCGGATCAGCGTCTTGACATGCGCCACCATGCCGACGCCGGCTTCGCCGACGAACACCGGCGAATGGTTGTCGAACTGGTCCTGGTAGCGGAAGGCGGCAACCACAGGGATGTCTGAAGCCTCGGCGAAGGCCTGGAGCGCGGCGCGTCCATCGGTCGTCCAGTTGGCGCCACCCATGAGCAGCGCTGGCTTCTCTGCCACAGCCAGCATCTCAAGCGCCGCCGCGACGGCATCCCGCGACGGAGCGGCTTCGAAAATCGAAGCAGGGCCGCTGAGCGGCGCGGCCTCGGTCATGGTCGTCAGCATGTCTTCGGGCAGCGCGACGACGACGGGGCCGGGCCGGCCGGTCAAGGCGGTGGTCCAGGCGCGCGCTACGATCTCGGGAAGTCGCGCGACGTCGTCGATCTCGACCGCCCATTTTGCGACGGTCCCATAGACCGCCCGGTAATCGATCTCCTGGAAGGCTTCGCGGCCTTTCATGTCGGTGCCGACCTGGCCGACGAAGAGGATCATGGGCGAGGAGTCCTGCATGGCGGTGTGGACGCCGATGCTGGCATTGGTCACGCCCGGGCCACGCGTCACGAAGCAGATGCCCGGTGTGCCCGTCAGCTTGCCATAGGCGGAAGCCATGAAGGCCGCGCCGCCTTCGTTGCGGCAAAGCACGTAGTCGAGCTTGCCATGGGTATCGTGCAGCGCGTCGAGGACGGCCAGATAGCTCTCGCCGGGAACGCCAAAGCTCTTGGTGACACCCAAGGCGATGAGGCACTCGACAAGAAGGCGACCGCCATTGCGGACCATGCTTCGACATCCTCTTAAAGCTGGCGGCAAGCGGACCGGGCCTGCCCTTGCAACTATACCTGCACCGCGGCGGGCCGGCGCGAAATCAAGAAATGCGATCCATACGAAAGTTTTTCTTTGCTATGGAATCCGAACCAGAACACCGGGGTTCATCGTAGCCTGCGGATCGAATGCGCGCTTGAGCCGCGCCATGAGGCTACGCTCGGTGGAGCCGCGGTTACGGTCGGCCATGGCGATCTTGGCGCGGCCGAGCCCATGCTCGGCGGCAAAGCTGCCGCCCATGTCGGTGGCTAAGGCAGCCAGCGCCTCGGCGAATGCCCCAGCCTTGCCGTCGAAATCGGCGCGGCCTTCCGGCGGCGACAGATTGTAGTGGATGTTGCCGTCGCCGAGATGGCCGAACGGGTTGATCCGCACGCCGGGAAGAATGTCGTGGCATAGTTTCGCGCCGGCCTCGATGAAGCGCGCGATCGCGCCCGGCGGCACGGAGATGTCGTGCTTGAGCTGCTCGCCCTCCAGCCGCTGGCCCTCCGGCTGCTCCTCGCGCAGCCGCCAGAACTGCGCCCGTTGCGCGCCCGAATTGGCCAGCGCGCCATCCACGACCAGGCCTTGCTCCATGCCCCATTCCAGCGCCGAAGCCAGGATCTCGTCGAGAGGGACGCGCGTCGAGCCCGACGCCACTTCGACGAGCAGATAGACGTCGCCCCTCGTCTCCAGCTGATAGGCAAGATCCGGCAGATGCTTGAGCGCGAGCGTCAGGCCGACATCCGAAAAGAACTCGAGGCCGGCCAGGAATTCTCCGGCCTCGCCGCGCAGGAAGGCGCCGAAGGACACGGCGGCGGCGAAGTCGGACATCACCAAGAGCGCGCTCGCCTGCTGCTTTGGCGTGGGATAGAGCCGAAGCACGGCGCGCGTCACGATGCCGAGCGTGCCTTCCGAACCGCAGAACAGCTTGCGCAGCTGATAGCCGGCATTGTCCTTCTGCACGGCGCGAAGACCGTCCCACACCGTGCCGTCCGGCATCACGACCTCGAGGCCGAGCACCAGATCCTGCATCATGCCGAAGCGAAACGCCTGGCTGCCGCCGGCATTGGTGCCGATCAGGCCGCCGATCCTGGCGCTGCCTTCGGCCCCGAGATGCATCGGAAACATCAGGCCATGCGGTTCCAGCGCCTCATGCAGCGCGGCAAGCACGACGCCCGCGTCGACGATGATCGATCCGCTCTCCGGCTCCGGTTCGCCGATCGCCGTCATGCGTGAGAGCGAGACGATCGCCGCGTTCGCCCGATCGGCGACGGCGCCGCCGCACAGGCCGGTGTTCCCGCCTTGCGGGATCACCGCCACGCCTGCCTCCCTGCATATGTTTACGACTGCCGCCACCTCCGCGGCGCTGGCAGGCCTGGCAATCCCAAGAGGCGCTACGCCATAGCGGTTGAGCCAATCGCGGTGGTAGGGCTCGGCATCACCACCGGAAAGCCAGCCTTTCGGCCCGAGGATTGCCTGCAATGCGATAACGAGATCAGCCATCTGGGTACCTGAGATGTGGATGAGCCGCGTATAGACAGTAAGGCCGTACGGCTCAATGACCCAGGACCTGCGACAGGAATTGTCGCGTGCGCTCGTTCCGGCAAGAGGTGAAGAACTCCTCCGGCGGCGCCTCCTCGACGATCTCTCCGCCGTCCATGAAGACCACCCGGTCGGCGACACGCCGCGCAAAGCCCATCTCATGCGTGACGCAGATCATCGTCATGCCGTCGGAGGCGAGCGTCACCATCACGTCCAGCACCTCCGATATCATTTCCGGATCGAGCGCCGAGGTCGGCTCGTCGAAAAGCATGATCTGCGGCTGCATGCAAAGCGCCCGCGCAATCGCCACACGCTGCTGCTGGCCGCCGGAGAGCTGGCCGGGAAACTTCATCGCCTGCTCGGGGATGCGGACCTTCTCAAGATAGCGCCGGGCAGTTGTCTCCGCTTCCGCGCGCGGCAGCTTGCGCACGATCATCGGCGCGATCATGCAGTTCTCCAGCACCGTCATATGCGGGAACAGGTTGAAGTGCTGGAACACCATGCCGACTTCGCGCCTGATCCCGTCGATGTTGGCGACATCGTCGTTGAGCTCGGTGCCGAGCACGGTGATGCGGCCGCCATCGTGCTGCTCGAGCCGGTTGATGCAGCGGATCATGGTGGACTTGCCGGAGCCGGAAGGACCGCAGACGACGATCCTTTCGCCCCGCCCGACGGACAGGTTCACCTTCCGCAGCGCATGGAATGTCCCGTAGTGTTTGTCGAGGTTTTCGATGCGGACCGCCGGTCCGGAAGCTTTGCCCGGATTCATGTCTACCGCCTCCTCACCGTTCGCCGACCGACATGCGGCGCTCGAGGAAAGCGCCGTAGCGGGACAGGCTGAAGACGAAGACGAAGTAGATGAAGGCGATGAAGGCGTAGACCTCGACATAGGCGAAGCGCCATTCGCCGGTGCCGTAGGCGGCGTTGCCGGAGGCCAGGATCTCGAAGAAGCCGACGATGACCACCAGTGAGGTTTCCTTGAACGAGATCACGAACTGGTTGATCGTCGCCGGCAGCGCGTTGCGCATCGCCTGCGGCAGAAGGATGCGGCCGATGCGCTGCCAGTAGCTCATGCCGAGAGCCATGGCGGCTTCTTCCTGTCCCGCCGGCACCCCTTGCATGCCGCCCCGCACGATCTCGGCCTGGTAGGCCGAGAAGAACAGGGCGGAGCCGAGGATGACCCGATAGAGCTTGTCGCCCACCAGCCATTGCGGCAGCGCGAAGGGCAGGACGATGGCGAAGGTGAACAGGATCGAGATCAACGGCAGCGATCGAACCCCGTCGATGATGAGGGCGGTGGTCCGCGATATCCAGGGAAGCTCCGAGCGCCGCAGCAGAGCCAGGCAGATCGCCAGCGGGAAGCCGATCAGGCAGGTGGTGACGAAGATGAAGAGGGTCAGCGCCAGGCCGCCCCAGGCTTCCTCGCCGACATAAGGCAGTCCAAGCACGCCGCCCTTCATCAGCACATAATAGAGGGCCGTGCCTGCTCCCCAGACGAACGCGATGCGGCGGCCCGTCCAGAAGGCCGGGATGCAGCTCAGCACCGTCATCACCACGACGGCCACACAGGCAAGTGCGGAGCGCCATTGCTCCTCGAAGGGATAGAGGCCGAAGAGGATGATGCGCCACCTTGCCGCGATGACCGACCAGCAGGCGCCGGCCGCCGCCTGGCAGGCCTCGGGTCCGCCGCTCGTTGTGAATACAGCCGAGAAGACTGCCCAGTCGAGCAGCTTCCAGACGACGAACGCCATGATCGCCAGCGAGATCAGCGATAGCAGCGCCTGAAGCGGCGTCGCGAAGAAGCGGCGCTTCAGGTCTTCGACCTTTCCCGGGGCAGGGGGAGCGACAACGACCATCTCCATCTCTCACGCCCTCAGTTGATTGCCCTTCAGGGCAATGGCTTTGTTGATGTGGTTGAAGATGGCGGCAAGGCTGAGGTTGATGGCGAGGAAACCCGCCATCAGGATGCCGATGGTTTCCAGCGTCTGGCCGGAATGGTTGATGGTCAGCGCCACGATCATGAAGAAATCGGTGAAGCCGACGGCGATGCCCATGGTCGTCGCCTTCATCAGCCAGACATACTGGTTGGCGAGGATCGGCAGCATGGCGCGCAGCGCCAGCGGCAACCGCACAAGCGTGAACACGCGCCACGGGCTCAAGCCCAGCGAAAGCGCCGCTTCCATCTGGCCTTTGCCCACCGCCTTGAAGCCGCCGCGCACGATCTCGGCGATGTAGGAACCACCATAGATGGCGATGGCGATCGCCAGCGCGGAAAACTCCGGCGGAATGCGCAGGCCTCCCTTGAGATTCAGGCCTTGCAAGGCGGGGAAGTCGAGAAGTGGCAGGTCCGGCAAGCGACCGAGCGCCAGGATCACGGCGGCGGTGGCCAACGCCGTCGCCGCCGCGGCCAGTTGAATGCCGAGCCGCTCGCCGAATGGTCGGCCAAGGCGCGACGTTCTGCCCAGCCAGACGGGCAGCGCGATTGCCGCGATCACGGCAAGTATCGCCGCCGCAAACGCGATGGCCCCGACATTGGGGATCGGCAAGTAGAGGCCGCGGCTGGTCAGCAGCATGCCGAATGCCTCATGCGCAGCGCGCGGCGTCGGCAGGTGCGTGATGACGGCGTACCAGAAGAAGACCTGGAGGATCAGCGGGATGTTGCGGAAAATATCGACATAGGTGCGGCCGAGCAGCCGCGCCAATTCGTTCGAGGACGTTCGTGCCAGGCCGACGATCGTTCCGACCAGCGTCGCCAGCATCAGCCCGACGGTGCCGAGGAACAGCGTGTTGATGATGCCGATGAGGAAGAACCACCAATAGGGATCGTTGGCCGTGGCGGGCAGCAGCGAGAAGTTCACGTCCCAGCCGGTCGACTTGTAGAGGAAGTCGAAGCCGGAGGTGATCCCTTGCTCGGCAAGGTTGCGCCGGGCGATGACCACGCCGGCGAGCACAAGCGCCGCAAGCGCGCCGACATAGAGAACCTGCAACAGCGTGTTGCGGACCTTCTGATTTCTCAGCAGGCTGACCATCGACCTAGCTTTCTCGAATTGCTGTCGGCTCCGCCCGGCGCAAGCCAGGCGGAGCCCAGAGCAGGATAACTTCAGACGCGGATCAGTCGATCACCAAGGGGATCAATCGATCACCAGCGGGAACAGGACGCCGCCATTGTTCCACAGGTTGGTCAGCTCGCGATCCATCTTGTAGGGCGAATCCTTGCCGAGATCGCGATCGAAGATCTCGCCGTAATTGCCGACCTTCTTGATGACGTTGTAGGCCCAGTCGTCGGAAAGCCCGAGACCCTTGCCCATGCCCGGCGTGACGCCGAGGAATTTGGCCACCTGCGGCGAGGTCGGCTTGGCCTTGATCTCGTCGACATTCTTGGAGGTGATGCCTTCCTGCTCGGCGAAGATCAGGGTGCTCAGCGTCCAGTTGGCGATGTCCACCCAGTTGTCATCGCCTTGGCGCATGATCATCACTTCGGGCTCGACCGCGAGCACGTCGGGCAGGATCACATGATCCTCGACCTTGCTCTTGGCGATGCGGGCGATGGCCAGCGTCGGACCCCACTGCGCATAGAGATCGCAGCGGCCGGAGAAATAGGCTTGTTCCAGCTCTTCGGTCTTTTCGATCAGCACCGGCTCGAGCTTGATGCCGAGCTTCTGGGCGTAGGCGGCGACCTGCTGCTCCTGCGAGGTGCCGGCGGGGATGCAGATCGTGCCGCCATTGGCGTCCTTGAGCGACTTCAGGTTCAGCTCCTTATGCGCCATCACCTTGGTGGTTCCGAGGTAATAGGACATGGAGAATTGCAGGCCGAGCTCGGTGTCGCGGCTGAGCGTGCCGCCCGAAGCCTTGATGATGATGTCGACATCGCCCGACTGGAGCGACGGCCACCGCTGCGCCCAGCTGATCGGAACGATCTTCAGCTTCGCCGGATCGCCGAACACGGCCGTGGCCACCGCCTTGCAGAGGTCGATGTCCATGCCCTTCCAGTTGCCCTTGTCGTCCACCTCGGCAAAGCCGAGATATGAGCCGTCATGGCCGGTGCAGTTGAGCACGCCGCGCGCCTTGACGGTTTCGAGCGTCTTGCCGCCGGCGGCTTCAGCGGGTGCGGCCAGATGAACGAGGCCCAGGGCCATGGCGGCGGCCCCCCATTTGATCATTTTCATTTTGATTGTCTCCACTGTTGAGGTTGTTCCGTTTCTTGTTGTTGGAGCCCGTAGGATGCCTTTCGGAGCTCGGTCTCTAAGCCGCTTGTCAGTCGGAAAGCGGGGTCGGTTTCGGCAAGGAGATCTTGAGGTCGCTGCGCCAATCTTCCTGGCCCAGCCATCGATGGAGCGCTGCCACCGCCTTCACGCGCAAATGCCCGCGCGGAACGACGAGGTAGAAGCCGGGGACTTCTTCCGGCTTCATATCGGCGATGGCGTCGCGGCCGATCGGCGCGACCAGCGCGCCGGAGCGAAAATCCTCCTCGGCGTCGATGACGGAGACGAGGCCGACGCCGATGCCTTGCAAGGTCGCCCGGCGCATCGTCGCCGCGTCGTCGAAGCTGATGCTGCGGTCTCCGTCGGTCAGCTCCACGCCGAGGTGCCGCAATATGTCCGGCCACAGGCGCTTCGACTTGACCGTGTCGAGCAGCGTGAAACGCGTCAGGTCATGCGCCGACTTGATCTTCTCGCCGATCGCCGGCGTGCAGCAGATGATCTTGGGGTCAGGCACCAGCAGCGTGACCTCGTAGTCGGGCCAGTTGCCGTAGCCCCACTGTACCGTCATATCGATATCGTCGCGGCCGAAGTCGGGCAGGTCGACCATCGTGGTCAGGCGCAGGTCCGCTCCCGGCAGCATCTCGCGGAACAGCGAAAGCCTTGGCAGCAGGTAATGCGTCGCGAAATACGGGCTCGCATTGAGGTTGATGCGGTCGCGGTAGTTCGACTTGGTGACGCGGCGCACGCCTTCGGAGAACTCGTCGAAGCCCGCCTTGACGTAGTGCGAGAGCAGGATCGCCGACTCGGTCAATTCGATGGACCGGCCCCTGCGCTCGAACAGCGTCACCTGAAGCGTGTCTTCCAGGAGCTTGATCTGCTGCCCGACCGCCTGCGGCGTGACCAGGAGCTCGTCGGCCGCCTGCCGGAAGCTCTTGTGCTGCGCGACGGCGTGGAAGACGCGAAGCGCATTCAGCGAAGGAAGGCGAAGCTTGCCGGTCATGGTAATTCCGCCTCCTTTCGTTCGAGCTCTGTCAATCATGCACTGCCATATGTCCGGCGACGCCAGGCCGCTGGGACGCTATGCGTAGATGTAACCGCCTGAAACAATTACGTTTTCTCCGGTCATGTAGGTGTTCTTCGGGCCGCCGGTCATCAGTACCCATTCGGCGATCTCGGTGGGCTCGGCGCCACGGCCGAGCGGACTTGCCTTGGCCAGTTCCTCGAGGAAGCCGAGTGCCTTGGCCTTCTCGGTGGCCATGCCGGCCGGCGCCACGGAGTTCACCAGGATGCCGTCCTTGGCGGCATAGTGCGCGAAGGACCGCGTCAGGCTGACGACGGCTGCCTTCGTTGCAGCATAGTGGGCGTTCTGCGGATGCGCCTTGAAGGCGTCGACCGAGGTCAGGTTCACGATCCGCCCGCGCACATGATCCTTCGGCTCTTGCGCCTGCATATGGCGGACTGCCGCCACCATCATATGGTAGGTGCCCTTGATGTTGATGCCGTTTGAGGCGTCCCACTCGGCGTCGGTGATCTCGAGCAGCGGCCGACGCGGATAGATGGCGGCGCAGTTGATCAGCGTGTCGACGCGCCCGAGCTTGGCCACGATGGCGTCGAAGGCGGCGTGGCATTGCGGACCGACCTGGATGTCGCCAGTCGCGGCCGCGGTCGGCAGGCCCTTAGCCTTCGCCGGTTCGAGCGCGCCCTCCGCAGCCTGCTGGTTGATGTCGATGATGCCGATCTTTGCCGCCCCGGCCTCGACAGCCATCTTGGCCAGGAGCGCGCCGAGGCCGGCGCCGCCACCAACGATCAGAACGGAAAGATCCTTCATTGCAGTTTTCCCTACTTGGTGCCGCTGGGCGAGGTCGGCCAGGTCGGCATGATGTCGAAACGGGTGACGTCGGCCCATGCCGGCAGCGCGAGCACCGCGACGACCATCCGGGCCACGTCGTCGGGCTGCACCACCTTGCTGGCGTACATGGCGGCGCGCGCCTTGGCGTCGAGGATGTCCTGGTAGAGCTGCGTCTCGACACGGCCGGCGACGATCTCGGTGACGCGCACGCCGGACGGGGAGAGGTCGGCGCGCAGCGCGGCGGCAAAGCCGGAGATCGCAGCCTTGGTGGCCGCATAGACGGCAATGTTGGAGAATGCGGCGTGGCCCGCGACGGAGCCGGTGAACAATATGTGCCCCGACTGCCGCTCCCGCATCTGCGGCACGACGAGGCGGGTGAGCAGGATCGCCGCGCTGAGGTTCACCTCCAGCGTGGTGTCGATGTCGGCGATCTTCATGTCGGCGAAATTGCCGAGCGGCGGCATGATGCCGGCATTGTTGATCAGCACATCGATGGTGAGATCCGCCAGCACCGCTTCCAGCGCCTCACGATCGGTGACGTCGACGGCGATGGGCACGATGCCCGGGCGCTCGGCCTGCAGGTCTTTCAGCGCCGCCTGGCTGCGGCCGGCCGCATAGACGTCGTAGCCGGCGTCGCTCAGCGCGATCGCCATCGCCCGTCCCATGCCGCTCGTCGCTCCGGTGATGAAGGCTGTCGTCACTTGGGCTTCCCCATTTGCGGCTTCCCCATTTGCCTAGTTTTCAGTGTGCGGCGCGGGCCGACGCCGCGAAACCAAGAAAACCAGCAAAAAGGAAAGATAAACTTTCGAAAGCCTTGCTGCCGACCGGAATATTCCAACCTTCCGGTGCGGCGGAAAATGCAGACAGCCCAAGGAAAACAACGTTTTCAGCGCGCGGGAGCGGGCCATTGGCCGCAAACCGAGAAAAAACACGGCTTTCGCGAACGACTGGCTTGGCGCGCGGCGGCGGGGGCGAACGACATCGAAGCCGGCCAAACTATCCGGCTGTCGGCAAGGGCTTTCTCAGGTCGGTGAAAAGCGAGACGGCGGCGGCTTTCTGTTCTGCTTCGGTGGCCTCGATGCCCGAAGCTTTCGCCAGCGCGCGCACACGTCCCAGGCTGTTCTGCAGATGCTTGCGCATCGCCTGGCGGGCCTTGCTTGCGTCCTGGCTTTCGATGGCATCGACGATCGCCTTGTGCTCGCTGTGGATGCGCGCGTAGTAGCTGTCCTTGAGCGCGGGCTCGACCACGTAGCCGAGCTGGAATCGCGGCACGATCATCGGCCCGAGATAGCTCAAGAAGCCATGGATGAATTCATTGCGCGCAGACTTGGCGATCGCGAGGTGGAAATCATAGTCGTAGTGGATCTGGACGGCGGCGGGGTCCGCATGCCGCGCGTCGATCTCATCCATCATGGCGCGGATGTCGCTTGCCTCCTTGTCGGTCCGCCGTTCCGCGCAGAGCCCGGCGGATTCCACTTCGACGCTCAATCTGAGCTCAAGCAAGGCGATGGTCTCCGGTAATGTCCGCAGCGCCTCCTCCGGAATCGAGAAATTGCGCGGCGCGGGCGTGTCGCTGACGAACATGCCGCGTCCCTGTTGCGGCACAACCATGCCCTCTGAGCGCAGCCGCGCTACCGCCTCGCGCACGACGGTGCGACTGACGTCGTATTCGGCGCAAAGTTCCGCCTCCGTCGGCAGTTGGGCGCCGGGAAGCAGCGATCCGGAGCGGATCTTTTCGGACAGGCTCTCCGCCACGACGGTGGACAGCGGCTTGCGCTTCGTCATCAGTCTCCCCTAGAGCAATTCCAGGAAAAGCGTGTAGCGGTTTTCCGTCCGGATTGCGTAGAAACAAAGAGATAGAGCGGTTCGGCGTTTCCGTGAAAAGCTGAAACGCTCGACCCAGATTCGGGGATGATGCCCGAACCGGCAGGACCATTCAAACCGCCGCGGTGACGATCAGTTCGACCAGCATGCCGGGCTTGGCCATCCGGCCTTCGCCGGAGGATCGCGCCGGCGCATGCTCCTTCGGCATCCAGGCGTCCCAGACCGTGTTGACCTCGTCGAAATCGCGCACGTCGTCCAGCCACATCTGGACGTGGAGGATGCGCGTCTTGTCCGTGCCTGCCTTGGCAAGCAGCGCGTCGATCTTGCCGAGCACCTCGCGCATCTGGTCGGCCGCCGATTGGCCGGGCCGAGCGACCTGGCCGGTGAGGTAGAGCGTCCCATTGTGGATGACGCCGTGATGGATGCGGGTGTCGAAGTCGAAGCGCTGAATGTCGCTCACTTGTTCTCTCTCAGATTGCCGGCGTCTGCCGGATGGGGTTGCCTTGCAGGTA
Organism: Mesorhizobium sp. B2-8-5; assembly: GCF_006440675.2. NCBI lineage: Bacteria > Pseudomonadati > Pseudomonadota > Alphaproteobacteria > Hyphomicrobiales > Phyllobacteriaceae > Mesorhizobium > Mesorhizobium sp. B2-8-5. The sequence continues at coordinate 1,744,920 of NZ_CP083951.1, forward strand.
CTGCGCGTATGGCGCCTGCACGAGCCAGCCGGCATCGACCGGAAGCGTGACGCCGGTGATCGACGCGGCGCGGTCGGAGCAGAGGAACAAGGCAGCCTCGGCGACGTCGCGCGGCTCGACGAAGCGGCGCAGCGCAGTCGTAGCCTGGATGGCTTGCGGGTTGCGCTCGCCCTTGGCGATCTTTGCCTTCAGCCCGTCCGACAGCGTGTAGCCGGGCGCCACGGCATTGACGCGAACACCATGCGGGCCGAGCTCGGCGGCCAGCATTTGCGTCAGCGCCAGGACAGCATGCTTGCCCGGCGTGTAGGCCGGCAGCGACAGTGGCGCGAAAGAGGCAAGTGAGCCGACATTGAGGATCGCGCCGCGCCCGGCGGCCGACATCAACCGGCCGAACACCTGGCAGCCGAGCAGCGTGCCGCGATAGTTGATGCGCCACATCCGCTCGTCTTCGTCGAGATCCTGGTCGAGGACGTGCTTGCCGCTCTGCAGGATACCGGCGCAGTTGACCACGACATGCGGCGTGCCGAAGGCGCTTGCGACACCCGCGGCCAGGGCTTCGACCGAGGCCGAGTCGCCGACATCGGTTTGCACGAAAAGAGCGCGCAGCGCGCCGGCACTCTCGCAAGCGTCGGCGGCTTCCTTGCCTCGAACAGCATCGCGGCCGGCGACGACAACCTGATAGCCGGCCCCGGCGAAGCGCTCGGCGATCGCGCGGCCTATGCCGGACGTGCCGCCAATGACGACGGCGGTCGGTGCGTCAGCCATTGCGGCGATCCTTGCGCTCGATGTCGAAGAATTCGGCCATGGCCTCGACCTGGAAATCCATCATCGGGCGTCCCGGCTGGATGCGGCAGCCGATCTCCTTCGCCGCCTTCAGTAGCGCCGTTTCGGCTGGCTCCATGATGATGTCGACGACCGTCATCTGCGGCGTCAGCCTGCTGACGTCCATCGGCAATGGATCACTGGCCTTCAGCCCGGACGGCGTGGCGTTGATCGCCATATCCATGCCGGACGGATCGGGTCCTCCGACCTCGATGCGGCAGTTGGGGAAAGCCTTGCCGACCAGCAAAGCGAGTTTTTGCGCGCGTTCCTTGTCGATGTCGGCCAGACGGATTTCCGCAGCGCCTTCTTCGGCAAGGCAGTAAGTCAGCGAGGCGCCCGCGCCGCCGGCGCCGACCTGCAGGATGCGCTTGCCTGCGATCCGGTGTCCGCCGGCCTTCAGTCCTTCGATGAAGCCGACGCCGTCGAAATTGTCGGCATACCAGGTGCCGTCCGCCTGCCGGCGCACGGAATTCGCGCTCTGCACGCGCGAAGCGCGATCATGGGCGGCGGCGCATTTGTGGAAGACCGGAACCTTGTACGGCACCGAGATGATCACGCCCCGGATGTTCTCGGCCGCCGTGATGCCGGCCCAGAACGTGTCGAAATCCTCCGGGCGGCAACTCAGCGGCACCATCAGGCTGTCGAGCCCCTTCTGCTCGAAGATATCGTTGAAGATGCCGGGGCTTTTCGCATGGCCTACGGGATGGGCCAGCATGACGAAGACATCGGCCTTGCCGGTTCCGCGCATCGTTATTCCTTTCCGTTTGAGAGTTCGTGATGACTGAGGATTTCGAGGGCTCGAACGAGTGAAGAATGGTCAGCCTCCGCGCCGCCCGGCCGGGCCGAACAGGCATTCATCAGCTGTTGTGCCGTTGCGGTGCCCGGCAAGGCAACGCCGAGCGCGCGGGCGCTTTCCAGCGCAAGATTGAGATCCTTCTGATGCAGCCGGATACGAAAACCCGGCGCGAAGCTGCGGGCGATCATGCGTTCGCCATGTACCTCCAGGACCCGTGACGAGGCGAAGCCACCCATCAGCGCGCCGCGCACCTTGGCCGGATCGCAACCGGCCTTGCTGGCGAAGACCAGCGCCTCGGCGACCGCCTCGATGTTGAGCGCGACGATGATCTGGTTGGCGATCTTGCAGGTCTGGCCGGCGCCGTTGTTTTGCCCGATCAAGGTGATGTTCTTGCCGAGCCTCTCGAAGATCGGCAGCGCGCGCTCGAACTCGGCGGCCGGCCCGCCGACCATGATGGTGAGGCTGGCCGCCTTGGCACCGACCTCGCCGCCGGAGACCGGCGCATCGAGATAGCCTGCGCCTGCCTGCCTTATCTTCGCGGCGAAGCCGGCCGTGGCGATTGGACTGATCGAGCTCATGTCGATGACCAGCTTGCCGGCCGAAATTCCTTCCAGCACGCCGTTCTGCCCGAACAGGACGCGCTCGACGTCGGGCGTGTCGGGCAACATGGTGATGACGAACTCGGACGCCCGCGCCACCTCGGCGGGAGAGGCAACCACCGATGCGTCGAGGGCCTCCGGCAGGGGAGAGCGATTGAGGACGGTGACGATCTCATGCCCGGCATCGGCGAGATGCCGGGCCATCGGCGCGCCCATGACGCCAAGTCCGATGAAGCCGATTTTCATACGCAACTCCCATGCGGCGCCGGAGCGCCTTGCAGCTCAAGCTAGGCATATGATATAGGACATCATACAAATTTCAATGCACCTTCTTCACGACTGGAGACCGATCGCACATGCAGGAGCGCATTAATTCGCTGAAGGCGGCCGTACAGGCCGGCCGGGCTCATATCGGCATCTGGTGCTCCCTGGCCTCGGCGCTCACCACCGAAGTCGTCGCGGGCTCCGGGGCGGGCTGGCTGCTGATCGACGGCGAGCACAGCCCGAACGACCTGCGCGGCATCATGGCGCAGCTGCAGGTCGTGGCGGCGTTTCCTTGCGAAGCCGTGGTGCGCCTGCCATCCGACGATCCCAATCTGATGAAACAGGTGCTAGATGTCGGCGCCCGCAGCCTGATGATCCCGAATGTGCGGACGGCGGACCAGGCACGCGCAATCGTCGCGGCGATGACCTATGCGCCGGGCGGCTTCCGCGGTTTCTCGGTCGGCCACCGCGCCAATGCTTTCGGTCGCATCGCCGGCTACCACGCCAAGGCGCGCGAGCAGCAATTGCTTGCCGTGCAGATCGAGGACGAGGCCGGTGTGGCGAACGCCGCCGAAATCGCGGCGGTGGACGGTGTGGACGTTCTGTTCGTCGGGCCGGGCGACCTCTCCACCAATATGGGCGCGATGGGCAATCCTGGCGCCGGGCCTGTGCAGGAGGCGATATCGTCGGTACGCAAGGCCGCCGCCTCGGCAGACAAGGCCAGCGGCATCCTGGCTCCCGTGAAGGCCGATGCGGACCGCTACCTCGCCGACGGCTTCACCATGGTGGCGGTCGGTTCCGATCTCGGCCTGCTGGCGCGGGGTTCGGACGCCCTGGTCGCCTCGTTCAATCGGTAGGAATAATCATGGCAATCCCCCCTTACAAAGCACCGTCGCGCAACGCCTATGACATCGTCATCGTCGGCGGCGCGGTCGTCGGCTCGTCGACGGCCTATTGGCTGAGCCAGGCGCTGGGCAGCGGCGCTTCGATCCTCGTGGTCGAGCGCGACTCAAGCTACGAATTCTCCTCGACCGCGCTTTCCACCAGCGCGATCCGCCAGCAATATTCCAATCCGATCAATGTGAAGATCAGCCAGTTCGGCATCGAGATCATCCGTGGTTTCCAGGAGCGGATGGCCCCGTTCTACACGAACGAGCCGGCGCCCGATCTCGGCTTCAAGGAGCACGGGTATCTCTATTGCTGCTCGCCCGAGGGTGTGGAGGCGGCGCGTGAACGGGTCGAACTGCAGCGCAGCCTCGGCGCCCATACCGTCTTCCTCGAACCGGGCGCCTTGAAGGAACGTTTTCCATGGCTGAATGTCGACGATCTCGGCGGCGGTTCGTGGGGCGCTCGCGAAGAGGGCTGGTTCGACTCCATGGGCATGTTGAACGGCTTTCGCCGCGCCGCTCGGGGCAGCGGTGTCGAATATATCGACAATGCCGTGACGGCGCTGGACGTCGTTGACGGGCGGGTCGTCTCGGTGCGGCTCTCGACGGGCGAGACGGTCGCTTGCGGAACGCTGGTCAACGCGGCAGGTCCGCGAGCCCAGCAGGTCGCCGCCATGGCCGGGCTGTCCATTCCGGTCGCGCCTTACAAGCGCTACAGCTTCGTGTTCGCCAGCGCCAATGCGATCCCGGGCCGCATGCCCAATGTCATCGACCTTTCAGGCACATTCGTGCGGCCGGAGGGCGAGCTTTTCCTCACCGGCAACACGCCGCAGGGCGACGGGCCGGCCAGCTACGACGACTTCGAAATGCATTTCGAGGAGTTCGACGACCATATCTGGCCGGCGCTCTGGCACCGCATCCCGGCCTTCGACGCGCTGAAGGTGCAGACGAGCTGGACCGGCCATTACGAATACAACATGCTCGACCACAACGGCATTGTCGGCTTCCACCCGCAAGTGAAGAACTTCATGTTCGCCAACGGCTTTTCGGGGCACGGGCTGCAGCAGTCGCCGGCGGTCGGCCGTGCGGTGTCGGAGCTGATCGTCCACGGCGCGTTCCAGACGCTGGACCTTTCGTCATTCTGCTACGAAAGGATCGCGCGCAACGAACCGTTCCTCGAGGAAGCGGTGATCTAGAACCATCAGATTGCCGGATATCGCAAATCTACGGGCAGACAGACAGGGAACGAATTGCAGCACGCCTGAGCGAGGCGTTCGCTGCCAATGCAAGGTCGTTACAGAGGGACGCCATCAGATAATCCGCGCGGCCAGGCGCCTGGCCCGGTAGTTCAGGATTGCGGCGGTGACCCACGCACCTCAAACACTTTCGAGATAGGTCTCTATCTCGAAGTCGCTGACGTTGAGCGCGAAAGTGTTCAGCTCCTGGCGCTTGCAGGCGATGAAGGCGTCGCGCAGCACATCCGGGAAGATCTCGGCAACGCGCGGACCGGTCTCGAAGGCGGCGATCGCCGAGGCCCAGTCGGGCGGCAGCTTGGCGAGTGTCAGCCCCTGGCCCTCGCCGCCGGTCGGCTCGCCGGGCGAGAGCTGGCGCTCGATGCCGATCAACGCCGCGCCGAGGATTGCCGCCAGCACCAGATAGGGATTGGCGTCGGCGCCGGAGACGCGATGCTCGATGCGCCGCGCGGCCGACGGGCCGCCCGGAATGCGGATCGCCACCATGCGGTTTTCATAACCCCAGGCGACGGCGGTCGGCGCATAGGAACGCGGCCGCAGCCGGCGGTAGGAATTGAAATGCGGCGCGAACACCAGCGTGCTTTGAGCCATCGCGGCAAGCAGGCCGCCAACCGCGTGGCGCATGGTGTCGGAGCCCTGATCCGAGCCGTCGTCGAAGATGTTGCGGCCTTGCCTGTCGAGGACGCTGAAATGGACATGGAAGCCGTTTCCGGCGCGTTCGCCATAGGGCTTGGCCATGAAGCAGGCGGCGAAGCCATGTTTGCGGGCAATGCCCTTGACGGTGCGCTTGAAGAGCACGGCGTCGTCCGCGGCGCGCAGGGCGTCGGGCACGTGGTTGAGATTGATCTCGAACTGGCCGACGCCGTTCTCGGCGATCGCGGTGTCGACCGGAATGTCCTGCATGCGGCAGGCTTCGTAGATATCGTGGATGAAGGCTTCGAAATCGTCGACCTCGTCGATCGAAAGCGCCGCGTCGGAATCGAGACGCCGCCCGGTTACCGGCGAAACCGGTCCGACAGGCCGCTGCGACGTCGGATCGACAAGGTAGAATTCGAGTTCGGTCGCGGTAACGGGCGTCAGGCCGAGGGCGGCGTAGCGGTCGAGGATGCGTGCCAGCGCGCGGCGCGGATCGCCGAGGTAGGGTGCGCCGCTGTCGTCCGCCAGCCAGACCGGCAACAGCGCCGTCGGGTGCGCCGTCCAGTTGACGGGCAGTATGCCGCGTCCCGTCCAATGGCAAAGCCCGTCGGCGTCGCCGGTCGAGAACACCTGGGCGTTGCCTTCGATGTCCTCTCCCCATATGTCGAGCCCGATGGCCGAATAGGGCATGCGCAGCTTGCCTTCGAGCGCCTTGCGCGCCTGCTCGACCGGAATGCGCTTGCCGCGCATGATGCCGTTCAGGTCGCACACCGCCGCCCGCAGGCTCTGGATGTCCTTCCTGCCGTCCAGCCACTTCAAAACGTCCGCAATCGCATCGCTCAATTTCCAGCCCCTTTTTTCTCTGGGTGCTGTAGCCCTGTCGGCTACGATATCCAATTTTCAGCTTGTGAGTTCGTGAAGGCCAACACGGCTGCTGCCGAGTGGTTTCCCTTCATTTTTTCAAGTCACTAGCTGGGATATCGGGCGGCATTTCGGGTCCAAATTGTGCGATCTGCGATCGCAACATAGCGACCCGATTGACGAAAGCCAAGCCGAATTCGAGACCGGCTTGCCCGTCAGTGGCGCAGTTCCGGAAATTTCACCTGGCCGAGGATGTGGGCCGCGCCCTCGGCGATATCGCGCACGATCGCGGCGCGCGCCCTTTCGCCGTCGCCGGCCTCGATCGCCGCCACGACCTCCTCGTGATGGTCGATGCCGAGAATGCCGGCCAGGTCATCCTCGAAGCCGATGTGCAGGTTTCGCAGGAAGGGGCCGACCTGCATCCATACCGTCTCGATCAGGAAGAGCATCTGCTCGTTGCCGCAATGGCGGTAGATCGAGAATTTGAAGTCATAGTTCTTGCGCAGATAGTTATCGATCCCGCCGCCGCGGGCGGCTTCGGTAAGCTCGGCGCAGTGGCGCCGGATCGCGCGCAGATTGTTGCCGTTGATGAGTTTCGTCGCGAGCTCGGTGGCCGTGCCTTCCAGGATCGTGCGCACCGCGGTCAGTTGCTGGAAGCGGTCGGCCGAAATCAGCGGCACCTCGACGCTGCCGTTCGGCATCGGGCTCAGGGCTCTCAGCGCCTGCAGCCGCATGAAGGCGCTGCGCACCGGCATGTCGCTGGTGCCGAGCTCCTTGGCGAGCTTGCGCGAGGTCAGCTTCTGGCCAGGCTGGAGTTGCCCCGACATCAAGGCGCGCACGAGCTCCAGATAGACTTTCTCATGCAGGGGAACGGTATCGACAGCGGTCAGTCCGAATTGCGATTTGTCGGCCATTGGCGATACGCTGCTTCATCCGTCCTGAGATCTGTTTCGTCAGCTGATCCGCCGCCGGGATAGCTGGCCGGTCGTTTCGGCCGCACGATAGACGCTCAACGCGAACCGCGGCAAGGGCGGCCGGCGTTGCTATCCGATCCGCGCGTCGATGATCTCGACGAAGCGCGCGAAGAGACCCGCCTGCGACTTGATCTTGAGCTTGCGATAGATGTTGCGGCGGTGGACCTTGACGGTCCCCGGCACGATCCTGAGCGCCCTGGCGATCGATTCCGTGGAATGGCCCTGAAGCACCAGATCGACGACCTGTTTTTCACGTGAGGTCAGCGACAGGCTCTTCCAGATATGCGCGCGATCGAGTTCGTTGGCCGTTGCGATGGTCTCGCCGGAGGGCTGGGTCGAGACCTCTTCGGCAGGCAGGGACGGCCAGTGCTGCCTGCAGAAGCCGATCACCGCCGGCGCCATGTCACGCAGCAGCCTGGCATCCGCCGTTCCGAACGGCCCGGTGGCGCGCAGCCGCATCAGCGACAGCACCAGCGCGTCCTTGCCGGCCAGCGGCACGAAGAAGCCGACTTCCTCGGCAAGGCGGGTCTGGCTGTAATAGGACCGGTAATATTCGCTGGCATAGAAGCGGTCGGGCGCAAGCTCGCGCATGCGCCAAAAGCCTTCCTTGCGCTCGACGGCGGCGTGATGGAAGGGGTCGAGCAGATAGGGTCCTTCCTGATAGAGCGCGACGAAGATGTGGCTTTCGGCCGGCGAGAAGGTCTCGAACAGGAGCGGCGGCCTCGCGGCGCCGCGATAGCCGAAGATCACGCAGTGGTCGAAACGGACGTGCCCGCGCAGCCAGCCGACGATAGCCTTGCCGAAATGGTCGCCGCCGGTCTCGCGCGACGCGGCGATGACTGTGGCCAAGGCGTTGTAGTCGTCACTGCGGGAAGCGGCCAATTCATACCCCTCTAAACGATAAAATTGGCTAAATATACCACCTGCGAGGTATATACTAGGCGGCATTGCCTCTGCTAGCGTCAGGGCATTGCCTCACGCTGTCGCTGGAGCCCGTGGCTTGACTGCAGTGCCCGATATCGAATTTCGCGCGGTCACCAAGCGCTATGGCGCGGTCACCGCGGTCAGCGGCATCGACCTTGCCATCCCGCCTTCCGCCTTCGTCGCGCTGCTCGGCCCCTCAGGCTGCGGCAAGACGACCTGCCTTCGCATGATCGGCGGCTTCGAGCAGCCGAGCGAAGGCCAGGTGCTGATCCGCGGCCGCGACATGGCCGGCACGCCGCCCTACCGGCGGCCGGTCAACATGGTGTTCCAGCAATATGCGCTGTTCCCGCATCTCGATGTCGAGGAGAACATTTCCTACGGGCTGCACCAGGCGAGACCCAGGCTGTCGTCGCGCGATATCTCCTCCAGGGCCGGCGAGGCACTGGCCATGGTGCAGCTCGCCGGCTACGGACGCCGCAAGATCCACGAGCTTTCCGGCGGCCAGCAGCAGCGCGTGGCGCTCGCCCGCGCCCTGGTCAACAAGCCGGCGGTGCTGCTGCTCGACGAGCCGCTGGCGGCGCTCGACAAGAAGCTGCGCACCGACATGCAGATCGAGCTGCAAAACCTGCAGCGCGAGATCGGCATCACTTTCGTGCTGGTCACCCACGACCAGGAGGAAGCGCTGTCGATGAGCGACTTCGTCTGCGTCATGAATGGCGGCCGCGTCGTCCAGATCGGACAGCCAAGCGAAATCTATGATGAGCCGGCGGATCTGTTCGTGGCGGATTTCGTCGGCAAGACCAATCTCTTGAGCGGCAAGGTGGCCGGTCTCTCCGGCGATCTCGTCGATGTCGCGCTCGCCGACGGCACTGTGATTTCGGCGCGCAAGCGGTTGCCGCTCAGCCGGGGCGAGGCCGTATCCGTCAGCCTGCGGCCGGAATCGCTCAGCCTCTCAGCGCCCGGAGGCGGCAGCCTGAAAGGCATCGTCCGCAACCGCATATTCCTGGGTTCGACGGCGGAATACGCGATCGAGGTCCAGGGTATCGGATCGCTGCTCGCCAAGGCCGATCACGTGATCGGCCAGGGCAATCTCTTCAAGCCGGGCGAACCCGTCGCCATCGGCTTTGCCGCCGGAGCGCCGCTGGCGTTTCCGCACGCCAACAATAACGGGACCAACCAGAGGGAAGACCAACATGCCGAAATCCTATCGTGACGGACTGCCGATAAGCCCCGATAAATTCGTCGACCAGTTGATGCGCCTGAAGCGCGGCTCGATCAGCCGGCGCGATTTCCTCGGCCTCACCGGCCTCGGCGTCGCGACCGCGGTGATGGCGCGCGAGCTCGGCATCATGCCGACGCCAGCTTTTGCCGCTGAGGACCTCGGCGACCGCATGTCGATCGCCACTTGGCCGAACTACCACGACCCGCAGACCTTCGAGAATTTCAAGGCCGATACGGGCGTCGCCGTCGAGGTCAACGTCTTCGGCTCCAATGAGGAGATGCTGGCCAAGCTGCAGGCCGGCGGCTCGGGCTGGAGCCTGTTCGTGCCGACCAACTACACCATCTCGACCTACAAGAAGCTCGGCATCATCGAAGCCCTCGACATGGCCAAGCTCGGCAATTTCGATGGCAAGTCGGAAGATGCACGCTTCACCGCCGAGGGCACGATCGACGGGACGACCTACGCCGTGCCGAAGAACTGGGGCACGACCGGTTTTGCCGTGAACACCAAGAAGCTCACCAAGCCGATGTCGAGCTGGAAGGAATTCTGGGACACGGCGATGGCCGAAGGCGACGGCCGCACGATGGTGCACGACTATCAGCTGACCACGATCGGCAATGCGCTGAAATATTACGGCTATTCCTTCAATTCGCTGAAGCAGGACGAGCTCGCCAAGGCGGAGGAACTGCTGCTCAAGGTCAAGCCGCATCTGTTCGCGGTGTCGAGTGACTATCAGCCGGGAATGCGCGCCGGCGATGCCTGGATGACGATGTGCTGGACCAATGACGGGGCGCAGCTCCATCGCGACATCCCCGAAATCGCCTATGTGCTCGGCAAGGAAGGCGGCGAGATCTGGACCGATTTCTACGCGATTCCGAAGGATGCGCCGAACAAGCCGGCCGGCTACGCGCTGCTCAACTACCTGATGAACCCGAAGGTCGCGGTGAAGGAGCATCTGGCCAATGGCGCGCCCTCGACCGACGCGCGCGTCAACGCGCTGCTGCCGAAGGAAGTGCTGGACAACCCGATCCTCTATCCGGCCGCCGACCTGTTGAAGCCACTGGAGTTCGGCGCCGCCGCGACGCTCACCGATCCGGGCCGCGCCGAGCTGATGGCGCGCTTCAAGTCGGCTTGAGCGGGAACGGCCACAAACCCGAACCAGACAATGCGACCGGCGGACGAATGTCCGCCGGCTCCCAACCGGCTTTATCGATGCGCGGCAGTCTCTTTCGCAAAAACCTCATGACGGCGCTGCTGCTTGCTCCGGCGGCGCTGTGGCTGGTCGTCTTCCTGGTGCTGCCGTTCGTCGCCATCGCCATCTTCAGCGTCGGCGAGCGAGCGCCCGAAGGCGGCTACCAGGCAGCGCTGACTTTCGCGCAATACGCCAACCTGCCGGCGCGGGCGACCGCGTTCTGGAACACGATGGTGCTGGCCCCCGCCGGAGCGCTCGCCTGCCTGCTTGTCGCCTATCCCGTCGCCTACTATCTGGCGCTGCGGGCACCGGATCGCTGGCGATTGATCCTGCTCGCGCTGATCGTCATCCCGTTCTGGACCAGCCTTCTGATGCGCACCTATGCCTGGATGTACATCCTCGGCGGGCGCGGTATCCCGGCTTTGCTCGCCTATGTCGGCATCGAGGACCTGCGGCTGATCAACACGCCGGGTGCTGTTCTGCTCGGCATCGTCTACGGCTACCTGCCGCTGATGATCCTGCCGATCTATGTCAGCCTGGAGCGGCTCGACCGCCGGCTGCTGGAGGCTTCCGCCGATCTGGGTGCGACGCCGCTGTCGACCTTCCTCGGTGTGACGCTGAGGCTGTCGCTGCCCGGCGTCATGACCGGCTTCTCGCTGGTGATGATCCTGCTGCTCGGTGAGTACCTGATCCCGACGCTGCTCGGCGGCGGCAAGGTGTTCTTCATCGGCAACGCGCTGGTCGATCTCTTCCTGCAATCGCGCAACTGGCCGTTCGGATCGGCTATCGCCATCACGCTGGTGCTGGTCTCGGTCGTGGTGCTGATCGTCGCCAATCGCATCTCGACCCGGCTCTCGGGCGCACGCCGGGTGGACCTGATCTGATGCGCACCTTCGTCTTTGCCGTCTTTGCCTTCCTCTATCTGCCGATCGCGCTGGTCGTGCTGTTCTCCTTCAATGCCGGGCATCATGCCAGCGAGTTCACCGGCTTCTCGGTGCAATGGTACGGCAAGGCGCTGTCCAATCCCTTCCTGGTCGAAGCGCTGAAGAACAGCCTGTTCATCGCCACGACGAGCGCGCTGCTCGCGGCCTTCTGCGGCACGGCCGCGGCGCTCGGGCTGCAGCGCGTCGGCGCGCGGACGCGGGCGCTGTTCGACGCGCTGCTGGGCGCCGCGATCGTCGTTCCGGGCGTCGTCATCGGCATCTCGACGCTGGTGGCGCTGGTGCAGCTCTTCGCCGTCCTCAATCCGTTCCTCGCTTCGCTGTGGCCGACCGACCAGCCGCCGCGCCTCTCGCTCGGCTACGGCTCGATCATCGCCGCGCACGGATTGTTCTCGATGGCGCTGGTGACGATGATCGTCGGCACGCGGCTCAGCAGCCTCGACCGCAATCTGGTCGAGGCCTCGAGCGATCTCTATGCCACGCCGCTGACGACGTTCCGATCGATCGTGCTCCCGCAGATCATGCCGGCGGTGATCGCCGGCTTCCTGCTCGCCTTCACCTTCTCCTTCGACGACTTCATCATTGCCTTCTTCGTCGCCGGCGCGCAGACCACGCTGCCGATCTATGTCTTCGCCTCGATCCGGCGCGGCGTGACGCCGGAGATCAACGCCATCGCGACGATCGTGCTCTGCGCATCCGTCCTGCTCGTGCTGCTTGCGCAATGGCAGCTTGGCCGTCGAAAGCCATCGCCTTGAAAGACCAATCCATGATCCTGAAAGACCGTATTGCCGTGGTGACGGGCGCGGGGTCGGGCATCGGGCGCGCCGGGGCGATGATCATGGCTAGGGAAGGGGCGCTCGTGGTGATCGCGGACCGCGATCCGGCGGCGGGCGAAGCCACCGCCTCCGGCATCCGCGACGCCGGCGGCCGCGCCGAGGCTGTCGCCACCGATGTCGGCAACGACACGGCCGTCGAAGAGCTCATCCAGGGAACGCTCGTCAAGCATGGCCGGATCGATATCCTGCACAGCCATGCCGGCATCCAGGTCGGCGGCACGCTGACGGAAGTCGGCACCGACGGCATGGACGCCTCATGGCGCATCAATGTGCGGGCGCAATTCCTGGCGGCGAAGACCGTCATGCCGGCGATGATTGCCCAAGGTGGCGGCGTCATCCTCAACACGGCGTCCAATTCCGGTGTCTTCTACGACCGCGAGATGATCGCCTATGCCACCTCAAAGCACGCCGTGGTGGCGATGACCAGGCAGATGTCGCTCGACTACGCCAGGCACAATGTGCGCATCAACGCGCTCTGCCCGGGCTGGGTCGACACGCCGTTCAACGAGCCGTTTATCGCCCAGATGGGCGGCCGCGACGCGATCGAAAACTATGTCCGCACCAAGATCCCGATGGGGCGCTGGGCGAACGCGGAGGAGATCGCCGAAGCGATCCTGTTCCTCGTCTCCGACCGCTCGTCTTTCATGACCGGGCAGGCGCTGGTCGTCGATGGCGGCGAGAGCATCGGCTGATCTGGCCCAGCAAAGCGGGCTTGCGCGGGCGGCGATGATCGGTCAAACCATAATTCCACCTTTAGTGAGACCGGTCATGCAAGCTGCAAAACAGCAATACCGCGAAAGGCATCCGATTTTTGCCTGCGGTATTTCGTTTGCGCGCTCGGGGTATCGCTGATCATGCGCTGCTGCCGTCACGAGAACCTGCAGCGCGCGGAGGAGACCAAGGTCGGCTCGCATGTCGTTCGCGACGGCTGGACCGAGGGCGTGCAGGGCGCTCCGCACCCGGCCTTTCGGCCGGTCATCAGGCGGGCGTCCGTTCTCGGATAACGCAGCTCAGATAACGCCCCACCCGGAACGGACATGCCCGCCGAAGCGATCTCTCCTTCGTACGGACATGACCAATGCCTGACAATCTGAACACCTCATTCCCCGGCGCGGACACGCAAGGCTGGCTGAAGACGCATGCGATCAACGAAGTCGAATGCTTCGTGCCCGACGTCAACGGCGTGCTGCGCGGCAAGACCTTGCCGGTCGCGAAATTCCTCAAATCGCTCGAGGACCGCGCGCTCTATCTGCCGAGCAGCGCCTTCCTGGTCGCCATCGACGGCCGCTATTCCGGCTCCATCGACGAGGGCTTTGCCTATTCGGACCCCGACATGCGCATGGTGCCGGACACGTCCACGCTGTGCGTCGCGCCCGGCAGCGCTGGAAAGGCCTATGTCTTTGCCGACACCTTCCATATGGACGACCGGCCGTGGATGGCCTCGCCGCGCCATGTGCTGAGGTCCGTGCTCGACCTTTACCGCCGGCGTGGCTGGCGCGCGGTGATGGCGCCGGAGCTCGAATTCTATCTCACGGCGCCGAACCCCGATCCGGATCGCCCGATCACCGCGCCGACGGGACGCAACGGTCGGCCGGAAAGCGTGCAGCACCCTTACGACATGCAGGCGATGGAGGAGTTCGAAGCGGTGACGCGACGGATCTACGAACATGCCGCCGTCGCAGGTCTGCCGCTCGACACGCTGATCCACGAATCCGGCACGGCGCAGCTCGAGATCAATCTCCTGCATGGCGATCCGCTGGTGCTTGCCGACAAGGTGCTGTTGTTCAAACGCCTGGCGCGCCAGGCGGCGCAGGCGAATGGCATGCACGCCACCTTCATGGCCAAGCCGATCGCCGCGCAGGCCGGCAGCTCGATGCATCTGCACATGTCGATCGTCGACGAAGCGGGCGAGCCCTTGTTCGCTGGCGAAGACGGCGAGGACACCGGGATGTTCGCGCAGTTCATCGGCGGCCTGCAGAAATACATCCCCGAAATCATGCCGCTGTTCGCGCCCAACGTGAACTCCTACCGGCGCATCCGGCCGAACCACAGCGCTCCCGCCAACATCGAATGGTCGCACGACAACCGCTCCTGCGGTCTGCGCGTGCCGATGGGCGGGCGCGCCGCGCGGCGGATCGAAAACCGGCTGCCGGGGGCGGACGCCAATCCCTACCTCGCCATGGCCGGCTCGCTGATCGCCGGCTATCTCGGCATCGAGGAGAAGCTTACGCGCTCGGAAGAGGCCTTTGGCAATGCCTATAAAAGCAAGAGCACACTGCCAAAGACGATGGAGGAGGCGCTCGACCGCTTCGCGGCCTGCGAGCCCGTGCGGGCGCTGCTCGGCGAGGATTTCTTCCAGACCTATCTGCGCGTGAAGAGCGTCGAGCTCGACCTGTTCCAGAGCGTCGTGACGTCCTGGGAACGCGACCATCTGCTGCTCAAGGTGTGACCATGGCTTCGCGTTCGACAGGTTTCAATTCCGGTCTCGATATCGGCAAGTCCTATTATGTCGCCACCGCCAATCCGGCGCCCGACCATCCCGCACTTGCCGGCGATGTCGAGGCCGATCTGGTGGTGGTCGGCGGCGGCTGCACCGGCCTTTCGGCGGCGCTGCATGCGGCCGAGCGTGGTCTTAAAGTGGTGCTGCTCGAGGGCGGCAAGATCGGCTGGGGCGCCTCGGGCCGCAATGGCGGCCAGATGATCCCGGGCTTGCGCAAGGGCGCCAGGGGCCTGGTCAAGAGCTTTGGGCCGGAACGGGCAAAGGCGCTGTTCGACCTCGCCTTCGAGGCGCGCGGGCTGGTGCTCGACATCATCGAACGTCACGGCATCGACTGCGATCTGCGCCAGACCGGCCATCTGGTCGGCGCCGTCAGCGCTTCGGATGTGCGCGACTTCGCGCAAGAGGCTGAATGCCTCGCCAAGGTGATGAACTTCACCGATGTCGAGATCCTGTCGGCTTCGCAGGCGCGTCAGATGGTGGATACGCCCTATCAGGGCGCGGTCTACGAAAGGCTCGGCGGCCATATGCATCCGCTGAACTACACGCTGGGGCTTGCCCGCGCCGCTTCAACTGCCGGTGTCGTCATCCACGAGAACTCGGTTGCCGTCCGGCTGGAGCGTGAACCATCCATCCGGGTGTTCACCAACAAGGGTTCGGTTCGCGCCAGGCATGTGGTGCTGGCCGGCGATGCGCTGCTCAAGGGATTGGAGCCGCGCGTCAACGGCCGCATCATGCCGGTCGGCAACTATATCGTCGCCACCGAGCCCTTGGGCGAGCGCAATGTCATCCCGGCGAATGTCGCCGTCTCGGATACGCTGTTCGTCGTCAACTACTACCGCATGTCGGCCGATGGCCGCCTGCTGTTCGGCGGTGGCGAGCGCTACACGCCGTCGCCGCCGGCCGACATCGCCGGCTTCGTGCGGCCGCATATGGAAAAGACCTTTCCGCAGCTCCAGGGCTGCCGCATCGACCATGCCTGGGGTGGGCTGGTGTCGGTGACGACCTCGCGCCTGCCGCATGTCGGGCATTATGGCGAGGTCTATTTCGCGCATGGCTATTCCGGCAAGGGCGTCATCCTGTCGACGCTGTCGGGCAAGCTTCTGGCGGAAGCGATCACGGGCGATGCCTCGCGGCTCGATCTGTTCTCGACGCTGACGCCGCTGCCGTTCCCGGGCGGAACGGCGCTGCGCGGTCCGCTCTATGTGCTCGGCATGCTGTGGTATGCGATGCGCGATCGGCTCAGACACTGACGCTGGCTTTCCTGTCCCCGGCGTGGCTAATGTCTCCGCGCCGGGGGCCTTGAGAGGGAAGGGCGATGAATATCGAGCCGGGCCGGCTGACGAAGAAAGAGCGACATGAGCTGATCCTGTCGGAGGTGCGGCGCTCGGCCTCGATCCGCATCTCGAAGCTTGCGCGCCGGATCGGCGTCGCCGGCGAAACCATCCGCCGCGACCTGATCGAGCTCGGCGAGGCGGGGCTCATCAACCGCACCTATGGCGGCGCCACCATTTCGCTGGTGACGTCGGAACCGGTGATCGCCGAACGCGGCCTTACCATGGTCGAGGAGCGGGCTCGCGTCGGACGCGGCGCCGCCGGACTGATCGAGCGAGGCCGCATCGTGATGATCGATGGCGGATCGACCACCTACGAGGTCGCGCGCAGCCTGTCGCAGCTCGGCAGGGATCTGACGATCATCACCAACTCCGTCGGCGCCGCCTCGGTGGCCGGCGCCAATCCGACCTTTCGCGTCATCCTTTGCCCAGGCACCTATGACAGCCGCGAGGCCGCGGTGCTCGGCGAGGACACGGTCGAATTCGTGCACCGCTACAATGCCGACGTCGCCATCATCGGCGCCTCGGCGCTGAATGCCGAAGGCCCGAGCGACATGATTTCGGGCGCCGCGGCGGTGAAGCGCGCGATGATAGGACGATCGTTGTCGACGATGCTGGTCGTCACCAACGACAAGTTCGGCCGCAGCGGCCTCGAACGCGTGTGCGCGCTGAGCGAGATTTCCGACGTCGTCACCGACAGCGAGCCGACGGCGGCACTGCGCGCCGCGATCGACGAGGCAGGCGGCGAGCTGCACGTCTTTGCCGAGAGCTAAAGCGCGTCGCGATCTTTCAGATCCGCTCCGTGCGCCTAGGGCTTTGATTTTACGCATGTCTTTGTTCCGAAACCGGTTCCCACTTTCGGGAGACATGCTTTAATTTCGTGGCTAAGCGTCTCGATTGGTCAGCGCGATGTGGCAGCAGCCGGGGCCATGGCCCGGTGTCCAGGTGACATTGGCGAAGCGCACGCCGGTCGCCTCGAACAGGCCGCGGTCGAAGGCGCCGGCGATGCGGCAGAGCGTGGCGAGTTTCTCCTCGCCGACGCCGGCCTCGACCCAGGCATCCTTCAGCGGGCAGCGCTTCACCTTGAAGGCAATGTGGTCCTGCCCTCGCTCGACATCGGTGGGATACATGCGCCCGCCATCCGGGCTGACGGCGAGAAACGCTTCGCCGATCGCCGGCGCGTCATTGGGGCCGAAGCCGGCGAAGGCCGCCGCCGCGACCTCCCGGCCGCGCTTCTCGATGCTGCGGATCATCACCGCCTCGGCCCTCTCGGCGCCGAGCTCGGCGGTCAGTTCGTCGAGGAAGAGGCGGTAGAGGTCGGCGCGGTTGCGGAAGGCGGAGTCGAGCTCGCCCGACAACTTTTCGGCTCTGGCGGATTCGGGATCGGTCATGGTGAGTCCTGATTGGTTCTTACAAGCTTCGGCGTCGCCGCCACCAGCGCCTTGCCGATCGCCGATTGCGGGTTGGCGATGACGGCGCGGGCATCGCCGCTCTCGGCGACCCTGCCGGCATCGAGGATGATGACGCGGTGCGCCACGGCACGGATGACGCCGAGGTCATGGGAAATGAACAGATAGGCGATCCGTTCCTGCCGTTGCAGGTCGAGCAGCAGTTCCAGGATCTGCCCGCGCACCGATACGTCGAGGGCCGACACCGCCTCATCGAGGACGATCAGCGACGGTCGCGTGGCGATGGCGCGGGCGATCGCCACGCGCTGGCGCTGGCCGCCGGAAATCTCGTGGATGGCGCGTTGGGCAAGGCCTGAATCGAGGCCGACGCGCTCGAGCAGCGCCGCGATCCGGTGCGGGCGTTCCGCGCGCGAGGCGATGTTGTGAACGCGCAGGGGATCGTCCAGCACGCGCGCCACCGTGGCGCGCGGATTGAAGGCGGCGAGCGGATCCTGGAACACCATTTGCAGGCGGGCGCGGCGCGCGCGCAGCGCGGCGCCCGACAGCGCGAGGAAATCCGGGCCTTCGAAGTCGATGCGGCCGGCATCGGGCTCGATCAGACGCAGCACCAGCCTGGCGATCGTCGATTTGCCGCTGCCGGAGGGACCTGCCAGCGCCAGGGTTTCCGCCGCCTCGATCTCGAAGGACACGTCGTCGACCGCCGCGAAAGGCCTGCCGCCACGATGGTAGCGCTTGGCGAGACTGGAGACGGCAAGCACGGTCATGCCGAGGCGCCTTGCCGGCCAAGCAAAGGCTTGGCGTCGAGGCCAAGATGGGCATCGAGCAGGGACCGCGTATAGGCATGGCGCGGCGCATTGATGATCTGGTCCGTCTCGCCGAGCTCGATCGGTTCGCCGTGGCGCAGTACCGCGATACGATCGGCAAGCGAGGCGGCGAGCGCGATGTCGTGGCTGATGAAAAGCAGCGTCATGCCGTCCTCGGCGACAAGGCGGCGGATCAGGGTAACGATCTCGGCCTGGACGATGGTGTCGAGCGCGCTGGTCGCTTCGTCGGCGATCAACAGTCTGGGGCCGGCGGCAATTGCCGCGGCGATGGCCACGCGCTGCTTCTGGCCGCCGGAAAGCTGGTGGGGATAGGCGTGGAGGGCCGAGTCCGGATCGGGGAGACGGACGCGTTCGACCAGGGTCTTGGCCTTGGCGAAGGCGTCAGGCCAGGTCAGGTCGAGATGGGTGCGGGCGACCTCGGCGATCTGCCTGCCGACCGGCATCACCGGATCGAGGCTTGAGGAGGGGTCCTGGAAGACGAAGCCGATGTCACGGCCGAGGTGGGGTGCCTGGTTTTCGCCAATCGTGGATAGGTCGCGTTCTGTCGCGCCCCCCTCTGTCCTGCCGGACATCTCCCCCACAAGGGGGGAAATTGAACTGTCG
The DNA here is from genome assembly GCF_006440675.2 of Mesorhizobium sp. B2-8-5. Classification (NCBI taxonomy): domain Bacteria; kingdom Pseudomonadati; phylum Pseudomonadota; class Alphaproteobacteria; order Hyphomicrobiales; family Phyllobacteriaceae; genus Mesorhizobium; species Mesorhizobium sp. B2-8-5. The sequence goes on from NZ_CP083951.1 coordinate 1,763,794, forward strand.
CGTCTGCTTTCGCCAATGGCCGGCGTTGCAAAAGGAGAGCCGGCGACGGAACTGCTGATCTCCCCCCTTGTGGGGGAGATGTCCGGCAGGACAGAGGGGGGCGCGAAGGAACGGGACGATCGAGGTTTCTGCCACTCAATCGAACCTTCGATCTTGGCCGACCTCGGCAGCAATCCCGCAATCGCCAGCGCCAGCGTGCTCTTGCCGGACCCGCTTTCGCCGATGATCGCCAGGCGCTCTCCGGCGGCGATCTCCAGGCTGACGCCTTTCAACGCTGCCACCTCAACACCATCGCGTCGGTAACCAACCACCAGATCGCGTATCGAAAGCAGCGCGGTCACGACAGGCTCCTGCGCACGGCGGTGCTTTCCACCACGCCTTCGCCGGCGAGGTAGACACCGAGCACCGTCAGCACGAGCGCCACGCCGGGAACGATCGACAAAAACGGCGCGGTTCGCAGCACCGTGCGGCCCTCGGCGATCATGCCGCCCCAGGTGACGCGGTTGGGGTCGCCGAGGCCGAGGAAGGAGAGCGCCGCTTCGGTGAGGATCGCCGCCGCGACGATCACCGAGGACAGCGCCAGCACCGGCGGCAGGGCATTGGGCAGCACCTCGCGAAAGGCGATTTCGAGCGGATGCATGCCGATGACGCGGGCGCCGGCGACATAGTCGCGCTCGCGGATCGACAGGACTTCCGCGCGTGCCACCCGCGCCGGTCCGGTCCAGGCGCCGAGCGCGATCGCCGCGACGACGACGCCGAGCGAGGGGCCGACAATGCTGACGAAGGCGAGCGCCAGCAGGAAGCTCGGCACTGTCTGGAAGGCGTCGGTGACGCGCATCAGCATTTCGTCGACGAGCCCTCCGGCAAAGCCGGCCAAAGTGCCGATCACCGCGCCGATCAGGAGCGCCGCGGCGGCCGCCGCCAGGCCGACCGCCAGCGAGGTGCGGGCGCCATGGAACAGCTCGGCCAGCACGTCGCGACCGAGCCGGTCGGTGCCGAGCGGCAGCGACCAGTCCTGGAACGGCGGCAGCAGTGCCGGCCCGGCGATCGCCTGCGGGTCGCCGGGAAACAGCAGCGGCGCCGCCAACGCCATCACGATGAGCAGGGCCAGGATGATTGCGCCGGCGAATGCTTCCGGCGTGCGCAAGAAACGACGCAGGCGGTTCATGCGCTGGCCTCGCCGGCGCCGACGCGCGGATCGAGGAAAGCGTAGGCGAGGTCGACCAGGAGATTGATGACGATGACGAGGACGGCGCTGACCAGGATGATGCCGAGCAGCAGCGGCGTGTCGCGCCCGGCGACGGCTTCCTGCGCCAGGCGGCCGAGGCCCGGCACGGCAAAGACGCTTTCGATGACGACGCTGCCGCCGAGCATCTGTGCCGATTGCAGGCCGAGCATGGTGATGAGCGGCAGCAGCGCGTTGCGGGCGACGTGGGCAAGCACGATGCGGTGGCGCGGCAAGCCTCGCGCACGAGCGGCAAGCACGAAATCCTGCCGCCAGGCCTCGGCCATGCCGGCGCGCATCATGCGCAGATAAAGCGCAAGATAGATGAAACCGAGGGCCGAGACCGGCAGCACGAGATGGGTGGCGATGTCGGCGGCCCGCGCCAACCCGGTCTTGCCGGAGGCGATGGTCTCGATGCCGCCGATCGGCAGCCAGCGCAGGTCGACGGCGAAGACGACGATGAGCACAAGGCCGAGCCAGAAGCCGGGCACGGCATAGAGCGCCAGCGAGCCGATCGACAGGAAGCGGTCGCGAAAGCTGCCGGGCCGGGCGCCGGCATAGATGCCAAGCGCCGAGCCCAGGCCGAAGGAAAGCGCGGTGGCGCTGCCCATCAGGACCAGCGTGGTCGGCAGGCGTTCGAGGATGACATCGCGGATCGGCCGCGAGAAGGTGACGGACTGGCCAAGGTCGAGATGCAGCAGCGCCCAGAGGTAGTTGGCTAGCCGCGTCAGTTCCGACTGGTCCAGGCCCCAGCGGTGGCGCAGCAATTCGATCATACCGGCATCGCCACCGGTCGAGACGATATAGGCGTCGACCGCGTCGCCGGGGGCGGCTTCGAGCAGCAGGAAGCTGCCGATGACGACGATCAGCAGCACGAAGACGCTGCCGACGAGACGGCGGCGGAGAAGCGTGAGGGCGCGGGTCATGCGCGCCTCGAAGGTTTGGAGAAAGGCTCGCTATAAGAAACGCCGAGCCCAGGCACCCCCCTCTGTCCTGCCGGACATCTCCCCCGCAAGCGGGGAGATTGGCTGTCATCGACGGCTTCGCCAATCTCCAACTTTGCAGAACTGGCGGGACGGACAAGCTGCTGATCTCCCCCCTTGCGGGGGAGATGTCCGGCAGGACAGAGGGGGGTTGGCGGGAACTCGGTCTTTGCCCAAGTTCCCATTCTCTCGCGAATTCTCATCCGCGCGAGTGTGTCACGATTCCAAATAAGTGTCCGCCCAGTTCGACACCGCCCAGCGCGGGTTGTTGGCGATGTTGCCGACCGTATCGCGCGCGACGGAGATGAAGCTCCATTCGGCGACGTTGATCAGCGGCAAATCGGCCGCCACCTTCTTCTGGAACTCCTTGTAGAGCTCGGTGCGGGCTGGCGTATCGAGCGTCTCCGAAGCCTTGGCGATCAGCGCGTCGAGGTCGGCATTCTTGTAGCCGCCCTGGTTGGAGAAGGGCACGCCGTCCGGAATGCCGCTCTGCACCAGGATGGTGGTGGAAATCGCCGGGTCGCCGCGGAACACCGGCGGACCAACGGCAAGGTCGAAGGCATGGTCGGTGTAGACCGCCTTGATATGGGCCGCCGAGTCGTTGTTGACGATCTCGGCGTCGATGCCGATTGCCGCGAGCGCCTGGCGCAGATAGTCGCCGAACTGCTTCGTCTCGTTGAAGTAGGGCGCCGGCAGCAGCTTCAGCGCAAAGCGCTTGCCGTCGTCGGCGCGCCTGTAGCCGGCCTCGTCCAGCAGCGCATTGGCCTTGGCGACGTCGAAAGCATAGGTCTGCACGTCGGCGGTGTAGAATTGCGGATCGTTTTTCGGCACCGGGCCGGTGGCGGTCGCGGCGTAGCCGAGGAAGATCGTCTTGACGACGAAATCCTTGTCGATGGCATGCGCGATCGCCTGCCGCACTTTCAGGTCGGCCAGTTCCTTGCGGCGGTGGTTGATCTCGACGACGAGCTGGTAGGTCAGCCCCTCATAGCCCTTGGTGATGACCTTGAGACCCGGCACCTTGGAAATGCGGTCGAGGTCGGCGAGCGGCACGGCGGAGAAGGCGGCAAGCTGGATCTCTTCCGCCTCGAGCGCAGCGGCGGCCGAGGTGCGATCGGGGAGCACCTGGTAGACGATCTCGTCGAGATAGGGTTCGTCCTTGCCCCAATAGGCGTCGTTCCTGGCCAGACGGTAATATTGCCCGGCCTTGTATTCGGCGAACTTGAACGGGCCGGTGCCGACTGGCGCGTTGTTGGCCGGATTGTCCTCGATCTTGCCCACCTCATAAAGGTGCTTCGGCACGACGCTCGACAGCGCCGGCAGCGCGTTACGGATCAGCTGGAACGGCGTCGGCTTGGCGAATTTGAAGACCGCCGTCAGCGCGTCCGGCGTGTCCACGGCCTCCAGGTCCTTGAACACGGTACGGCCGAGATTTTGCAGCGGCTTCCAGATCTGCAGCGCCGAGAAGGCGACGTCGGCGGAGGTGAACGGCTTGCCGTCATGCCATTTGACGCCATCGCGCAACTTGAAGGTCACCGACAGGCCGTCGGCGGCACCTTCCCAGGAAAGCGCCAGGCGCGGTTCGAGCCCGTCCTTGCCGTCGAAGGAGGCTTCGGCCAGCGTCTCGACGATCTTGCTCGAGATGAAGAAGACACCGTTGGAGGCGACGATCGCGGGATTGAGGTTGCGCGGCTCGGAATCGGCGGCGAGGATCAGCCGGCCGCCCTTCTTTGGCGTCTGCGCGAAGCCGATCGTCGGCAATGCGGTCGAGGCCAGAAGCAGCGCCGAGCCGGCCAGCAGGCCGCGGCGTGAAATCGTCAATTCGGACATCGCTCAAACTCCCCTCTTCGCGCCGTGGCAGGCGCGGCAATCCGGTGATTATGGCCCTTGGCAAAGGTTTCGCCAGAGACGGATTTGGCGCATCATGGCTTGGCTTTGAAATTTCCGTCCGCTGGACCAGCCGGCCGAAAGAGGCTCTCATCCCCTATCTGGTAGGACCACATTATAGAGAAGCAGGATCAAGATTCGGGCAGAAACCGCCTTTAGCGCGAAAGTGATCAATTCTGGCTGGACCAGAGTGGTCAAAATGATGCAGATTTGGCCGACAGCCATAAATCATGACGTTCGGCGCTCCTGCGGCCGATGAAAAACAGGGAGAGGCAGATGAACATCGCTCCGGGCAAAACCGAGGTCAGCAGCGTTCCGTTCGACCAGGCGCGGGTGGACCGGCTGATGGACGAGGCCGGCATCGACGTGCTCTTCGCCACCTCCAAGCACAACACCCAATATCTGCTCGGCGGCTACAAGTTCATCTTCTTCGCGGCGATGGATGCGATCGGCCACAGCCGCTATTTGCCGATCGTCCTTTACGAGAAGGGCGGGCCGGAACATGCCGCCTATATCGGCAACAAGATGGAGGGCGGCGAGCACCAGAACCATCCGTTCTGGACGCCGACCTTGCACGCGGCCTGCTGGGGCACGCTCGATGCCGCCAATCTGGCGGTGGAGCATCTGCGCCAGATCGGCAGGTCGGCGGCCCGCATCGGCATCGAACCGGGTTTCCTGCCCTCCGACGCCTATATGCTGATCCGCAAGGCGTTGCCGGATGCCAAGCTGGTCGATGCGACCGACATGCTGGAACGCATGCGCGCCATCAAGACCGAGGCAGAGCTGGAGCAACTGCGCATCGCCTCCGAGCTGATCACCGACTCCATGCTGGCGACGATTGCCTGGGCGCGGGAAGGCACGAGCAAGACCGACATCATCGAGCAGCTCAGGCGCGAGGAAACCAATCGCGGCGCGCATTTCGAATATTGCCTGCTGACGCTGGGCTCCAGCCACAACCGCGCCGCGTCCAGCCAGGCGTGGAAGAAGGGTGAGGTGATGTCGATCGATTCCGGCGGCAACTATCACGGCTATATCGGCGACCTGTGCCGCATGGGCGTGCTCGGCGAGCCGGATGCCGAGCTGGAGGATCTTCTGGCCGAAGTCGAAGCGGTGCAGCAGGCGGCCTTTTCCAAGGTCAAGGCAGGTATACTGGGCGGCGACATGATCGCGCATGCGGAGAGCGTGCTGAAGGCCTCCAAGGTCGCGGCCTACACGGATTTCTTCGCCCACGGCATGGGGCTGATCACTCATGAGGCGCCGTTCCTGATGACCAATCATCCGGTCGCTTATGAAGGCACCTATGCGGCGAAGCCGCTGGAAAGGAACATGGTGCTGTCGGTCGAGACCACCATGCTCCATCCGTCGCGCGGCTTCATCAAGCTGGAGGATACGGTTGCGGTGACCGACAGCGGTTATGTGATGTTCGGCGACCGCGGGCGTGGGTGGAATAGGGGCGGGGCTTCGTAGCCAAAGATCGGCGCTGCCCCTCATCCGTCTGCCGGGCTTTCGTCCTTCGAAAGCCAAGCAATTGGCTTTTCGTCCGCTACGCGGACCACTCCTCAACTCCCCGTGGAACGGGGAGAAGGAAAGTTCGTCACTCCCCCGCCGGCAGCAGCTTGAAGTCCGGCAGGTCGCGTAGCGCGAGTTCCGGTCCGGCTGGGGAATAGACGACGAAAAGCTGCATCGGCTGGTCGCCGGTGTTGAGCGTCGAGTGAAAGCGGCTTTCCGGCACGTAGATGGTGCAGCCGGGGCCGACCTTGGCCACCACCGGATTGCCGTTCTCGTCCTCGACCATCTGCTCGCCATTGCCGGAGATGACGAAGATGATTTCTTCGGCGCCTGGATGGTTGTGGCGGGTGTGACCCTTGCCCGGCGGCAGGTCGACGACGCCGCCGGAAAAGCGGGCGGCGCCGTTCACTTCCGGCGCCACGGTCAGCGACAGCTTGCCCCAGTCGAAGCCGAAGGCGCTGACATCCTTCGGGTAGACGAACACCTTGCTCTTGTCGGCCATTGCCTCATCCCTTCCTTTTCGTTTTTGTCGGGGCATCGGATTTCCCCAAAACCGGCTTCCACTTTTGGGTCCGATGCCCCAGCGCGACCGCCTTGAAGTCCGCCGTCTGCCTGGCGATTGCTGCCTCGGCCGGCAGCCGCTCCATCGAGCTCGCGCCATAGAAGCCGTGCAGCCCCTCGCAGCGCTCGAGGATATAGCGCGCGTCGTCGGGCATCGAGATCGGCCCGCCATGGCAAAGCAGGATGACGTCCTCGCGCACCGAGCGCGCGGCGTCGGCGATGGCGTCGATCTCCTTGACGCAGGCGTCGAGCGTTTTCGCCGAGGTGGCGCCGATCGAGCCGCCGGTCGTGACGCCCATATGGGCGACGACAATGTCGGCGCCGGCTCGCGTCATGGCGCGCGCTTCGTCCGGATTGAAGACGTAGGGCGTGGTCAGGAGATCGAGCTTGTGCGCCTCGGCGATCATGTCGACCTCGAGGCCGAAGCCCATGCCGGTCTCCTCGAAGCTTTGGCGCATGGTGCCGTCGAACAGGCCTACGGTCGGAAAATTCTGCACGCCGGAAAAACCCATCGTCTTCAGTTCGGCCAAAAGCAGCGGCATGATGACGAAGGGGTCGGTGCCGTTGACTCCGGCCAGCACCGGCGTCTTCTTCACCACCGGCAGCACTTCATAGGCCATCTCCTTGACGATCTCGTTGGCGTTGCCATAGGCGAGCAGGCCGGCGGCCGAGCCGCGCCCGGCCATGCGGTAGCGACCGGAATTGTAGATGATGATAAGGTCGATGCCGCCGGCTTCCTCGGCCTTGGCCGACAGGCCGGTGCCGGCGCCGCCTCCGACGATCGGCACGCCGTCGGCGATCATGTTGCGGAATTTTTCCAGGATCGTTTTGCGGGGAATGGCGGCCATGCTTGTCGTCTCTCAGTTTTGAGCGATGTCGAGGAACGCCTCGGCGGCGGCCTTGGCGAATGCGGGGTCATTGATGTGCAGCGGCAGGCGTGTGACGATGCGGTCCGTGGTCGGTCGGATCGTATGCTCGATGGCGTCGAACAGTGCCGCGTCGGCGTCCGGATCGAAGAAGGCGCCGCCTTTTATATCCAGCGCCGACACGCCCCTTTCCGGGATCAGGAAACGGACCGGGCCGTCGCAGCGGGCGAGGCGGCCGCCGATCCATTCACCGATCTTGCGGCATTCCTCGGCCGTAGTGCGCATCAGCGTGACGTTGGGGTTGTGCTCGTAGAACAAGCGTCCGCGATAACGATCGGGGATCGTGGCCGGCGCCCGGAAATTCACCATGTCGAGGGCGCCGACCGAGCCGACATAGGGCAGCTTCGCGCGGGCAATCGCGCCGAAGCGATCCTCGGTCGCGGGCAGCACGCCGCCGAACAGGAAGTCGCAGACTTCGGTCGTGGTGATGTCGAGGACGCCGGCCAGCAGACCGCTGTCGGCGAGCTTCTCCATCGAGCGGCCGCCGGTGCCGGTGGCGTGGAAGACCATGCAGTCATAGTCGGCGCGCAATCGGTCGACGATCGCGGTCACGCAGGGCGTGGTGACACCGAACATGGTGAGCCCCAGCGCCGGCTTGCCGGCGGCGGCCGGGGCGGGCTTCGCGGCCATGCCGGCGATAGCCTGAGCGGCATTGTGCAGCACCGTGCGGGAGAGCCTGTTCAGTCCCGCCATGTCGGTCACCGACGGCATCATGACGATGTCGGAGACGTCGACGTAAGGGGCGGTATCGCCGGAGGCCAGCGTCGAAACCATGAGCTTCGGCAGGCCGAGCGGCAGCGCGCGCATGCCGGCGGTGACGATCGACGTGCCGCCGCCGCCGCCGATGCCGATGATGCCGGCGATGTCGTTGCGCGACCGGATGAAATTGACGAAGGCGGCGCCCATGCCGGCGACCGCGGCGCCGCGGTCATCGAGGCCGAGAACCGCGCCGGCTCCCTTGGCATGATGCGTGGCGACCTGGCTTGCGGGGATGTCGACCGGGACAGTCGCGCCGCGCGTGCCGATATCGACACGCATGACCGCGCCGCCGGCCTTGGCGACGGCATCGGCCAGGAAGGCGAGTTCCTCACCCTTGGTGTCGGCGGTGCCGACCACATAGATGCGCCCCATCGGTGGTTCCCCGTCATCCGGCATGTCCGGCATCGCCGTCCGCCTCTTTTGCCCCACCCTTAAGCTCCTCGGCAAAAGCCTCGTCGCTGGTAGGGACCCCATTATCGCCTGGCGTTGCGCCATTGCAAATTTTTGAGACGCGCGTATCGTATTGATATGGATGTCTCACGTCAACAAGCCGCCGCCAACGATGATGCCGCCCAGGCGCCGGCCGTCGAGAAGGGGCCGCGCGCCCGCACGAGGCGACTGATGCTGGAGACGGCGACGAGGCTGATGCAGTCCGGCATGACCCCGTCGGTCAGCGAGGTCGCGGAGGCGGCGGAGGTGTCGCGCGCGACCGCCTACCGCTATTTCCCGAGCCAGGCGGCGCTGGTGCAGGCCGTGGTCGACGAAGGGCTCGGCCCGATCCTGACCTGGAAGTCGGCGTCCGACGATGCCGAGCGGCGCGTGGCGGATCTCTTCGCCACCGCGATGCCGCGCATCGAAGCCTTCGAGGCGACCTTCAAGGCGGCGCTGAAACTGTCCCTCGATCAATGGGCGCGGCGCGAGGCGGGGACGCTCGGATCGGAACCGGCCTTAAAGCGCGGCCATCGCGTCGACTTGCTGAAGGATGCGATCGCGCCGCTTAAGGGGCGCTTGAAGCCGCGCCAGCTCAAGCGCCTTGCCCAGGCGCTGTCGCTGGTGTTCGGCGTCGAGGTGGTCACGGTGTTGAAGGATATATGGGGGCTGGACAGCGCCGAGATGATGTCGGTCGCGCAATGGGCGGCGGGCGCGCTGGTGCGTGCCGCGATGGCGGAATCGGAGGCGGAATCGGCGATGTCCAAGGCAACAACGGCCTAAATCTGGTTCGACCAGATTAAGGGGACAGTTTGGAATGTTAATTGTGATGGGCAGCCTGTGGCAAGGGCCCTGCATATCAAGGAGTAGGAAAAGCAAAGGAAAACAGGCGGATATCGTAATGTTTCGCTTTTTCGGCTACTGCTGGCCGCTCAAGAAAGCGCTTGACGCCAAGCCGGAATTGGTAATACCAGATCAAGACAGATAAAGCGGATCAAAAGTGAAGGCTGCGATCCATTTCCGGCAGGGCGACGAGGCCTGGAACCGGAGAGGCGCCATCACAGGAGGAACTACCAGGGCCGGCTTTCGCTGCCAGCCCGCATGAGACGGTAGAATGCGCACAAGGGAGGAAAACTATGCGCAAGTTAGTGACCAGCGTGCTTGCTGGTGTCGGCCTGGCGCTTGCCTGCGGGACATCCGTGCACGCGCAGGAAAAGTCGCTCACCATCTTCTGGGCGGAATGGGATCCGGCCAACTACCTGCAGGAACTCGGCAACGAGTATGAGAAGGAAACCGGCGTCAAGATCACGGTTGAAACCACGCCGTGGTCCGACTTCCAGACCAAGGCATTCACCGAGTTCAACGCCCATGGCGACGCCTATGACCTCGTGGTGGGCGACTCGCAGTGGCTCGGCGCGGGCTCGACCGGCGGCCACTATGTCGACCTGACCGACTTCTTCAACAAGTACAACCTCAAAGAAGTCATGGCGCCGGCGACGGTCAAATACTACGCTGAATATCCCGGCAACAGCGGCAAGTACTGGGCAATCCCGCTCGAGGGCGACGCCGTCGGCTGGTCCTATCGCAAGGACTGGTTCGAGGACCCGAAGGAAAAGGAAGCCTTCAAGGCCAAGTATGGCTACGACCTCGACGTGCCGAAGGATTTCAAGGCGCTGCGCGACATCGCTGAATTCTTCTACCGGCCGGACCAGAAGAAATACGGCATCGCCATCTACACCGACAATTCCTATGACGCGATGGCGATGGGCTTCGAGAACGCCCTGTTCTCCTACGGCGGCGAGCTCGGCGACTACTCCACGTACAAGGTCGACGGTATCGTCAACTCCGACAAGGCCGTCGCGGCACTGGATGCCTACAAGGAACTCTACAAGTTCACGCCTCCGGGCTGGGCCAAGTCGTTCTTCGTCGAGGACAACCAGGCGATCACCGAGAACCTCGCGGCGATGAGCATGAACTACTTCGCCTTCTTCCCCTCGCTGATCAACGAGTCGTCAAATCCGAACGCCAAGAACACCGGTTTCTTCGCCAATCCTCCGGGACCGAATGGCGACCAGTTCGCGGCTCTCGGCGGCCAGGGCATCTCCATCGTCTCCTATTCGCAGAAGCAGGACGAGGCGATGAAGTTCCTGGAATGGTTCATCAAGGACGACACCCAGAAGAAATGGGCGGCTCTCGGCGGCTATACCTGCAGCGCCGCGGTGCTGAAATCGCCGGAATTCCAGAGTGCAACGCCGTATAACAAGGCCTTCTACGAGACCATGTTCAAGGTGAAGGACTTCTGGGCTGTGCCGGAATATGCCGAACTGCTGCAGCAGCTCAACCAGCGCGTCTATCCCTACATGATCGGCGGCTCGGGCACCGCCAAGGAAACGCTGGACGCGCTTGCCGCTGACTGGAACGCGACCTTCAAGAAATACGGCCGCGTGAAGTAACCGACATGCCTCACGGAGGAGGCTTCTCATGCCTCCTCCGTTTGCTTTTTTGAGAATCCGGAGCAGGGTTTTGGCGAGCACGATGATCACTACGCTGGACAGGTCCTCGCGGGCCGCAGCGCGCGGCCTCAGCGACATTTCGATCCGCAATCTCTTCATTATCCCGACGATCCTGTTCCTGATCGTCTTCAACATCTTTCCGTTGATCTATTCGCTCGGCTATTCCTTCACCGATTTCCGCGCGTCGACCAACGCGCCGGCTAATTTCGTCGGATTGCAGAACTATCGCGATCTGCTCAACGACCCCTATGTCTGGTCGAACTTCGCCATCACCGCGAAATACGTGATTGTCTCGGTCGTCGGACAACTGCTTGTCGGCTTTGGCGTGGCGATGCTGCTCAACCGGGATATTCCGCTCAAGGGCCTTATCACTACGCTGCTGTTACTGCCGATGATGCTGTCGATGGCCGTCGTCGGCCTGTTCTGGAAACTGCTTTATGACCCTTCATGGGGCGTCATCAACTATGCGCTCGGGCTCGGCAATTTCGAGTGGCTGGCAGACCCGAAAATGGCGCTCTATGCGGTCGCCTTGACCGATATCTGGATGTGGTCGCCCTTCGTCATGCTGCTGTCGCTGGCCGGCCTCTCGGCGGTGCCGAAACATCTCTACGAGGCCGCGGCGATCGACCGCGCCGGCCCATTCTACACCTTCTTCCGCATCACTCTGCCGCTGGTCGCGCCGATCCTGATGATCGCGGTCATTTTCCGCACCATGGAAGCGTTCAAGACCTTCGATCTCGCCTACATCCTGACCAGCCAGCCGACGGCCGAACTTATCTCGATCCGGCTCTACAAGATGGCTTTCCAGGAATGGCAGACGGGGCGCTCCTGCGCCATGGCCTACATCGTGCTGATCATGGTGCTGGCGATCACCAACATCTACGTCAAATACCTCAACAAAGTGAAGGAGCGCTGACAGATGGCCGCCGTCCGCACTTCTTCAGAAATCACCTTCAACCGCATCGCCATCGTCATCGTTCTGCTGGTGACGATCATTTTCCTGGCGCCAATCTACTGGATCGCCTCGACGGCATTCAAGCCGCGCGCCCTCGCCACCACCATCCCGCCGACGGTCATCTTCCAGCCGGAGATATCGCCCTTCGTGAAGCTGTTCACCAAGCGGTCCCAGATGCGCAATCCGCCGACGCCGGAAGAATATGCGGCCGCCCCATGGTGGGAGCGCGTCGTCTTCGACGGCGGCGAAAAGATCGTGCGCGACGGCAAGGGTGAGGTGCAGTGGTCGGGCTATCCGAGCCGCTTCCTGAACTCGCTGATCGTGGCGATCACCTCGACCGTGCTCGCAGTCGGCATGGGCACGTTCACAGCCTACGGCTTCTCGCGCTTCAAGGTGAAGGGAGAGGCGGACCTGCTCTTCTTCATCTTGTCGACGCGCATGCTGCCGCCGGTGGTGGTCGCGATCCCGATGTTCCTGATGTACCGGGCCGTGGGGCTGAACGATTCCCATCTCGGCCTGATCATCCTCTACACCGCCTTCAACCTTTCCTTCTCGGTCTGGCTGATGAAAGGGTTCATCGACGAGATCCCGAAGGAATATGAGGAGGCGGCGCTCGTCGACGGCTACACGCGCATGGAAGCCTTCTTCAAGATCGTGCTGCCGGAGGCCGCCACCGGCATCGCCGCCACCGCCGTGTTCTGCTTCATCACGGCGTGGAACGAATATGCCTTCGCGCTGATCATGACCAACCGCCGCGCCCAGACCGCGCCGCCCTTCATCCCGAGCCAGGTCGGCTCCGGCCTGCCCGACTGGACGGTGATCGCCGCCGGCACGTTCCTGTTCCTGCTGCCGGTCGCGATCTTCACCTTCCTACTCCGCAACCATCTGTTGCGCGGCATGTCCTTCGGAGCGATCCGCAAATGAGCTTTCGCGCGATCAACGAGAAATATCTGGAGCCTGGATCGCAGATCCTGATGGTGCTCGGCATCGTCGCGCTCTGCCAACCCTGGAACATGCCGCTCCACACCTACGGCGTGACGATCATCCTGATCGGCCTGATCGGCTTCAACGTCACCTCCAAGATCCCACGCGAGGAGCAGGCCGGCACCGGGCACGGAGCCGACCAGCAGGCGCGCAACGCGGGGGCACAGCATTGACCCAGATCGAGCTTCGCGGCGTCCAGAAATTCTTCGGCGCCGTCCAGGTCATCAAGGACCTGAACCTCAAGATCGACGACAACGAGTTCATCGTGCTGCTCGGACAGTCGGGCTGCGGCAAGACGACGACGCTGCGCGCCATCGCCGGGCTGGAGACAATCGACCAGGGCGACATATTGATCGACGGCAAGCCGGTGCAGCACCTGAAGGCTGCCGACCGCGACATCGCCATGGTGTTCCAGTCGTTCTCGCTCTATCCGCATATGAACGTCTACGAGAACATCGCCTTTCCGCTGCGCGCGACGCGCAAGAGCAGGAGCGAGATCGACACCGAGGTGCGCTCGGTAGCCAAGACGCTGCAGATCAGCGATCTTCTCAACAAGAAGCCCTCGGCGCTGTCGGGCGGCGACATGCAGCGCGTGGCCATCGGCCGGGCGCTGGTGCGGCGCCCGAAGGCGATGCTGATGGACGAGCCGATCGGCGCGCTCGATGCCAAGCTGCGCGAGGAAATGCGCGCCGAGATCAAGCGGCTGCATATCAAGCAAGGCTCGACCAGCATCTATGTCACGCACGACCAGATCGAGGCGATGAGCCTCGCCGACCGCATCGTCATCATGCATGAGGGCGTGCTGCAGCAGGTCGGCACGCCGGACGAGGTCTATTCGCATCCGGCCAATCTGTTCGTCGCGCAGTTCGTCGGCAGCCCGGTGATGAACGTGGCTGAGGCGACGGTCGCCGAGAATGCGTCGGCAGCTTCCGTCTCCGTCGGCGGCGCGGCCACCGGCTTCGAGTTTCCGCGCGCGCTGCTTTCCAAGCTCAACGGCCATGCCGGCGGCCAGCTGACGCTCGGCATCCGGCCGGAAGGCGTGCTGGTGCGCCGCGAGGCGACGGACGGCTTCCTGCCAGTCGAAACGCAGATCGTCGAGCCGCTGGGATCCTTCGATATCGTCGATCTCAAGGTCGGCTCCAAGATGCTGCGCGCCCGCACCAAGAGCGGCTTCATCGGCGGTGCGGGCGAAAAGGTCTATGCGCGGATCGATCCTTCGCAGGCGCATTTCTTCGACGCCGCGAGCGGCAAGTCGCTCGGAGTGAGATTGTAATGGCCCATATCCAGCTGAAGAACATCTCCAAGACGTTCGGCACCCACACGGCTCTGTCCAATCTCGATCTCGACATCGCCGACGGCGAATTCTTTGTGCTGCTCGGCGAGACGGGCGCCGGCAAGACGACGACGCTGAGGATGGTCGCGGGCCTTGAGAAGCCGACCGAGGGCCAGGTCTTCATCGACGGCGTCGACGTCGCCGACTGGGGCGCTGCCGAACGCGACGTGGCGCTGGTGCTGCAGCAATATTCGCTCTATCCGCGCTACACGGTGCGGCAGAACCTCGAATTTCCGCTAAAGCCGAAGATCCGCCGGCTGCCGGATGCCGAGATCAAGGACCGCGTGGCGCGCGCGGCCCGCACGCTCAGGATCGAGCATCTTCTCGACCGCAAGACGGACCGGCTTTCCGGCGGCGAGATGCAGCGCGTGTCGATCGGCCGGGCGATCGTGCGCAAGCCGCGCGTGTTCCTGATGGACGAGCCGCTGTCGGCGCTCGACGCCAAGCTGCGCGAGGCGCTGCGCACGGAATTGAAGAACCTGCAGATGCAGCTTGGCGCCACATTCCTGTTCGTCACGCATGACCAGATCGAAGCCATGTCGATGGGCGACAAGGTCGGCGTGCTCAACCATGGTCGCATCGTCCAGACGGGCACGCCGCATGAGATCTACAACAATCCTCGCGACACCTATGTCGCGAGCTTCGTCGGTTCGCCGCCGATGAACCTCATCGACGGCAGGCTGGTCAACGACCGCGCCGTGATGGCGCCGATGAATTTCGAGCTGCCGCTGACGGTTGGGGCCAAGACTTTTGGCGGGGGCAGGACGAGTGGCGCGACCGACGGTCGGCCACTCGTCTTCGGCATCCGTCCGGAGGACGTCTACCTGGAGAGCGGCGCGCCGGTCGAGGCGCACGTCCACGACGTCGAGAACCACGGTGTGGAGAAGATCCTGACGCTCAGGGTCGGCGAAACGATGCTGCGGGCAACCGTGCCGGCCAGGACCGATGTCGCGATCGAACAGCCGGTGCGCTTTGCCTGGAACCCGGACAAGGTGGTGCTGTTCGACAAGGGCAGCGGCGTCAGCCTGCGGCACGTCGGATAGCGGTCAGCAGGATCACGCGTTCGGTGTCCGACAGGCAGGCATCGTCATGCATTTCGTCGGCCTTCCGGGTCCAGTAGGAGCCGGCTGCAACTCGACCCTGTTGGCTTCGCCGCCCTGCATCTGCCAATGCGCCCAGGGGCCCTTGATGACCACGGCGCGGTAATCGGCGGTGTGGGCTTGGACGGGCGCGCGCCAGTTGCGGGGAACCTTCAGCAGCGTGCCGGCCGGGCCTTTCGTTCGTTCGCCCCATAGCGGGCCAAGGCGCTGTGGCTGGCCCGGCGCTTCGACGGCAGGTAGCTGTCCTCGAGCGCGAAAGCCGGGCTTGGCAGGATGGCGAGCGCGGCAAGCGCAAGCGATGCAAGATGATTGGGCATGCTGTTTCCTCCATCAGCCAGCTTATGCCGCCTCGGCCGGCGGGAATGACGCGGTGTCCAAAGGACTTGGCAATTCCTCCAGCCTGGCAACCGGCTGCTTGTGATCAGGATTGTTCGTCGGCGCCGGTGTGACGGAAATGACTCGGCGCCACGCCCATCACCCGCTTGAAGGCGCGGCTGAAGGAGGCTTCCGAATCGTAACCCAGCCTCGATGCCGCCACCGAAACCCGCATGCCGTCGCGGGTGAGCCATTGCCGGGCCTGGTGCATGCGCACACGCAGCACATATTTGGCCGGCGTCTCACCGACCACGGTGGCGAAGCGCTGCGCAAAGGCGGAGCGTGAGGCGCCCATCATCCTGGCCAGCGCCTCGACCGTCCAGTCGCGCTCCGGCTGCAGGTGGATAGCGGCGAGCACCTTGCCGACATCCGGGTTGCGCACGGCGGCGATCCATCCGGTGGCGTCGCCGCAGCCATTCTCCACCCAGGAGCGGATGATGGTGGCCGCGAGCACGTCGGCCAGGCGGGCGAGGATGCCGCCGGAGCCGACGCGGTCCATCGTCACCTCGCCCGCCATCGCGTCGAGCAGATGCTGGATGCCGGGCGCGTTGGCCATCAGCTTATGCGCCTGCATCAGGTCGGGCATCATCTCCAGCAGCGGATGCGAGCCGTCGAGGTTGAAATGCATGCTGCCGCAAAACAGCAAGGTCTTGCAGCCGTCGCAGCCGTTCGAGACGTCGTAGATGTTCTCGCACACCGGCTCGATCGTGTAGCGGCCGATCGGCACCGGCGGCACGCCGGGCGCGCTCGCCAGCACATGCTCGTCGCCGCGCGGGATCAGCAGCGCGTCGCCCACCGAGAGCTTTATCCATTCCTTGGCCGGCGAGAACAGCCAGCAGCCTCGCTGTCCGATGAAATGGAAGCGCGCCGCCTTCTGCGCGGGGAAGGAAACGGCCCACGGTTCGCCAAGCACGCAGCGGCCGTAATCGACGCCGTCAAGGCGCAGGCCGCGCAACATGTCGGTCAGCGGGTCGCCGGAAGCCTGCAGAATGGTTTTGGACGAATTGTAATTCATTTCGGCGTTTTTAGCATGGAAACTCCAGCCAGTCACTCCCTATGTTGCGCTCAGCCAAATGCTGCGCCGCAACCAAATCGAACTGACAGAGCCGCCCGCCGGCATGTAACGGGTGGAGTCCGATCTGGTCATCTCTTGCGTAGCGCCACAAACAGATCGGAGATTTTGCCATGACCGAACCCGCAACGGGCGCCGTCGACGCCACTATTCTCGACGCAGGCGAACAGGACGAACGAACCGAACCGGCCTGGGCGGCGGTGGTCTCGCTGGCGCTCGGCGTTTTCGGCTTGGTGACCGCCGAATTCCTGCCCGCCAGCCTGTTGACGCGGCTGGCGCAGGACCTCGGCGTCAGCGAAGGCGCCGCCGGCCAGGCGGTGACGGCGACGGCCGTCGTCGGCGCGATCGCGGCGCCGACCATGGCGATCGTCACCAAGCGGCTCGACCGCCGACTGGTCATGTGGATACTCTCCGTCCTTTTGATCGTCTCCAACCTCGTCGCCGCCTTCGCGTCCTCGCTCACCATGCTGCTTCTTGCCCGCGTCGTGCTGGGCGTTGCGCTTGGCGGTTTCTGGTCGATGTCGGCGGCCATGGCGCTGCGGCTTGTGCCGATGCGGCTGATGCCGCGCGCCATGTCGATCATCCTGACCGGCGTCTCGGTCGCCACGGTCACGGCGGCTCCGGTCGGCGCCTATGTCGGCGATATCTGGGGCTGGCGCACCGCCTTCATGATCGCGGCGGTCGTCGGCGGGCTGGCGCTGCTGGTGCAACTCGCCACCCTGCCAAGCCTGCCGCCGACGGCGGTCGCGAGCTTCCGCACGCTGGCCGAGGTGCTGAAGCGGCCGATGATCCGCATCGCGCTGCTGGTCGTTCTCCTGGTCGCGTCCGGACAGTTTGCCGGCTTCACCTATGTGCGGCCGTTCCTGGAGACGGTGCCGGCGATGCCGATCGAAACCGTCTCGCTGGTGCTGCTCGCCTATGGCATCGGCGGCTTCTTCGGCAATTTCGCCGGCGCCTTCCTGGCCGAGCGCAACCTGAAGATGGCGGTCGGCCTGGCGCCGCTGCTGATCGCCTTGTCGGCGGCGGCGCTGCTCGTGCTCGGCGCCTCGCCGATAACGGCGGCTGTCGCGGTCACCGCCTGGGGCTTTGCCTTCGGCGCCGTTCCGGTCGGCCTGCAGACCTGGCTGGTGCGCGCCGCGCCTGACCAGGCCGAGAGCGCCGGCGGCCTGATGGTCGCGACCTTCCAGGTGGCGATCGCGCTTGGCGCCGTCGTCGGCGGCCTTCTGGTCGATCATGCCGGTGTCGCCACCGCCTTCGCCTATAGCGGCGTGGCGACGTTGCTCGCGGCGCTGGTGGCCTTCCTGATGGGACCGAAGCAGGCTGCCGAGTAGCTAAGACTGCTTGCCTCCCAGGCATCGGCCCGGCGGCTCTCACGGGCGTCGGGCCGATAATTTTTAGCTTCGGGCCGCGCCGCCGTCGAACTCGAAAACTTCGATGGTCGCCAGGTCGACGTCTTCCAGGCAGTTGATGTTGACATAGGCGGATCGTTCGTTGCCCTCGCTTACATCCTCGGCGAAAGGGTGCATGCCGCAGGTGCGGCAGAAACGATGCGCGATCGCGCCCTTGCCGAATGTGTAGCGGCCGAGGTCGTCGCCCCAGGCGACCAGATTGAGCTTCTCATGCGGCACGGCCCACAACAGCGCGCCCTTGCGCCGGCAGATCGAGCAATTGCAGCGCACGGCCATGCCAAGCTCGCCCTCGACCTCGAACGCCACCTTGCCGCAGTGGCAGCTGCCTTTGTATAGCATCAGCATCTTCCCATCGCTGGCAGGGTGCAAAGGCACGCTTGCCGGGTTATCTCTTGGCTGGCCCAACATCAGGCCGTGCCTAAAAGACGTTGCAACTTTGCAGGGCCCGACATCGAAAATGCAATCCGTTCGCGACCGTCTTGAAATCATCCTGTCACGTCTTGCCAATCGCGCGGCCGACGAGAAGGTCTACACGAAGCTCTACGCCGAGGCGGCGCGTGCAGCCGCCGATGCGGCCGATGCCCGCCGCAAGGCCGGTGTGAGCCTCGGACCGCTCGACGGGCGCATCGTCTCGATCAAGGACCTGTTCGATGTCGCCGGGGAGCCGACGACGGCGGGGTCGCTGATCCGCGCCGGCGCCGCGCCGGCGACGCAGGACGCGGCGATCGTGCGGAGGCTGCGCCAGGCGGGAGCCGTCATCCTCGGCAAGACCAACATGACCGAGTTCGCCTTCACCGCGATCGGCGACAATCCGCATTACGGCACGCCGGGCAATGCCGCCGATGCAAGCCTGATCCCGGGCGGGTCGTCATCGGGGGCGGGCGTTGCGGTAGGCGAGGGCACGAGCGACATCTCGATCGGTTCGGACACCGGCGGCTCGGTGCGCATCCCGGCCTCGCTCAACGGCGTTGTCGGCTTCAAACCGACGGCGGGGCGGGTGCCATTGACCGGCGCCTTTCCGCTGTCGATGACGCTCGATTCGATCGGCCCGCTTGCCCGCAGCGTCGCCGATTGCGCGATCACCGATGCGATCATGGCGGGACAAGAGCCCATTAGTCTCCAGCCGGTCTCGCTCGCCGGCCTGCGCGTCGGCATTCCGCGCGGCGACTTGTTCGGCGAGACGCAAGCGGAGGTCGCCGCGGCTTTCGAGGGCTGCATCGACCGGATCGGGCTAGCCGGCGCCCGCGCTGCCGATTTGTCCATCGACGATCTCATTGCCGAGATGCGCGCCGCCTCCAAACGCGGCACGATCGCCTCCATGGAAGGCGCGGAAGTGAATGCCGATTGGCTGGCGGGCGGCGCCTCGGTACCGGTCGATCCGCATGTCACCGGGCCGTTGTCCCGCGCGCTGGCCGTTCCCGCTTCAGCCTATATCCGCACGATCCGCCGTCGCGGCGAGCTTGTGGCAGCCACGGCGGAACGGCTGGAGACGATCGATGTGCTGGTATTGCCGACCGTGCCGATGGTCGCGCCCTCCATTGCCGCCATGGCTGGCGACGAAGCGCTGCGCGACAAGACGGAAGGGCTGCTCTTGCGCAACACGCAGGTCGCCAACCAGTTCGATCTCTGCGCGATCTCGCTGCCGATGCCCGGCATAAAGCTGCCGGCTGGTTTGATGCTGGTGGGCAAGCACGGGTACGACAGTCATCTGCTGCGTATTGCCGCCGCGGTCGAGACTTTGCTTGGCCGTTGATAGGGCGCGGCGAACCGACGCAAATTCGGCGCCCGGGAATTCGCTGTCTCGCTGTCATCTCTGGCTGCATCGTCGCGATGGTCGTCGGGAACTAACCGTCGGCCGGAAAGCGCCCCCGGTAGTGTTCGACGACTTCCGGATTGCGCAGATTGACCGGCAATTTGCCGGCGAGCACCAGCAATGCCTCGCCGGCGGCGCCGACCCCCATGCGCATCATCGATTCCTCGGTGATGCCGGCCATATGCGGGGTGACGATGACATTGTCGAAGCCGAAATAAGGATGGTTGGGCGGCAGCGGCTGCGTGGAAAAAACGTCCAGCGCGGCGCCGCCGATGCGGCCCGCTCGCAACGCTTCGATCAGCGCCTCGTCGTCGACCACCGGGCCGCGCGAGACATTGATCAGCAGCGCGTTGGGCTTCATGCGGGCGATGCGCTCGCGGCCGATCAGGCCGCGTGTCTCGTCCGTCAGCGGACAGCAGAGCACGATGATATCGCTCTGCTCGACCAGCGCGTCGATCGACAGGAAGCCGACACGTTCGGGCGCCGGACGCAGGCTTCGCGTGGTCGCCACGACATTGAGGTCGAAGCCGTGCGCGGCGATATGGCCGACGGCCTGGCCGACCGCGCCGAGGCCGACGATGCCGATGGTCTTGCCGGCAAGCTCGCTGGTCGAGTTGGCATGCTCGCGCCCGGCAAGCCAGCCCTTGGCGCGCAGGTCGCGGTCCATCGTTCGGAAGCGCCGCAGCAGCGCAAGGGCCACGAACATCACATGCTCGGCGACCGAGCGGGCATTGACGGCGGGCACGTTCGCCACCAGCACGCCGGCGGCGGTCGCGGCCTCGACCGGGATCATGTCCAGCCCGGCGCCGTGGCGGATCGCGGCGCGCAGGTTCGAAGCACCCGCAAACAGCTCCGGCGGCAGCGGCGCGCGCACGATGACGATGTCGGCATCGCTCGCTTCGGCGGTCAGAGTTTTGGCATCGAGCGCGGAAGCGACGGCCAGCCGCCCGGCGCCCGCCAGCATGGCCGTGGCGCGAGGATGCAGCGGATGCGTCGACAGGATCTTGCGCATGAGGTTTTGTTTTTCTCCGCATTTCCGCCACGCCAAGCGATAACGCTTGGCTGCAAAATGCTCTAGGCCTTTTCGAGCGCCGCGCTTTTCGGCTCCATTCCGCGGCCTTCGATGATCCCCTTCCAGTAGCTCTCGGCTCCCTGCAAATGGGCATTCATCAGGGCCTGGGCGAGATTGCCGTCGCGGCGCAACAGCGCTTCGTAGATCTGGATATGCTCGGCATGTGAGCGCACGCTGCGTTCGGGATCGTTGAAATAGATCGGCAGGCGCTGCTCGCCCATCAGGTAGTAGACGCTGCAGATGTTGTGGAAGACGCTGTTCTTGGTCGCGCGCACGATCTCGAGGTGGAACTCGCGGTCCTCCTTGGCGAGGCCTTCGCCGGCGGCGATGCGCTCTTCGGAGGCTTTCAGGATCTCGCGCAGGCGTTCGAAGTTTTCTTCCGTTGCGCGAGAGCAGGCAAGCTCGGCCGCCTTGATCTCGTGGATCTTGCGCAACTCGACGGTCTCGTAGATCTGCACCGGATCGAGCGGCAGGCCCGCACGGGCGAAAAGCGCCAGCGCTTCCACGCTCGCCTGCTTGGTGTCGATATAGATGCCGGACTTGGCGCGTCGCTCGACGATGCGCATGGCTTCCAGGATGGCCAGCGCTTCGCGGATCTGGCCACGGCTGACGCCGAAATGCTCCGCCAGCTCGCGCTCCGAGGGCGTGCGGCCGGACTCCTTGTCCGAGTTGGCGAAGAGGTAGGCGGCAAGTTCCGCGAGAAGGTTCTTTTCTTTCATCGTCAAATACGTTGCGCGTGCGCCTCCAGGAATCGCTCGGAGATGGTGAAACCCAATCCAGGCTTTTCAGGGATCGCTATCATACCGTCCTTCGCTTCGACAGTCTCCTCGACAAGGTCGTGGATCATCGGGTTAGCGCCGAGCGAATATTCGATGATGAAGCTGGCGGGCGAGGCGGCACAGACATGCAGCCCGGCAAAGAAGCAGGGCGCGCCGGCCCACAGGTGCGGCGCGAAGCGCAGGTTGAAGGCGCTGGCGATGGTGCCGATCTTCATCGCCTCGCTGATGCCGCCGCAAAACGCCGGATCCGGCTGGAAGATGTCGGCCGATTTCAGCACCGCCAGATCGCGGAAGGCGTAGCGCGTCGCCTCGCTTTCGCCTGTCGCGATCGGCATCGCGCCCGAGGCGCGCACTTCGGCCATGCCCGGCTTATCGTCGGCGATCACCGGTTCCTCGAACCAGGCAAGGTCGAGATCGGCGGTTAGCTTGATGAAGCGCTTGGCCTCGGCGACGGTGTAGGTGCCATGCGCATCGACCATCAGATCGACATCCGGCCCGATCGCCTGCCTTGCGGCGCGCACGCGCGCGGCCGAGACATGCGGGGCGCCGTCCATGGCGCCGACGCGCATCTTCAGCGCCTTGAAGCCGCCCTTGGCGATATAGGATTTCAACTGCTCGCCGATGGCGTCGGCAGCGGCCCAGCCGCCCGAGGCGTAGGCCTGCATCCGCTCGACCTTGCGACCGCCAAGCAGCCGCCATACCGGCTGCCCCAGCGATTTGCCGAGAATGTCCCAGAGCGCGATGTCGACGGCGCTGATCGCCGCGACGCTCATGCCGCGCCGCGCCAGCTGCGGCATGGCATGGCCGGCATGCGCCGCTGTCTCGTACCGCACACCGTTGTAGAGCATTTCCCAGATGATGCCGATGTCGGCCGGATCGCGGCCGATGAGCTGCGGGCCGATCTCGTGGTTGAGCATATGGACGAGCGCGCCATAGCTGCCGGCGCTGCCGGCGGCGTTCTTGCCCTCGCCCCAGCCGACCAGGCCGTCATCGGTCTCGATGCGCAAAATGGCGGCGTCGAACGTCGTCACCTGACCGAAGTCGCTGCGATGCTGCTTCGCGACTTCGATCGGGATACGAACCCACCAGGCCTGGACGCGTTTGATGCGCATGTTTTCCCTTCGGCCCCTCCGCCCGCCGGGTGGAAGGGATAGGTTTCAATCGGAGGCCTACTTGATCAGCGGCAGCAGCGTTTCGGCGGTGATGCGCATCTGGTCGGTGTAGAATTTTTCCGTGAGCACGCTGGAGCCGTGGTCCTGGATGAACTTGAGCTGCTCGGGCGAGATGTCGACCGGATTGCGCTCGACCATCTCCGGATAGGGCGCCGCCGGCGTGCGGTCGACGGGCGCGACGAACTCGTTGGTCAGCGCGCCGTCATAGCCGACTTCCTTCAGCGTGCGCACGATCTTCGGCCAGTCGATCTGGCCAAGGCCGGCGGCGAAGCGGTTGTTGTCGGCGACATGGAAATCGAACAGGCGTTTGCCGACCTGGCGGATCGCGTCATAGACGTTAAATTCCTCCATATGGATATGGTAGGCGTCGAGGCAGACGCCGCATTCGGGACTCACCGCATCGGCGAGCGCCAGCGCCTGGGCGCCGCGGTTGAAGAGATAGGTCTCGAAGCGGTTGAGCGGCTCGACGGCGATCCTGACGCCGACCTTCTTGGCATGGGTGAAACACTCGCGCGTGGCGTCGACCACCCAGCCCCATTCCTCCGCCTCGGTGCCGTCCGGCACGACCTTGCCGACAGTCGCGGGCACCAGCGTGATGATCTCGCCGTCGAGCTCGCTCACCATGGTGAGCACGTCCTTGACATATTGGACCGAGCGCTCGCGCTGGCCCTGGTCCTTGGCGGCGAGGTTGCGCTCGCCTAGCATCAGCGTCACCGAACCCCAGCAGCGGATGCCGTGCTCCTTGAGAAGCGCACGCGTCTCCTTGGTCTTGTACTGCTCGGGCTCGCCGGAAATCTCGATCGATTCGTAGCCGAATTTCTTGATGCGCTTGAGCGTCACCTCCAGCGGCTCCGCCCGCATCCAATTGTGCGTCGAAAGATGCATGGTCTATCCTTCCCAGAATTCGCCTGTCACGTTTTACCCCGCGACGGCTCCGATAGAAGCGGTCGCACGTTTCCTCCCCAAGGCGTTGCCAGCATTTTTCCTGAAACTGGTTCGACCAATTGGGCCTTCCATGACCTCTACAGCAAATTTTCATGCACGGCAAGAAGTGGGTGGATGACACCAAATCAATCAGTCAATGGTCTGATTTTATAAGGTAATTTCGCTCATTTGTTCGAAATCCCGAGCTGTCCTCGTCGATTTGGACCGCTTGACCGAATTACGGGATTTGGTAATACCAGAATGGCGCGACGCATAGACGCCGACAGTATTGACCAAACAGGCTGGCCCTCACTTCAATCGGCGCTATGCTTGGTCGCGAAAACAATGAGGGAGGATGCCGATGCCGACGACGATGAAGGGCCCCGGCCTGTTTCTGGCGCAGTTCGCGGGCGATGCCGCGCCGTTCAATTCGCTGGCTTCGATCACCAAATGGGCGGCCGGGCTCGGCTACAAGGGCGTGCAGATCCCGACCTGGGACGGGCGCCTGTTCGACCTCAAGAAGGCGGCGTCGTCGAAGGCCTATTGTGACGAGGTGAAAGGCATCTGCGCCGATGCCGGCGTCGAGATCACGGAATTGTCGACGCATCTGCAGGGCCAACTGGTCGCCGTTCATCCAGCCTATGACGCGCAGTTCGACGGCTTTGCGCCGGCCGAGGTGCACAACAACCCCAAGGCGCGCCAAAAATGGGCGGTCGAGCAGATGAAGTTCGGCGCCAAGGCATCGAGGAATCTCGGGCTGAATGCTTCGGTGTCGTTCACCGGCTCGCTGGCTTTCCCCTACCTTTATCCGTTCCCGCAGCGGCCGGCCGGGCTGATCGAGGAGGCCTTCTCCGAACTCGGCAAGCGCTGGAAGCCGATCCTCGATGTCTACGAGGACAATGGCGTCGATGTCGGTTATGAGATCCACCCTTCCGAGGACGTGTTCGACGGCGCCACCTTCGAGATGTTCCTCGACGCGGTCGGCGGCCACAAGCGCTGCAACATCAATTACGATCCGTCGCATTTCCTGCTGCAGCAGCTCGATTATCTCGAGTTCATCGACATCTACCACGAGCGGATCAAGGCGTTCCACGTCAAGGACGCCGAGTTCAATCCGACCGGGCGGCAAGGCGTCTATTCCGGCTACCAGGGCTGGGTGAACCGGGCGGGCCGCTTCCGTTCGCTGGGAGACGGGCAGGTGGATTTCGGCGGCATCTTCTCGAAGCTTACCCAGTACAACTACGATTCCTGGGCGGTGCTGGAGTGGGAATGCTGCCTGAAGCATCCCGAGGACGGGGCGGCCGAAGGCGCGCCCTTCATCCAGCATCACATCATCCGGGTCACGGAGAAAGCCTTCGACGATTTCGCCGGCGGCACCAGCGACAAGAAGCTGTTGCGGGCGATGATGGGGATTTGACCTACGAACTCTGCTTGAGGAGATTCGGCCACAGGTCCGGGTGGGTTGAATCCCAAGTCGCAGCGGACTCTATACCCCAACCCCGACGCTGCGCGTCGACCCTTCCCGCAAGGGGGAGGGTGAGGAGCTAAAGAGAGGACAAGAAATGGTCGGCGCATCGAAGTCGGAAGCGGGAGGCGGCCCGATCCGCTATGGCATGGTTGGCGGCGGGCAGGGTGCCTTCATCGGCGCGGTGCATCGCATCGCGGCGCGCATGGACAACGACTTCGTGCTGGTGGCCGGCGCGCTGTCGTCGGATCCGGCGCGGGCGAAGGCATCGGCCGAAGAACTCGGACTCGATCCCGCGCGCAGCTACAGCTCCTACGCCGAGATGGCGAAGGCCGAGGCCAAGCGCCCCGACGGCATCGAGGCGGTGGCGATCGTGACGCCCAACAATGTCCATGTGCCGGCGGCCAAGGCCTTCCTCGAGGCCGGCATCCATGTCATCTGTGACAAGCCGCTGGCGACCTCTCTGGCCGAGGCGAAGAAGCTTGCCGCCCTGGTCGAGAAGACCGGCAAGGTGTTCGTGCTCACGCACAACTACACCGCCTACCCGATGATCCGGCAGGCGCGCGAGATGGTGGCCAAGGGCCAACTCGGCGACATCCGCATCGTGCAGTCGGAATATCCGCAGGACTGGCTGACCGAGGACCTCGCCGCTACCGGCCAGAAGCAGGCCTCGTGGCGCTCCGACCCCAAGCAGGCAGGCGCCGGCGGCGCGCTGGGCGACATCGGCACGCATGCCTACAATCTCGCCCGCTTCGTGTCCGGGCTGGAGCTAGATTCACTTTCGGCCGATCTCGATGCGTTCGTGCCGGGGCGCCAGCTCGACGACAATGTCAACGTCATGCTGCGCTTCAAGCCGGTCGGCAACAAGCATCCGGCCAAGGGCATGATCTGGGCAAGCCAGGTGGCACCCGGCCACGAGAATGGGCTGAAGCTGCGCATCTATGGCTCCAAGGGTGGGCTGGAATGGGTGCAGGCCGACCCGAACTATCTCTGGTACACGCCGTTCGGCCAGCCGAAGCAGTTGCTCACCCGGGCCGGCGCCGGCGCGATGCCGGTCGCGGCCCGCGTCAGCCGTGTGCCGTCCGGCCATCCGGAGGGCTATCTCGAAGGTTTTGCCAATATCTACCAGGAGGCCGCAAGGGCCATCCGCGCGGCGCGCCGGAAGGGCGGCAAGCCAGGCAAGGACGTCGTCTTCCCGACGATCGCGGACGGCGTCGAAGGCATGGCCTTCGTCGAGGCCTGCGTGAAGTCGTCGAAGAAGAATGGGGCGTGGACGAAACTGTAGGACGGCTGCGTCGTCCAAGGGAGTCCCCCTCACCCGGATTGCCAGCCGAATTGCGAAGAGCAATTCGGGGCAATCCGACCTCTTCCCGAGGGGAGAGGAGACAAGCGACGCCGGCGCCGACCTCCCCTCGGGGAGAAGGTGGCGGCGAAGCGACCGGATGAGGGGGAGTGTGGCCGGCCAACGCAAAGGGTTGGCCGCTAGCGGGGAGGGGGCGTCGATGAAAATCGGCATGTGCATGTTCTTGTGGACGACCAGCGTCTCGAAGAAGCACGAGGCGCTGCTGAAGGACATCAAGGCGACCGGCTTCGACGGCGTCGAGATACCGGTCTTCGTCGGGGCGCCCGACGACTACAGAAAGCTCGGCGAAATGCTCGACCGCATCGGCCTTGAGCGCACCGCGGTCTCGGCGATGGGCGATCCGGCGATGAACCTGATCTCGCCGGATGCGGCGACCCGCAAGGCCGGCATCGACTACATGAAATGGGCGATCGACTGCAGCGCAGCCGTCGGCGCGGACACCCTCAGCGGGCCGCTGCATTCGACGCTGGGCGCCTTTTCCGGCAGCGGGCCGACCGCAGCCGAGAAGAAGCGCTCGGTCGCCTCGCAGCGCGCCATCGGCGACCATGCCGGCAAGAAGGGCGTGACCATCGGGCTCGAAGCGCTCAACCGCTTCGAATGCTACCTCGTCAACACCATGGCCGACCTGTCGGAGCATATCGACGCGATCGACCGGCCGCACATCAAGGCGATGTACGACACCTTCCACGCCAATATCGAGGAGGCCGATCCGATCGGCGCCTATACGAAGCATCGCCGAAACGTCGTCCATATCCACATTTCGGAGAATGACCGCGGCGTACCGGGGCGCGGCAACATCCCCTGGAAGGAGACTTTCGCGGCGATCCGCCGGACCGGATACGACGACTGGCTGACGATCGAGTCGTTCGGACGCTCGCTGAAGGACCTGGCTGCGGCGACGAAGGTGTGGCGCGATTTCGCGGAGAGCCCGGAGGCGGTTTATCGCGAGGGGTATAAGCATATCAGGGACGGGTGGAAGAAGGCGGCTTAGGGGCCCTGCGCCTGATCCATTTTCTATTTGCGTTGGCAACGGTTGCCAAGTGGTTCCCCCACTCCGTCTCGGCTTCGCCGAGCCACCTCTCCCCCCTCCGGAGGGAGAGGAAAGGGCGCTTGGTGGCGCCGGGAGAGGAAGAAGGCCTCTGCCTCGAGGACAGGCGCGGCTCGTCTGGCGCCTTTCCTCTCCCCCGTCGATCGGGGGAGAGGTGTCGAGCGAAGCTCGACGGAGGGGGTCGACCCTTTGCGCGGCACTATACGATGCCCGCGCTTCCGCGCCACAAGGCTACCCCCGCTCGGCCTGCAGCCTGTTGTAATCATGCAGCGTGCGGCTCAGCCTTCGGCGCAGGAAGTTCGAGATGTTGTCGAAGATGAAGACGACGAGCAGCGTCAGCAGCACCATGTAGAAGACGTTGGCCCAGTTCGAGTTGGTGCGCATAGCTTCCCATAGTTTCAGGCCGATGCCGCCGGCGCCGACGGCGCCGATGATGGTGGCGCCGCGGGTGTTGGATTCCCACTGATAGAGCGTCTGGCTGATGAAGACCGGCACCACTTCCGGCATCACGCCGTAGCGCTGCACGAGCAGGCCGTTGGCGCCGGTCGAGAGCACGCCTTCGCGCGGCTTGTCGTCGATGTTCTCAAGCGCTTCGGAATAGGTTTTGCCCAATGTGCCGATCTCGGTGAAGAAGATCGCCGCACTTCCGGCCAGCGGTCCGGGGCCGAAGGCGCGGGTGAAGAACAGTGCCCAGATCAGCATGTCGACCGAGCGCATGAAGTCGAAGAAGCGTTTCAGCACCTGGCTGAGCAGGCCGCTCGGCGTGATGTTGCGGGCGGCGAAGAAGGCGAGCGGGAAGGCGACGATACCGCCGAGCAGGGTGCCGAGGAACGCCATAACGATGGTCTGCAGGAGTTTCGTCCAGACATCGCCGTGCTGCCACTGCGCGTTGTTCCAGATGTTGTCGGCGGCCAAAGCGAGGTTCGACGTGCCGGGCTGAAGCTCAGGCCCGGAGACGATCAGCGAGATGACCTCGCCGGCCGATTTGCCGAAGAAGGGCGAGCGCGTGTCGAAGACGAAATTGGCCCAGCCGAGGAAGCGCTTGCGAACCTTGACGCGGTCGACGGTGACGCGCACCTCGCCGGCGAAGCCCATCTTGGCGACGATCTCGTCGTCATGGACGGTCACCCAGTCGGGCACCGCGCCTGTGACCACCGGCTTGCCGCCGGTCAGCGCTATCGGCACGGTCACGCCATTGGCCGTGATCGTCGCCCTGGTCTTGTCGAAGGTGACGGATTTCGCATCGCCGTCGATCCGGACCGTGAAGATGCCGTCGGGGTTCCTGACCACCCAATCGGGATTGGGGTTCTCGCCGAGCGCCGAAAAGCGCGGATATTTCGGCGTGATCTGTGGCTGGTCGAGGCGGAACTCCGGCTGCAGGTCGTAGCTGATCCATTGCGACAGAAAGAGGGGCAGGCGCTCCCAGTGCGACTCGCGCAGCACCTGCGGCAAGCTGAAGAACCACAAGGCATAGCCGAGATAGAGCACCGTGCCCGCGATCAGCAGCAACGGCCAGAAACGCTTGTAGGCCGGACGATGGAACACCTGCGGGTAGCGGCTTTCGATGGCGCTTAGTTCGTCGGCGGTCATAGCCATATCAAGCGCTCATCAGGAAAGCCTGCTCGCCGACAAGCTTGCGGCGCAGCCAGGCGGAGAACTGGTCGACGAGGAAGATGGTGATGAAGAGCAGGAGCACCAGCGCCAGCGTCTTGGCGCCGAAGCCGCGCGAGATGGAAAGCTTCAGCTCTTCGCCGATACCGCCGCCGCCGACCGCGCCCATGATGGTCGAGATGCGCACGTTGATCTCGATCCGGAGCAGCGTGTACGACATGAAATTGGGCAGCACCTGCGGCAGGTCGGCGAAGCGCACGCGCTCGAACCAGTTGGCGCCGACGGCGCGCAAGCCCTCCTCCGGGCGCATGTCGATGTTCTCGTTGATCTCGTAGAACAGCTTGCCGAGCGCGCCGATCGAATGCAGGCCGATGGCGATGATGGCGGCGACCGGGCCGATCGAGACGATGGCCGCGAACAGGCCGGCAATGACGATCTCGGGGAAGGCACGCAGCAGTTCCATGAAGCGCTTGACGACGAGCCGCAGGATCGGGTTCGGCGTCAGGTTGCGCGCGGCGATGAAGGAGAAGGGCACGGCGAAGACGAAACCGATGAAGGTCGAGACCAGCGCCACATTCACCGTGGTCAGCATCAGCTCGAAATATTCAGGGATGTAGAAACCGCCCCAGACATGGACGCGGCCGAGCGGGAAGTTGAATTCCTGCGTGCCCTTGTCGTTGGGTGAGGCGATGTCGAACAACGCCCGCCAGACGTCGTTCCAGTCCTTCGGGACCAGCCAGCTCAGGAAATCGAGGATATGCGGCAGCCGGTCGAAGAAGTGGCCGGCATTGGCCTCGTCGGCGAACCACATGGTGGCGCACATGGCGACAAGCAGCAGGCCGACGCCCAGCGCGGTGTAGAAGCGGCGCAGCGAGGTCTGGCGCCGCCAGGCGTCGGCCTGCTGGCGGGTGGCGTCGGAATGGAGTGTCGCTGATGTCATGATCGGGACATGCAAAAAGGGCGGTGCTGGAGGCACACCGCCCTTTCTGATCTTGCCATTAGCCGCCGATGGCGGCTTTGCGGGCTTCGACGATGACGTTGTAGAATTCCGGCTTCACCGGGACGTAGCCGGTGAAGTCGCCACCCTCGACGCCTTCGAAGCAGGCCTTGTCCTTGGCCGGCAGGGCGGTGAAGAAGGCGGTGAGCTTGGCGGTCATGTCGTCGCCCAGTGCGGTGCGCACGACCAGCGGACCGTTCGGGATCAAGCCCGAGCGCCACACTTCGACGAAGTCGTTCGGGTCGACGGCGCCCTTGGAGACCTCCTTGTGGAAGGTGCCGGAGGTGTAGCCGTTCTTGAAGTCGCCGATACCCGAGGAATCGTCCACGGCAACGTCGACCTTGCCGTCGCGCACGGCCAGCACGTTGTTCTCGTGGCCGCCGTTGAACTGGGTCGAGGCGAAGTAGGTCTCGTTGGAGGCGCCGGTGTCCTTCGGAATCTGGGTCAACGGGATCAGATAGCCCGAGGTCGAATCCGGATCGGCGTAGCCGAGCTTCTTGCCCTTTGCCGACTTGATATCGGTGATGCCGGAAGTCTTGAGCGCCAGGCCGATCGAATAATAACCGGTGGACCCGTCGGTCTGCTTGGTGGTGAGGATCGGGGTGACAGCCTTCGGATCCTTGAGATAGACGCTGGCATAACCGGACGCGCCGAGTTCGGCGAAGTCGAGCGTGCCGCCGAGCAGGCCCTGGATGACGCCGTCATAGTCGGCGGCGGGGAACAGCGAGACCTTCTCGAAGCCGAATTCCGACTTCAGGTGGTCGGCGAGGCATTGGTAATTGCGCAGGCGGTCGGTCTCGTTCTCGCCGCCGAGGATGCCGACGCGGAATTCCTTGATATCAGCGGCATGCGCGGCGCTTGCCGCCATGGCGAGCAGCGAAACCGCCCCAAAAACCATCTTCCTGAACATTTCGATCTCTCTCCTGTTGTTCCGGCTGCGCCGGCTGCGTTCTGATTTTTCAAGTCTTGCCTTTGACGCTGGCGGGCGATCCGGGTTGCTCTGCTGAAATCCACGATTTGCCCGCACCGGCTGGGCCCGGGACGGTGGACTCAGTAGCCAGGGAAGGCTGGTTCGAGCGGTCCGGCGGATGCGGTCATCTTCGGCTTGATGGTCACGCTGGTCGACGTGATGGCTTCGGAGATCTCGGCGCCGCTGGCGTCGGCGCCATAGACCGTGCGCACGGCGTCGCGGTCGAGGTCTTCCGGGGCGCCGTCGAAGACGACCTTGCCGGCGGCCATGCCGATGATGCGGGTGCAATAGGCGCGCGCGGTGTCCAGCGTGTGCAGGTTGGTGACGACGGTGATGCCTTCGCGCAGATTGATGTCGCGCAGCGAGTCCATCACCACCTTGGCGTTGAGCGGATCGAGCGAGGCGATCGGCTCGTCGGCCAGCAGCACTTTCGGCTGCTGCATCATGGCGCGGGCGATCGCGACACGCTGCTGCTGGCCGCCGGACAGCGTGCCGGCCGGCTGCAGCGCGGTGCGGGCGATGTCGAGGCGCTCGAGCGCGGCGACCGCCTCGGCGCATTCAGTGCGCGTGAACATGCCAAGCAGATTGGAAACCGTCGAGCGATGGTTGAGGCGGCCGAGCAGCACATTGGTCAAGACGTCCAGGCGCGGCACGAGGTTGAATTGCTGGAAGATCATGGCGCAGTCGCGCTGCCAGCGGCGCAACGGCGGACCCTGCAGGCTGGAGACCTCGGCGCCGTCAAAAAAAATCGACCCCCGGCTGGGATCGATGAGACGGTTGATCATGCGCAAAAGCGTCGACTTGCCGGCGCCGGAACGGCCGATGATACCAACCATCTGGCCGCGCGGGATCGAGATGTTGATGTCGCTGACGGCGGTGTTCTTGCCAAATCGTCGGGTTACGCCGCGGATTTCAAGCGTGGCCGATGATGCTGACATACCAAAACTCCAGTCCGTCGCGCTTTTGCAGGTCTGTTAACCTTCGCTAGCGCAGGCCGATGAAGCTGGGGTGTCGGATTGATGTCAGTTTTGTTACGTCCCACAGGCTTGGAGATTCAACCAAGCACCAGCAATTCCTCGAAATGCTTCATGTCCTTGAAGCTGCAGAGGGCCGGGGGCCTGAGCTCGATCACGGGAGCCTCGCGCTCGAGGAACGACAGACAGTCATCGAACAGGTGCTGCCAGGCTTCGGCCCGCTCGTCGGCGAGGCGGCGGATCTGGTAGGCGAAGGTGATGTGGAAGGCATAAGTCTCGTGGTCCGGATGGCGGTAGCCGAACGGCACTGAAAGGGCATTGCGCCACGCTTTCATGACTCGGCGGTCTTCGTCGGTGGCGCCGGCGACGGTGAGGCCGGTCGGCACGACTTCGACAATCTTGACCTTGAAGGGGCCGTGGCCCTCGAAGCCTTGCAGGCGACCGAGATAGAGCCGGGTCATGTCGTCGATGCCGGTGTCGAGCGCCACGTCCGATGGCCAGTAGGGAAGGCGGCGCCGGTATTCGATGATGCCCTGAAAGAGCGTCATGTGAAGGCTGGAGATCGGCGTGAAGGCGAGCCGATCGGCGTCGGGCATGGCCAGCATGCGCTTGCGCACCTCGATGATTGCAGCTTCGGAAGTAGAGCCGCCGACGAGGTGACTGACGACCGTGTTGCCGGGCTCGAGGAGGAAATTGCCCGACGTGTCGTAACGAGTGCCGAGATGCACTGGCGCCATCGGATTGGTACCTTCGAAAAATCCGGCGAGCGAAGGTCTGACTGTGGCGAGCATCGCGATCTCCTTGGGGGAGATGGCGTCCTGTCCGAGTCATGTGTCAACGGTGTGAATGGTGAAGAGAATTTCCCTGGCCGGGACCTTGTCTTCCGCCATTCGCCATTCACCGCACCTAGCCGCCATATTTCTCCAGGAACGCCTCGGCCTCCAGCTCGCGGAAATCGTCGAGGGCGGCGCGCAGCCTTGCGTGGTCCCAATCCCACCAGGCTAAAGCCTGGTAGCGCTCCGCGGTGCGGCGGTCGAAGCGCTCGCGGATCGGCTTTGCCGGTACGCCGCCGACAATGGTGTAGGGCGCGACATCTTTCGAGACGACGGCACCGGCGCCGACTGCCGCGCCGTCGCCGACGGTCACGCCGGGCAGGATGGTCGAGCCATGGCCGAGCCAGGTGTCATGGCCGATGGTGACGCGCCTGGCGCGACGCTCGGCGAAGAACTCGCTTTCATGTTCGGCGTCGTCCCAATAGTCGGACGCCCGATAGGTGAAGTGATGCAGCGTCGGCCGCCATGTCGGGTGGTTGGTGGCATTGAGGCGCACGCTCGCCGCGATGTTGGAGAACTTGCCGATGGTCGCGCACCACACGGCGCAGTCCTGCATCATGTAGGAATAGTCGCCGAGCTCGCATTCGGCGACGCGGCTGCGCTCGGCGATCTCGGTCCAGCGGCCGAGCGTCGAGTTTTCGACCTGCGCTGTCGGGTGGATCAGTGGCGTCTCCGAAAGCTTCATGCGGCGATCTTTCCGGCGGCGAAAGCGGTGACGTCGATGACGCGATCGGCCACCGCGTCGCGCACGTCGAGGTCGTGGAAGATGCCGAGCAAGGCAACGCCCGCCGCCTTCTTAGCGGCGATGAGCTCGACCACGACATCGCGGTTCTTCGCGTCGAGCGAGGCGGTGGGCTCGTCGAGCAGCAGGATCGGATGCTCGGTGATGAAGCCGCGCGCGATGTTGACGCGCTGCTGCTCGCCGCCGGAGAAGGTCGCCGGCGGCAGTGCCCAGAGCTTTTCCGGCAGGTTGAGCTGCGCCAACAGGGCGCGCGCTCTCGTCCGTGCGCTTTCCCTATCCTCGCCGCGCTCGACCAGCGGTTCGGCGACGACATCGAGCGCGGAGACGCGCGGCACGGTGCGCAGGAACTGGCTGACATAACCTATGGTGTGGCGGCGCACGGAAAGCACGGTGCGCGGGCTGGCGGAGGCGAGGTCGATCAAGCCGCCGCCATGCTGGACGATGATCTGGCCTTCATCCACGGCGTAGTTGCCATAGAGCATCTTCAGGATCGAGCTTTTTCCGGCGCCGGAAGGGCCGCCGAGCACGGCGCATTCGCCGGCGCGGATCGAGAAGGAGACGCCTGCCACCACCGGCAGCGTGACGCCGTCGCGCAGATGCATGGTGAAGCTTTTGGCGACATCGGAAACGACGAGAGGAGTGGGCATATCAGAGTCCTTCGTTTTTCCGCATGATCTGATCCGAAAACCGGCTTCCACTTTTCGGGATCACGCGGTCACACCTGCAGGATGGAAGAAACGAGAAGCTGGGTATACGGCGCGCGCGGGTCGTCGAGCACGCGGTCGGTGAGGCCGCTTTCGACCACGCGGCCGTCCTTCATCACCATCATGCGCTGCGACAAAAGCCGCGCCACGGCGAGGTCGTGGGTGACGACGATCGCGGCCAGCCCGAGGTCGGTGACCAGCCCGCGCAACAGGTCGAGCAGTCGCGCCTGCACCGAGACGTCGAGGCCGCCGGTCGGCTCGTCCATGAAGACGAGCCGCGGGCCGGTCACCAGATTGCGGGCGATCTGCAGGCGCTGGCGCATGCCGCCGGAAAAGGCGCGCGGCTCGTCGTCGATGCGGTCCTCGTCGATCTCGACGCGCGACAGCCAGTCGACGGCGGTGGCGCGGATCTTGCCGTAGTGGCGGTCGCCGACCGCCATCAGCCGCTCGCCCACATTGGCGCCCGCCGACACCGTCATGCGCAACCCATCGGCCGGGTTCTGATGGACGAAACCCCAGTCGGTGCGCATCAGGAAGCGGCGCTCGGCCTCGCTCATGCGGTAGAGCTCGCGCCACTGGCCGTCGCGCATGCGGTAGCTCGCGGTGCCGGAAGAGGGCAGCAGCCTGGTCGACAGGCAGTTGAGCAGGGTCGTCTTGCCGGAGCCGGACTCGCCGACCACCGCCAGGACCTCGCCCGGCCAAAGGTCGAAAGTGACGTTCTCGCAGCCGACGCGCGAGCCGTAGAATTTGGACAGCGCCGAAACGCGCAGCAGCGGTTCGTCGGTCATTCTGCCGGCTCCTTTGTTTCAAGGGCGAGATGGGTTTCCGGCGCAAGGTGGCCGTGATGGCCATCTTCGCGACGCTTCTCGCAGTGGTCGGTGTCCGAGCAGACGAACATGTGGCCGCCATGGTCGTCGAGGATGACTTCGTCGAGATAGACATTCTCGGCGCCGCAGAGCGCGCAGGGCTGGTCGAAGGTCTGCACCTCGAAGGGATGGTCCTCGAAGTCCAGGCTGACGACGTCGGTGAAGGGCGGCACCGCATAAATGCGCTTTTCGCGGCCGGCGCCGAACAACTGCAGGGCTGGCGAGCGGTGCATCTTCGGATTGTCGAATTTGGGCGTCGGCGAGGGATCCATCACATAACGGCCCTCGACCTTGACCGGGTACGCATAGGTGGTGGCGATGCGGCCGTGCTTGGCGATGTCCTCGTAGAGCTTCACATGCATGAGGCCGTATTCCTCCAGCGCATGCATTTTTCGCGTTTCGGTCTCGCGCGGCTCGAGGAAGCGCAGCGGCTCGGGGATCGGCACCTGGAAGACCAGCACCTGGCCGGCCGTCAGCGGCTGCTCGGGAATGCGGTGGCGGGTCTGGATGATGCTGGCCTTAGCCGTCTCGGTGGTGACGGCGACCTTGGCGACCTTCTTGAAGAAGGCGCGGATCGAAACGGCGTTGGTGGTGTCGTCGGCGCCCTGGTCGATGACCTTCAACACGTCATCCGGGCCGATGATCGAGGCGGTGACCTGCACGCCGCCGGTGCCCCAGCCATAAGGCATCGGCATCTCGCGCGAGGCGAAGGGCACCTGGTAACCGGGAATGGCGATGCCCTTCAAAATGGCGCGGCGGATCATCCGCTTGGTCTGCTCGTCGAGATAGGCGAAGTTGTAGGTGGCGATGTCGGTCATGGCGATCACATCCGCTTTGAGCTATATATTTGATGTCCAGAACGAAGGAGCCCGGCCATATGACTTCTACCGGATGGATACATCTTGGGGCGCTGCTGTTGGTGTTTGCCGGCATCGCTGCCTTTGCTTTGCGCAAAATGGTTCTTCCGACGCCGAAAGAGCCCCCGCACGGCGAGACCGTTGGGGGCGCCAGTGGCTTTACTGGCCCTTGGTTTGGTGGCGGCGGCGGACATTCCGGTAGCGGGCACTGAACTCATTCCGCCGCCTCCCGCTTTTCCTCGGCGGCCTTGTCTTCGTTTTCCCGCGCCTCGTATTCGGCGCGCATGCGGCGAACCAGGCCGAGTTCGGCCTGGAAGTCGACATAATGCGGCAACTTCAGGTGCTCGACGAAGCCTGTGGCCTGGACATTGTCGGAATGTGAGATGACGAATTCCTCGTCCTGCGCGGCGGCGACGACGTCCTCGCCAAGCTCGCCGGCGCGCAGCGCCCGGTCGCACAGCGCCATGGCCATCGCCTTGCGCTCGCTCTGGCCGAAGACCAGGCCGTAGCCTCGGGTGAACTGCGGCGGCGCCTTGGCCGAGCCCTTGAACTGGTTGACCATCTGGCATTCGGTGACGCGGATGGAGCCGAGCGGCACGGCGAAGGGCAGTTCCGGCACGTCGAGTTCAAGCTCGACCTCGCCGATGCGCACCTCGCCCACGAAGGGATGGTTGCGGGCGTAACCGCGCTGCGTCGAATAGCCGAGCGCCAGGAGAAAACCCTCGTCGCCGCGTGACAGCGCCTGCAAGCGGATGTCGCGCGCCATCGGGAATTGCAGCGGCTCGCGCGTGATATCGCCAGGCACGTGGTCAAGCGGCATGTCGCCATCGGCCTCGATCAGGCCTTCATGGGCGAGGATCGCCGAAACGCGCGGCATGGCCTCCGGTTCGACCGGACGCTGCGCCGGCGTCTCGACCTCGCCGCCGGCGGCAAGCTCGGGATCGAGCAGGCGGTGGGTGTAGTCGAAAGTTGGACCAAGCACCTGGCCGCCGGGCAGGTCCTTGTAGGTTGCCGACACGCGCCGCTCGAGCTGCATCGTGCCGGTATCGACGGGGTTGGTGTAGCCGAAGCGCGGCAGCGTGGTGCGATAGGCGCGCACCAGGAAGATCGCCTCGATCATATCGCCGCGCGCCTGGACGACGGCGAGAGCCGCCAGCTCGCGATCATAGAGCGAGCCTTCGCTCATCACCCGGTCGACACCGAGCGCCAGCTGCTCGACGATCTGGTCGAGGCGCAGCGCCGGCACCGAGCGGTCACCGCGGCGGCGGTCGGCCAGCAGCCGATGGGCGTTGGCAATTGCGGCCTCGCCGCCTTTCACCGCGACATACATGTCATGCCTCCATCGACTTGATGCGGGTGGTGCGCGGCAGGCAGGCGAGGCTGCCGGGCGCCGCCAGGATGATGTCGACGCCGCGCGGGAAACGCTGGTTGTTCTGCTTCCACTGCTCGACGAAATGGCGCGGCATGCCCGGAGGCGCGATCATCGACGTCTTTTCGATCCCAGGACCGTCGAGCAGCAGCGACGGGCCTGAAGCGAGGTCGTCGACCAGGAGGATCAGCGTCGTCGAGCGATCGGGATATTCTTGCGTGCCCTGCGCAAAACCGTCGAGCGCCGCCATCTCTTTCGGATTGGCGATTAAGGCGAAATGCGCGTCGGCCGGGGTGTTGGCCAAGGGCGCGCCGGTGTGGAAGCCGAGCCAGGCCTTGACCGAGGCGTCCGCCTGCAAGGGCGGATCGAGCCAGATTGGCGTATCGTTGTCGCAGAGCGCCAGCGCCGCCGCGCCTGCCGTCGCCGACAATGGCACCGGCGGGCGGGCGAGTTGCGGCAGGTCCTGGACGGTGCCGGGGCGCGCCATCGCGTCCATGATGGCGCGGAAGACGGTCTGCGCGTTGAAAACCGGCTCGGTGAAGCCGCCGTCGATCGATTGCGTGGCGATGTCCATCAGTCCTCTCCGCGCACCATGGTGAAGAAATCCACTTTCGTTGCCGCCGTCTCGACGCGCCGCGTCTCGCGCGCCGCATCGAGCGCCGCGCGCAAGGGCGCGACCAGCTTCGTCTCGACCGCCTCGCGATGCGCCGGGTCCTGCCAGAGCGCGTCGGCGATCGCCGCGAGCTTTGCCTTGCCCTTGTCGCGGCCGAGCGCATAGGAGTGGCCGACCTTGCCGGATGGCAGCCGCACCGTGGCGCGGGTGACCGTCGCCTCGCCGACATTGAACGGCGCGCCGCCGCCGCCGATCCGCCCGCGCACCGTCACCAATCCGGTCTCCGGGCCGCGCAAAAGCTCTGCCTCGGACGGCAGGCCCGCTTCGTTCCACAGACGGGAGATCTCATCGGCCGCGGCATGCGCCAGCGTCGCCATCAAGGCCTTCCGCCCGGCCTGCTCGCGCGCTTCCTGTCCTCGCATGGCATCGATCCTTACATGCATAAAATTTGTCTATTGATATAGACAACTATACAAATTATACTCATCTCGTAACGGGAGTCCATGACGGGTGGATGACAACCGGCAAAAATGCTTGGGGGCGATGGGTGACCGGACTGGCGGCTAGTATCGAAAGGCGTAACGGCGTGTCGCTGTGGCGGCAGATCGCCGATCGGATCCTGCAGGCGATCGCCAATGGCGATTTCGCGGAGAACGCGGCGCTGCCGCCCGAAGTCGCGCTGGCGGAACGTTACGGCGTCAACCGCCACACAGTGCGCAGCGCCATTGCCGCACTTGTGCAGGAAGGCGTGCTGAAGGCCGAGCAGGGACGCGGCACCTTCGTCTTGTCGCGCAAACGGCTGTCCTATCCGATCGGCGCGCGCACGCGCTTCTCGACCGGACTGCAAGGGCAGACGAGCGAGCGGCATATCGCGCTGTTGTCGTCATCGACGGAGCCGGCCAGCCGGCGCATCGCCGAGGCGCTGGGTCTTGCCAAGGGTGCTGCCGTTATCCGCCTGGAGACGCGCGGCGAGGCCGACGGTCATCCGGTGTCGCGCGCGACGACCTGGTTCGATGCCAAGTGCTTCGTCGGCATCGAGGCCGCTATGGCGGAAACGGGGTCGATCACTGCCTCGCTGAAGCGTTTCGGCATCAACGATTATCTGCGGCACTCGACAGTGCTGTCGGCACGTCATGCCGACGCCGACGACCTTGCTGCACTTGATTTGCAGCCCGGCGCCATTGTGCTGGTCACGGTCGCGGTGAACGTCACGCTCGATGGCCAGCCGATCCAGTTCGCGGAGTCGCGGTTCCCGGCGGAGCGGGTGGAGTTGAGGCTGTCGGCGTCGTAGGAGATGCTGGCCTTGTCTCAGACCCGTGATTGATCTGCCTCACGCTGATGTCAGCCCAGCTCGGCCGCTTAATTGTCAGAGTCTTCGCGTTTGAGGAGCGCCTTCCCCCACTCCGTCGCCGCTTCGCGGCGCCACCTCTCCCCCCTCCGGAGGGAGAGGAAGGGAGCCAGCCGGCATAAGCTCGCACCTTTCCTCTTCCCCCGTCGATCGGGGGAGAGGTGTCGAGCGAAGCTCGACGGAGCGGGGGTCGACCTACGCGGCGGCGTCAATTCGGGTCAGGTTCACCGGCTGCCGTTTATGACCCCACCTCGATGACCGCCTTGATCAGCCCTGATTTCTCATGCGTCCATCGCGCCAGATCGCGCGGCGTTGCGGCGAGCGTCGTGCGATGGGTGACGAGCTTGTTCAGCGGCACCGCGCCGTTGCGGATCGAGGCCGCAACATGGTCGAAATCGGCCTTCAGCGCATTGCGGCTGCCGATCAGCGTCATCTCGCGCTTGTGGAATTCGGGATCGGAGAAGGCGATGTCGTCCTTGACGACGCTGACCAGCACCAGCGTGCCGCCATGCGCCACATGGGCGAAGGCGGACTGCACCGACGGCGTGTTGCCGGTCGCGTCGAACACGAGGTCGAAACCCTCGCCGGAGGTTGCTTGCCGGACCAGTTCGGCAGCCGTCTCCTTCGAGCCGTCCAGCGGGGTAAAGCCGAGTTCCTTTTCGGCGAAGCCGAGACGTTCGGCGCTCATGTCGAGCAAGCTGACATCCAGCCCGGCGATGCGCGCGAAGATCGCCGTGCCGAGACCGATCGGCCCAGCGCCGATGACGAGCGTGCGCGCGCCGGGAGGCCCGAGCGAACGGCGCACCGCATGCGCGCCGATGGCCAAGAATTCCACCGCCGCGGCGTCGGCCAGCGATAGGCCGTTTGCCGGGTAGAGATTCTCAACCGGCACCAGGATCTCGTCGCACATGGCGCCGTCGCGATGGACGCCGAGCACTTCGATCTTCACGCAGCAATTCGGTTTGCCGTGCCGGCAGGCGATGCATTTGCCGCATGAAAGATAGGGGTTGATGACGACCGGCTCACCGACGGCGAGATCGACGCCTTCGCCCTTCTCGACGATGGTGCCGGAGACCTCATGGCCCATGATGCGCGGATAGGCCAGAAACGGGTGCTTGCCTTCGAAGATGTGGTAGTCGGTGCCGCAGATGCCGACATGGCTGACGGCAACCCGCGCCCAACCGGGCGGCGGCGCGCCAGGGTCGGCGCGGTCTTCGAGGACAAGCTCGCCGGGTGAGCGGCAGACAACGGCTTTCATTTCGCAAATCCAATATTCAAAAAAGAACGCCGGCCTCGTACGAACGAGGCCGGCGGAAGTCAGGGAGGATTCATTTGCCGCGACGGCGCAGGCCGTCGAAGTAGACGATGACGATGATCAGCACGCCGGTGATGATGCGCTGCCAGAACGAGTTGACGTTGAGCAGATTGGCGCCGTTGTTGATGGTGGCGAGGATGAAGGCGCCAAGCAGCGGTCCGTGCACCGAGCCGACCGCCCCGAACAGCGAGGTGCCGCCGATGACGGAAGAGGCGATCGCCTGCAGTTCCCAGCCTTCGGCCTGGGTCGGATTGCCGATGCCGATGCGGGCGGCAAGCAGCACGCCGACGAAG
Source organism: Mesorhizobium sp. B2-8-5 (assembly GCF_006440675.2). Taxonomy (NCBI): domain Bacteria; kingdom Pseudomonadati; phylum Pseudomonadota; class Alphaproteobacteria; order Hyphomicrobiales; family Phyllobacteriaceae; genus Mesorhizobium; species Mesorhizobium sp. B2-8-5. The sequence goes on from NZ_CP083951.1 coordinate 1,804,939, forward strand.
GCCGCGCACAGGCCGGACAGCGTGTAGGCCATGTAGATGGTGCGCTGGACGTTGACGCCGGACAGGCGCGAGGCCTCGGCATTGGAGCCGACGGAGAAGAGGTAGCGGCCCCAGCGGCTGTGGTGCAGGAAGATGTAGGCGGGCACGCCGACCAGGATCACCATCCAGAACAGATTGGGAATGCCGATAAAGGAATTTCTGGAGAAGGCGGTGAAGCTGTCGCTGTTGATGTTGATCGAATTGCCGTTGGTCATCAGCAGGCCGATGCCGCGCAGCGAGGTCAGCGTCGCCAGCGTGATGATGAAGGGCGGCAGGCCCATCCTGACGATGCCGAAGCCATGAAACATGCCGATGGCGACACCGACCAGCAAGGTGGCCAGAATGGCCAGCCAGATCGGGACGCCGGCGTTGATCAGCATGGCGACGACCACTGTGCCGAAGCCGACCACGGCGCCAACGGAAAGGTCGATGCCGCCGGTGATGATGACGAAGGTCTGGCCGACCGCCATGATGGCGATCATGGAACCCTGGCGCAGCAGATTGGCGATGTTGTTGCCCGAAGCGAAGCTCGGCGTCGCCACCGACAGGACGATCCAGAGCAGCACCAGCAGCGCCAGCAGCGTCAGGCCGAACAGGACGTTGTAGTTGCGCTTCGGCTTTTCGGCGGAGATCGCCTCGGTGCTCATTTTTGTCCTCCCAATTTCTCTTGTTTCTCGGCGAGCGCCTGGGTGAGAATGTCCTCGTGATCGGCGGTGCGGAAACCATGCGTGGCGACCAGCTTGCCGCGCCGGAACACATGCAGCGTGTCCGCCAGCTCGTAGACCTCCGGCAGGTAGGACGAGATCAGGATGATGCCCGCGCCCTTGGACAGCAGCTCGCCGAACAGGCGGTAGATCTCGGCCTTGGTGCCGACATCGACACCGACGGTCGGCTCGTCGAAGATGAACAGCTTGGCGCCGTGCGCCAGCCATTTGCCGATGACGATCTTCTGCTGATTGCCGCCCGACAGGCTGGAGGCCAGCGCGCCGCGCGTCGGCGTCTTGATCCTGAGGCCGGCGATCTGGCGATCGGCCTCGGCCTTCTCCTTGGCGCCGGAAATCAAAAGGTTGCTGGAGATGCGTTTGTAGATCGGCAGGTTGAGGTTCATGCCGACCGGCAAATTGAGGCAGAGGCCCTGATCGCGGCGGCTTTCCGGCGCCAGTGCCATGCCGAGCCGGATCGCGTCGTGCTCGGAATTGACCTGGACCTCCTTGCCCTCCCACAGGATCTGGCCGGCCGACTTCCTGTGGCGGCCGTACAGCGTGGTGACGAACTCGCTGCGGCCAGCGCCGATCAGGCCGTAGAGGCCGACGATCTCGCCGGCGCGTACGGTCATCGAGATATTCTCGAAGCCCTTGCCGGACAGGTTCCGTGCTTCGACGATGGTCGCGCCCGGCGTGAAATGCTCCTTGTGGTAAACCTGCTCAATCGAGCGATTGATCATCATCTTGACCAGTTCGGCGTCGTTGGTCTCGGCGATGTTGCGGGTACCGACCAGCGTGCCGTCGCGCAGCACCGAGACACGGTCGGCGAGCTCGAACACTTCCTCCATGCGATGGCTGATGTAGATGATGGTGACGCCTTCGCCCTTCAGCCGTCGGATCAGCGTGAACAACTGGTCGGCTTCCTTGCGGGTGAGGTAGGCGGTGGGTTCGTCGAAGATCAGGAATTTGGTGCCGCGCACGGTGGCGCGGGCGGCGGCGATCAATTGCTGCTGACCAATGGTGAGGTCGCCGAGCACGACATGCGCCGGCAGGTCGAAGCCGAGATCGTCGATGATCTTCTGCGCTTCCCTGACCATGGCGCGCTGCTGGAGGATGCCGAAGCGCGAATCCTCTTCGCCAAGGAACATGTTGGCGGCGACCGTCAGGTGACGGCAAAGCACGACCTCCTGGTGCACGGCGTTGATGCCGAGCGCCATCGCCTCATGCGGTGTGGCCAAGGCTGCCGGCTTGCCTTCCCAGATGACATCGCCCGCGGTGCGCGGCATGACGCCGGTGAGAAGCTTTATGAGGGTCGACTTGCCGGCGCCGTTCTCGCCGACGATGGCGTGGATCTCGCCCGCCTTGAACGCCAGATGCACGGGCTTCAGCGCATGCGTGCCGGGATAGCGCTTCTCCAGGCCGTGGAGCTCGAGGATCGTCCGGCCCGGCGCCAGCGTGGGGGCGGGGTGCAGGTCCTGCGCCGTCGACGTCATGACAATCCTCCCAGATTGATCCTAACCGTTGGATACACAGCGATGCGTCTGGCGCGCATCTTGAGGACTGAGCCTAAAGCAAGCCGGCGAATTGCCAAGCCGCTGTGACGGCTGTTTCCGGGGCGCCGAGGCCCCGGAAACGACTGCAAGCAACGTTGCTCAGTTGAGCTTCGGGTTGAGCAGCGCGTCGATCTTGGGATCCTTCATGTTGGCCTTGGTCACCAGATTGGCGCCGGTGTCGACATTGGCCTCGACCTTCTCGCCCTTGGAAGCGGCCAAAGCGGTCTTGATGCCGTCATAGCCCATCCGGTACGGATCCTGGACGACCAGCGCGGAAATGACGCCATCATTGAGGAACTTGATCAGCTTCTCGTCGCTGTCGAAGCCGACCAACGCAAGCTTGCCGCCAAGGTTGTTCTCGGCGACAGCCTGACCGACGCCCTGCGCCATTATCAGGTTGGACGCGAAGATGCCCTTGAGGTTCGGATTGGCGGTTATCAGGTCGGTGGCGATGTTGAGGCCGGTGGTGGCCTGGCCGTCGGCGTATTTGTCGGCGACCAGCTTCAGGCCCGGATATTTTGCCTTGAGCTGTTCGGTGAAGCCCTGCTTGCGCTGTTCGAGCGAGCCGGCGCCGGGGGCGTTGGTGATCAGCGCGACGTCGCCCTCGATCTTGCCGCCATTGGCGGCGGCGATGGCGGCGGCGAGGCCGTCTGCGGCGACGCGGCCGCCCTGGACGTTATCGGTGGTCAGGAAGGAGGTGAAGGCCTTGGAGTCGGCGCCCGAGTCGATGCCGATGACCTTGACCTTGGAGGCCGCTTCATCGATCGGCTTGCCAAGCGCCTTGAATTCGGTCGGGGCGATCACGATTGCCGCCGGATTGCTGGCGACGGCGTTCTCGAGGATCGAGACCTGGCCGTTGACGTCGGTTTCAGCCTGGGCGCCGAGCTCCGGCACGTTGATGCCGAGGTCCTTGCCAGCCTTGCGCGCGCCGGCCAGCACGATCTGCCAGTAGAAGGAGGTGGTATCCTTGACGATGATCGGAATGGTCGCGTCGGCAGCCGAGGCGGGCGCGGAATGCATCGCGCCGGCGAGCATCGACGCGGCGGCCAAGGCCACGAAAGCACGGCGGTTGAGAAGGCTGGTCACGAATTTCATTAGGTTCCTCCCTAAAGTCGCCTGGTGAAGGTTGCGGAAGCTCCGTCTGGATAGGCGCGGCCCGAACAGAACTTTATCAATAAAAAACAGATGCCTGTTTTTGATAATGCATCGCCATGGTCGATGCAAGCGGTGTCTGGTGCCGTTTGTGTGATGCCGGATGAGCTTTGTCCGGCCCCTCCTGGCAGCACATCGGCGCTTCCGTTCCTCCTTGTGGATATGGAACGATAATTTCACGGTACTGTCAATGTGGAATATTCATTCCATCGTGAGGTCGCGCGATTGTGAAGGCCGACTTCCTTGCTGGCGGCGCTTCCTCCACGACAATGGCCTGCGACTAAAGCGTCGCGCCGAGATGCCAGGGCACGAATTCGTTGTCGCCGTAGCCGAACGCCTCGCTCTTGGTCTTGCGGCCGGACGCCGTCTCGATGATCATCTCGAAGATCTCGCGGCCCATGCCGGCGATTGTCTTCTCGCCCGAGGCGATGACGCCGCAATTGACGTCCATGTCCTCTTCCATCTGGTGATACATGGTCGAATTGGTGGCGACCTTGATCGACGGCGTCGGCCGGCAGCCGAAGCAGGAGCCGCGGCCGGTGGTGAAGACGATGACATTGGCGCCGCCCGCGACCTGGCCGGTGGCCGAGACAGGGTCGTAGCCGGGCGTGTCCATGAACACCAGGCCGCTGCCCGAAACCTTCTCGGCATAGCCGAAGACGCCGTTGAGCGGCGTCTGGCCGCCCTTGGCGACGGCGCCCAGCGATTTCTCGAGGATCGTGGTCAAGCCGCCGCGTTTGTTGCCTGGCGAGGGGTTGTTGTCGATCGAGGCGCCGTGCTTGGCGGTATGGTCCTCCCACCATTTCACATAGCCATCGAGCTTGGCGGCGATCTCGGGCGATGCGGCGCGATAGGCAAGCAGATGCTCGGCGCCGTAGATTTCGGTCGTCTCCGACAGGATGCCGATGCCGCCGCAACCGGCCAGGATATCGACGGCGGCGCCCAGCGCTGGATTTGCCGTGATGCCGGACATGCCGTCCGAGCCGCCGCATTGCAGGCCGACGACGATCTCCGAGACCGGGATCGGCTCGCGCTGCAAGTGGCCGACCTCATCGGCGATCTCGGCCAGCACGCCCATCGCCCTCTCGACCGATTTACGCGAACCGCCGGCTTCCTGGATGTTGAAATGGCGTTTTCCGGCGGCCACGCCCTTCTGGCCGTAAAGCGTGAGCTGGTTGACCTCGCAGCCTAGCCCCACCATCAGGATGCCGCCGAAATTCGGGTGGCGCGCATAGCCGGCTAAAGTGCGGTGCAGGACCATCATGCCGTCGCCGGTGGCGCTCATGCCGCAGCCCTGGCCATGGACGATCGGCACGAAGCCGTCGATGCCGGGATATTTCGGCAGAAGCGTGCGATTTGCCTCGTCGGCGATGGCGTGGCAGACGGTCGACGAGCAATTGACGCTGGCGATGATGCCGATGAAGTTGCGCGTGCCGGCTCGCCCGTCGGCGCGGCGGTAGCCCATGAAGGTGCGCTTGCGGTCGGCCTCGGTGGCGTGCTCGGCCTCGCTCGGCGGCACCACCGGCAAGCGGCCGCTCTCGAAGACCAGATTGTGCGAGTGGACATGCTCGCCTGCCGCGATGGCTTGCGTGGCGCGGCCGATCGCCTGCGCGTATTTCACCACCGCTTCGCCCGCGGCGATCGACTTGATCGCCACCTTGTGGCCGGGCTCGATCACGGCGGTCGCGGCGGCGCCGCCCGGCAATGGCGTTCCGATTTCGATGCGTCCGTTGGCGACGGCGACATTATCGGAGGGCGAGAGAAGGATGGTGTTTGCAATGGTCACGTGCGGCTGTCCTGGGTGGTCCTGGGAATGCGGGCGGATTGACTTGCGCCCGTTTAAAGGTAATGTCTTTTATCGGGAAAAAACAATTCTGCGTCAATTGTTTTCTCACCCTGGGTGGCGCGCGTCTTTTGGACGCCCGCGCCACCCGTTTGGCAAGCCGGCGAAAAACGTTCCGCTTTTCGGAGGCTTGCGCTAGAGCCGGATGGTTTCAGGTCCGTTTGATCTGAAATCTGAATCCGGCTCTAAATCAAAGAGATAGAGCATGATGTCGCCCGAAAACCGCTTCACACTTTTCGACATCATGCTCTAGAGCAGTTCCAGGAAAAGTGCGTAGCGGTTTTCCGTCCGGAATTGCGCAGAAACAAGGATTTAGAGCAGTTCGGCGATTCCGGGAAACGCTGAACTGCTCTAGGAACACCCATCATATCGCGCTTCCGGCAGGCCGCGGCAAGCGTTGGGGGATACGGGGCATGTCGAAGAGCAACAATGTCTACAAGGACGCCTTCAACCGCTGCCTCAGGCTACTCGACGAGACCAAGAGCCTGCCGTCGGAGCCTGAGCTCGGCACGCTGCTCGGCGTCAGCCGCACCACGGTGCGCAGCATTCTTGCGCGCATGGAAGAAACCGGGCTGATCGCCTGGAACAAACGCAACAAGACGGTGCTCAGGGCGCCGCGGCCGGAGGATTTCTTCCCCGAGGAAGAGACCGATTCGCTCGCCGAGATCATCGAGCGCTCCTTCATGCGGCGCCTGCTTGCGGAAGGCGCGGAAGCCGGCATGCAGATCAACGAGCTGGAGCTGGCGCGCGAGATCGGCGTCGGCACCACCAGCGTGCGCGAATTCCTGATCCGCTTCTCGCGCTTCGGGCTGATCGAGAAGCGGCGCAACAGCCACTGGGTGCTGAAGGGTTTCACGCGCGCCTTCGCGCTGGAGCTGACCGAGATCCGCGAGATGTTCGAGTTGCGTTCGGCGGCGGCTTTCGCCGCGCTGCCAGAGGATAGCGCGGTCTGGGCCGATCTCGATCGGCTGGAGGTCGAGCATCGCCAGCTCGCCAGCGAGATCGCCACGCGCTTCACCGAATTCTCCGAGCTCGACGAGCGCTTCCACCGGCTGATCCACCGCGCCTCGCACAACCGCTTCATCGTCGACTTCTACGATGTCATCGCGATGATCTTCCACTACCACTATCAGTGGAACAAGGCCGAGGAGCGCCAGCGCAACGAGGTCGCGGTCCAGGAGCATCTTGCCTATATCGCGGCGCTGAAATCGCGCGATCCCGGCAAGGTGGACGCCGCCTGCCGCAAGCACCTGAAGTCGGCGCGCCAGACGCTGCTGAGCTCGATTCCCGAAGGACGCCAGGCGCAGCCTGCCTAGGGTCTGTCGACATTCAGGTGATGCCGGCCTGACCTGGAATCTCAACAGACCCTAATGCATGTCGCCCAGAAGCGCGCAGCGGTTTTGGGATAACGACAATGCATAAAAACAAGCGCGTCGCGCCGCGTTGCCGCAGCGCGGTTTTGCCGATTTTCCAGCCACATCCTCCGTGTTATTTCCTTATTGGTCGCAATCCCGGACGGAAAACCGTTTCACACTTTTCCTGGAATTGCTCTAGTGTCGATCAAGTTTCCGGGAGAGGCTTTCCGTTGGATATCCGGCTGAGACGATGGAGCATGCCGGCCGCGTTCGTCGCGGCGCTGCTCCTGTTGCTTCAGTCCTCTCTCGGCGCTTTCGCGTTCGGCGCGCCTTCGCAGCTCGACGTCTTCGGCAACGTCATCTGCACGCATGAAGGCGCGGTAAAGCTCCCCGGCGGCGATCCGCACCAGCAGCGTATGCCGGCCTGCTGCTCGCTCGGCTGCAGCATGGTTTCGCCGGTGCATCTGCCGCCGCCGGAAGCAGGCGCGCTTCACAGAGCGACGGCGTTCGAGACGGTCGCTTTTGCGGTTCCGGCCTTCCAGCATCTCGACTTTGCCCGCGATCGCTCGCCGGCCAATCCACGCGCGCCGCCGGCAATGGTCTGATCCGCGGAAACTTTTCGCGGGCCTATTCATCCAATGATCAGACTGTTCGCAGCCGCAAAGCGGCGCGATCCTCACATTCATGGAGCAACCATGTCCAATCTTCTCCCCAGGGCTCGGACCTATGCCCTTCGCGGTGCGCCGCCGTTCCACCTCCAGCAGCGTGTTGGCCTTGCCGTGCTCAGCCTTCTTCTTCTCTTGGCCTGCATTCCCGCCGCCCTCGCGCATGAGTTCAAGGTCGGCGATCTCGAGATCGAGCACCCCTGGTCGCGAGCGACGCCGCCCGGCGCCAAGGTAGCCGGCGGCTACTTCACCGTGATCAACAAGGGCAGCGCGCCGGACCGGCTGCTGTCGATTTCCTCCGACATCTCCGACAAGGCCGAACTGCATGAGATGGGCGTCAAGGACGGCGTCATGACCATGCGGCCGGTCGAGGGTGGGCTGGAGATCCCGGCCGGCGGCAAGGTCGCGTTGAAGCCGGGCGCCTACCACCTGATGTTCACCGGGCTGAAGCGGCAGCCGAAGCAGGGCGAGAAATTCCCGGCGACGCTGACCTTCGAGAAGGCCGGCAGCGTCAATGTCGAGTTTGCCGTCGAAGGCATGGGCGAGACGGCCAGTGGCGATATGGACATGGACCACGCCGATTAATCCGCCAATTCGAAATCAGAGGGACAATTCATGAAGACATATCTTTTTGCCGGCGCGCTGTTCGCGCTCGGGACCAATGCCGCGCTCGCCCACATCACGCTCGAAACGCAGGAAGCGGCTGTCGGCTCCACCTACAAGGCGGTCTTTCGGGTGCCGCATGGCTGCGAGGGCAAGGCGACGACCGCCGTGCGCGTGCAGATCCCCGAAGGCGTGATCTCGGTGAAGCCGATGCCCAAGCCGGGCTGGACGCTGCAGACCAAGAAGGGCAAGTACGAGAAATCCTACCAGCTCTATGGCGAGACGCTGACCACCGGCGTCAAGGAAGTGGACTGGAGCGGCGGCAATTTGCCCGACGAGTTCTATGACGAGTTCGTTTTCCGCGCCTCGCTGGCGGCCGATCTGCCGGCCGGCCAGATGCTCTATTTCCCGGTGGTGCAGGAATGCGGCGACGCCACCGACCGCTGGATCGAGATCCCCGCGGCGGGCCAGGATGAGGACGCCTTGGAAACTCCGGCGCCCGGCATCAAACTGCTGCCGAAGAAATGATCTCTGTTGGCGCGCGCCATCGGGGCGCGCCACCATTTCCTGTCATGATGGCATGAACGCAGCACAGCCTTCGTCGACGAACCGGACCGCGGGCCGACATATCGGCCTGCTTGCCTGGCTGTTCGTTTCGCTCGTGGCTATATCGGTGTTGGCGCTGCCCAGTCGTGCCTTCGCGCATGCGGCGCTGGTCGCGACCGATCCGTCCGACGGCGCCGTGCTGACGCAAAGCCCGGCGCAATTCTCGCTGAGCTTCAGCGAGCCCGTCTCGCCACTGGTTCTGACGCTTGTGCGGCCGGACGGCTCGCAGCTTGCGCTGACATCCTTCCGTCTCAACGACCAGACGGTCGAGATCGACAATCCCGAAACGCTCAAACCCGGCACGCATGTGCTGAGTTGGCGGGTGGTGTCGGTCGATGGTCATCCTGTCGGTGGCTCGGCGCTGTTTTCCATCGGCGCGCCAAGCGCTGCGCCGGTGGCGGGCGAAGCCGTCGACTGGACGTTGCGCGCGGCGATCTGGGCGGCCAGGCTGTTTGTGTATGCCGGCCTCTTTCTCGGCGTCGGCGGCGCGTTCGCGCTCGCCTGGCTGGCCGAGGACCGGCGCTGCGGCCAGCGCTTTGTCGCCGCGGCACTGCTTCTCGGCCTCGCCGGCGCGCCGTTGTCGCTCGGCTTGCAGGGGCTGGACGGCCTTGGCGCCCCGCTCGCCCGGTTTGCGACACCGGCCGTCTGGAAGACCGCGCTGGAAACGAGCTTCGTCTGGACGGTGCTGATCGGCCTGATTGCGCTTGGTCTCGCTTTGCTTTCGCTTTCCGGACCTTCGGCTCTTCGCAAGCTGTCGGCAAGCGCGGCGCTGCTCTGCGTCGGCGGCGCCCTTGCCGCGAGCGGCCACGCCAGTGCGGCCGAACCGCAATGGCTGACGCGGCCGCTGGTGTTCCTGCATGGCGCGGCAATCGCATTCTGGGCCGGTTCGCTGACGCCGCTCGGCCTGGCATTGCGGCGGCAGCCGGCGGAAGCGAAAGCCTTTCTGCGCCGCTTCTCCCGCGCGATCCTGCCGGTCGTCATCCTGCTTGCCGCAAGCGGTATCGTGCTGGCGATCATCCAGGTGCAGCAGCCGGCAGCATTGATCGACACGTCCTATGGCCGGCTGCTGCTCTTGAAGCTGGCTCTGCTGCTCTTCCTGTTCACGCTTGCAGCGGTCAATCGCTGGACGCTGACGGCGCCCGCCGAGGCCGGCGACACCGAGGTGCAGCGGCGGCTGGCGCGCTCCATCCGCATCGAGGTGGTCATCGTGCTTGCCATCTTCGGCGTCGCCGCCGGCTGGCGCTTCACCCCGCCGCCGCGCGCGCTGGCGATCGCGGCGGCGCAGCCGGCGTCGATCCACATCCACACGCTGAAGGCGATGGCCGATCTCAGCATCACGCCGGGGCATGCCGGCGAGGTCGCCGCTTCGATGATGATCATGACCGGCGATTTCGGACTGCTCGATGCCAAGGCGGTGACGCTGGTGCTGTCGAAGCCGGATTCCGGTATCGAGCCGATCAAGCGGCCAGCGACCAAGCCGGGCGACGGAACATGGCGCGTCGACAACCTCGTCATCCCGCTGCCCGGCCGCTGGAATGCGCGGCTCGACATCCTCGTCTCGGACTTCGAGGTGGTGAAGATCGAGGCTCCCATAGAGATCAGGGCGCAATAACCAACCCGCCGACACAATTCGGCGAGACGGTTGACGCCGCCGCCAAGGCCCGTCATTCATCTGGGAAAGGCGTTCTCCAGGACGCTGCCTTCAACAAGCATCCGAACGCAGGGAAGAAACGATGGAAAAAGCCGAAATCGGCCTGATCGGCCTTGGCACGATGGGCTCCAACCTGGCGCTCAACATCGCCGAGCACGGGCACCGCATCGCCGTCTTCAACCGCACGCCGTCGCGCACAGACGCCTTTATCGAGAGCGCCGGTTCGCTGAAGAACATGGTCGTTCCCTGCTACAGCCTGGAGGAGCTCGCCGCGGCGATCCGGCCGCCGCGGCCGATCATCATCATGGTGCTGGCCGGCAAACCGGTCGACGAGCAGATCGCGGCGCTGCGCGGCGTGCTGTCGGCCAACGACATCGTGATCGATGCCGGCAACGCCAATTTCCGCGACACGATGCGCCGCTTCTCGGAATTGTCCGGCTCGGGCCTGACCTTCATCGGCATGGGCGTTTCGGGCGGCGAGGAGGGCGCGCGCCATGGGCCGTCGATCATGGTCGGCGGCACCGAGGAGTCCTGGAAGCGCGTCGAGAAGGTGCTGACCGCGATCTCGGCCAAGTTCAAGGACGAGCCTTGCGCCGCCTGGCTCGGCACCGACGGCGCCGGCCATTTCGTGAAAACCATCCACAACGGCATCGAGTATGCCGACATGCAGATGATCGCCGAGATCTACGGCATCCTGCGCGACGGGCTCGACATGGCGCCAAAGGAGATCGGCAAGGTCTTCGACGGCTGGAACAAGGGTCGGCTCAACTCCTACCTGATCGAGATCACCGCCAAGGTGCTGGCCGCCGACGATCCCAAGACCGGCAAGCCGGTGGTCGATATCATCCTCGATCGCGCCGGACAGAAGGGCACCGGCAAATGGTCGGTCATCGAAGCGCAGCAGCTCGGCATTCCAGCGACGGCGATCGAGGCGGCGGTCGCGGCGCGCGTTCTGTCGTCGATCAAGGACGAGCGGCAGGCAGCCGAGAAGGCCTATGGCAATATCGGTGTCGAGAAGATTGCCGGCGACAAGGCGGGGTTGCTCAAGGATCTCGAGCTGGCGCTGTTCGCCGGCAAGATCGCGGCTTACGCGCAAGGCTTCGCGGTGATGAGCGGCGCCTCGAAGGAATTCAACTGGAACCTGCCGATGTCGACCATCGCCAAGATCTGGCGCGCCGGCTGCATCATCCGCTCGCAGATGCTGGACACGATGGCCGAGGCGTTCGGTTCAGGCAGCGCTTCCACCAACCTGCTGATGGCGCCGGCCTTCATCGCCTTGATGAAGGAGGCGCATCCGTCGCTCAGGCGCATCGTGGCGCGTGCCTCCGAGGCCGGGTCGCCGGTGCCGGCACTGTCGTCGGCGCTTGCCTATTTCGACAGCTACCGGCAGGGGCGCGGCACGTCGAACCTGATCCAGGCGCAGCGCGATTTCTTCGGCGCGCACGGCTTCGAGCGTATCGGCGAGCAGGGGGCGTTTCATGGCCCGTGGGGCAGCGGCGCGGGGCATTAACCCCGATAGGGCAGAACCTCGCCCGGGGTACTGAGCGATTGCAGCGAGCCGGGGTCGGCACCGCCGATCCAGCCGAGCACCGCGCGGGCGAGCTCGGAGCCAGCCAGCCGGAAGTTTTCGTTGACGACCAGCAGTTCGTGCCGGAACAGATGCAGCAGCTCCGACGACTGTTTCGACACCACGTCGACGTCGCGGCCGAGTTTCAGCCCGGCGTCCTCGATGCCGGCCACGATGGCGAGCGTCGCTGCGGCGGCGCTGCTGACGAAGCCGTCGGGCCGGTCCTTGCGACGCATCAATTGCGCTGTGCGCATCCTGATCTGTTCGATCGACTGGTCGATGGAGACGGTGTTGAACGGCACCTCGCTAACGCCCACCTCGCTCAGCGCATCGGCAAAGCCGTTCACCGTATGGCCGTAATAGGTGAGGCCGACCGGCGGCGTCACAAGGGCAAGCCGGTTGCGGCCCCGGCCGGCGAGATAGCGCACGGCTTCGCCGGCAAAGGCGTAATTGTCGAAGTCGTGATAGGGATGCACCAGCCCCATGTCGGTGCGGCCATGCGTGGCGAAGGGAATGCCGCGCTCCAGCATGTAGCGCGCCCGCGGATCGTTGGGCTGGGTGCGCGAGATGATGACGCCGTCGGCAGAGCCCGTCTCGACCAGATAGCGCACCGGATCCAGCGGATCCTGCGAGCGCGAATAGGGCGTGACGATCAGGTGGTAGGGCGTGTCGGCGATCACCTCGGTGACGCCGTAGATGATGTCGGAGACGAAGCTCATCAGCTCGTGCTCGGTGTTCAGCACAAGCGAGATGACGTTGGTCTTGCCTGTTCTCAGCCTGACGCCGGCGCGGTTCGGGCGGTAGCCGATCTGCTTGGCGACGAGCTGGACGCGACGCCTGGTCTCGGCGCCGATCTCAGGTGCATCCTTCAGCGCGCGCGAGACCGTCGTGACGCCGAGCCCGGTCATGAAGGCAAGCGTCTTCAGCGTCGGCCGTTCCTTGCCCGACGCGGCGTCGTCGCCCGTCTTCGTTACCCGTCTATCCATTCGTCCCGCCCGTCAGGCGCATAGCAGCCGCAGGGCCGACCGGCAATCGTGCGGCGGTGACATTTGCGCGACCTTCAGCTTGTGGCTCGGTTCAATATACTGAAACGTTACAGATTGCCAATCTTCGTGATCGACCGGCAAGGTCGCGCCCCTTTGCATCGCGGGTGCGGCGATGAACCGAAAGTCGCTGGAATCACAAAGAAATATCGATCCAGGCCTACTTTTGCCACCAATCGACTGTTCCGGCGCGGGCATTGCCGCCTCGGAAGAAAGATTTTGTTCGCGCCTCGAAAAAATCCTGATTGGCTTCAAGGCGAGGGGTTGCCTATGCGGATCATTTGCCGTATCGAAAATCTGTAACGTTTCAGATTCTGGGAGGAAGCCGAAATGAGATATAAATTCCTGACTGCCGCCTTCGCCGCGACGGTTGCGCTCAACTTCGCCGGTCCGGCGGCCGCGACCGACCTGGAAGTCACCCATTGGTGGACTTCCGGCGGCGAGGCGGCGGCGGTGTCCGAGCTTGCCAAGGCGTTCGACGCGACAGGCAATCACTGGGTCGACGGCGCCATTGCAGGCTCCGGTGGCACGGCCCGGCCGATCATGATCAGCCGCATCACCGGCGGCGACCCGATGGGCGCCACCCAGTTCAACCACGGCCGCCAGGCGGAGGAGCTGGTGCAGGCCGGGCTGATGCGCGACCTCACCGATATCGCCACCAAGGACAAGTGGACGGAAATCGTGCGGCCGAAGAGCCTGCTCGATAGCTGCACCATCGACGGCAAGATCTATTGCGTGCCGGTCAACATCCATTCCTGGCAGTGGCTGTGGCTGTCCAACGAGGCCTTCCAGAAAGCCGGCCTGCCGCTGCCGAAGGACTGGAATGAATTCGTGGCGGATGCGCCGGCGCTGGAAAAGGCCGGCATCATTCCGCTCGCGGTCGGCGGACAGGCCTGGCAGGCCTCCGGCGCCTTCGACGTGCTGATGGCCGCTGTCGGCGGCACCGACACGTTCCTCAAGGTCTACAAGGACAAGGACGCCACCTTCGCGGCCGGCCCGGAGATCGCCAAGGTGTTCAAGGCGGCGGACGACGCCCGCAAGATGGCCAAGAACACCAATGTGCAGGACTGGAACCAGGCGACCAATCTGGTCATCACCGGCAAGGCCGGCGGCCAGATCATGGGCGACTGGGCGCAGGGCGAGTTCCAGGTCGCCGGCAAGACCGCCGGCAAGGACTATACCTGCCTGCCCGGCCTCGGCTTGAACGAAGTCATCGCCACCGGCGGCGACGCCTTCTACTTCCCGCTGCTCAAGGACGAGGCGAAGGCGAAGGCGCAGGTGGTGCTTGCCGAGACCTTGCTCGATCCGAAGACCCAGGTCGCCTTCAACCTCAAGAAGGGTTCGCTGCCGGTGCGCGGCGACGTCGACCTCAATACGGCGAACGACTGCATGAAGAAGGGCCTCGCCATTCTCGCCAAAGGCGCCGTCATGCCGTGGACGGACCAACTGCTTTCGCAGGACACCCAGAAGCAGAAGGAAGACCTGTTCTCCGAATTCTTCGCCAAGCCCGACATGACAATCGAAGAGGCGCAGAAGCGCTTCGCCGAGATCATCGGCTCGGCGGACTGACGACCGGCGCCCCCGCCGGCTTCCGACCCCAGCCTATCGGGGTCGGGAGCTCGATGTCCTCATTGCCCGGCCGGCCGAGATGAGCAGCAGCGAACGCCCGAGTAAGCTTTTCCGCAACCTGAACGCCAAGGTCGCATCGATCCCGATGGTGCTCACCGCGCTGGTGGTGTTCGTCGGCGGCACGGCGTGGACGGTGCTCTACTCCTTCACCAATTCGAAGCTGTTGCCGCGGCTCAATTTCGTCGGGCTCGACCAGTATCACCGGCTGTGGTCGACATCGCGCTGGCTGGTGTCGATCGAGAACCTTTTGATCTACGGCGTGATCTCGCTGGTGTTCTCGCTGGTCATCGGCTTCCTGCTTGCAGCCCTTCTCGACCAGAAGATCCGTTTCGAGGACGCGTTCCGCACCATCTTCCTCTATCCCTTCGCGCTATCCTTCATCGTCACCGGGCTGGTCTGGCAGTGGCTGCTCAATCCGGATTTCGGCGTCCAGCGCGTCGTGCGCGACCTCGGCTGGACGAGCTTCAGCTTCGATCCGCTCTACAATTCCAGCATCGTCATCTACGGCATTTCGATCGCGGCGCTCTGGCAAGGCACGGGCTTGATCATGTGCCTGATGCTCGCCGGACTGCGCGGCATTGACGAGGACATCTGGAAGGCGGCGAGGGTGGACGGCATTCCGGCCTGGAAGACCTATCTCTTCATCGTCATCCCGATGATGCGGCCGGTCTTCATCACCACGCTGGTGATCATCGCCGCCGGTATCGTCAAGGTCTATGACCTGGTCGTGGCGCAGACCAGCGGCGGCCCCGGCATCGCCTCCGAAGTGCCGGCGAAATATGTCTACGACTACATGTTCTTCGCCCAGAATCTCGGCCAGGGTTTCGCCGCCTCGACCATGATGCTGTTGTCGGTGGTGATCGTCATCGTGCCATGGGCCTATCTCGAATTCGGAGGCAAGAAGCGTGGCTGACGTCGCCTCCCTGTCCACCGGTGCCGAAGCGCTCGGGCGCAATGCCATCGGCCCGAGCGGGCCCAAGCCGCGGCGCGTGCTGTCGCGCCGCAATATCTTCCTTTACGGCACGCTGATCGTGGTGGCGCTCTATTACCTTTTGCCGCTCTACGTGATGATCGTCACGTCGCTGAAGGGCATGCCGGAAATCCGCCTCGGCAACATCTTCTCGCCGCCGGTGGAAATCACCTTCGAACCCTGGGTGAAAGCCTGGGCGACAGCGTGCACGGGGCTCAACTGCGACGGGCTTTCGCGCGGTTTCTGGAACTCGGTGCGCATCACCGTGCCGTCGGTGATCCTGTCGATCGCGATCGCCTCGGTGAACGGCTATGCCCTGGCCAACTGGCGCTTCAAGGGCGCCGACACCTTCTTCATCATCCTGATCGTCGGCGCCTTCATCCCTTACCAGGTGATGATCTATCCGATCGTCATCATCCTGCGCGAGATCGGCATCTACGGCACGCTGACCGGCCTGGTAATCGTGCATTCGATCTTCGGCATGCCGATCCTGACGCTGCTTTTCCGCAACTATTTCACCTCGATGCCGGAGGAACTGTTCCGCGCCGCGCGCGTCGACGGCGCCGGTTTCTGGGGCATCTATCTGCGCATCATGCTGCCGATGTCGCTGCCGATCTTCGTGGTCGCCATCATCCTGCAGGTGACCGGCATCTGGAACGACTTCCTGTTCGGCGTCGTCTACACGCGCCCCGACACCTATCCGATGACGGTGCAGCTCAACAACATCGTCAACTCGGTGCAGGGCGTGAAGGAATACAACGTCAACATGGCCGCGACCATCCTGACCGGGCTGGTTCCGCTCGTCGTCTACTTCATTTCCGGCAAGCTCTTCGTGCGCGGCATCGCCGCCGGCGCGGTGAAAGGATGATGATGGCCGCTGAAATCGCCAATCCCAGCGTTTCGATCCAGGACCTTTCGCTCAATTTCGGTGCCGTCTCGGTGCTGCAGACGCTCAACCTGGATGTCGCCGACGGCGAATTCATCGTGCTGCTCGGGCCGTCCGGCTGCGGCAAGTCGACCTTGCTCAACTGCATCGCCGGGCTGCTCGACATTTCCGACGGGCGCATCTTCATCAAGGGCAAGAATGTCACCTGGGAGGAGCCGAAGGACCGCGGCATCGGCATGGTGTTCCAGTCCTATGCGCTCTACCCGCAGATGACGGTGGAGAGGAACCTTTCCTTCGGCCTGCGCGTCGCCGGCGTGGCGAAGGACGAAATCGCCAAGCGCATCGCGCGCGCCGCCGAGATCCTGCAGATCGAGCCGCTGCTGCAGCGCAAGCCTTCGGCGCTGTCCGGCGGCCAGCGCCAGCGCGTGGCGATAGGGCGCGCGCTGGTGCGCGACGTCGACGTCTTCCTGTTCGACGAGCCGCTCTCCAATCTCGATGCCAAGCTGCGTTCGGAGTTGCGCGTCGAGATCAAGCTTTTGCACCGCCGCTTGCAGAACACGATGATCTACGTCACCCACGACCAGATCGAGGCGATGACGCTGGCCGACCGGATCGCGGTGATGAAGGGCGGCGTGATCCAGCAGCTCGACGCGCCGCAGACGATCTACAACCGCCCCGTCAACCGCTTCGTTGCCGGCTTCCTCGGCTCGCCGGCGATGAATTTCATCGAAGGCAGGCTGGAGAAGGACGGCGGCGACTGGCACTTTGCCGTCGAGGATCTGCGCATTCCGCTTGCAACCTATTCCTTCGAGAAGGAGCCGGCGCCGGGCCCTGCTGTGTTCGGCATCCGGCCAGAGCATGTCGCCTTCAACAGCGGCACGGGGTGGCCCTTCACCGCGACAGCCAATGTCGAGGTCGTCGAGCCGATGGGCTCCGACACACTGGTGTGGCTGAAACTAGGCCGGCAGAACTTCACCGTGCGCGTCACCTCCGAACGCACGCCGAAGAACGGGGATGCGGTCGGCATCGGCTTCGATCCGCTGCGCGCCTCGCTCTTCGACGCTCAAACCGGCAACCGAATTTAACTCCCCAGGACCAACAGAACGGACAGGACAGATGAACTGGTCATTCCAACTCTACAGCGCCCGCAATTTCCAGCCATGGAACGGCGTGGTGAAAATGCTCGGCGAGTTCGGCTACAGCCAAGTCGAGGGCTTCGGCGGCGTCTATGACGACCCGAAAGCGTTCCGCGCCGAGCTCGACAGGAACGGGCTTGCGATGCCGACCGGGCATTTCTCGATCGACGCGCTGGAGAATGATTTCGACGGCGTGCGCAAAACCGCCGACGCGCTCGGCATCACGCTCCTGATCTGCCCCTATCTGATGCCCGATCAGCGCCCGTCCGATGCCGCCGGCTGGCGCGGCTTCGGCGAGCGTCTCGCCAAGGTCGGCGAGGTGGCAAAGAAGGCCGGCTATGGCTTTGCCTGGCACAACCATGATTTCGAGTTCAAGCCGCTTGCCGACGGCTCGCTGCCGCAGGACCATATCCTGTCCGCCGCGCCCGAAATCGGCTGGGAGATGGACGTCGCCTGGGTGATCCGCGGCGGCGCCGATCCGCTGCCCTGGATCGAAAAGCACGGCAAGCGCATCGTCGCCGTGCACGTCAAGGACATGGCGAAGCCGGGCGAGGGGCTGGACGAGGACGGCTGGTCCGACGTCGGCCACGGCACGATCGACTGGGCGGGCCTGTTCAAGACATTGCGCGCCAAGAGCGCGGCGCAGTATTTCATCATGGAGCAGGACAACCCCAACGACATCGAGCGCTATGCCCGCCGCTCCATCGCGGCAGCCAAGAGCTGGCAGGAGTGATCGAAATGGCAGAAAAACTTGGCGTCGGCGTCGTCGGCTGCGGCAACATCTCGAAGGCGTATTTCTCGCTGTCGCCGCTGTTTCGCGGCATCAAGATGCGCGCCTGCGCGGATATCAACATGGATGCGGCGAAAGCGCGGGCAAAGGAGTTCAAGCTGCGTGCCGAGACGGTCAACGACCTGCTCAAGGACGACGAGATCGACATCATCGTCAACCTCACGGTTCCGGCGGTGCACTACGAAGTCACCAAAGCGGTGCTCGACGCCGGCAAGCATGTCTATTCGGAAAAGCCGTTCGTGCTGTCGATCGGGGAAGGGCTCGATCTCAAGAAACGGGCCGAGAAGAGGGGCCTGCGCATCGGTTCGGCGCCAGACACGTTCCTCGGCGGCGCGCACCAACTGGTCCGCGATCTGATCGACAGCGGCAAGCTCGGCGCGATCACCAGCGGCACCTGCCATGTGATGGGCCACGGCATGGAGCACTGGCACCCCAACCCGGATTTCTTCTTCCAGCCGGGCGCCGGTCCGGTGCTGGATATCGGGCCGTATTATGTCACCAACCTGGTCCAGCTGATCGGGCCGGTGAAACAGGTGGCGGCCTTCGCGACGACGCCGGCCAAGGAGCGTACGATTTCGTCGAAGCCGCGTGCGGGCGAAAAGATCCCGGTGAACACGCCGACCACCATCCATGCGCTGCTTGAATTCGCCAATGGCGCGGTGATCACGCTCAACACCAGCTGGGATGTCTGGAGCCATGGCCACGCGCCGATGGAGCTCTACGGTGAATTGGGCACCGTTTTCGTGCCGGACCCGAATTTCTTCGGCGGCGAGGTGCGCTTCACCGACTCGGCCAAGCCGGTGAAGAAACTGCCGAAATGGAACCATCCGTTCGGCGTGCCGAACGAGATGCATGGCCATGGCATGATGGCGAACTACCGCACCGCCGGCCTGGCCGACATGGCGGTCGCGATTGCCGAGGGACGGCCGCATCGCTGCTCGATGGAGCTGGCGCTGCACGCGGTCGATGTCATGACCGGCATCCTGCGTTCCGGCGAAAGCGGCAAGTACGTCGCCATGCAGACGACCTGCGAGCGGCCCGCCGCGCTCGGCGTCAAGGACGCCAAGGCGCTGCTGGCGAAGAAAAAGTAGGTGGCGACCCTCTCCCCGTCCCGGCCAGGGCTATCGCATATGAGTGATCGCATTGATGAGATAGTCGTCGTTCCAGGCGCATTTCTTGATGCGATGACTGATGGGGACTTTGGCAGCATCGGCGGCCTGAAGGATGTTTCTAGCGAGGCGATTGAGAAGGGCTGTGTTGGCGGGAGCATTGTCCTTGCGGGCACGGCTGAGATCCTCATCAAGATGAACATCGAGCATCCAATGCAGGCCGTTCTCGATCTGCCAATGAGCTCTAGTGAGGTCGAGCGCCTGCTGAGGCGACATGAGCGTGGAGGCCATGAACAGGCGCATCAACGGCTTGGCCTGATCGCGTCGGCTGGTGATGCGGATGAAGGCCAGGTGGCCAGGCATCAGCGGCTCGGCCGCCGCCACGATCTCGGCTTGCCGCCATTCGTTGCGGCCGTGGCTGGTCTCGGTCCGCTCGGCAATGGAAGGGGTCGCGTCGGCCAGTTTCAAGTTGGCATGGCGCAGCCAATGACGCCGGTTGCCCTTCAGCGCAAGCAGGTAATCGCCACCTCTTTGGGTAATGGCCGCAGCCATTCGGGTATGACAGTGGAGCGCGTCGGCGGTGACCAATCTGCCCGTAAGATCAATGAGTTCGACGACTTTGAGCGCGGCCTCGACTTCGTTCTCACCATCACTCGGCGAGACTGCCGCCAGGCACAGCCGGGTCTCGGCCGCGAAGGCCGACACCGTCAACGGCGGACTGGCTGCCAAGCCCTTCTCGTAGGCCCGCCGCAAAACCTTGCCGTCAAGCGATACCACCTCGGGCGTCTCTCGGCTGGCTCGGGCGAAAGCGGCGGCAAAGGCGGCAAAAGCGCGACCGAAGGCCTCCGGGTCGAGCAGGCGCAGCAGCCGCGAGAAAGTGTCGTGGCTGGGGGCTGCGTCATAGTCGATCAGCCGCGACAGCGCTTGCTTGCGCTCCTGTGCGAACAAGGCAAATTCCGTCGCATTACTGGCACCGCACAGGCTTGCCGCGATCATCATCACGATCAGGTCGCCAAGCCGGTGCGTGGCGTTGGGCGCGCGGGGATCAGGCACCGCGCCAAAGTAGCTCTCAAGACAGGAAATGGCAGTCGCTCCTTCGCTCAACTGCCTCTCCAAAGAATCCTTTCTCAGCCTAAACTCAACCCCAAAAACGCCATATGCGATTCCCCTGCCGTCCCGGCGGGGAGAGGGTAATGGTGGGGGACAAGCATCGATTCAATCCGCCATGACGGCGCCCGCGGCGCCGCTTCGACCCCGAGGATTTCCCATGCCCTATGTCGCCGCCGAAAACCGCTACGAGAAGATGATCTATAATCGCTGCGGGCGGTCAGGCCTGAAGCTGCCGGCGATCTCGCTCGGGCTGTGGCACAATTTCGGCAACGATACGCCGCACAGGACCAAGCAGGCGCTCGTGCGCAAGGCCTTCGACCTCGGCATCACCCATTTCGACCTCGCCAACAATTACGGCCCGCCGCCCGGCTCGGCGGAAACCGCGTTCGGCGAGATACTGCGCACCGATTTCGCTGCTTACCGCGACGAGATCATCATCTCGACCAAGGCCGGCTACGAGATGTGGGCCGGTCCCTACGGCGAATGGGGCAGCCGCAAATATGTGCTGGCCAGCCTCGACCAGAGCCTCAAGCGTATGGGGCTCGACTATGTCGACATCTTCTATTCGCACCGTTTCGATCCCGAGACGCCGCTCGAGGAAACGATGGGCGCGCTCGACCACGCAGTGCGCTCGGGCAAGGCGCTCTATGCCGGCATCTCTTCCTACAATTCGCAGCGCACGCGCGAGGCGGCCGACATATTGCGGCAGCTCGGCACGCCATGCCTGATCCACCAGCCGAGCTATTCGATGCTCAACCGCTGGGTCGAGGAGGACGGGCTGCTCGACACGCTGGAGGGGCTCGGCATCGGCTCGATCGTCTTCTCGCCGCTGGCGCAGGGCATGCTGACCGACAAATATCTCGGCGGCATTCCCGACGGTAGCCGCGCATCCCAGGGCAAATCGCTCAAGCCCACCTTCATCAACGACCAGTCGATCGCCAACATCCAGGCGCTCAACGCCATTGCCGGCCGCCGCGGCCAGACGCTGGCGCAGATGGCGCTGGCCTGGGTGCTGCGCAAAGGCCGCGTGACCACGGCGCTGATCGGTGCCAGCCGGCCGGAACAAGTCGAGGATTGCGTCGGCGCGCTCAAGGGGCTCGACTTCAGCGACGCGGAGCTTGCCGAGATCGACACTTACGCGCGGGAGTCCGATATCAACCTTTGGGCGGCTTCGGCCGAACGCAAGGGACCGCCGCGCAAGTAGCGGTTAGCCGGCGAACCATCGCCGTCGCGTCGTGTCGGAGGGGGCGCGCTTCGGAAACAGTGGCAAAATCACTCGTTCGTCGCTATCTCAGGGGAATGGAGGTCGTTCGCATGCGAGATCTGCTGCGAGCGTCGATTGGGCGAACAAGATGACGGCAAGAGATGCGCTAACCAAGAACCAGCTCTGCGTGCTCGAGAAGCTCGAGGCGTCCAGCGGGCCGCTCAGCGCCTATACGCTGCTCGACCAGCTGCGCGAGCGCGGTTTCCGGGCGCCGCTGCAGGTCTATCGGGCGCTCGACACGCTGGTGAAGTCCGGTTTCGTGCATCGGCTCGAAAGCCTCAACTCCTTCGTCGCCTGCGCCGAGCCGCACGACCACAGCCATTCGATGACGGCCTTCGCCATCTGCGACAATTGCGGCCAGGTGACCGAAATGTCCGACCACGATGTCGATCACCGGCTTGACGAATGGGTGCGCTCGACGGGATTTGCGGCGAAAAAAGCGGTGATAGAGTTTCGCGGGGTGTGTGCCAAATGCAGGGCTGAAGCGGCGTAAGGACGCCGATATTCAGGTGAGGTCGGCCTGCAAATGGCGGCTCCCTGCGCTTCCGGTGCTCACGTACTTTAAGTACGCTCCGCTCCGGTTCTCGGGACCCACCATTTTCGACTCGACCTGACCTGAATCTCGACGCTCTTACAGCGTGGGGTAGCGCCTAATGCGCCTCGTCCCAGTTGTTCGCCGCTCGCGCGTCGACGTGCAGCGGCACCGACATCGAGACCGCCGGCATCGGCGCGTTCTCCATCACGCGGCGTACCACCGGGATCGTCGCCTCGACCTCCGAGTCCACCGTCTCGAAGATCAGTTCGTCATGCACCTGCAACAGCATGCGGGCGGAGAGTTTCGCCTTGTCCAGCGCCTCTTCCATATGCACCATGGCACGGCGGATGATGTCGGCCGCGGTGCCCTGGAGCCTGGCGTTGATCGAGGCGCGCTCGTTGAAGGCGCGCACCGACGGGTTGGACGACCTTATCTCCGGATAGTGGATGCGGCGGCCGAAGATGGTCTCGACGAAACCGTTTTCCCGCGCATAGGCCTTGGTTTCCTCGATATAGTCGCGAATGCCTGGGAAACGCTCGAAATAGCGCTTGATATAGGCGCTCGCCTCGTCGCGCGGGATCGACAGCTGGTTGGCGAGGCCGAAGGCCGAGATGCCGTAGATGATGCCGAAATTGATCGCCTTGGCGCGCCGGCGCACTTCCGAAGGCATGCCCTCGACCGGCACGTTGAACATCTCCGATGCGGTGATGGCATGGATGTCGGCGCCGTCGGCAAAGGCCTGCTTGAGCTGCGGGATCTCCGCGACATGGGCAAGCACGCGCAATTCGATCTGGCTGTAGTCGGCCGAGACCAGCTTGTGGCCTTTCTCCGCAATGAAGGCGGTCCTGATCTTGCGGCCTTCGGCGGTGCGCACCGGGATGTTCTGCAGATTGGGATCGGACGACGACAGACGCCCCGTCGTGGTCGCGGCGAGCGCATAGGAGGTGTGGACGCGGTTGGTGCCGGGGTTGATGAAGCCCGGCAGCGCGTCGGTATAGGTCGATTTCAGCTTGGTGAGCTGGCGCCAGTCGACGATCTTGCGCGGCAGCTCGTGGCCTTCGGTGGCAAGGTCTTCCAGAAGCTGCGCCGAGGTCGACCACTGGCCGGTCTTGGTCTTGGAACCGCCCGGCAGGCCCATCTTGCCGAACAGGATATCGCCGAGCTGCTTCGGCGAGCCGATGTTGATGCGTTCGCCGACGATTCCGTAGATTTCCTCCTCGACGCGGGCGGCGCCCTGCGCCAATTCGCCCGACAGTCGCGACAGGATCTGGCGGTCGACCGAGATGCCGCGCTGTTCCATCCGGGCAAGCACCGGCACCAGCGGCCGCTCCAGTCGCTCGTAGACGGAAACGAGGCCCTTGGCGGCCAACCTCGGCTTCAGCACCAGCCAGAGCTGCAACGCAATGTCGGCCTGCTCGGCGGCGTATCTCGTCGCGCGCTCGATATCGACCTGGTCGAAGCCGATGGCGCTCTTGCCCGAGCCGGCGAGTTCCTTCTTCGAGGCCGGCGCGTGACCGAGCCACTTCTCCGACAGCGAGACGAGGTCGTGACCGCCGGAGGTGCCTGCGTCAAGCACGTAGGAGATCAACATCGTGTCGTCGAACGGCCCGACCTCGATGCCGTGCCGGCCCATCACGACGATGTCGTATTTCGTGTCCTGGACGATCTTGAGAACCGACCGGTCCTCGAGCAACGGCTTGAGCAGCGCCAGCGCCTCGCGGACCGGGATCTGGTTCTCCAGCATGCCGCCGCCGAGCAGGTCGCCATTACCGCTCTTGTGGGCGAGCGGCACATAGACAGCCCGGCCCGGCGCGATCGCCATGGAAATGCCGATAAGGTCGGCCTGCATCGGATCGGATGAGCTGGTCTCGGCGTCGAGCGCAAGGACGCCGGCGTCGCGGGCTTCGGCTATCCAGGCCTTGAGCGCCGCCGCATCGCGGATGGCGGTATAGGCCGAGGCGTCGATCTTGCGGGCCGCCGCCTGTTCGAGCCGCAGCGCCGAGAGCAGCGAAGGGGTGTCGCCCTGCGGCGGCGCGTCCTCGCCCCTTGTGGCAGGTTTCGCGGTACCCTTCGATTCAGGTGCCGGCTGTCTCGATGGCGCGCCGGCGCCGACATCGGGGCCATGCGCGGTATCGGCGCGCTCGACGGTGACGGCGGAAGCCTGGACATCGCCGATCTCGGTGGCGGTCGCCTCGGCGACGCGCCGCGTCAGCGTGGTGAATTCCATCGTCTTCAGAAAGCCGATCAGCTTCGGCCCGTCCGGCTCATGCAGGACCAAATCGTCCAGTCCCTCCTTCAGGGGCACGTCGTTCCTCAGCGTCACCAGCTCGCGCGAGATGCGCGCCTTGTCGGTATTGGCGATGATGGTTTCGCGGCGCTTGTCCTGCTTGATCTCGGAAGCGCGCGCCAGCAGCCCGTCGAGGTCGCCGAACTGTTCCAACAGCTGCGCCGCGGTCTTCGGGCCGATGCCGGGCACGCCCGGCACGTTGTCGACCGAGTCGCCGGTCAGCGCCTGCAGGTCGATCATCTTCTCCGGCGGCACGCCCCATTTCTCGATCACCTCGGGAATGCCGATCTGGCGGTCTTTCATCGGGTCGTACATGCCGACCGTCGGACCGACCAGTTGCATCAGGTCCTTGTCGGAGGAGATGATGGTGGTGTCGGCGCCGACCTCGCAGGCCAGCCGGCAATAGGTCGCGATGATGTCGTCGGCCTCGAACCCCTCCATCTCGATGCAGGGCAGGTTGAAGGCCACGGTCGCCTGGCGGATCAGCCCGAATTGCGGGATCAGGTCCTCCGGCGGCGCCGAGCGGTTCGCCTTGTATTCGGGATAGAGATCGCTGCGGAAGGTTTTCGAGGAATAGTCGAAGATAACGGCGAAATGCGTCGGCACGATGCCTACACTGGTGTTGCGGGCATCCTGCATCAGCTTCCACACCATGTTGCAGAAGCCGAGCACGGCGCTGGTCGGCAGGCCGTCGGATTTGCGGTTCAGCGGCGGCAGCGCGTGATAGGCGCGGAAAATGTAGCCGGAGCCGTCGACGAGGAAGAGGTGATCGCCTTTTTTCATGCCGGCAGGGATAGCGCGGCCAGCCTTCGCGGTCCATGCCAAAGGCTGTGCAACCTGCCAGTTCGGGCAACACCCCTGACAGATACTGTCCTGGCGGGAATCCACTGCTCACGGGCATGTTACAAAAGTGTAATTTTCGTGCCCTTGAATCGCCACGTTCACAGACCCAAATACATCTCATCGGCAGTTTTCGCCGAAGTCCGGAGTAAGGCCCGTCCCCCGCCTATCCCGGGCAACTTGCGGCAGCCTATCCCCCCTCTCCGGGCTGCCGCATCGTTTCGAGTAAAGACCGCCGTGGTTCCCCCTCCACCACGGCGGTTCTTTTTTGCCTCCAGGCAAGCCTTTCCCGCTTGGTCCAACGATCGCGGCTTTTCGTTTTCCGCATCGCCCTTTAGGGTCTGCCGCAAAAATCGAAAGGCCCCCAAAATGTCCAAACTCTCCCCCGTCCTCGACCGTCTCGACCAGAACCTCGACCAGAGCCTGGAGCGGCTGTTCGGCCTGCTCGGCATCAAGTCGATCTCCACCGATCCCGCCTTTGCCGCCGACTGCCGCAAGGGGGCCAAATGGCTGGTGGCCGAACTCAAGCTGATCGGCTTCGACGCAAGCGTACGCGACACGCCCGGACATCCGATGGTGGTGGCGCATCACGAGGGGCCGGCAGGCGCGCCGCATGTGCTGTTCTACGGCCACTACGACGTCCAGCCGGTCGATCCGATCGAATTGTGGGAAACCGATCCGTTCGCGCCGTCGATCAAGGAGATCGAGCCTGGACGCAAAGTGATCACCGGACGCGGCTCGGCCGACGACAAGGGGCAACTGATGACCTTCGTCGAGGCCTGCCGCGCCTGGAAGCAGGTGCACGGCAATCTGCCTTGCCGCGTTACCATCCTGTTCGAGGGCGAGGAAGAATCCGGCTCGCCGTCGCTGAAGCCGTTCCTAGAAGCCAACGCCGCCGAGCTGAAGGCGGATTTCGCGCTGGTCTGCGACACCAGCATGTGGAATCGCGAGACGCCGTCGATCTGCGTGTCACTGCGCGGCATGGTCGGCGAGGAGATCACCGTCAAGGCGGCCAACCGCGACCTGCATTCAGGCCTCTATGGCGGGCCGGCCGCCAATCCGATCCGCATCCTGGCCAAGGTGCTGGCCGATGTCCACGACAAGGACGGCCATGTCACCATTCCGGGCTTCTATGACGGCGTCGAGGAGACGCCCTCGCAGGTGCTGAAATCCTGGGAAGGGCTCGGCGAAACGGCCGAGACCTTCCTTGGACCGGTCGGACTTTCCATTCCGGCCGGCGAAAAAGGGCGCTCGGTGCTCGAGCTCACCTGGGCGCGGCCGACCGCGGAATTCAACGGCATCATCGGCGGCTATACCGGCAGGGGCTTCAAGACGGTGATCGCGGCGGAAGCGTCGGCGAAAGTGTCGTTCCGGCTCGTTCACAAGCAGGATCCGAAGAAGATCCGCGCCGCCTTCCAGGCCTTTGTGCGCGAGCGCATCCCCGGCGACTGCTCGGTAGAATTCCACCCGCATGGCGGCTCGCCGGCGATCCAGCTTTCCTATGACTCGCCGTTCCTGACCAAAGCCAAGGACGCGCTGTCGGACGAGTGGGAGAGGCAGGCCGTGACCACCGGCGGCGGCGGCTCGATCCCGGTGGTGGGCGATTTCCAGACCTATCTCGGCATGGAATCGCTGCTGGTCGGCTTCGGCCTCGACGACGACCGCATCCACTCGCCGAACGAGAAATACGAGCTGACCTCCTTCCACAAGGGGCAGCGGTCCTGGGCGCGAATCCTCGACGCGCTGACGCGTTGAAATTCAACTTTCTGTTGATTTTTCTCCGGATCGCGGCGAGGACGAATGACCAGCGCAACGCGCCGCCTGCTGGCGCATCCCAGGCGATGCGCGGTATTGCGGCCGCGATCCGGAGAAGAGAATGACTGATATCCGTTTCCACAAAAACGATCTGCCTGACCTGTCGCGCTACAATGTCGGGGCGGTGGCCATCGACACGGAAACTCTGGGGCTCAACCCGCATCGCGACCGGCTCTGCGTGGTGCAGATTTCGCCCGGCGACGGCAGCGCCGACGTCATCCAGATCGCTCCAGGCCAGAAAGAGGCGCCGAACCTCGCCAGCCTGTTGAGAAACAACACAATCACCAAGCTGTTTCACTACGGCCGGTTCGACATCGCCGTGCTCTACCACACCTTCGGTGTGATGGCCGAGCCGGTGTTCTGCACCAAGATCGCCTCGCGGCTCACCCGCACCTATACCGATCGTCACGGGCTGAAGGATCTCTGCAACGAACTGCTCGGCATCGGCCTTTCCAAGGCGCAGCAATCCTCCGACTGGGCGGCCGAAACGCTCTCGCCCGAACAGCTCGAATATGCCGCCTCGGACGTGCTCTACCTGCACAGGCTGCATGAGGTGCTGGGCGCGCGCCTGGCGCGCGAAAACCGCACCAAGGAGGCGGACGCCTGCTTCCGTTTCCTGCCGACCCGCGCCAAGCTCGACCTTATGGGCTGGGCCGAGGAAGACATCTTCGCGCACAGCTGACGGAACCCGGCGCGTCCAGGGACGTTCATGCCGGTCTACGGAGGGCCGGTTCGCGGCGGGGCCGGTTCATGGAGGGAGTGACATGGCAGAGCGCAAATCGATAGAAAGCGCGCCGAAGGACGGCTCGAAGGTCACCATCCTGTGGAAGGACGGCGACGGCGTCGTCAACGAATCCATCGGTCAGTATCGCGACGGCGGCTGGTGGGTCTACACCGACAGCGACACGCAAAAGAAGGTCGATCCGACGAGCTGGCGCCCAGCATCAAATGACGACGACTAGTAGGCTGCGTGCAGGCTTCAAAGCGGGCCTCGACCGAAACAAGGGGACGCAATGAGGCAGAACACGCTCTATCTTATCATCGGGGCGCTGGTCGCGGTGGTCATCGCGCTCGGCATCTATGTCTATCGCGAGCAGACCAGGCCGAAAGGCGTCGAGCTCAAGATCGACGACAAGGGCATTTCGATCCAGCAGAATTGACCACGGTGGCCAGCCGGAAGTGGCTGGCCACCGTGAGGGGCTAGACTGGCTTTGCGAGACGACATTGCGCCGGGGGGATTTCGGCCGGAGATACAGGGGCTGCGCGGGCTCGCCGTAGCCTTTGTGGTGATCTTTCATATCTGGCCGGCAGCACTTCCCGGCGGCTATGTCGGGGTCGACATCTTCTTCGTCATCTCCGGCTTCCTGATCACCGGCCTGCTTACGCGCATGGCTCTGAGCGATAGCGGTATCTCGCTTGTCGGCTTCTATACGCGCCGGGTCAGGCGATTGCTGCCGGCGGCGATCGTCGCGCTCTTCGTCACGCTCGCGGGAACGCTGCTGTTCGTGTCGGACGCCTGGTGGGAAGAAACCGCCAGGCAGGTTATTGCAAGCGCGCTCTACGTGCAGAACTGGCGGCTTGCCGAGCAGGCCGTGGACTATCTCGGCGCCGAGGACGCCCCGAGCCCGGTGCAGCATTTCTGGTCGCTGTCGATCGAGGAGCAGTTCTACATCGTCTGGCCTGTGCTGATGATCGCTGCGCTTTGGTGGGCCAGGCGTCGCGGGCACTCGCCCGTGCAAACACTTACCTTCGTGCTCGGCGTGGTCCTGGCGGGCTCGCTCGCGGCTTCCGTCGCGCTCACCCGATCCGATCCGGCATGGGCCTATTTCGTTACCCATACCCGGGTCTGGGAACTGGCGCTTGGCGGGCTGCTGGCGCTGACCCTGGACCGGTTCCAGCCGAAAGCGCGTGCCCGGGCGGGGATGGCTGTCGCCGGCATGCTGGCGATGCTTGCGTCGGCGATGCTGTTTACAAGGGCGACCGATTTTCCGGGCTTCAAGGCGCTGCTGCCGACGCTCGGCGCGGCTCTGATCATCGCGGCCGGCAGCGTACGCATGGGCCGCTTCCGCGGCCTGGACATCGCGGCGCTGCGCTATATCGGCGATCGCTCCTATTCGATCTATCTGTGGCATTGGCCGCTGATCATTTTCTATGCGGCGCAGTGCGGCGCGATCGACCTTCTCGATGGCGTTGGGCTGATCATCGCCACCTTGGTCGTTTCCGGTCTCTCCTACCGCTTCATCGAACAGCCCTATCGCCATTCGCGCTCGTCCCTGGCATGGCGGCCGCTGATCGACGGCACGGTGGCGGTGGGGTTGTGCGTGGCGGTGGCGGGCGGACTCGTCCATGCGATCGACCGGCAGCCCATCGATACCAGCCTGATCGGAACGCCGAATTATCCGGGGCCTGCGGCCTTGCTGGCGAACGCTGTCGTTCCCGCGGGCGTCAAGCCGCTGCCACCTTTGAGCAAGATCGGCAGCGATGTGCCGATCATATACAAAATGAAATGTCATCAGGAGCAGAAGGGCATCGACGCGACCGGTTGCCAGCTCGGGGACCCGACGGGGACAAGGACCATCGTCGTGATGGGCGATTCCCACGCGGCGCAATGGGTGCCGGCAATCGACAAAATCGCCAAAGACAGAAAATGGAAGCTCGTCAGCTTCACCAAGGCGGCATGCCCGGTAACCCGGGTCACCATCCTTGACGACGGCAAGCCGTATGAGCAATGTGCGCTGTGGCGGGAGAGGATTCTCTCCGAGATTGCGAAACTGAAACCCGATTTGGTGTTCACCAGCCAGAGCAACTACACCAGCGTTGCGCAGGACGCGATGATCGAGGGGCTGCGCAGCGTCTGGAGCGAGCTCAGCGGGCAGGGCGTGCGCGTCGTCGCCATCCGCAACACACCTTTCAGCTTGTTCGATCCGCGCAATTGCCTGGGGACCGATCCCGGCAAATGCGTCAATCCGCGCAGCGAGGTCGAACGGGAAAACATCTATGCGCTCGCCGCCCGGTCCGTACCGGGGGTGAGCGTGGTCGACATGAACGATGCGCTATGCGGCAAGGAGAGCTGCCCGGCGGTGGTCGGCAACATTGTCGTGCTGCGCGACAACCATCATCTGACGGCAACCTACGCGTTGGCGCTGGCGCCCTATCTGGCCAAGGCAGCGGGACTTTGAGCAACCATCCACTCGTAATCATGCGGCGCCCCGCAATGGACCCGACTGCGAAAGATAGCGCGAGAGACCGTTGGATTTAGAAAATCGTAAGGGTTTTCAAAAGGCTGCATAAACCCTGCTTTAACCCGCCTTTAAACCGCCGCATCTAGTCTTCAACCCGAACGCCATCGGCACCGGGGCAGCAAGCAAGAGCGCATGGCGAACCGCAGAGACAGTCGCATCGAACCGAGCTTCGAGGGATCGCCGCGCGCGAAATCCTCCGAAGGCTTTTCGGTCAGCGAGGAGGATCGTGTCGTGCCGGGCAGTCGTAAATCCGCTTCGAAGGGCAGGTCCGCCAAGGCGAAATCGCGCGGCCGTGGCCGCGACCGCAATCGGCGCGGGCTGCTCGGCATCGCCACGCGGCTTGTCTACTGGTGCTTCGTGCTCTGCATATGGGGCGGTATCGCGACGGCCGGCATCGTCGTCTATTACGGCGCCAAGATGCCGGCGGCGACGACGTGGTCGGTCCCGGACCGTGCGCCGAACATCAAGATCGTCTCGGTCGATGGCGCGCTGATCGCCAATCGCGGTGCGTCGGGCGGCGAGGCCGTCGGCCTGCACGAAATGTCGCCCTATATCCCCGAGGCCGTGGTCGCCATCGAGGACCGGCGCTTCTATTCGCATTTCGGCATCGACCCGATCGGCCTGTCGCGCGCCATGGTCGCCAATCTGCTTGGCGGCCATTTCTCGCAGGGCGGCTCGACGCTGACGCAGCAGCTGGCCAAGAACCTGTTCCTGACACCCGACCGCACGCTGGAGCGCAAGGTCCAGGAAGTGCTGCTCGCGCTGTGGCTCGAGCACAAGCACAGCAAGGACCAGATCCTCGAAATGTACCTCAACCGGGTCTATTTCGGCTCGGGCGCCTATGGCGTCGAGGCGGCCTCGCGGCGCTATTTCGGCAAGAGCGCGCGCGACGTGACGCTTTCGGAAGCCGCGTTGCTGGCGGGCCTGCTGAAGGCGCCGTCCAAGCTGTCACCGGCGCGCGACCCAAAGGCGGCCGAGGAGCGGGCGCAACTCGTGCTCGCGGCCATGCGCGAGACCGGCAAGATCAGCGACAAGGAATACAAGACGGCGTTGAGCGCGCCGGCGACGCGCGCGCCGTCCTACTGGACCGGCTCGGAAAACTATGTCGCCGATACGGTGATGGACGAACTCCCGGACCTCATCGGCGACGTGCGCGGCGACATCGTCATCAACACCACGGTCGACCTCAACCTGCAGAAGCTTGCCGAACAGTCGATCCGCCGGCTGATCGACGAGAGCGGCAAGAAGTTGAACGTCACGCAAGGCGCGCTGGTGTCGATCGACGATTCCGGCGCGGTGCGCGCGATGGTCGGCGGCTACGATTATTCGACCAGCCAGTTCGACCGCGCCTCGGAAGCGCGCCGGCAGCCGGGCTCGGCCTTCAAGCCCTTCGTCTATATGGCGGCGCTGGAGGCCGGCCGCACGCCTGACAGCATCCGCAACGACGCGCCGATCAAGATCGGCAAATGGACGCCGGACAATTACGGCGGCAAATATTACGGCAAGGTGACGCTGGCGACAGCTTTGGCCAAGTCGCTCAACTCGGTGGCGGCCCAGCTCACCATGGAGGTCGGCCCCGACGCCGTGGTGGAAGCCGCGCATCGCATGGGCATCCAGTCGGACCTGCAGGCCAACACCTCGATCGCGCTCGGTACCTCGGAGGTGACGCCGCTGGAACTGACCTCGGCCTATGTGCCTTTCGCTAACGGCGGCTACAAGCCGGACATCCACTTCATCCAGCGCATCACCACCGCCAACGGCAAGGTGCTCTACGAGAACAGCGGCGGCAGCGCGCCGCGCGTCATCAAGGCCGATATCGTCGGCATGATGAACTCGATGATGACGGGCACCGTCGAGGTCGGCACCGCCAAGAAGGCGGCGTTCAACTGGCCTTCGGCCGGCAAGACCGGCACCAGTCAGAACTCGCGCGATGCCTGGTTCGTCGGCTACACCGCCAATCTCACCACGGGCGTGTGGTTCGGCAATGACGACGGCAGCCCGATGAAGAAGGTCACCGGCGGCGCCCTGCCGGCGCAGGCCTGGCACGAATTCATGGTGGCCGCGCATGAAGGCGTGCCGGTCAGGCCGCTGCCCGGCACCTGGAAGTCGACGCCGTCCGATACGATCGTGCCGGACGAGATCCCATCGGCTGACGCCTCGCAGCCGCCAGCGCCGCCCGCGGCCGTCGGCCAGTCACAGCCGGTCGCTCCGGCGCCAGCGCCGGTACGTCAGGCGCGCCCGGCCCAGACCGTCGATGCGGACGGCTTCGACATGCCAAGCGACAGCGGATCGACCGCCTCGATCAAGCATCCGGTGCCGCCCGGCAATGTCGGCGGACCGACGAAGAAGCGGCAGACTTCGATCCTCGATATCCTGGGCGGCGGTTGAAGCGGCAACTCGCCCTCTCGTAATGGCAAGCGCCTTCGGCTACATGTCCGGCCGGAGATCAAGTCATGGCCGAGACCGACAGCAGAAAAACCATCGTGCTCACCGGCGCCAGCCGCGGCATCGGCCATGCGACCGTGAAGCGCTTTTCGCGCGAGGGCTGGCGCGTCATCACCTGCTCGCGCCAGGCTTTCGCCGAGGATTGCCCGTGGCCGGCCGGCCCCGAGGACCACATCAAGGTCGACCTCGCCGACCAGGAGGATGTCGGCATCGCCGTCTCGGAAATCCGCCACCGGCTGGAGGCGCATGGCGGACAGTTGCACGCGCTGGTCAACAATGCCGGCATCTCGCCGAAGCTGAAAGACGGCAGGCGCATGGATTCGATAGAGACGCCGATGCATGTCTGGCGCGACGTGTTCCAGGTCAATTTCTTCGCGCCGATCATGCTGGCAAGGGGGCTGTTCAAGGAACTCGCCGCCGCCAAGGGCTCGATCGTCAACGTCACCTCGATCGCAGGCACCCGCGTGCATCCTTTCGCCGGCACGGCCTATGCCACATCGAAAGCGGCGCTCGGCTCGCTGACGCGCGAGATGGCGCATGATTTCGGTCCGCACGGCATCCGCGTCAACGCGATCGCGCCGGGCGAGATCGACACCGCGATCCTTTCGCCCGGCACCGACAAGATCGTCGAGACGATTCCGCTGAGAAGGCTTGGCGCCACCTCGGAAGTCGCCGACATCATCTTCTTCCTGTGCTCAGGCCAGGCGTCCTACGTCACCGGCTCGGAAATCCACATCAATGGCGGCCAGCACGTGTGAGTCAGGGTTTCGAGCGTTACACAGAAACCAACATCGTTGGGTCGCTCGTCATCTATGAGTGGGCCGCAGAGCTCGATATACGCCGAGCGCGCGACATACTGGATAAGATCGCCGGAATTATCGGCTTAGCACCAGATATCGCAACCGTCGTTGGCGCGAAAACCAGCAAGGACTATCTCTTTCGCAACTTCGTAAAGCGCGATGTGCTCCGAAAGCAAGAATGGCAAGCGCTGAGTTATCTCTGGAAGAGGGGTGTCGATACACTCTCGGATTTTGCAATAGAAATTGCCTGCTCTCCCGAGAGTTTCCGATGCTTCGAAATCCATATCGACAAGGCGGCGGTCACGGATTTCAACGGTACATTCCAGAGGATCACCAGATTGGTTTGCGAGGAGTTGCAACCTGTTTACGGGATCGGTTTGTCGATGCCGTACTTTTGGGGGCCGAGGGCATTTGCGCGAGGGTCGGCATCTTCCCGTTTCGCTACCGTGGACAAGACGGTTTATGGCCCTCCACTTGAAATGAAAGAGCAGTCTTTCGCCTTCGGCCCAATTTTCCGAGCTGAAAGCGCTCGGCGGCAGTTGGACCAAAAAATTCGCGATCTGTTTCCCTTCAATCTGCTGTCAGAAGGCCACCTGAACCGCCAGATCGATGGCAAATACTTGGAAAACTGGATTGAAGAAAATTCATTTGGCGTCTTACGGAAGGTTTCGGCTGTAACATGGCAATGGAACGTTCCGTCGCCCGACGTTCAAAGTATCAGGAAGCGGCTGATAGAAGCCGATCTTACTGTTGTGAAGCGATAGACCGCAGTCGGCTCATCTGGCCATGCTGACAACAGCCTTGCCGCTGAAGCTGCGCTGCCGCAGCGCGTCCAGGGCCTGGCCGATGTCCGTCCATGGCACAGTCATGGCCACGCGGGTCTCCAGCCGGCCGGCCGCGACGAGATCGAGCAGCGCGGCGATGTCGGCGCCGATGGCCGAGCCGGACGTATAGTAGGCGAAAGTCTGGAGCCTTGCGCCCTCGTGGCCCGGAACGAACTGCCGGAATCCGATCGGCGTGAGCTCGCCGCTGCTCGAGCCGAACATGACGACAGTCCCGCCGGGCGCGACACGCTCGATCGCGTCGGCGAGGCTTTTGCCGCCGACCGACTCGGTGATCAATGAAAATAGTCCCCCGGCCAGTTCGATCGACTCGACGACCTGCCCGGCGCCCAGATCGCGAAGATCATCGTGGTGCCGGGCCGAAGCGATCGCCGTCACCGAAGCGCCTTGCTCGCGGGCGATCTGGATCTGGAAGCGGCCGACCGCGCCGCTCGCGCCGGTGATCAGGACCCGCTGGCCGGCGAGATCGCCGCCATGGCGCAAAGTTCTCAGCGCCGTCGTGCCCGCCACCGGGAGCGTGGCCGCGGACGCGAAGCTGACCACGTCCGGCAGGACGGCAAGGCGGTCGGTCGGAACGGCGACGTGTTCAGCCCAGCCGGCCTGGTCGATCAAAGCCGCGACGCGCGTGCCGGCAGCCGGGCCGGAGCCATCGGCCGCCGCGCACTCGACAATGCCGACGATGTCCTGGCCAGGGATCCAGCCGTCGGGACGGATGCCGAGCAGGCGCAGCTCGCCACGGTTCAACGATGTTGCATGAACAGCCACCAATGCTTCATTCGTATTGCAGCTTGGCTCATCAATTTCGACGAGCTTCAGCCTGTTCGGACTGTCTGAAGAGATAGCGAGAGCAAGCATGGGGCCACCTTGAATGACGCTCGAGAGCCGCGATCGATTGCGACGGAAACAGCTCGAAACCTATCGACTTTCGCGGTTGTTGAATTTAGAGATAAAGCCAAATGATCGCTAAAAGCCGTCAGATATGAGACAGCCGCTCCGCTGGCCCTGGCTGGATTTCGACGTCGACGACGTGGCCGCGCCGGCGATCGCCATTGGCGTCGATGTCACGGGGACCAAGGCCGAGGTGCCGGCGCATTGGCATCGCAAAGGGCAGCTCGTCTTCGCGCTCGGCGGCGGCGTCACCTGCCGCGTTCCGAGCGGGCTTTGGATGGTGCCGCCGCATTGCGGGGTGTGGGTGCCGAGCCGCATGGAACACAGCAACATCGCGACGGCGAATGCGCGGATTTTCTTCGTCTATATCGAGCCGGGCGCCGCCGACCTGCCGGACCGGTGCTGCACGCTTTCGATCTCGCCGCTGCTGCGCGAATTGATCATCGAGCTATCGGAGTGCGCGCCGGACGATGCGCGCGGCAACTTCCTGGGAAGCGTGCTGCTCGCGGAATTGCCCTGTATGCCTGTGCAGCAGTTGCACCTGCCGATCTCGGCCGAGCCGCGGTTGCGACGGATCGCCGAAGCGTTGGCGGACGACCCCGCCGATCGCAGCACCTTGGCCGATTGGGCAGACCGCGTTGCGCTCAGCGAAAGCAGCCTGGCGCGTCTCGTGGTGAAGGAGACCGGCTTGAGTTTCGGGCGCTGGCGCCAGCAGCTGCATCTGATCGTGGCGCTCAGGGAACTGTCCGCCGGCGCCAGTGTGCAGCAGGTGTCGGGCGATCTCGGCTACGAATCCGTCACCGCCTTCATCACCATGTTCAAGAAGGCGCTGGGCAAGCCGCCGGCCAAATATCTCAGCGATATCGCGCAGAATAGCGGCTCTGCGTTCGTGGCGTGATGCCAATCAAGCGGGCTGCGGGTTGATCTCCATGGCAGGCCCGGCCCGATCGACGGTCTTGCCGGTCACCACCTCGACGATGCCGCGGGCGATCTCGCGTTCGCCCATGATGACGGTGTCGGCGCCGAGGCCTTTCAGATGCTCGACCTCGGCGTCGGAATGCGCGCGGGCAATGACGTTGATCGCCGGATTGGCCGCGCGGGCCCTGAGCACAACCTGCCCCGCCTCGAAGGCGTTGGGGATGGCGAGGATAAGCCGCCTGGCGCCTTCCGGGTTGGCGGCCGAGAAGACGTCCGCATTGGCGGCGTTGCCGGCAACGGTTTCGACGCCGTCGTCCCGCAGCTTCGCCAGCGTCTTGTCGGCATCCTCGATGACCAGGAAGGGCAGGGCGGCTTCCTTCAGAGCCGCGCCCACCAGGCTGCCGACGCGGCCATAGCCAATCAGGATGGAATGGCCGGCAAGCGCCGTTTTCGGTGGCGGGCCGTCTTCCTTACCCGGGGCCGACACCGAAGCGACCTGGCCGGGCTCGGTCGCCGGGCCGATTGGTCGCTGCTCCACGGCCGGCGCGGCATCCTTGCCGGCACGCTTTTCCAGCCAGGGTTTCATCCAG
This sequence comes from Mesorhizobium sp. B2-8-5, assembly GCF_006440675.2. Lineage (NCBI taxonomy): Bacteria > Pseudomonadati > Pseudomonadota > Alphaproteobacteria > Hyphomicrobiales > Phyllobacteriaceae > Mesorhizobium > Mesorhizobium sp. B2-8-5. Next base: position 1,841,816 of record NZ_CP083951.1, read on the forward strand.
TCCACGATCAGGAACATCAGCGGATTGAGCAGGATCGACAGGATGGCGCCGGCCAGGATCAGGTCGCGGCCCTGCTCTGGCAACAGTTTCAGGCCGACGCCAAGCTCGGCCAGGATGAAGGAAAATTCGCCGATCTGGGCAAGGCTCGCCGAAATCATCAGCGCGGTGGCGATCGGGTAGCGGAAGACAATGACGATGACGAAAGCAGCGATCGACTTGCCGATGACGATGATGGCCAAAGTGGCGAGGATGGGCAGGCCGTTGCTGATCAGGCTGAACGGGTCGAACAGCATGCCGACCGAGACGAAGAACAGCACCGAGAAGGCATCGCGCAGCGGCAGCGATTCTTCCGCCGCGCGGTGGCTGAGCTCGGATTCGCTCATGATCATGCCGGCGAAGAAGGCGCCGAGCGCCAGCGAGACGCCGAACAGGTTCGCCGCGCCAAAGGCGACGCCGAGCGCGATGGCAAGCACCGCGAGGCGGAACAGTTCCCGGGAGCCGGTATGGGCGACATAATGCAGGATCCAGGGAATGACCCTGCGGCCGACCACCAGCATGACGACGACGAAGGCGGCGACCTTGGCGAGCGTGATGCCGACCACGCCCCATATGCCGTAGCTGGCAGGCAGCGAGAGCAGGCTCGCATGGTCGTCGACCTGGGGCTGGCCGCCGAGCACGCCGGCGAGCGCCGGCAAAAGCACCAGCGCCAGCACCATGGCGAGATCCTCGACGATCAGCCAGCCGACGGCGATGCGGCCGCGCTCGGTCTCGATCAGCCGCCGCTCCTGAAGTGCGCGCAAAAGCACCACGGTCGAGGCGACCGAAAGCGCGAGGCCGAAGACCAGGCCGGCCCCCAGCGACCAGCCGAGCAGCCAGGCAAGCCCAACGCCAAGCAGCGTCGCAAAGCCGATCTGCACGATGGCGCCCGGCACGGCGATGGCGCGGACGGACAGAAGGTCCTTCAGCGAAAAATGCAGGCCGACGCCGAACATCAGAAGGATGACGCCGATTTCCGCGAGCTCATTGGCAAGGCTGGCATCGGCGACGAAGCCGGGCGTGTTCGGGCCGACAAGGACGCCGGCGACAAGGTAGCCGACGAGCGGCGGGATGCGGAACCGGTTGGCTAAAGCCCCGAAGACAAAAGCAAGCCCCAGACCGGCTACGATGGTGGCGATAAGGGGTGTGTCATGCGGCATTGTCTATGGAGCGCCTTTCAAAAACTGACGATGTCGGATGAGCGTCGTCCAAAGGGTCGACGCCTCCTGGCAATATGGCGGGGAGAGCGGCGATGATGCAACCATCGCCGCGCAGAATCGCAACGGCGCGCGCTGGAAAATCGGCGCCGCGCCGCCAAAGAGACGGCTCTTAGACCAATCAGGCTTCGAAGCTGCGTTCGTTCCGCCGCTTCATGCCGCCTGAAGCAGGTTCTCGATGTCGGAAATGGTGTGGTTGGTGAGCGTCTTCGGGATTTCCGCCTGTACCTTCTCACCGACCTCCTTGTGCAGTTTCTGGCGCATCTCGCCAAGCACCTGCGGCGGTGCGATCAGCACGACCGCGTCGAACTCGCCACGATGCGCGAGCTTGTAGAGCCGGTCGGCAATCTCGACGGCGAAGCGCTCCTTGCCGAGACGGTGCCAGTCGGTTTCTTCGACGGCGCTGCGCGGACCCTCGTTGCTCTGGCGGCCTGGCTTGTCGCTGCCTTGCTCGCGCGTGGCGGGGTTCTCCTGCTCCATCTCCTGCACCACTTCCAAATTCGGGAACTTGCTGTCGCCCTGGTTGCGCAGGAAGAGCGCCTTCTCGCCATCGGCCACGACGACCCATAATCCGTGCTTCAGCTTGATGCTCATCGCGTTCCTCCTTGCTTGCATGATTGCCGATCGATGGAGCTTCGGATCGACAAATGGATTGCTAAGCAAACGAGCCGCGAAGCATGATTGTTCCGATCTGGCGGCCGCGCTTAGATCACTCTCAGCCGACGAGGCTGGCGCCGAAACAGCCGAGGCAGGCTTTAATCTACTAACTTAGTAGAATTTAGAAAAAACTGTTTTGCAGCTTTCCCCGTCCGGCGCTAAAAATTACGACGGATCAAGGCAGTTTCTTATGCCGCTCTGGCGGCTTCACTCCCAAAGTAGAATATTTTTCTCTTGCCTTTCGCGGTTGCGAAAAAGCGATTGCCTGCCGTTCGGCGGCGCGCGAGTGCTTGCCTTCTGATTTTTGGCGTGGCCGCGTAAAACTGCCAAACTGTTCCACTATTGCTCATCGCCATGTCGCCAGCCAACGCCAAGCTCAATGCCTTTCCCGTCTTCATGCGGGTCGACGGCGAAGCCGTAGCCATTGTCGGCAATGGCGAGGAGGCGCTTGCCAAGGCGCGGCTACTTTCGCAATCGAGCGCGGTGCCGCGCATCGTTGCCGACAATGCCAGCGACGGCCTGCTGGATTTCATCGCGTCGGCCGGCGCCGTTCATATCAACACGGCCTATGAGGCCGTGCATCTCCAAGGTGCCGTCCTGGTGTTCGCGGCCAGCGGCGATGAAGCGGTCGACCGCCGCGTCGTCGAGGACGCACGTCGGCTGGGCATCGCGGTCAACGCCGTCGATCGTCCGGAGCTTTGCGATTTCTTCACACCGGCGCTGGTCAACCGGGCGCCGGTGGCGATTGCCATCGGCACCGAAGGCGCCGGACCGGTCCTGGCGCAGATGCTGCGCGGGCGCATCGACCGCATGCTGTCGCCGTCGCTTGGCCGGCTGGCGGCGCTTGCCGCTTCTTTCCGCACTGCCGCCGAGACGCTGCCGAAGGGCCATCGCCGCCGCCGTTTCTGGAGCGATTTCTTCGCCGGCGCGCCGGCCAAGGCCATCGAAGCCGGCGAATTCGCTCAGGCGCATGGCGCGGTGGTCGCGCTTTTGGCCCAGGATGCTCCGGTTGAAGGACATATCGCGCTGGTCGGCGCCGGTCCGGGCGCGGAGGACCTTTTAACTTTGCGCGCGCATCGCCTGCTGATGGAAGCCGATGCCATCGTCTACGATGCGCTGGTGCCGGAGGCGATCGTGGCCATGGGCCGCCGCGACGCCGAGCGCCTGCCGGTCGGCAAGCGCAAGGGCTGCCATTCCAAGAGCCAGGCTGAAATCAATGCGCTGCTCATCGAACTCGGCCGTGCCGGCAAGCGCGTGGTGCGGCTGAAGTCCGGCGATCCGCTGGTATTCGGACGCGCCGGCGAGGAAATGGCAGCACTTCGCGAGGCCGGGATCGCCTATGAAGTGGTTCCGGGCGTCACCGCCGCCTTTGCCGCCGCCGCCGATTTCGAGCTGCCGCTGACGCTGCGCGGTGTTTCGTCGTCGATGGTGTTCACCACCGGCCACGATCTCAAGGGCAACTCGCTGCCCGACTGGGCCAAGCTCGCCATCTCGGGCGCGACTGTCGCCGTCTATATGGGCCGTTCGGTCGCGGCCGAGGTCGCCGGCCGGCTGATCGAAGCGGGGCTGTCGCCGGACACGGCGGTTGCCGTCGTCGAGAACGCCAGCCTCGGCGAGCGCCGCCGTTTCCACGGCACGCTTGCCGACCTGCCGTCGCTGGAGGAGCGCGCCGATCTCACCGGACCGGTGATGACGATCATCGGCGATGCGGTCGCCGGCGCCAATTTTGAACAATCCGAGCCGCTCGCGGCACACAAGCATGAGGGCGCGGCTTCAGCCATGGCCGAAGGAGTCCGGCAATGAAGGTTCTCACCGCGAACAGGCTCTCCGACGGCATCGCCGTCTGGTACGCCGATGGCGGCTGGGCGGAGACGGTCGGTCATGCCGATATCGCGCATGACAAGGCGGCGGAGGACCGGCTGGAAGCGATCGGCGCCGCTGCCGCCGCCAACAACGAAGTCCTGGACGTCAACGTGATCGACGTCACGGTTGTCGATGGCTTGGTGGAGCCGGTGCGGTTGCGCGAGAAGATCCGCGCCGCCGGCCCGACCATCCATCCCGATCTCGGCAAGCAAGCGGCGCGGGCGGTTTAAATCCAAGGTAGGCAGCGGGCGGACGCGCCCTGAAAGACGAAGCATGTACCGTTACGACGAGTTCGACCACGATTTCGTTCAGGCCCGTGTCGCCGAGTTCAGCGACCAGGTGAAGCGCCGGCTTGCCGGCGAAATCAGCGAGGACCAGTTCCGGCCGCTCCGGCTGATGAACGGCGTCTATTTGCAGTTGCATGCCTATATGCTGCGCATTGCGGTGCCCTACGGCACGCTCAACAGCCGGCAATTGCGCATGCTCGGCCACATCGCGCGCAAGTACGACAAGGGCTACGGCCATTTCACCACGCGCCAGAACCTGCAGTTCCACTGGCCGGCGCTCGCCGACGTTCCGGCGATCCTGGCCGATCTCGCCAGCGTCGAGATGCATTGCATCCAGACCAGCGGCAATTGCATCCGCAACGTCACCGCCGACCATTTCGCGGGGGCGGCCGCGGACGAGGTCGCCGATCCGCGTCCCTACGCGGAAATCCTGCGGCAATGGTCCTCGGTCCATCCGGAATTTTCGTACCTGCCGCGCAAGTTCAAGATCGCGGTGACGGGCGCCGAGCGCGACCGGGCTGCCATCCAGGCGCATGACATCGGCCTGCACCTGAAGAAGAACGCGGCCGGCGAACTGGGTTTTGCCGTTTATGTCGGCGGCGGCCTGGGCCGCACGCCGATGATCGCCAAGAAGATCCGAGACTTCCTGCCGGAGGCCGAGTTGCTGTCCTACTGCACGGCGATCCTGCGCGTGTACAACCTCTACGGCCGCCGCGACAACAAGTACAAGGCGCGCATCAAGATCCTGGTGCACGAGACCGGCGTCGAGGAGATCATGCGGCAGATCGAGGCCGAATGGCAGGAGCTCAAGGACACCGATTTGAAGTTGCCGGAGGCCGACATCCAGGCGATCAACGCCTATTTCGCGCCGCCGGCGCTGTTGGCCCGGCCGGAAGGCGATGCCCTCGTCAAGCAAGCGCGGCTCGATTCCAAGAGCTTTTCGGAATGGCTCGACCAGAATGTCGTGACGCATCGCCATCCCGACTACGCGGCGGTGACGATTTCGCTCAAGGGCATCGGCGAGGTACCCGGCGATGTCACCGACAGTCAGATGGAGGCAGTCGCCGACATCGCAGAGAAGCATGCGTTCGACGAATTGCGCGTCAGCCACGAGCAGAACCTGATCCTGCCGCATGTGGCGCGCGCCGATCTGAAGGCGGTCTATGACGCGCTGGTCGAGATCGGCCTGGCGACCGCCAATTCGAACCTGATCAGCGACATCATCTCCTGCCCGGGCCTCGACTATTGCGCGCTGGCCACGGCGCGTTCCATTCCCGTGGCTCAGGAAATCTCACGCCGCTTCGCCTCGCTCGAGCGGCAGCGCGAGATCGGCGAATTGAAGCTGAAGATCTCCGGTTGCATCAACGCCTGCGGTCACCACCATGTCGGCCATATCGGTATCCTCGGCGTCGAGAAGAAAGGCTCCGAGCTCTACCAGGTGACGCTCGGCGGCTCGGCCGACGAGAACACTTCGGTCGGCGAGATCATCGGCCGTGGCTTCTCCTCGGAAGAGATCACCGATGCCATCGAGCAGATCGTCGATACCTATCTTGGCCTTCGGCTCAATCCCGCAGAACGTTTTATCGACGCCTACCGCCGTGTCGGTCCCGCGCCGTTCAAGGAGGCGCTCTATGCTGGCGAAACCAAGGCCGCTTGACAGGGTAGTCGGCGTCGAGGCCGGCGTTGCCGCGGAAGCGGCGGGGTTGGACGCGCTGCTCGGCCATCTGAAGCCGATCGAGATCATCGAGCGCTCGGCGCGCGAAGCCTTCCGCGGCGAGGTCGCCGCGGTGTCGTCCTTCGGCGCTGACTCCGCCGTGCTTCTGCACATGATCTCGGAGATCGACCGAACCTTGCCGGTGATCTTTCTCGATACCGGCAAGCATTTCGAGGAGACGCTCGGCTATCGCGACGCGCTGGTCGCCGATTTCGGCCTGACCGATGTCAGGGTGATCAAGCCGGAGGAGGCGGCGTTAGAACGTGTCGACCCAACCGGCAGGCTGCATGAGACCAACACCGACGCCTGCTGCAATGTGCGCAAGGTCGAGCCGCTGGCGCGCGGCGTCGAGCCGTTCCGCGCCTGGTTCACCGGGCGCAAGCGCTTCCAGGCTTCGACGCGCGCGGCACTGCCCGTCTTCGAGGCGGTCGGCTCGCGCATCCGCATCAACCCGCTGGCGCATTGGACGACCGCCGACCAGGCCGACTACATGCGCGCGCATGCGCTGCGCGAAAATCCGCTGGTCGCCTATGGCTACCTTTCGATCGGCTGCTTTCCCTGCACGCAGCCGGTGCAGCCGGGCGAGGATGCGCGCAGTGGCCGCTGGGCTGGCCACGCCAAGACCGAGTGCGGCATTCACCTCTCCGGTTTGGAAAAGTCGCTGACCGACGCCTCACTTTAGGCTATGCCGATAGTCAGGTGAGGCCGGCCTGCGAACGGCGGCTTCCTGCGCTTCCGGTGCTCACGTACTTGAAGTACGCTCCGCTCCGGGTCTCGGAAGCCACCATTCTCGGCTCGGCTTGACCTGACTCTCGACATACCTTGGATTTTTGAACTTTAGGATTTTTGATGACTGGATCGACGACGGGGGGGACCCGCCTCTGGACCCCGGATGGTTTTCGCGAGGATGAGTGGACGCATGCCGAAAGCGCCGAGGCGCTGGCCGGCAATGGCCGCTTCATCCTGCCGCTGCAGGTCTTCCTGGGGCTGGACGAAGAGGTCCGCAAGTCGGCGCGCGAACGCCTTGGCGTGCTGCTGCAGCCTGGCGACGAGCTCGACAAGATAACCGGCCTGCTGGACCAGCTGTCGCTGGTGGCGCTCGCCTTCCCCGCCTTCAATGACGGCCGCTCCTTTTCCAAGGGCGAATTGCTGCGCGCCCGGCATGACTTCAAGGGCGCGGTGCGCGCCACTGGGCAAGTTCTGGTCGACCAGCTGCCGCATATGCTGCGGCTCGGCTTCGACGAGTTCGAGGTCTCCAATCCGGTGCTCTTGAAGCGCCTGGAGGAAGGCCGCACCGGTGGCCTGCCGGTCTATTACCAGCCGGCCGTGGAAGTGGAGCCCAAGGGTCCAAAATATTCGTGGCGGCGCAAGCGTCCCAGCTGACGCCGCGGCATCTTTGCAAGCCACGCCGGCGGGCATTCTCTCAGGTGAACGGACGGAAACATCCGCCGGCAGGAGAGGATGCGCTACGACTATGTCATCGCCGGCGGCGGCTCCGCCGGCTCGACGCTTGCCGCCAGGTTTTCCGAAGACCCGTCGAAGACGGTCTGCCTGCTCGCCGCTCTTCTGCTCAAGGGCGTGCGGATGACGCGCGCCATATTGGAGGCGCCGGCGCTGGCAAAGTATCGCGCCAGGGAGATCTACAGCGCCGGCGCTTCAAGCGATGCTGAATTGATGGCGCATATCAGGGCGCGCGCCGACACGATCTACCACCCCGCGGGCACCTGCAAGATGGCGTCGACGACATGGCCGTGGTCGACCCGCAGCCCAAGGTGCGCGGACCGGGGGTTGCGCGTGGTCGACGCCTCGGTGATGCCGACCCTGATCGGCGGCAACACCAATACGCCGACGATCATGATCGCCGAGAAGGCCGGGGACATGATCCGGGCGACCACCTGACGCTTGGTTTCTTGGTCGGACCAGCCTCTTCGATTTTCCCGGCATGGCGTCGTTCGTGTATGCCGGCCGGTGCAATCAAATCCATCTGGTCAGACCACTTGTGCGATTTTGACTTCCCCTCCCGTTATCTTGCCCTTAGGATAGGGTCATTATTTCGTGCCGCGAAATAAATAGCCAGCTAAGGGAGGAAACGGCATGGCAGGCAAGAAGATATTGATGCTCGTTGGCGAGTTCAGCGAGGAGTACGAGATTTTCGTCTTCGAACAGGCCATGCACGCGGTCGGCCACACCGTCCATGTCGTGTGCCCGGACAAGAAGGCCGGCGACGTGCTCAAGACCTCATTGCACGACTTCGAGGGCCACCAGACCTATACCGAAAAACTCGGCCACGACTACATCCTCAACAAGACCTTCGCCGAGGTGAACCCGGCCGACTACGACGCGGTCTACGCGGCGGGCGGGCGCGGGCCGGAATATATCCGCATCGACAAGCGCGTGCAGGCGCTTGTCAGGCATTTCCATGAGACCGGCAAGCCGATCTTCACCATCTGCCATGGCGCGCAGATCCTGATCGCGGTCGACGGCGTGGTGCGCGGCAAGGAAGTGGCGGCGCTGCATTATTGCGAGCCGGAAGTGACGCTTGCCGGCGGCATCTATATCGATGTCGCGCCGACCGGCGCGCATGTCGACGGCAATCTGGTCTCAGCCAAGGGCTGGCCGGGCCTTGCCGCCTTCATGCGGGAATGCCTGAAAGTGCTCGGCACCGAGATCCGCCATGGCGAAGCGCTGATGCGTGACGACCGGAAGGCGGCCTGAATCGTCAGTCGCGGCGCGCGGCTACCGCCGCCGCCCGCCGCCTGCATTCTCAGCCTCTGCGCCGCTGAGGCGGTCAAGCAGGTCGCTCAGTTGCCGGGGCACTTCCTTTTCCAGGCGAAATGCGGGCAAGGTGCGCAGAAAGCGCTTGGTCGCTTCGCTGCCCGCCTGCCGCCTGATATCGTTGGCCAATTCGGCGCGCCTGTTGCCTTTGTTGCCGTTCATAGCCCCAAAATCCTGTGTTGGCTTCGAAACTCCTCCAGCCCGCTTATGGTTCCCGCAACGGCATTTGAGGGCAAGCAAAGCCGCGTGGTACGGTAAAATTTGAATTAATTTGGAATGGCAGCCCGACATCGGACGCCAGCGCTTACCCCTTGATTTTTCGCTTCCAAACCTCGATATCGGGCGCAAATCCAGACCAATCCGAATGACGGGAAACGCGATGAGCGACCAGGCAAAAGACGAACGCACGCCCGAAGACATGGAAGCCACCCAGGCTTCCGGCGAGCGTGCGGAAGGTGGCGTCGACGGCGACTACGAAGCGCTTGTGCGGCTGCTGAAGGAAAACGAGGAACTGAAGGACCGCGCGCTGCGCACGGCGGCCGAAATGGAGAATTTGCGGCGGCGCACCGCGCGCGACGTGCAGGACGCCCGCGCCTACGCCGTCGCCAATTTCGCGCGCGACATGCTGTCGGTGTCCGACAATCTGCGCCGCGCGCTGGATGCGATCCCAGCCGAGGCGAAGGCTGGCGGCGACGCCGGTTTCAAGGCGCTGATCGAGGGCGTCGACCTCACTGAGCGCGCCATGCTTTCGGCGCTGGAACGCCATGGCGTGAAGAAACTCGCGCCCGAAGGCGAGAAGTTCGATCCGAACTTCCACCAGGCGATATTCGAGGTGCCCAATCCGGAGGTTCCGGCCGGTACCGTCGTCCAGGTGGTGCAGCCGGGCTATTCGATCGGCGAGCGCGTGCTGCGGCCGGCGATGGTCGGTGTCGCGAAGGGCGGCCCGAAGACGGCCGCCGAGGCCAAGGTCGAGCCGGGTCCGGTGAACGAGCAGGCCGAGAAGGACGCTTGATAGTGAGTAGCGAATAGGGAGTAGTGAGCAGGGGCTGATATTTATCCGCGGCTTCGTGCTATTTCGCTACTCACTATTCGCTACTCACTACTCGCTCAGCCATGAACCCCATCGCGTTGCTCGACTATGCCGGCGTCGCCGTCTTCGCGGCGACGGGCGCGCTTGCCGCGTCGCGCAAAGAGCTCGACATCATCGGCTTCCTGTTCCTGGCCAGCGTCACCGGCATCGGCGGCGGGACGCTGCGCGACGTCATCCTCAACCTGCCGGTGTTCTGGGTCGCCAACAGCGGCTATGTGCTGATCTGCGCCGTGGTCGCGGTGCTGGTCTTCTTCAGCGCCCACCGGTTCGAATCCCGCTACAAATTGCTGCTGTGGCTCGATGCCATCGGACTTGCCGCTTTTTCGGTGATGGGCGCGGCCAAGGGGCTGGCGATCACCGGCTCGCCCGTCGTGTCGGTCATCACCGGCGTCTTGACGGCGACCTTCGGCGGCATTTTGCGCGACCTGCTAGCCGGCGAGCCCTCGGTTCTGCTCAGGCCCGAGATCTATGTCACGGCCGCCCTTGCCGGCGCCACAATCTTCACACTTGGCGATCTTGCCGGCCTGCCTGCGCTGGTGTCCAGCCTGCTCGGCTTCGCGGGCGCATTCGCGGTGCGCGGCGGAGCGCTTAAATTCGGCTGGTCGTTTCCGGCCTATAAGAGCCGGCCGGGGCGAAGGCCGGAGGATATTCCCTGAGGGAGTAGGGGTTAGTGAGTAGGGGTTAGTGAGTAGTCAGTAGTCAGTAGTCAGTAGTCAGTAGTCAGTAGTGACAAAGCTCGAGCGATGGTGTCCACCACTACTCACTACTCACTACTCACTACTCACTACTCACTACTCACTGGAATCACGCCGCGAAACGCTGCCCTTCGCCGCCATAGTAGTTGACGTAGCGGGCGCCGATCTCCTTGACCGGCATGACGACGAAGACGTCGACGGTCGAGAATTCGTGGTCGATGACGCAGCCGTCGCCGATGCGGGCGCCGACGCGCAGATAGCCCTTGACCAGCGGCGGCATGGCGGCGATCGCCGCCTTGGTGTTCACCGCCTCGATCGGCATCAGGTCCATGGAGCAGTAGCGTCCCGGAACCGCGCGGACATCCCACGCGGAATCGGTGCGGCAATGATGGGCGAGATAGGTCAGCGCCTCGGCATGCGCCGCCGGCACGATGCCATGGAAGGAGGCGCAGCCCGTCATCACGCCGATGCCGTAATGGTTGATATAGGCCCAGATGCCTTGCCAGAGCGCCTCGATGGTGCGCTTTGAGCGGTATTCCGGCAGAACGCAGGAACGGCCGAGCTCGAGGAAGCGCTGGCCGGGATGCCGCGCGATCAGCTTGGTGAGCTCAAATTCGCCTTCGGAATAGAAGCCGCCGGCGGCCGTGGCGATCTCCTGCCGCAGCAAGCGGTAGGTGCCGACGATGCGGCGATGCTCAGGACCGGGAAGGGAGGTATCGGACACAAGAAGGTGATCGCAGAGCGGGTCGAACCGGTCGGCGTCGCGCCGGTCCTGCGCCTGGAACAGGTCCTTCCTCGCGCCAAGCTCGTCGTAGAATACCCGGTAGCGCACTTCCTGGGCGGCGGCGATCTCGGCCTCGTTGCGGGCGAGCCGCACTTCGAGATTGCCGATGCGGCCCAGCGGAGCGCCGCTTGCGACGGCGTCGGCGGTACGGGCGGCGAGCAGGGCGCCGCCGGCATTCGGCCGAGTGTCACATTCAGGCACGACTGTATGCACGAGTGATTCTCCTTCGAGCCATCCCTCTTGGCACGGGGATACGGTGTAGGTGCAACAGGATTGTGACAGTACCGTGATACGACGTGGCGGGCAATACTTTGTCGGCTGGGCAATACACTCAACCGGCTATCTTGTGATCGCGAAAGCCAAGCAAGCCAAGGTGTTCAACGGTTAGAAATTTCCTCAGGCGGCAACCTGGCCCTCGACCGCCTGGACGAGCGCGTCCGGGTCGAGCGGCTTGGTCACGAAACCGCTGGCGCCATGGGCGAGCACGGCATGCCGGGTCTTTTCCTGGCTGTCGGCCGAAAGCACCATGATCGGAATCGGGGGCATGGCCAGGGACTCTTCATGGCGACGGATGGCGGCGATCGCGTCCAGCCCATCCATGACAGGCATATGCAGGTCCATCAGCACCACGTCGAAGCGGAACTTGAGGCCGGCATCGGTAACGGCATCGACCGCGGCCTTGCCGTTGCCGACGATCTTGACGCGGTGTCCGGCCTTGAGCAGCGTGGCGCGGGCGAGCATGGCGTTGATGTCATTGTCTTCCGCGATCAGCACCGACAGGCCCTGGTCGCGCTTGCGCACCGAGGGGGCACCGCGCGGCTTCGGCAGCGGCTTGGCTAGCGCCGAGCCATGGCTGGTCAACAGCACACGCAGCAGGGTCTCGCCCCGCACCGGCCGGGCCAGGAAGGTGGCATAGCCGCTGGCCCGGAATTCGCCGAGCATGCCGCGATCCGTCGGCGCAATCAGGGTGATGGCCTCGCAGTCGGCAAAGCCAGAATCGCGCAGCCGCTTGAGCAGCCTCCCGTCGCTGTTTTCGAGCGCGGCATCGATCAGAAGGACGTTGCAGCCTGCAGCGAAGGTGGCGGCCTGGCCCGGTGTCGCGGCAACCTCGACGATGCCGCCATGGGCCTTGATCGCGCGGGCGATGGCATCGGCCTCGATGGCGTTTTTCGACACGATTACGGCCCGCCGGTCGGCAAGGATGTTGTGGCGATGCGGCGGCGGCTCGGTCGCGGCGACCGCCGGAAGCTCCAGGACGAATTCGGATCCTTCGCCGAGCCGGCTCGAGACCGAGATCGAGCCGCCCATCGCCGTCGCCAGCCGCTTCGAGATGGCAAGCCCGAGGCCGGCGCCGCCATGCACCCTGGTCGAGGTGCCGTCGGACTGCTCGAATTCCTCGAAAATGCGCTCCATGTCCTCTTCGCGCAGGCCCGGGCCGGTGTCGGCGATGGTGAAGCAGATACGGTCGGTGGTTTCGCTGCGGGCGCGCGCCACGGTCAGCAGCACCCCGCCCGTGTCGGTGAACTTCACCGCATTGCCGATGAGGTTGAGCAGCACCTGGCGCACGCGGCCGGGATCGGCGGTGATCATCTGCGGCACATCGGGCTCGACATGGCAGCCGAGGCCGATGTTCTTGGCGAAGGCCTTTGCGGCCAGAAGCTCGATGATGTTGTCGGCGATCTCACGCAGTGAGGTCGGCTGGGGCTCGGGTTCGAAGCGGCCGGCCTCGATCTTGGAATAGTCGAGCAGGTCCTCGATGAGCGCGAGCAGCGCGCTGGCCGAGGTGGAAATGGCGCCGACATAGGTGCGCTGTTCGGGCGAGAGGTCGGTATCGGCAAGCAGCTTCGCCATGCCCATGATGCCGTTCATCGGCGTGCGGATCTCATGGCTGACGGTGGCGAGGAAGCGTGACTTGGCCTGGCTGGCATATTCGGCCCGTTCGCGCGCGGTGATCAGCGAGGATTCGGCGCGCTTGCGGGCGGTGATGTCGCGGGCGATCGCCCGGTGCGAGACCGCGCCCGTGTCCTTGTCGCGCACCGACAATTCGATCCAGGAGAACCAGCGTGGTCCGTTCGGGGTGCGGATCGCGACATCCGTCGAGCTCAGGCATTCATGATCGGAGAAGGCGGCGTCGGGAACGATGCCGACATCGATGCCAAGCTCAGACAAGGTCTTGCCGGCAAGATCGCGCGCATCGAGCTCGACAAGCGAGGCAAAGACGCTGTTGGCATAAACGATGTGGCCGTCGCGATCGCGATGGACGACGAGGTCGCCCAGCGCGTCGATCAGGCCGCGGAAGCGCTCCTCGCTCTCCTGCATCTCCCACATGCGGTCGGCGAGGGTTTCGATCTCGGCGCGGCTGCGCGCGGCGGTCTCGTCGAGAAGCGCTGCGGTGCGGCGCTCATCGCGACGGCTGCGCAGATGCATGGCCAAGCCCGCAAAGGCTATGGCGGCGAGGCCGGCGGTGATGATGAGCGGCGCTCCGGTGAGATGCGCGAGCCCCGCCATGATGGCGATGGCGGCAACGATCGTCAGGAAGGGCAGGCCGTCGTGGCTGGCCCCCGGCAGGTCGGGAGCCAGCGGCGGCGCGACGAGCACCTGCCGCTTCGGCGCATCGGGGATGAGCCTGTGAGCGCCAGCGGCTTTGCTGTCCTGTCTGATGTCGGAGTCCGCGACCATGCGCAGATCATGCCAGACAGAAATTATGGAAGGCTGGGAGGGATCGTTCGAATTTTAGCTATTTGAGCGGATCCGGCTGTCCGCATGCGCGGGCGAAACCGAGCTTCGCGAGGTCGTTGCGAGCTACATATCGACAACGACGCGCCCCCTGACCTTGCCTTCGACGATATCGCGCGCGGCGGCGACAATGCCGTCGAAACCAATCGTGCGGGACAACGTCGACAGCTTCTTGGAGTCGAGGTCGGTGCCGATGCGGCGCCATGCTTCCAGGCGTACCGGCTTCGGCGCCATCACCGAATCGATGCCGAGCAGCGAGACGCCGCGCAGGATGAAGGGCGCGACGCTTCCCGGCAGATCCATGCCGCCGGCCAGGCCGCAGGCGGCGATCGCGCCGCCATAGGAGGTCATCGACAGCACATTGGCCAAGGTATGGCTGCCGACCGAGTCGACGCCGCCTGCCCAGCGCTCCTTGGCGAGCGGTTTCGCGGGCTGGCTGAGCTCTTCGCGCGAGATCACCTCGGCCGCGCCCAGGTCGATCAGATAGGGGCTCTCGGCGTTGCGGCCGGTCGAGGCGATGACATGGTAGCCGAGGCTCGACAGGATCGAGATGGCGACCGAGCCGACGCCGCCGGCAGCGCCCGTCACCACCACGGGACCGCGGTCCGGCACGATGCCGTGCCGCTCCAGCGCCATGACCGAGAGCATTGCCGTGTAGCCCGCCGTGCCGACAGCCATCGCATCATGCGCGCTCATGCCCTCGGGCAGCGGCACCAGCCAGTCGCCCTTGACGCGGGCGCGGCCGGCATAGGCGCCGTAATGCGTCTCGCCGACGCCCCAGCCGTTGAGGATTACCTTGTCTCCCTTGCGCCAGTCGGCATGCGAGGAGGAGATCACGGTGCCGGCGAAATCGATGCCTGGAACCAGCGGCCAGCGGCGCACGACCGGGGCCTTGCCGGTGATGGCGAGCCCGTCCTTGTAGTTCACCGTCGTCGCCTCGACGGCGACAGTGACATCGCCTTCCATCAGGTCGGCCTCGGCGAGGTCGACGACATCGACGGACTGCTTCTTGTCCGCATCGCGCGAAACGAGGATGGCTTTGAAGGTATCCGACATTTTTTTCTCCTCGGTTCTGGCTGTTGAGAAGTCTGCGGTTTCAACCGCGTGAGGTCAATTGCCCGGATCCTGCGGCTTGGCCTCGCGGCCCCAGCCGATCAGTTCGTCGAAGACGACAAGCGCTGCGCCGACCGAGATGAAGGTGTCGGCGAGATTGAAGACCGCGAAGGACCAGACGGGCGTGTGGAACAGGATGTAGTCGATGACGTGACCGTAGACGGCGCGGTCGATGAGGTTGCCGAGCGCGCCGCCGATGATCAGCGCAAAGCCGATACGAGCGACGACATGGCCGGCTTGCGTGCGCGTGGCGAGATAGAGCACGAAGGCGACGACGAGCACGGCGATGACTACCAGGCCGGTATCGCCGAAGGACTCGAACATCGAGAAGGCGATGCCGGTGTTGTAGGTGCGAAACAGCGCCAGGAATGGCAGCAGATCGACCTTCTCCTGAAAGGCGAGACCGTTCTCGACCAGCTGCTTGATCCACTGGTCGAGCGCAATGGCGATGACGACCAGCACGACGTAAGGCGACCAGTATTTCATTTGGCGGTTCTCATCGGATGTCATTGGCAGGCTCGAGCTTCAACGCGCCGCGCCGGATCTCGAACAACATCACGCCGGTGGCGACCGCCAGATTGAGCGAATCGGCCCGGCCTGCCTGGGGAATTCTGAGCAGCCGGTCGCAGCTTTCGGCGAGACTGTCCGGCAGGCCCTGTTGCTCGTTGCCCATCAGCAGCAGGACCGGTCCCCTGGAGAAATCGACCGAGCGATAGTCGACCGCGCCCTTGAGATGGGTTCCGGCGACAAGGCCGGAGAAATCGCGGCGCCAGGCGAGGAAGGCCTGCTCGGTCGCCCTGGCGACCGGCACGGCGAAGATCGAGCCCATGGTGGCGCGCACCGTCTCCAGCGAGAACGGGTCGGTGGTGTCGCCGACCAGGATGACGCCCTTGGCGCCGACGGCGTCGACGGTGCGGATCACGGTGCCGAGATTGCCGGGGTCGCGCACCCGGTCGAGCGCCACCCAGACATCGCCATCCCTGGCGCGGATGTCCTTCAGCGGCACCGTCTGCTGCGCGAAGACGCCGACCACCATTTGCGGGTTCTCGCGGCGGGTGATGGCAGCGAGCACCTTTTCGGAAACTTCGAGCACCATGCCGCCGGCGGCGACGGTCCTCGCGGCGACCTTTTCGACGGCCGGGTTGCCGCGTCCGGCCTTGGCGAAGACCAAGGTCCTGATCGACCAGCCGAGGTCGAGGGCATCGATGACCAGCTTCAGGCCCTCGGCCATGAAGGCGTTCTGCTGGTCGCGGAATTTCTTGAGCGCCAGCGCCTTGATGTCCTTGACCAGGGGATTGGCAAGGCTGGTGACTTCCTTGACCTGCCCGACCGGGCGAGCGCCGTCATGTGCCGTCATTCAAGCCACCCAGCGCGAGAACAGCGAAGTCGACAGCGCGCGGCCGGCGGATTTCTCGCGAATGATCAGCTCGCCGGATTCGACCGTGCCGCCCATACCGGCGAAAGTATCGCGCATCAGCGCATGGATGGCGAAGAAGGAAGCGCGGATCGAATAGGCGGTGAGGACGACGGCGAGCGGTTTCGGCGTCAGGATCGAGCGGCAAAGCTCGGTGAGGCCCGGCAGGTCCTCGAACAATTGCCAGACCTCGCCCTTGGGTCCGCGGCCATAGGCCGGCGGATCGAACAGCACGATGTCGTAGCGGCTGCCGCGGCGTTCCTCGCGCTCGGCGAATTTCATCGCGTCCTCGACGATCCAGCGGATCGGCTTGTCGGCAAGGCCGGCCATCTCCTGGTTCTCGCGCGCCCAGCCGATCGCCTTCTTCGAGGCATCGACATGGGTGACCTCGGCGCCGGCGCGAGCCGCCACCAGCGAGGCAAGCCCCGTATAGCCGAAAAGGTTCAGCACCTTGACCGGACGCTTCGCCGACGCGATCAGCCCCGCCATATGGTCCCAATGCGAGGCTTGCTCCGGAAAGACGCCGACATGGCGGAAGGATGTGAAGCGGCCGAGATAATCGATGCCGTCATGCTTCATCGGCCAGGTTTCGCCGAGCGGCGCCTTCGGAAAGCGCCAGCGGCCGATGCCTTCCTCGTCGGTGTCGCCGGTGAAGATGGCGTCGGCGCGCTCCCACTCCTTCGCCGGCAGGGCCCGCTGCCAGATCGCCTGGCCTTCGGGCCGCATGATGCGGTACGGGCCGTATTGCTCGAGCTTCTCACCGGCGCCGCTGTCAAGCAGGGCGTAATCGGCGTTTGGCGCGACTTCGAGGATCAACGGCAGGCGCTCGGCAGGCAACGCGCCTTCGCGGCGCGCGAGCACGCGCGGCGCCGGCTTGGCTTCCTGCCGCTCCGCCGGTTTCGTTTCACGGCGCTCGGCAGGTGCGGCCTGCTGCCGTCCGGCCGCGAACGCATCACGCGGGCGGGGCTGTTCCGCCCTTGCGGGATGCGGTCGGCCATCGCGGCGTTTGTCGCGAAAAGATTTCAAGAAGGGTCATCTCCGGCGGTTCGGCCCGCTTCTGCCACAGCTCAGCCCACCGGCGCAACAAAGCCTGCCTCATTCAATGGTGCTGTCATCAACCATGCCGGATGCCGAGCAGGCCGAAACAAAGCGAAATGAAGCCAAGCGCCTTCGCCGCGGCCACCGCCATGTGGCCGGTCTCCCAACGCAGCCGGACGGCTTCGAAATTGTCCGGGATCGGTCCGGGCGCCCAGGTCGCAAGAATGTCGTTGGCCGGTTTGACCAGTCCGAACCAGAGCGCCAGCGAGACGGCATAAAGCACTGTGGCGGCGAGCACGAGCCAGAAGGCTGTCGCTTGGCCGCGCAGCATCCAGGCAAGCAGCGCCGGGCAGAGGATCGCAGCGATATCGAGCGGCGCTCCAATGACGGCAAAGAGCAGAAACTGACCGTTGAAGACCGTCGCCTCTCGCCAGAGCGCCGGCGACCATTTCGTCAGCCTGGGCAGCGATTCCAGCACATGGGCAAAGGACGGCCCAAGGCTGAGCGCCGCGACGAAAGCGGTCAGCACCGACCAGAACAGCAGGGTCCCGCGCATCTCCATTGTGGGGAGAACGGGAACGGGACGCGGGCGTTCCGTGGCAGAAGGTCGCTTGCCGCGATGTGCAGGCCAGCCCTATTGTCCGGCACGCCGGTTAGCCATTCATGTCCCGTTCAGCCCGCCTGCTCGACCTCGTCCAGATCCTTCGCCGCCACCGCCGGCCGGTGAGCGGCCGCACGCTTGCGGACGCAATCGGCGTGTCGATCCGCACGCTTTATCGCGACATCGCGACGCTGCAGGGGCAGGGCGCGCCGATCGAAGGCGAGGCGGGGCTTGGCTATGTGCTGAAGCCCGGCTTCATGCTGCCGCCGCTGATGTTCAGCGACGAGGAGATCGAGGCAATCGTGCTCGGCTCGCGCTGGGTGGCGAAGCAGCCGGACAAAAGGCTGGCGGCCGCCGCGGCGGATGCGCTGGCCAAGATCGCGGCGGTGCTGCCGGATGATCTGCGCGACGATCTCGACGCGACGACACTGCTCGTCGGGCCGCGCTCGGAAAATGCCGAAGCGATCGACCTCGGCATGGTGCGGCAGGCGATCCGGGACGAGCGCAAGCTTGGCTTCCTCTACCGTGACGCGGGGGGAGCGGCATCGAAGCGTCTGGTCTGGCCGTTCGCGCTCGCCTTCTTCGACAAGGTGCGGGTGATGGTGGCGTGGTGCGAAACGCGCCAGGATTTCCGGCATTTCCGCGCCGACCGGATGTCCGGCCTGACAGCGACAGACATCCGCTATCCGCGCCGCCGCCAGGCGATGCTGAAGGAGTGGCGGGCGAGCCTTGACGCGCCCGGCCGGAAACGCGCGAAAGACGCTTCCGGCTGATCGCTGCTGCCAGAATCTGACAGCAGGTTCGCATATCGTCTCCAAGGTTCAGACACTTTGGAGATCAGATATGACCACGCCGAATTTCGTCATCCTCTATGTCGACAGCCCGGAAAAGAGCGGCGCGTTCTACGCTTCGCTGCTCGGACGCGAGCCGGTTGAATCCTCGCCGACCTTCGTCATGTTCGTGCTCGACAAGGGGTTCAAGCTCGGCCTCTGGTCGCGCCACACGGTCGAGCCGGCTGCGGCGGCAGCAGGCGGTGGCGGCGAGCTCGTGATCGCGGTCGAGAATGCGGCTGCGGTCGACGCCACCCATGCGGATTGGACTGGCAGGGGCCTCAACATTCTGCAGACCCCAACCGATCTTGATTTCGGCCGCACCTTCGTCGCGCTCGATCCCGACAATCACCGCCTGCGCGTCTACTGGCCGAATGGACAGTAGGCAGTAGGCCTATCTTCCCTATTGCCTGCTGCCCAATCCCTACTGCCTATTTGAGCGCGTTGTAGACGGCGACGCCGGCGGCGAGATCCTCTAGCGCCGCGCCGACCGACTTGAACAGCGTGATCTCGTCGTCGGTTTGCCGGCCCTGTTTCTCGCCGCGCGCGAGCTCGTGCAGGTCGGCGACGATCGCTTCCGGCTTCAGCACGCCTGACGCCAGCGGCTGGACGATGTCGCCGGCTTCCTTGGTGGCGCCGGCGCGGGTGTCGACATAGACGCGGGCGCGCTTGATCGCATCGTCATCGCTCTCACGCATCGTCGGCGTGAAGCCGCCGACGAGATCGACATGGGCGCCCGGCTTCAGCAGCGCGCCCTTGACCAGCGGCGTGTTCGAGATGGTTGCGGAGGCGACGATGTCGGCCTCGGCAAGCTCCGCATCGAGATCGCCGGCGGCACTTGCCGGAAGGCCTTCGGCGCGCAAGGCGGCGGCCACTTTTTCGGCATTGGCCGGCGTGCGGTTCCAGATGCGGATGGATGTGATCGGCCTGACCGCCGAATGCGCCTTGGCAAGGAAGGGCGACAGCGCGCCGGCACCGATCACCAGAAGCCGCGAGGCATCCTTGCGGGCGAGATAGGAGGCAGCGAGCGCGGAAGCGCAGGTCGTGCGCCACTGCGTCAGCCGTTGGCCGTCGATCAGCGCTTGCGGCTCGCCGGTGACGCCGTCGAGCAAAAGATAAAGGCCCATGACCGCCGGCTTGCCGATGGTATTGTTGTCCGGCGACACGGTGACGATCTTGACGCCGATATGGCCTCCCTCGGAGGTGCCCGCGGCGTTGAAGTCGGTCCAGGCCGGCATCAAAAGCAAGGTCGAGGCGGCGCCGTCCGGCCGCTCGATGCCATGATGGTGGCGAACCGGCTGCACGGCGCCATCGCGGAAGGCGGTGCGCAGCGTCTCGACAAGGCCGGGAAAGGTCAGCGCGCGGTCGACCTGTGCGGCCGAAATGGTCAGCATTGAAAGCTCCGTGGTGTGGAAAGGACGCTCGGCTATCTTCTACGCAATTCCGGACGGAAAACCGCTACGCACTTTGCCTGGAATTGCTAAAGCGCGTCGCGCTGAAAACAGATTCAGGCGACGCGCTTTAAGCCTTTGTTCGATGCATGTCGTTGTCCCAGAACCGCTGCGCACTTCTGGGCGACATGCATTAGTTCGTCGGGTTGGGCAGCGCCGGTCCCTTGGGCGCCACGGGCGTGCGGCTCACCGCCTGGCGCAGGTTTTCCGCCTCGAGGCCGCGCTGGCGCGCGAGCTTGCGATAGCGTCCCTGCTTCACCCAGGTGGCCAGGCTTCCGACGACCATGCCGATGGCCAAAGCCAGGAACAGGAAGATGAAAAGCGGCAGGCTCAGCGTCAGCGCGGGATTGCCGGGATGAAATGGATCGACCGTGAAGGCGACAGGGCCGCGATTGGCGACGGCGAGCGCGATCAGGATGACGGCCAGCGGCACGAAGACCACGACGAGGACGAAGCGATTGAACATCAAATCTCCATGGAGAGGCTTCTTGAAGCGCGCATGTCCTTGTCCCGAAACCGGTCTCCACTTTCGGGAGACATGCGTTTAGGCGCCGAGATGCCGTTTCGATCCGCCGGCCCGGCGCCTATTTGCCGCCGTTCAGCCTTTCGCGCAACTCCTTGCCGGTCTTGAAGAACGGCACCCATTTTTCCTCGACTTCAACGGATTCGCCGGTGCGCGGGTTGCGACCGGTGCGGGCCGGACGGTTCTTCACCGAAAAGGCGCCGAAACCGCGCAGTTCGACCCGGTTGCCCTCAGCAAGCGCGTCGGTGATCTCGTCAAAGATCGCGCCGACGATGTTTTCGACGTCGCGCAGGAAAAGGTGCGGGTTGCGTGCAGCAATGATCTGCACAAGCTCGGATTTGATCATAGAACATTCCCCGTAAAACCACTGCAACCGATTATCAGGATGATTTTATTGCTTTTTCGGCTCGTCCCAACGGCACCTTAAGGGTGCCAGACCGAAACGAGACCGTCAAGAAACAAGCGGTCGGCGCCAAGTTCGTGAATGATATCGCCGCCGGCATCCGGCAGGCCGAGCGCCTTGGCCGCCAATTTTGCCATCGACTGGGAAAACAGGAAACCGCCACGCCTGTCCTTGTCCTTCCACTCGACGACCTTGAGCTTGCTGTCCACGCCCTTGGTCGCCAGCCAGTCGATCGCCTCCTGCTCGCCGCCGACGGCGTCGACCAGGTGGTTGGCCAAAGCCTGGCGGCCGGTGAAGATCGAACCGTCGGCCAGCGCCAGCGCCTGCTCATGCGTCATCTTGCGGCGATCGGCGACGATGCCGACGAACCAGTCGTAGCTGTCGAGGATCAGCTTGCGCACCATGGCGCGCTCGTCGTCATTGGTCGGCTTGAAGGGCGAGGGCGAAGCCTTGAGCGGCGACGATTTCACCTCCTCCAGCTTGATGCCGAGCTTGTCCATGAGACCGCTGACGTCAGGATACTGGATCAGCACGCCGATCGAGCCGACGATCGATGTCTTGCGGGCGACGATGTGGTCGGCTGCACTTGCGATCATATAGCCGGCCGATGCCGCCAGCGTGCCGACTTCGGCCACCACCGGCTTGTCACCGGCAAGCTTGCGCACGGCGTCGAATGTGGACTCGCCGCCGACCGTGGTGCCTCCGGGCGAATCGATCGAAAGGATGACGCCCTTCACCTCCGGCGACTTGCGGATCGATTCCAGCCTTTTGAGCAGCTCCTCGTCTTCGGTGATGGTGCCTTCAATCTTGACCTTGGCGATGTGGGGGACCGCCCGGCCGGTAAAATTGTCGTCATAGACCCAGGTCGAGAAAGCGATGATCGCTGCCGCCAGAACCAGAAACGCGACCACGCGCCAGAACGTCAGCTTGCGGCGCAAGCGGCGGCGGTCGATCAAGTCGTCGGCTCTCATTGCCATTGTCAGCCTCATGGGTGGTGGGAAAGCACGCTTTTAAAGCAAGCTTCTACACACGGCTACCGTTTCCTGGC
The DNA here is from genome assembly GCF_006440675.2 of Mesorhizobium sp. B2-8-5. Lineage (NCBI taxonomy): Bacteria > Pseudomonadati > Pseudomonadota > Alphaproteobacteria > Hyphomicrobiales > Phyllobacteriaceae > Mesorhizobium > Mesorhizobium sp. B2-8-5. The sequence continues at coordinate 1,864,091 of NZ_CP083951.1, forward strand.
GCGGGTCATCCGCTTCACAGAAGGGTGACCCCTCTACTTTCTTGTCCTGATGCAATTCCTGTCGGAAACCGCTCGCAGCTTTCCCGGAACTGTTCCGAAAGGCCCGGCTTCGGCCTCCGGCGGTGACGCCGGGCTCACGAAAAATTAACGCAAGCAGTCCGTATCTGCTATGAAGTACAGGCCGTATCGCCGAATTCCTTTCGATTTTGCGCGCGGCAGCTGTCACATTTTTGCAGTTTTCCTCCGCTTGTGCTTGCTTGTAGGTGCCGGCATACCACCTATAGGCGGTGTTTGGGCGGGCAAAGGTCCATTAGAAAAAGTCATGTTGGCGCGATCTGACGAAACGAGCGATGCCGGTGAGGCATCGGCTCCCGCGAACCAAGGCGGCACGCGTGGCGATGCGTTCAACCGCGCCCGGCGGCACTCGCGCCGCGTCCGCGTGCTGAAATTTGCGGTACCGCTGCTCGCGGTCGCGATCGCCGTCGCCTTTCCGGTCTATTCCTACCTCAAAGCGCCGCTGTCGGTATCGGTGCAGGCCGACGGCACGGCGTTTTCCGATGGCAAGCTGGTGATGGCCAATCCGAAGCTCAACGGCTTCACCAAGCAGAAGCTGCCATATTCGCTGACGGCTACCAGGGCGACGCAGGATGTCGGCCAGCAGGCCGTCATCGACCTCGAAGGCATCAACGCCAGACTGCCCGTCGCCACCGACAACATCGTGTCGGTGGATGCCGCGCACGGTATCTACAATCGCGACGCCAACACGATGGATTTGACCAGCGACGTCAGCGTGACGACGACGGACGGCCTGATGGCGAAGTTCAAATCGATCTTCCTAGACATGGGCAAAGGCTCTATGAAGACGAGCAATCCGGTCGACGTCAGCCGTGGCGGGTCGCGCATCACCGCGGACTCGATGTCGGTCGAGGACAATGGCAGGCTCGTGGTCTTCGAGAGCCGGGTTCGCGTCAACATAGATCCAACTGCGCTGAAGGCAGCGGGGGTAAACGGTGGAGAACAGAATGCGTCGCAGTAAATCCGCATGGCTTCCGGGCGCTGCTTCCGCATTGCTGTTTTTGGCAACGGCGCATTCGTTCGCGCAATCGAGCGCGACCAGCCAGATTCCCGGGCTCAAGCTGTCGGGTGACCAGCCGATCCAGATCGAAAGCGACAAGCTCGAGGTCCGCCAGGCCGACAGCATGGCCGTGTTCAGCGGCAATGTGACGGTTAATCAGGGGCCGACCCTGCTCAAGGCCGGCAAGATGACGGTCTACTATGTCAAGGATGCCAATGCCGGCAAAAGTGCCGCGGCAGGCGCATCGGCGATGACGGGCGCCGCCAATATCGACCATCTCGAGGTCGAGAACAAAGTCTACATCAAATCGAACGACCAGATCGCCACCGGCGACACCGGCAAATTCGACATGAAGACGCAGGTGCTGGTGCTTTCCGGCAAGGAAGTGGTGCTGTCGCAGGGCGACAATGTGCTCAAGGGCTGCAAGCTCACCGTGCAGATGAAGAGCGGCCTCGGCAATGTCGAAGGCTGTCCTCGCGTCATCATGATGTTCAAGCCGCAGAAACAGGACGCGCAGCAGGGAGCGTCGAGCAAGTAATGGCCGGCGTGACTTCGCTGCTGGCCCGTCTCCCGGGACGGGCAGCCGCACAACCCGCTGCGCCGGCGACGGTCGGCGCCGACAAGGCGAAGTTCAAGGGCACCCTGATCGCCAAGGGGCTGACCAAGAGCTACAAGGGCCGCAAGGTGGTGAGCGGTGTGACGCTCGGCGTGCGCGCCGGTGAGGCTGTCGGCCTGCTCGGCCCCAACGGCGCTGGCAAGACCACCTGTTTCTACATGGTCACCGGCCTTGTTCCCGTCGACGAAGGTTCGATCGAGATCGACGGCTTCGATGTCACCTCGATGCCGATGTACCGGCGGGCCCGCCTCGGCATCGGCTATCTGCCGCAGGAAGCGTCGATCTTCCGCGGCCTGAATGTCGAGCAGAACATCCGGGCCGTGCTGGAGGTGGTGGAAAAGAGCCGCAAGGAACGCGAGCGCACGCTCGACGAGCTGCTCGAGGAGTTTCACATCAGCCATCTGCGCAAGGCGCCGTCCATGTCGCTGTCGGGCGGCGAACGGCGTCGCCTCGAAATCGCGCGGGCGCTGGCGACGCGGCCTGCCTATATGCTGCTCGACGAGCCCTTCGCCGGCATCGATCCGATCGCCGTCGCCGACATCCAGCAGCTCGTTCGCCACCTCACGGCGCGCGGCATCGGCGTCTTGATCACCGACCACAATGTGCGCGAGACGCTCGGTCTGATCGACCGCGCCTACATCATCCATGCCGGTCAGGTGCTGACGCATGGCCGCGCCGACGAGATCGTCGCCAATGCCGATGTGCGGCGTCTCTATCTCGGCGAGGGTTTCACGCTCTGACCGCGGGTTTCGACGCGGTTCGATGGCCGCGTCACGGCTTTCGGTCATTTTAGCGCTCGATAACGCTCCGGTAAGCCGCAACTGCTAGCGTTTTCCTTGACAAGCAAAAGCCGGGCCAGTTTCTATGCCCGACCGAAAAACAGTCGACGCGTAGACGAGGCGTTTGAAGTCCATCATGGCGCTGGCAGCCAAACTGCAGCTCAGACAATCCCAGTCGCTGGTGATGACGCCGCAGCTGATGCAGTCGATCCGGCTGCTGCAGCTCACCCATGTCGAGCTCGAGCGCTTCATCGACGAGGAGATCGAGCGCAACCCGCTGCTGGAACGGGCCGAGCCGCAGGACGATGCCGCCGGCGATCTATCCCAGAAAAGCGAGACATCGCCGGAAAAGGACAGAGAAGGCGACTGGTTCGAGGGCGAGATGGAGTGGAGCGCGGAAGCGATCTCGCAAAAGCTCGATTCTTCCCTGGAGAACCTGTTTCCCGACGATCCAGGCACCAGCGAGAGGCTGGGGCCGGATCTCACGGCGCAATGGAAGTCGGCCGCCGGGGGCGGCGCGGGCGCAGCATCGTCCGAGGGGTTCGACGTCGGCGACATGGCCGCGGCCGCCATCACGCTGCGCGAACATGTCGGCGAGCAGATCGCGCTTGCCTCCCTGAGCCCCGGCGAACGCCTTATTGCGGGTGAGCTGGCCGAAGGGCTCGACGAAGCCGGGTACCTGCGCACCGAACTCGACGAGATCGCGGTCCGGCTCGGCACGGACGGCGCGGCGGTGGCGCGGGTGCTTGGCGTCTGCCATACCTTCGAGCCGGCAGGACTTTTCGCGCGCGACCTTGCCGAGTGCCTGTCGCTGCAACTGGCGGTGCGCGACCGGTTCGATCCGGCGATGAAGGCGCTGGTCGCCAACCTCGAGCTTCTGGCGCGGCGGGATTTCCAGACGCTGAAACGCATCTGCGGCGTCGACGAGGAAGACCTGCTCGACATGCTGGCCGAGATCCGCGCGCTCGATCCGCGGCCCGGCCTGGCGTTTTCGGGCGGCGCGAGCGACGCGATCGTCGCCGATGTCGAGGTGCGCGCCGCCAATGACGGCAGCTGGGCGGTGGAGCTCAATGCCGATACGCTGCCGCGCGTGCTGGTGGACAATGTCTATTTCGCCCGCATTTCGAGCCATGCCAAGGACCAGGCGGAAAAAGAGTTTCTCGCCGAATGCCTGCAGAACGCCAACTGGCTGACGCGCAGTCTCGATCAACGGGCCAAGACCATTCTCAAGGTGGCGTCCGAGATCGTGCGGCAACAGGACGCTTTCCTCGTCCATGGCGTGCGTCACCTCAAGCCGCTCAACCTGCGTACGGTGGCCGACGCCATCGGCATGCATGAATCGACGGTCAGCCGCGTCACCGCCAACAAATACATGCTGACGCCGCGCGGCGTTTTCGAGCTGCGCTATTTCTTCACCGCGTCGATTGCCTCCGCGGAAGGCGGCGAAGCGCATTCGTCCGAGGCCGTGCGCGACCGCATCAAGCAGATGATCGACGAGGAAAAGCCCATCGACGTGCTTTCCGACGACGCCATCGTCGACATGCTCAAGGAAAGCGGGGTCGACATCGCGCGCCGCACCGTCGCGAAATATCGCGAAGGCATGAACATTCCCTCGTCGGTGCAGCGGCGGCGGGAGAAGCGGGCGCTCGCGAACGCCGGCCGCTAGGCCGATGCGAATCTCGACAAGCCCTGGCCGGTGCGAGACGGTGCTGATTTCCCACAATTCCCGAGTTTCATTGACAAGCCGCAATGAAGTGTCTAGAAGCCCGCCCGCATGGAGCAGGGCGGTGATGCCCGCTAGCGAATGGGTCCGTCAGACACGGCCATGGACGGCCAAGAAGGCGACTTGTGATCAACCGGAAAGTTCGGGTCTAAAATCGGCGCGCATGCCGCTGCAAAGCTTGTGCGCGCGCACCACGGGTATAAACTCGGGAACAGTTTGAAGCCTGAGCAAGGAAGGTCAGTTTTCAGATGAATCTACGCATTTCGGGAAAACACATGGACATCGGCGATGCGTTCCGCACACGCATCAACGACCGGGTCGGCGAGGCGATCGAGAAATATTTCGATCGGGGTTTTTCAGGACATGTCACGGTCATCAAATCGGGGTCGCGTTTCTCCGCCGACTGCATGGTCCGGCTCGATTCCGGCGCTTCGCTGCAGGCGACCGGCGACGCCCAGGATCCGACGCTGGCCTTCGAGGCGGCCGCCGACCGCCTTGAAACGCGGCTGCGGCGCTACAAGCGCCGGCTGAAGTCGCGCAATACGGGCAACGGCAATGGCGAAGAGCCGACCGACATCGCCTACACCGTGATGGCTCCTCTCACCGACGATGAGGAAGATATTCCGGAGGACTTCGCTCCGGTCATCGTCGCCGAATCAAGCATGACGCTGCGGACCATGTCGGTGGCTTCGGCGGTCATCGAACTCGACAACAGCGACAGCCCGGTCTTCTTGTTCCGCAACGCCGGAACTGACCATCTCAACATCGTCTACCGCCGGCCGGACGGCAATATCGGCTGGATCGATCCGTCGACGACCAAAGTCGCGCAGGGATAAAAAGCCAGCCGCGCGAGGGGGCGACGACTGGCGCGGCAGGCGAGCAAGGGATTTTTCAAGCATGGATCTCAGTGATCTCATCAGCGTCCCGGCGATCATGCCGGCGTTGAAAGCGAATTCCAAAAAGCAGCTTCTGCAATTGCTGTCGGAGAGGGCCTCGGCGATTTCGGGGATTCCGGAACGGGAGGTGTTCGACACCATCCTGCAGCGCGAGCGGCTGGGCTCGACCGGCGTCGGCAACGGCATCGCCATTCCGCACGGCAAGCTCGCCGGCGTGAAGCGGATCGCCGGCGTCTTCGCCCGACTGGAAACGCCGGTCGATTTCGAGGCGCTCGACGACCAGCCGGTCGACCTGGTGTTCCTGCTGCTTGCGCCGGAAGGCGCCGGCGCCGACCATCTCAAGGCGCTGTCGCGCATCGCGCGCGTGCTGCGCGACGCCGACACGGTGGCCAAGATCAGGGGGACGCGCGACGCGGTGGCGATCCACGCCTTGCTGTCGGACACACAGGCCTCGCACGCGGCCTGAAATCTTAGGATTGAAACCTTCGGAGGGTCGCCGTGAGCGGCCCTTTTCATTTCGAAGGCCAGGAGTCTCGAAGGCCAGGAGTCGCGTTAGTGGATCGCGACTGTGGTCAGGTCGTTCTCCCGCGCACCCGCCAGCGCCCGGTCCCGGGCATCGGAAAGCAGGATCGGCTGGCCGTTGGCGGCAAACAGCGCCCACAGCTCCATACCGGGCGCGATTTCGTCGAGGCCGGGGAAGCGGCCGCGCAGGTCGTCGCTCGACACTTTCCTGAGATAGGCGACCGAACCTTCGCCGAGATGGGCGAGTTCGCCGCTGGTCATGGTGGTCGTTTCGTCAGTTCTGGTCATTTCAAGCCTCCTTGGCGCGAGGACGCCAGGATTGGCCGCCTCGCACAGAGCCATCGGCAAAGATCAGTCTTTCACCGATATGTTTATTTTCCGTACCAGCCGCTCGGCCTCCGGCCGGTCGAGATCGACCGACAACAGGCCGTTCTTCAGCTCCGCCGCGATCACCCGCATGCCGTCGGCCAGCACGAAACAGCGCTGGAACTGGCGCGCGGCGATGCCGCGGTGGAGGAATTCGCGCTCGGTGTCGTCAGTCTGACGTCCGCGCACGATTAGCTGGTTCTCCTCCGTGGTGACATCGAGGTCGCTCTCGGCGAAACCGGCAACGGCCAGCGTGATGCGCAGCCTTTCGGCCTTGCCGTCGGCGGCGTTGAGGCGCTCGATATTGTACGGGGGATAGCTGTCGCCGGACTTCGCCAGACGCTCAAGCGTCTTTTCCATGGCATCGAAGCCCAGAAGAAGCGGGCTGGAGAAGGGCGTCATTCGACTCATTGTTACACTGTCCTCTGAAGAGCGACACAAACTGGAAAAACCCGGATGGCATTTTTCCCGATGGTCTTGATATGGTCCGCCGCGCGATCAAGTTCAAGCCACTGAAATCAGGATGACGTTTCGTTGAACCGCCATCCTGGTTCAGCACTTCGTTGGAGCATGATCTTGTCCGAAAACCGGTCCCACTTTTCGGGATCATGCTCTAAATCCCGCCCAAAAAGACTCCCCAAAGGAATTGAAATGCCCCAGTCCAGAAAGATCATCATCGACACCGATCCCGGCCAGGACGATGCCGTCGCCATATTGCTGGCGCTCGGCAGTTCCGAGCTGGAGATCGTCGCCATCACTGCGGTTGCCGGCAACGTGCCGCTGAAACTGACCCAGAACAACGCCCGCAAGATCTGCGAACTGGCCGGCCGGCCCGACATCAAGGTCCATGCCGGTGCCATCCGGCCGCTGGCGCGCGAACTCGTCACCGCCGAGGAAGTGCACGGCAAGACCGGCCTCAACGGCCCGCAACTACCCGAGCCGACCATGCCGTTGCAGGAACAATACGCCGTCGATTTCATCGTCGAGACGCTGATGCGCGAGGAAAGCGGCACGATCACGCTCTGCCCGCTCGGGCCGCTCACCAACATCGCGCTGTCGCTGATCCGCGAGCCGAGGATCGCGCCGCGCATCAAGGAAATCGTCTTGATGGGCGGCGGCTTCTTCGAGGGCGGCAATGTCACGCCGGCCGCCGAATTCAACATCTATGTCGACCCGCAGGCCGCCGATCTGGTGTTCAAATCGGGCATTCCGATCGTGATGATGCCGCTCGACGTCACCCACAAGGCGCTGACCACGTCCAAGCGCACGCAGGCTTTCCGCCAGCTCGGCACCAAGGTCGGCACCGCGACCGCCGAGATGCTGGAGTTCTTCGAGCGCTACGACGAGGAAAAATACGGCACCGATGGCGGGCCGCTGCACGATCCGTGCGTGATCGCCTATCTGATCAAGCCCGAGCTGTTCAAGGGCCGCCATTGCAACGTCAGCGTCGAGACGACCTCCGAGCTCACCATGGGCATGACGGTGATCGACTGGTGGGGTGTCACCAAGCGGAAAAAGAACGCCATGGTGATGCGCGACATCGACCATGACGGCTTCTTCGCGCTGCTGGTCGAGAGGCTGGGGCGGCTGTAAGGGCCGCTTCTTCCTTCCCCCTGGGGGCCCGCAAGCTTCCCCCTGTGGGCCCCCAAAAGGGGAGAAGGTGAGGCGCTCACTTCGCCTTCGAAAACGCCAGCCATAGCCCGCCGCCGACCAGGAAGCTGCCGCTGATCCTGGACATCAGCCTGACGCGGCTGGCCGACAGAACGCGCCCGGCGCGGCCCGCGGCAAGGGCATAGGTCGAATCCGACATGGCGGCGAAGGTCATCGCGGTCAGGCCCATCACGACGATCTGTAGCGTGTAATTGCCCTGCGGCGCGATGAACTGCGGGAAGAAGGCGCCGAAGAAGACCAAGGTCTTCGGATTGCTGATCGCCACCAGAAAACCCTGCAGGAAGAAGCCGCCGCGCGGTTTTCTCGCCGTTCCGTCGGGATTGAGCGGGCCCTTGGAGCGGAACATCTGCACGCCCATCCAGATCAGATAGGCGGCGCCGATCAGCCGCACCCACTCGAACCAGTGGCCCATGCCGGCGATCAGCGTGTTGAGGCCGATGCCGACGATGGCGATCATGATCGCGAGCCCGGCCTGGGTGCCGGCGACGTTGGCCAGGCCCGCGCGCGAGCCGTGGCGGATGCTGTTGGCGATGATCAGCGTCACCGTCGGACCGGGCACCAGGATGATGACGATGCAGGCAACGACATAGGTTGCGTAAAGTTCCAGCGACATGGTCTTTCCTTGGACCGACAGAGGTGATGCGGCGGTGGCTGCTGGATCAATGCACGGCGTCACTGTTGGCGCAAGCGGTGCCGACTTGCCCGATTCAGAGGCTGCTCAGCAGGCGCCCGCCGTCCACGGCAATATCGCCTCATAGGCGGCGCCGGCCTTGAGCACAGCGAGGTCGCCGCGTGGGCGGCCGATCAACTGCATGCCCATGGGTCGGCCTTTCTCGTCGAACCCCGCCGGGACGCTAAGCGCCGGGCAGCCGCCCAGGGTGGCGAAGGCGGAGACCTGCATCCAGCGGTGATAGCTGTCCATGGGTCGTCCCGCGACCTCGCGCGGCCAGTGGGTCGTGACGTCGAACGGGAAGACCTGCGCGGTCGGCAGCGCGATCAGGTCGAAACGCTCGAACAGCGAAAGCAGCGTTCGGTGCCACGAGGTGCGCCGGACGCTGGCGGCATGGACCTGCGGCGCGGTCAGGCCCATCGCCTGCTCCACTTCCCAGACAGCCTCGGGCTTCAGAAGTTTGCGTTTTGCCGGGTCGTCGTAGTGCGCCTTCAGCCCGCAGCCGCTGCTCGCCTGGCGCAAGGTGACAAAGGCCTGCCAGAGCGCCTCGAAATCGACATCCGGAACCAGGGCCTCGCTGCGGAAGGATGCAGCGGCGAAGCGGGCAAGCGCGGCCTCGCAAAGGTCAAGCACGCCCGGTTCCGTCGGCAGGTGGCCGCCGAGGTCGCCCAGCCAGGCGATGCGGCCGCCGGACGCTTTCGCGCTCAAGCCGTCGAGGAACGAACCCTCCTTGGCATATGACAGCGGCGCGCGCGGGTGATAGCCGGCCTGTTCATCAAGCAAAAGCGCGATGTCGCGAATGTTGCGGCCCATCGGCCCTTCGACGCCCATCTGCGAATGGAAGACATCGAAGTCCGGGCCTGCAGGCACAAGGCCCTGCGAGGGACGGAAGCCGTAGACATTGTTGTAGGCTGCCGGGTTGCGCAGCGAGCCGCCGAAGTCGCTGCCATCGGCGACCGGCACCATGTCGAGCGCCAGCGCCACGGCCGCGCCGCCGCTCGAGCCGCCGGCGGTCAGCGCCGGGTCGAAGGCGTTGAGCGTCGGCCCGAAGACCGGATTGTAGGTGTTGGAGCCCAGCCCGAATTCCGGGACATTGGTCTTGCCGATGATGATGGCGCCGGCCTTGCGGACGCGCTCGACGAAGAAATCGTCCACGTCGGGGATGAAATCGGCGAAGATCGGCGAGCCGAAGGTGGTTCTGAGCTCCTTGGTCAGGGCGAGGTCCTTGATGGCGATCGGCAGGCCGAAGAGCGATCCGGCCTCGCCGCCGTGGGCCAGATGAGCATCGGCCCTGTCGGCCTCGGCCAGGATATCGGCGCGCTCGCGCAGCGAAACGACGGCGTTGACCAGCGGGTTCACCGCCTCGATGCGGTCGAGGAAAGCGCCGGCCACCTCGCGCGCCGACAAATGGCGCTGCCTGATCTTCCCTGCAAGCTCGACAGCGGGGAGGCGGCAGATATCGCCGGCCGGCGGCACTGCGTGCTTGGTGACGGGACGCATGGCCATTACCGCGCCGCCGCCAAGGCGGCGTCGACATCCTTTGCCGGTGGAATTGCCGGCTGCGCGCCGGGTTTGAGGCAGGCGAGCGAGCCAGCCGCGGCGGCGCGGGTGAGCGCCTCCTGAAGCGGCAGGCCGGACGACAGGCCGGCGCCGAAATAACCGCAGAAGGTGTCGCCCGCGCCGACCGTGTCGACCGGCGTGATCTTCAGCGCCGGAACGGTGAGGAAATCGTCCGGCGTGGCGGCCAGCACTCCGTCGCCACCGAGCGTGACGACGATGGCGCGGCCTGTCTTCTTGGCATAGTCGCGCATGCGGGCAGGGCGATCGCGCCCCGAAAGCGCCAGCGCCTCGCCATAGAGATCGAACTCGGTTTCGTTGGCGACGGCATAATCGGCCTTGCCGACGAAGCCGGCGGCCTCGGCACGGAAAGGGGCGGTGTTGAGCACGCTGACAGCGCCCGCCGCGCGCGCCGCGTCGAGTGTGGCGTCGACCGCCTGCAGCGGGATCTCATGCTGCAAGAGCACGACGTCGCCCTTTTTGAGGAAGGCCTTGGCGATATCGCCCGGCACCACCGAATCATTGGCGCCCGGCACGACGGCGATGACGTTCTCTCCATCAGCGCCGACCAGGATCAACGCCGTGCCGGTGGAGGCGAAGCTCTGGCCGACACCGGACAGATCGACATTGCCGGCCTTGAGAAGGGCGAGCGCCTCGGCGGCAAAGCTATCCTTGCCGACCGCGCCTACCATGCGCACTTGCGCGCCGGCGCGCGCCGCGGCCAGGGCCTGGTTGGCGCCCTTGCCGCCGGGCGCGGTGGCGAAGCCGGAACCGCGCACCGTCTCGCCGGGCGCCGGCAAGCGGTCGACATTGGCGATGAGGTCGAGGTTGATAGAGCCGACAACGATAATCAAGAAAGTGCCTCCCGCTGGTTGCGCGGGAGGCTAACGCATGCCCCTGAAAATCGGAACCGATTTTAGAAAGGATCATGCGCAAAATCAAAGTGCTAGGAAGATCTCCACAGGGCCTTGGCCGTCGACTTCACGACGCTACTTGCCCCGCTTCCCAGCCGAGGATGGCGCGTTTGCGCGTCAGCCCCCAGTGATAGCCGGTGAGCGCGCCGGACTTGCCCAACGCCCGGTGGCAGGGCACCACGAAGGACATCGGGTTGGCGCCCACGGCCGCGCCCACGGCCCGGCTGGCGCTGGGTGCGCCGATGCTTGCCGCGATCGAGGAATAGGTGCAGGCCCTGCCCATCGGGATGCGCAGCAACGCTTCCCAGACGCGAAGCTGGAAATCGGTGCCGATCATCACCACGCGCAGCGGCTGGTCGGCGCGCCATTGCGTCGGGTCGAAGACCCGCGCGGCGTAAGCCTGGGTGGCCGACATGTCCTCGACGTAAGTCGCGTTCGGCCAGCGGCCGGACATGTCGGCGAAGGCCGCCCGCTCGCCGCCGGCGTCACAGAAGGCGAGGCCCGCGAGACCTCGGTCGGTGACCATGATCAGCGCAATGCCGAAAGGCGAGATGTGGTAGCCGTAGCGGATGGTGAGGCCCGCGCCCCGGGTCTTGTAGTCGCCGGGCGACATCGCCTCATGGGTGACGAAGAGGTCGTGCAGCCGGCCGGGACCGGACATGCCGAGCTCGAACGAGGTCTCCAGCAGCGGCATGCCGGAATCGAGCAGCCTGCGCGCATGGTCGAGCGTCACCGCCTGCAGGAAGGCCTTGGGCGATAGGCCGGCCCAGCGGGTGAAGAGTTTCTGCAGGCCGGTGGGCGTCTCGCCGACCTCTTCGGCCAGGACCTCGAGCGAGGGCTGGTCGCGATAGTCGAGGCTGATCTTCTCGATGGCGCGGCGCACGACCTCGTAGTCGCTGCCTTCCGGCGTGATGTCGTTCTGGAGGATCGCGGTCGGTTTCATGCGGGTATTCATGGTCATCTGAGCGTTCATGGCAATATCTCCTTGTCCCGAATATCGGCCTTCCAGAACTTTGCCTCCACCCGAAACTTGCCTTCCTGCCATCCACACCCAGATAGAGTGAGCTTCGGGCCGAAAAGGACGATCATGGCCGGCGAAAAGGTCGATATGACCGGGGCAAGGGAAACCTTGCTGATGACGCTCTACGGCAAGGCGCTGGAGAGCCGGCTGCCCAATTCATTGCTTCAGGATCGCTTCGCCGACGAGGCGGTGCGCAAGATCGACTATGATTTCGCAAGGCTCAAGGTCGACGGCAATCTCGGGCTGGGATTTGCAATCAGGGCGAAGACACTGGACGTCTGCGTCGCGGATTTCCTCGCAAGATATCCGGACGCGATCGTGCTGCATCTGGGATGCGGGCTCGATACGCGGATATTTCGCGTCGACCCGCCGCAAGGCGTCGACTGGTTCGACGTCGACTATCCGGACGTCGTCGAGCTCAGGCGCAGGCTCTATCCGTCCAGGGACCGTTATCATCTGATCGCTTCCTCGGTGACCGAACCGGGCTGGCTGGCCGCGGTGCCCCGCAATCGCCTGGCGATCGTGGCGGCCGAAGGGCTGACACCCTATCTTCCAGCCGAGGAGGGACCGCGGCTGCTTGCGCGGCTTGTCTCGCATCTTGCCGGCGGCGAGCTGATGTTCGACGCCTATAGCCGGTTCGGCCTGAAGCTGATGCGCCTCAATCCGGCCATCAAGGCGACCGGCGCCGAAGTTCATTGGGCCATAGAGGATCCGCGCGAATTGGAGCGGGCGGTGCCCAAACTTCGCTTCATCGGCGAGATCCCATCCTACAAGCCGGAGCAAGGGGCGCGCCTGGGCTGGTCGGCGCGTCTGTTCGTCGGTCTCTGGAAGCTCATCCCAGCGATGCGCAAGGTCGGCAGGCTGTTGCGCTACCGGTTCTGAAAGGCTTGTTTGCTCCGAGCATGATCTTGTCCGAAAACCGGCGTCCACTTTTCGCTGACGCGGATCTTCGGTTCGGGATCGTGCTCAGCGTGTCTTGGCGGTCGCCAGCGCGCGCGAGAAGGCTGTGGCAAAACTCTCGCGATCGTCGGGATTGAGGAAGCCGCCGATCGCCACGCTCTTGCCCTGCGCTTCGACGGCCATCTTGGTGATGCCGATCTCGCTGTGGCGGGCGATCGAAAACCGCGTCCAGAACGGATTGAAATGATGCGCTTCCGAACGACCGGACGGCGCTGTCTTGCGAATGTCGAGACTGGTGCGCGAGACCGAGATTTCCTCGCGGGCGCGCGCGGCCCGGTAATTGGCGCGGAAGGCGATGTAGACGGCGATCACGTCGAGGCCGAAGAAGCCGAACACCGGCCAGGCGCCGTGCGCCAGGAAGAAGGCGCCGGTGACCGCCCAGCCGAACAGAAGCGCTCCCATCAGGATCAGGAAGCCGGTGCGGCCGAGCGAGCGGTGCGGCGTCAGCAAGGCCTGGAAAAATGGCTCGTCGGCCTGGAACGAGGCGTTTGTGTCGCTCATGAGGGAATATTATAGGAAGGAAATGGCGCCTCCCAAGTCGAAAAAATCCGTAGCTGTCAAAAAGTCTCAACCCTCCACTGCCGGTGGCAGCCGGGCGCCTGGTCGGCGGCCGCGAAAGGCCGGCTCGCGGTCGCTCTATAGCCCCGCCGAGGTGCATGAGATCTTCCGGCGCTTTTCCGTGCAGCGGCCTGAGCCGAAAGGCGAGCTCGACTATGTCAACGCCTTCACGCTGCTGGTCGCGGTGGTGCTGTCCGCGCAAGCGACGGACGCCGGCGTCAACAAGGCGACGAAGGCGCTGTTCGCGGCGGCCGACACGCCGGCCAAGATGCTGGCGCTGGGCGAGGCCAAGGTCGGCGATTACATCCGCACCATCGGTCTGTGGCGCAACAAGGCGAAGAACGTGATCGCGCTGTCGAAGGCGCTGATCGACGACCATGCGGGCCAGGTGCCGCAGGATCGCGACGAGCTGGTGAAGCTGCCGGGCGTCGGACGCAAGACCGCCAATGTCGTGCTCAACGTCGCCTTCGGCGAGCACACCATGGCGGTCGACACGCATATCTTCCGCATCGGCAACCGGATCGGGCTGGCACCGGGCAAGACGCCGGAGCAGGTCGAAGAAGGGCTGCTCAAGGTCATCCCGGCTGAATTCATGCGCCATGCGCATCACTGGTTGATCCTGCACGGCCGCTATGTCTGCAAGGCGCGCAAGCCCGATTGCCCGGCCTGCGTCATCGCCGATATCTGCAAGTCCAAGGAAAAGACCACCGACGTGCCGGCCCCGCTGGTGCCGATCGCGCCGCTGGACGAGACGTTTCCGGCCGAGGCCTAAAGCGGTGTTCTAATAACCGTAGCCGCGCGCCATGGCCGCGGCAAAAACCGGAATGAGCAGGAAGATGAAGCCCTCGGCGCGGACATAGTTCTTCACCGAGGCCAATTCCGCCGCCGGCACCGCGAAAGACGGATTGCCGCTCGCCTGCTTGTTCCAGGAGAGGAAGCGCATGGTCGGCACGATCGACAGCAGGCCGACGATGGCGAAGGCCGCCATCTTTGCCCAGAACATCCAATTGTAGACGTAGAATTCCCAGCCTTTCAGACCGAAGAACACCCGGCAGACGCCGACGATGACGATGAGCGCGGCGACGATGCCGTAGTGGCGGTCGAGGCGCTTCAGCGTCGCCGCCGCCAGATCGCCGCGCACCAGCACGAACTCCGCGCCGATGATGCCGGCCAGCGAGAACACCAGAAGGTGATGCGCGATCGCCAGCAACAGGTCTGTGGTGTCCATGGTTCTTCCTTCGGTAGACTTGCGCTTTTGGGTCGGCTTCGCGCGCAAACTAGCATCGCCGGGCGAAAAGCCCATAGCGATGCAGCCGTGCCATGGCCGTTATGGCTGGAAGAGCCAACGCATTGGCCTGGCTCTTGATCGAGCGTGCTGTTTTGCTAAGCGCTGTCGCGTCGATGGAGGGCAATGCCATGAGCATCAGGACGGAAGCCGGCGTGCCGCTTCTCGAAACAGCGCGCACCGTTTTGCGGCCGCACAGGCTGGACGATTTTGAAACCTATGCCGTCATGTGGGCGGAGCCCGCCGTCACCCGTTTCATCGGCGGCAAGCCGCGCACGCGCGAGGAGAGCTGGATGCGCTTCCTGCGCCATGCCGGCCTGTGGTCGCTGATCGGCTACGGTTTCTGGGCGATCGAGGACAAGGAGACGAAGCGCTTCATCGGCGAGGCCGGGTTCCACGATCTGAAGCGTGAGATCGAGCCGTCGATCGAAGGCGTGCCGGAGGCAGGCTGGGCGCTGGCCTCAGAGGCGCATGGCCAGGGGCTTGCAAGCGAAGTCGTCGGGCGGATCGTCGCCTGGAGCGACGAGGCGTTGGGGCAGGCGAGAACCGTCTGCATCATCGATCCGGAAAACGGCGCGTCGCTCAAGGTGGCCGAGAAGAACGGCTATCGCGAAATCCTGCGCACCACCTATCACGAAAAGCCGACGATCCTGTTGGAGAGGCCGGCCGGATCGAGCGGCGCCAAGGCCTAACCAGCTTTGCGGCGCAGGGTCTTGGCCAGCGTGTCCCAGGCATCCGTCACCGCACCCTGTGCCGTGTGCCCGCCGTGCAGGACCGTGACCGCGTCGAATGGCTGGGGTCGCGCGATCGCATAGCCCTGTGCGTAATCGACGCCGATCGCTTTCAAGGCTTCGACGATGCCGTCGCTTTCGACGAATTCGGCGATGGTGCGTTTTCCGGTCACCTTGCCGATATGATGGATCATCTCGACCATCGCGCGATCGATGCGGTCGTCGAGCATGTCCTTGACGAAGCCGCCGTCGATCTTGAGGTAATCGACCGGCAAATGCTTCAGATAGGCGAAGGACGACATGCCGGAGCCGAAATCGTCGAGCGCGAAGCGGCAGCCCAGCCCGCGCAGGTCGGCGATGAAACGCATGGCCTCGGTCAGATTGGCGATGGCGCTGGTTTCGGTGATCTCCAGGCAGATCGTTTCGGGCGCAATGGCGTGCGCGGCGAACTGCTCGCGCATGAAGCCGAGAAACGTTTCGTCGCCGAACGTGGCGCCGGAGAGATTGATCGCGCAGGTGGATATCGGCGTCGCGCGCGGATCGGCGCGTCTGGCCGCCAATGTGGCGAAAGCGTTGCGCACCACCCAGCGATCGATCGCGGGCATCAATCCGTAGCGCTCCGCCGCCGGAATGAAGCTCTGCGGGGTGACGAAGCTGCCGTCGTCGTCGGTCAGCCTGAGCAGGATTTCGATATGCGCGCCTGGCTCGGCAATATCGTCCCGCAGCGGCGCGATCTCCTGCGCATGCAGCCTGAAGCGGTTCTCGTCCAGTGCGGCATGCAGGCGCTGCACCCAGGCCATCTCGCCGAAGCGCTCGCGCAACGCCGTGTCGCCGTCGCTGTGGATCTGGACGCGGTTGCGGCCCTTTTCCTTGGCCATGTAGCAGGCGACATCGGCGGCGCGCAGCACCTCCTCCAGCGTCATGCCGACATTGGCGACTTCGACCATGCCGATGCTGACGCTGGTGTTGAAGGGACGACCTTCCCAGGAAAAGTGCAGATCCTGGACCGTCGCGCGCAACCGTTCGGCGGTGGCGGCGGCACAGTCGGTATCGCAATCGAAGAGCAGCACGCCGAACTCGTCGCCGCCCAGTCTCGCCAGGATGTCGCCGGGCGGCAGCTCATTGGCGAGCAGCACCGAGATCTGGCGCAGCAGCTGGTCGCCGGCGGCATGGCCGCAGGTATCGTTGACCAGTTTGAACTGATCGAGGTCGAGATACATCAGCGCGTGCCGGCGGGGCCTTTCCGGCGCTTCGGAGATCGCGCTCGCCAGACGGTTCTCGAAGTCGCGGCGGTTGACGAGACCGGTCAGCGCATCATGCGATGCCTGCCACGACAGCCGCTCGATATAGTCCTGCTCACGTGTCATGTCGTGCAGGGCAAGGACGCACCCCAGGATCGTGCCGGAGACGATCAGCGGAGCACCGTTCAGCGCCACCGGCACGACCGAACCGTCGGGACGCTCCAGAAGCTGCGGGCGCACATTGGAGCGGCGCGGCTCGCCCGCCAGCAGGCGCGGGACCAGATCGGTCTCCTCGACGCCGCTGTCCTTGTCGACGAGCCGGAACAATGAGGCGACCGGCCTGCCCTTGGCGGCGGCGAGCGAACAGGCAAGCAGCCTTTCCGCTCCGGCATTCATATAGTCCAGCCGCCCCTCGGCATCGGTGCTGATGACGGCCTGGCCGATCGAAGCCAATGTGATCTGGGCACGCTCGCGCTCGGCATTGAGAGCGTTCTGGAAGGCCTGGCGTTGTTTCATCAGCTTGCGCGTGCGCCAGACGGCAAGCAGGATAAGCAGTGCGGCGGTGGCGAGATTGGCCGCCGTCAGCGCCATCTTGATGAAGCGCGATCCCTCGCCCAGACTGTCGGAAAAGGCTTTGGAGAGCGGCCCGATCCGGAGATCGAGCTGGTGGATTTGCGCCTTCCAGAGACTGATCTCGGCCGTCGAGGCCGGTCCGTTCTCGAGCCTGCGATGCATGTCGTCGCCAAGGCTTTCGATGGCGAGGATCATTTCGTCGGCCGTAGCCCAGTGGCGGATGGCGATGTCGAGATAGCTCACGGCGCGAAAATTCCGGAACAGCCAGATCATGCCGGCGACATCGTCGGGATGGTTGTTGCCGCCAAGAAAGCCGAGCCTGGCCGCATTCGCGTCGGGCTCGGCCTGTTCGAGCGCAAGCCGCGCGGCGCGATCGGCCAGCGGCACGGCGATGGCTTGACGATATTCGCTGAAATACTCTCCCCGGCCGGTGTCGGCATAAAGGCTGAGGAAATAGATGGCGTGCTTCTGTCCCTTCGACCATTGGCTTTCGCCGCCGACATAGGCGCGGACAGCTGACAGCGTGTGGAGGCTAAGCGTCGCAACCAGTGCCTGGATCAGGACGACCGCGACGAAAGGCCAGACCAGCCCGATGAGACGCGGGGCGGCATCGGTCGATGACAGCTTCATCCCATTCCCATGGAGCGTGCGCGGGCTCCCTCGGTGTCTGTCCGACTGGCTCATCCGCCGGTTGAGACGATGTTTTTCCCCACATGTCGTCCGGTTACTGGCGACATCAATCCAGATAGCGTGCCTGGCTTAACAGCCGATAAATTTGTTCAGTATTTGTTTTATGAGTTGTTGCTCAGCAACAAAAGGATGCGTACGCCGCTTGATGCCGATATTTTTGTGCATAGTATCGATCCAGAGTGCGGGGACCCGGAAGAAAAAGCCGGCAACATCAATCCGATAGCGCTGCGCGGCAGCCGCGTCTCAGCGCTTGGTCTTGGATTTGTTGAGGGCCACGGCTTCGCGGACGAGCGCCTTCAGGGCATCGGCGTCGACCGCGTCGCCCTCCTTGAAATCGATGGCGCGCCTGGTGTTGCCTTCGAGGCTGGAGTTGAAGAGCTTCTTGGGATCGGACAGCGCCGCGCCTTTGGCGAAGGTCAGCTTGACGACGGTCTTGTAGGTCTCGCCGGTGCAGATCATGCCGGCATCCTCCCAGACCGGCACGCCGCGCCATTTCCATGTCTCGACGGCCTCCGGCGCGGCTTGCCTGATCAGGGCGCGGAGCCGGGCAAGCGTCTCGCCGCGCCAGTCGCCGAGTTCCTTGATCCTTCCGTCGATCAGCTCGGATGCAGACCTGTCGTCCTGCGCGCTGCCTTCTTGCATATCCGCTTCTCCTTCGGGCTGGATAAGAGATCGCCACCATGGCCTTTTCAGGGAGGCGACGCTTGATCTTTCGTGCGCTTACATCCGTTCACCGGGCAACTGGCTCGCCTGCTTCACCCAGGAAACGAATTGCTCCTCGTCGAGCCGGTCGCTCTCATGGATGTGGAAATAGCGCGTATCCTTGCTCCTGGATTCGACGGGCGGCACGGGCGTGAGCGACAGGCCGCGGAAGAAGGCCACCTTGATGTATCTGGCGAAGCAATGGACGCCGAGGAACCAGCCTTCGCCTTCCATTCCGTAGAAGGGAGAGTTCCATTTGACGGCCTTCTGCACGTTGGGAACGGCCTCAACGATGAGCTGGTCGAGCCGGCGCCCGACCTCGCTCTTCCAGCCCGGCATCGCCGCGATATAGGCCTGGACGGGCGCGTCGCCATAGCCCTTGGCGATCTGCGGGTTGCCGCCTGAAAGCAGGACAGGTTCCGCGTCCACGGATCGCGCAACCTTTGCTTTTGCCTTCGCCATCAGGCCGATCCCGTTCGCTCGCTCGTCTGCTGGCTGCGCCACCTGACGGCATAGGGCAGCACGAACATGTAGAGCCCGCTGAACAGCAGCAGGAAAAGCGGGATCAACGGCGAATAGACGATCCAGGCGGGCGGTGGGCCCATGGCCATGGCGGCGAAATTGGCAATGACGGTGACGGTGAAGATGATCGACAGCCAGCGGTGAAGCTGCCTGATCCATTTGCTCCAGTTCAATCTAACCTCCCTTGCAAATGACGATACGGATCGAGTTGCCTACCAGCGCGCCAGCTGCGAAAGCTGAATGAGGTTGCCGCAGGTGTCGTTGAGCTGGGCGATGGTCGCGCCGGTCACCGCGGTCGGCGCCATGGCAAAGCTGCCGCCATTGGCCTTGATGCGCTCATGGTCGCTCTTGATGTCGTCGGTGAACAGCATCAGGGCCGGCTGGCCCTGCTTGAAGATGGCCTGCTGATAAGTCTTTGCAGCCGGATTGTCGTTGAGGGCCAACTGCAGTTCAGTGCCGTCCGGATCGTCAGGCGAGGTGACTGTCAGCCAGCGAAAAGGCCCGTTGGTGAAGTCGGCCTTCTTGGTGAAGCCCAGGACGTCGGTGTAGAAACGAAGAGCCTTTTCCTGGTCGTCGACATAGATGCTGGTCAGCCTGATCTTCATTGTCGTGTCTCCATTGCTTGCGCCCGCGGTTTGCCGCCCCGCCAGGACCGTGTCTGTCTTTTGAAGCTTCGGCGGACTTCAATCGATCCGCGAAAGCAGCTGCTCCAGGGCGGTGAAGTTGCGCTTCCAGCCCACCGTGGCGCCGCGGTAGTACGGCTCCTGATCGGTGCGGAAGCCGACCTGCTCCATGCGCAGATGCGTGCCCGTGCCAGTCGGGGTGAGCGTCCAGGTGACGACGCTCTCGAGGTCCTTGGTGTCCCAGCTGTAGGACAGGGTCCTGTTGGGCTCGACCGTCCGCACTTGGCAGTCGACGCCTCCCCATTCGGCGCTCAGATTGAAGCGATGGTCCACGACCGGCTTGAAGCTGTTCTTCATCAGCCACTCCTCGATGAGATGCGGTTGGGTGAGCGCGCGCCAGATCTTTTCCGGCGGAAAAGGTATCTCGCGCTCGACGATGACGGAGCGCGTTGCGGCCGGCACTTCATTCATTGATCCATCCTTTTGAGCAGTTCCTCCAGATCGTCGAACCGGCTTTCCCAAAACCCCGCCATGTGGCGCGTCCAGTCCATCAACGGCGCCAGCGCCTTGAGCTGGGCGCTGTAATGGGTCTGGCGGCCCTCATGGCGGTCGCGCACTAGGCCCGCCTCCTTGAGGACGCCGAGATGCTTCGACACCGCCGGCTGCGATACGCCGGCCTGCGCGGTCAGGGCACCGACCGTCTGCTCGCCCTGGCGGCAGAGACGTTCGAAGATGGCGCGCCGTGTCGGATCGGCAAGCGTCCTGAACAGTATATCGTGCGAGGCCGACATCTCAATCAATAACCCGTTGGCTATTGATTACGTATAACCACTGGGATATGTATGAGTCAAGCAGCGAATCGCCAGCCGCAGCAAAGCGACCGCAACAAGGGGGCCGCTGCCCAGGGAAATGGCTTTGGGCCTATACCGGCACGCCGGCACGACCTTTCCCGAACGACACCGAATAGGATGGTTGCTTTATGCCGGATCGACCACCGGAACGGTCAGATCCCTAAGCAGCGTCGAAAGCTCCGGTTCGTCGATGAGCAGGGCGGCGTCGGCTGCTGGAAGCCATGCACGCTGCCGGTTCGCGGCTTCCTGCCAGTCGGCAAGCTCCTCGGCGACCTCGAGCAAATAGACCGCAACGTCCACGCGAATGAAGCCATTGGTCATGCGTTTCCAATAGGAATAGGTGCCGGCAGGCTGCTTCAGCGTCCTGCCGAGAACGCCTGCTTCTTCCTGGGCTTCGATCGTTGCCGCCTTGCGCCCGCTCTTGCCCTTCATCGGCCAACCCTTTGGCACAATGAAGCGCCGTGTGGTGCGTGAGGTGACCAGCAACACTTCCAGGTTGCCGTCTTCCCGCAAGCGATACGGAATGGCCGCCACCTGGCGGATCCGTTGGCCTTTCTTGGCTCTGCGAACTGCTTTCTTCTTGGTTGTTGCCATCCCAAATTCCGGTGAGAGCAGCATCCCTGCCATACGCTCTCGCGCGGCAAAAACCTGTCCTCCTGCAAACCCTAGAGCGTTTCACCGTTTCACGGAAACGGCGAACCGCTCTATCTCTTTAGTTTTGACGCAATTCCCGACGGAAAACCGTGTCACACTTTTCCTGGAATTGCTCTAGAACCACCGCCCTTGCAATCCGGCAATTTGCCAGCAAGTAAGTCGGCTAATAAACTGAAAAAAACAAAATGTCAGCGGCAAACCCGTGAAATCGTGTTGCCGACCGCTTCCATCCGACAGGTCTTGTCATATACCGGCACATCGGGCTTGGGCTTGGGCGCGCTCTGCCGGTCAAGCTCGCGATACAATTGCTGTTGCTGCTGGTATTGCTGCCGCTGCAAGCGGTTCTGCAACTGCTGCAGCTGGTTCTGCTGCACCAATGCGTCGCGATTCGTCGGGATGACAATCTGCGCATGAGACGCCGCAACCTGAGAAATCGCGGCCGCCAGCACGGCGCCTGCCAGAACAGCCTGAATGTGACGAAGCATCCGCACGGCTCCCATAGGAAAAACCATGCACTTCATATAGTGCGGGCGGCCAATAACGCCATGGGCACTGCGAAACGTGATGCGGCCCACGGAAGCCGGGCGATTGGCTATGCCGTTGCGCCGGCACTGGAGGTCGGGGCCGACATCCCGGTCAGCGACATCGCCAGCTTCCGCATCTACGGAAAGGCCGGCGTCGAATTCTCCACCAAGCAGAGGGAGATCGAGGGGCGTTTCGCCGCCGCCGAGAATCTGCCCGGCAACCCGGCATTGCACTTGACGGAAGCCATCGATTCGCCGCTCTATCGGGTCGGCGCCGGGCTGGAGCTCAATGGGCGTCAACGGAGTCGGGCTGGCGCTCAGGTACAACGGCGCCTTCGGGGAAACGGTCAAGCAGAACGCGGTCAGCGCGTCTCTCAAGGTCAGCTTCTAGCTGACGCGGGGCGGCGGCCAAGAAGGGAAGTCATGAGGACGAAGTACGCGTATCTCGCGGCGATGCTGGTAGCCGCCTGCATTACCGGTATGCCGGCAGCGGGATTTGCCGCGCAAAACAAGGGCGACAAGGTGGCGCCAGCGGCCCAGCCCGCCGACGCAGCGGCCAAGCCGCAACTGCCGGGCGGCGCCTCGGCGCTGTCGGAAACGCATGGCGACTGGACGGTCAACTGCCAAGTCACCGGCACGAACAAGGTCTGCAGCCTGTCACATCAGCAGTTCAACAAGCAGAGCGGCCAGCGGCTGCTGGCGATCGAATTGACGACCAAGACGGGCCAGGACGCCGCCGGCACGCTGGCGCTGCCCTTCGGGCTTGCCCTGGCCAACGGCATTTCGCTTGAGATCGACGACAAGAAGCTGGACGGGACGCTGCAGTTCAACACCTGCCAGGCGGTCGGCTGCCTGGTGCCGGTGACGTTCGATGCCGATACCACGCCGCTCTTGCAGAACGGCACCACGCTGAAAATCAACGCCACGGCGGCCGACACGACGCAGCCGATCTCCTTCACCATCTCGCTCAACGGCTTCGGCAGCGCGCTGGCGCGGACGGCGGACCTGTCGGCGGACTAGTTTGTCGGAGACCGGCCGGCTGAACGCTTCGTCATCCACGGGCGAAGCAAGGAGCGAAGCGACGCGGCGCAGACCCGAGGATCCATTCCGTGACATAGGAGCGCCGCGCCGCTTCGCGGCTGCTCCGCCCAGGGATGACGAGGTTGGAAGGCTTCGGCCAACCACCACGGTTTGCCTCGCTACTCAACCTCGCGCAGACGGTAGCCGACGCCGGTCTCGGTGATGATGTAGCGCGGCTGGTCCGGCGTCTTCTCGATCTTCTGCCGCAGCTGGCGCACATAGACTCTCAGATACTGGACGTCGGTGGAGTCGTTCCAGATCTGCTTCATCAGGAACTGGTGCGTCAGCACCTTGCCGGCATATTGCACGAGCATGCGCAGGATGTCGTATTCCTTGGGCGACAGTTTCACTTCCTTGTCCTCGACCTTGACGATGCGCTTCACCAGGTCGACGGAAAGGTCGCCGGTGTGGAACACCGGCTTCTCGCCCTGCTGCTGGAATTTGTGGCGCAGCGCCACGCGAATGCGCGCGACCAGCTCGTTCATGCCGAAAGGCTTGGTCACATAGTCATCGGCGCCGAGCTCGAGCGCGGCGACGATACCGGCCTCGTCGGTGCGGCTGGACAGGATGACGACCGGAACGTCGAGGCCGTCGCCGCGCCATTTGCCGAGCAGCTCGAGGCCGGTCATGCCGGGCAGGCCGAGATCGAGCAGGATAAGGTCGGGCCGTTCGGCCTGCATGAGTTCGATCGCCGCCTTGGCGTTAGGCGCCTCGGAGACCGCGTAGCCCTGGCTGCCGAGGCCGACGCGCAGCAATTTGCGGATCGGCGGTTCGTCGTCGACGACCAGGATGGAGACGGTCTGGTTCGTCATGCCGCGTCGTCCGTAAGGGGAGCGCCGAGCGCCGGCAACTCAGCCGGCAGCGGCATGCGGATGGTGAAGATCGCGCCCAGACGGTCGGTGCGGTTGGCCGCCGCGATCGTGCCGCCCATCGCCTCGATGAAGCCGCGGCTGATCGACAGGCCGAGACCCGTGCCGGCGCGCACCTGGTCGCGCTTGCGCACGCGGTAGAAGGTGTCGAATATCCGCTCCAGGTCGTCGGGCGGAATGCCCGGTCCCTCGTCCATCACCTGCAGGATGACGGCGCCGTTGTCGACCCAGGCCTGCAGCCGGATGGCCGAGCCCGGCGAGGCATATTTGGCGCCATTGTCGAGGAGGTTGAACAATGCCTGCTCGAACAGAACGGGATCGAGCCGCAGCATCGGCAGATCGGCAGGAATGTCGGTTTCTATCTTGTGTTCGGCGGTGATCTTCCGCGCCCGGTTCAACGCCGATCCGACGACGTCTCCGACATAGTGGAATGCGTGGTTTGGCTCCATCGCGCCCGACTCTATCCTGGTCATGTCGAGCAGATTGGCGATGAAGCGGTTCAGCCGCTCCGCTTCGCTGACAACCGTCGCCAGAAGTTCGGCGCGATCGTTTTCCGGCAGCGCCGGCGCGAATTCCTTCAGCGTGCCGGCCGCGCCCATGATCGCGGCAAGCGGCGTCTTAAGGTCATGCGAGATGGAGGTAAGCAGCGCCGAGCGCAAGCGGTCCGCTTCGGCGGCCAGCCTGGCGCGGTCGACATCGGCGACGAGCTGAACGCGCTCGATGGCGACCGCTGCCTGGTCGGCCAGGGCGTCGAGCAGCCGCTGCTGCTCGGGCGTCAGCAGGGGCCCTTGCTTGTCGTTGTCGAGACCGACCACGCCGATCGCGGTGCGCCCCGTCCGCAGGGGGAGATAGAGGCGTTTTGCGCCAGGCAAGGTGTCGGCGCCGCGGCCGGCGGCGCGGTTGTGCTCCCAGGCCCAGCGGGCGGCCGCGATATCGGCTTCGGCCAGCGTGTCGTCCGGCGGATAGCCGGCCTTGACGGTGATAGTGCCGTTTTCCGGCAGGAGCAGCACGACGCGGACCTTCAGCATCGAGGCGATCTGGAAGGCGGTGGCCCACAGCACGTCGTCGAGCGTGCCGGCGCCGGCGAGCTTCTTGGAGAAGGAGTAGATGTCCTCGGTGGCGCGCGCCCGCGAGCGGGCGGCGACCGCCTGGCGCTGAACACGCGCGGTCAGGTTGCTGGCGATCACGGCTACGACGAGGAAGACCGTGAAGGCGACGATGCTTTCCGGATCCCTGATCGTCAGCGTGTAGCGCGGCTCGAGGAAGAAGAAATTGAAGGCAAGCGCGCTCAGGAAACAGGCATAGAGGGCTGGCCAGAGCCCGAAGGTCACGGCCGCGGTCAGCACCGCCAGAAGCAGGACGCTGGCAAGATTGCGGACGTCGAGGAACTGGTCGAGGATCGAGCTGACGGCCAGCGCGCCGGCGACATAGGCCGTCGAGAACAGGTAGGGCCAGACCTGGAAAGGCTTCTGCTCGGGCGCGGCCTTGACCCGTGCCGACGGTGTGTCGCCATCGCGCTCGGCGCCTGAAATGACATGGACGCTGATGTCGCCGGCATTGCGGATCAGGTCATAGGTGAGCGAGCCCTCGATCAGCTCGCGCCAGCGCGAGCGGGTCGGCCTGCCGATGACGATATGGGTGAAATTATTCGCCGTCGCGTGGCGCACGATGTCCTGGGCGACGTTCTGGCCGGGAATGGTGGCGATCTCGGCGCCGAGCTGTTCGGCAAGGCGCAGGTTCCTGGCCAGGCGATCCTTGTCCTCCTCGGACAAGCCGGCGAGCCGCGGCGTGTCGACATGCAGCGCCGTCCAGGGCGCGCGCAGCCGGTCGGCGAGCCGGCGCGCGTAGCGGATGCGGGCCGCTCCGCCGGGTTGCGAGTCGACGCAGACGAGAACCCGCTCGCCGGCCGCCCACGGGCCCGGAATGGCATGCGACTGCATGTGGTTGAGCAACTGCTCGTCGACGCGCTGGGCGGTGCGGCGCAGGGCCAGCTCGCGCAGCGCCGTCAGATTGCCCGGCGAGAAATAATTCTCAATGGCGCGCTGCGCGGTGTTGGGGAAATAGACCTTCCCGTCCTGCAGGCGTTTGATCAGGTCGTCGGGTGTGAGGTCGATGATCTCGATGTCATCGGCCTCGTCGATGACGGAATCGGGAACCGTCTCGCGCACCCGGACGCGGGTGATCTGGGCGACGACGTCGTTCAGGCTTTCGACATGCTGGATGTTGAGCGTGGTGTAGACGTCGATGCCTTGCGCAAGGATCTCCTGCACATCGAGATAGCGTTTGGGATGCCGGCTGCCGGGCGCGTTGGTATGGGCAAGCTCGTCGACCAGGACCAGCGCAGGGCGCCGCTTCAGGATGGCGTCGATGTCCATTTCGTCGAGCGTCTGGTCGCGATACTCGACCAGGCGGCGTGGGATCACCTCATAGCCGTCGACCAGGGCCTGGGTTTCCTTGCGGCCATGGGTCTCGACAATGCCGATCACGACATCGATGCCGTCGGCGCGGCGGGCGCGGCCCGCCATCAGCATCTCGTAGGTCTTGCCGACGCCGGGCGCGGCGCCGAGAAATATGCGCAGGCGGCCACGGCCCTCGCGTTCGGCATGCTCGAGGAGCGCGTCGGGGGAGGGTCGGTTCTTAGGGTCGGTCCTGTCGTCGGGCATCAGGTCCAATCATGAATTGCGCCGGGGATCGTGTCGATCCCCGGCGCGGGTGGATTACTTCAACTCGTCCAGCGCCAGGT
Source organism: Mesorhizobium sp. B2-8-5 (assembly GCF_006440675.2). Lineage (NCBI taxonomy): Bacteria > Pseudomonadati > Pseudomonadota > Alphaproteobacteria > Hyphomicrobiales > Phyllobacteriaceae > Mesorhizobium > Mesorhizobium sp. B2-8-5. Next base: position 1,890,507 of record NZ_CP083951.1, read on the forward strand.
TCAGCGCCAGCACGTTGACCACCGGCTCCCCGAGGACGCCAAGCTCGCGGTCCTCGACATGGCTGTCGACCAGCGCCTTCACCTTGGCCTCGTCCATGGTGCGGGCCTTGGCGACGCGCGGCACCTGGAAATAGGCGGCCTCCGGGCTGATGTCGGGATCCAGGCCGCTGCCCGACGTGGTGACGAGGTTCATGGGCACCGGCTGGTTCGGGTTCTCGGCCTTCAGCTTCCCAGCGTCATCCTTGATGCGGTCGATGAGCTTGGGGTTGGTAGGGCCGAGATTCGATCCGCCCGAGGACGCGGCGTTGTAACCGTCACCGGCCGCCGACGGCCGGCCGTGGAAATAGCGGTCGCTGGCGAAAGCCTGGCCGATCAGGCTGGAGCCGATGACCTTGCCATCCTTTTCGATAAGGCTGCCATTGGCCTGGTTCGGAAACAGCGCCTGGGCGATGCCGGTCATGCCGATCGGATAGACGAGGCCGGTCAGCACGGTGAAGAAGACGATCATGACAAAGGCGGGTCTGAGTTGCTTGAACATCGGGGCAAGTCCTTATGCGAGGCCTAGAGCCGTGACGATCAGGTCGATCGCCTTGATGCCGACGAACGGCACGACGATGCCGCCGAGGCCATAGATCAGCAGATTGCGGGTGAGCAGCGAGCCCGCCCCGATGGCGCGATATTTCACGCCTTTCAGCGACAGCGGGATCAGCGCGATGATGATCAGCGCGTTGAAGATGATGGCCGACAGAATGGCGCTCTGCGGCGTCGCCAGATGCATGACGTTGAGCGCCTGCAGCGGACCGGTGGACTGGCCGGGCGCGACGTAGAAGACCGCGAACATCGCCGGGATGATGGCGAAGTACTTGGCCACGTCGTTGGCGATGGAGAAGGTCGTCAGCGAGCCGCGCGTCATCAACAGCGCCTTGCCGATCTCGACGATCTCGATCAGCTTGGTGGGATCGCTGTCGAGGTCGACCATGTTGCCGGCCTCGCGCGCGGCGACGGTGCCGGTGTTCATGGCGACGCCGACATCGGCCTGGGCCAGCGCCGGCGCGTCGTTGGTGCCGTCGCCGCACATGGCGACCAGCTTGCCCTTGGCCTGCTCCTCGCGGATCAGCGACAGCTTGTTCTCGGGCGTTGCCTGGGCGAGGAAGTCGTCGACGCCGGCTTCGGCGGCGATGGCAGCCGCGGTGAGCGGGTTGTCGCCGGTGATCATCACCGTGCGGATGCCCATCTTGCGCAGCTCCGCGAAACGCTCGCGGATGCCGCCCTTGACGATGTCCTTGAGGTGGACGACGCCGAGCAGGCGGCCGTCGCGCTCGACCGCCAGCGGCGTGCCGCCGGCCTTGGCGATCTCGTCGGCGATCGCCTGCAGGTCGCGGATCGTTTCGGTCGTCGGACGCGTGCCATGGGCGGCGACGGTCGCCTGGTTCACGTGATTGAGCACCGCATCGACCGCGCCCTTGCGCACCGACGAACCGTCGATGTCGACGCCGCTCATGCGGGTCTGCGCGGTGAAGGGCACGAAGGTCGCGTGCAAGGTTGCCATGTCGCGGGCGCGGATGGCGTATTTCTCCTTGGCGAGCACGACGATCGAGCGGCCTTCCGGCGTCTCGTCGGCCAGCGATGCAAGCTGTGCTGAATCGGCCAGCTCCTGCTCGGTGACGCCCTTGACCGGACGGAACTCGGTTGCCTGGCGGTTGCCGAGCGTGATGGTGCCGGTCTTGTCGAGGAGAAGCGTGTCGACGTCGCCGGCGGCCTCGACGGCGCGGCCGGACATGGCAAGCACGTTGAAGCGCACGAGGCGGTCCATGCCGGCGATGCCGATGGCCGACAGCAGCGCGCCGATCGTGGTCGGGATCAGCGTCACGAAGAGCGCAACGAGGATGGTCACCGAGATATAGCCGCCCGAATAAGAGGCGAAGCTGGGGATGGTCGCGGTGGCCAGCACGAAGATCAGCGTCATGCCGACAAGCAGGATGTTGAGCGCAATCTCGTTCGGCGTCTTCTGGCGCTCGGCGCCCTCGACCAGCGAGATCATGCGGTCGAGGAAAGTCTGGCCGGATGCGGCGGAGATGCGCACGCGGATCCAGTCGGACAGAACCTGGGTGCCGCCGGTGACGGCCGAACGGTCGCCGCCGGATTCTCGGATGACGGGCGCGGATTCGCCTGTGATCGCCGCTTCGTTGACCGACGCCACGCCTTCGACCACCTCGCCGTCGGATGGGATGATGTCGCCGGCCTCGACCAGCACGACATCGCCGACCTTCAGGCTGGTGCCCGGCACCAGCTTGAATTTGGTGCGGTCGCCGTTGGTGAGCAGCTTGGCCTGGGTTTCGGTGCGCGCCTTGCGCAGCGAGTCGGCCTGCGCCTTGCCGCGGCCCTCGGCCACCGCCTCGGCGAAATTGGCGAACAGCACGGTGAACCACAGCCAGATGATGATCTGCAGCGTGAAACCGAGATCGCCGCCGCCGGCGATCAGGTCGCGGATGAAAAGCACGGTGGTCAGCAGCGAGACGACCGCGACGACGAACATCACCGGATTCTTGACCAGCGTGCGCGGATCAAGCTTGCGGAACGCGCCGCCGATGGCGGGCACCAGGATGCGCGCATCCATGATGACAGCGGATTTGGACTGGCTCATTTTTGGGCTCCAGTATCGGTCATGTTGGACGGCGCCGGGTGTTCGGTCTTCGGGAAAAGGCGCGGAAGGCCGATGGCCAGTAGCCACAGCACGAACAGCACGGCCGCCATGCCGAGAAAGGTTGAAAGGGTCGGGAAAGGACGAGGCTTCTCGCCCCTTCCGTTGTCGGGCGCTCCGTCACCGGTCTGGTGACGGTCGTTGCCACGTATGTCGTTGAAGCGGGGCATGGTCATCTCAGAAGGTCTGTCCATGGATCATCGCCAGATGCTCGACGATCGGACCGACGGCGAGCGACGGGAAGAAGGTGAGGCCGCCGACGATGACGATGACGCCGACCAGCAGGCCGACGAACAGCGTGCCGTCGGTCGGGAAGGTCCCGGCGGAGGCAGGCACGGTCTTCTTGGCGGCGAGCGAGCCGGTGATGGCCAAAGCCGGGATAATGACCAGGAAGCGGCCCATCAGCATGCCGACAGCCATGGTCAGATTATACCAGGGCGTGTTGCCGGAGAGGCCGCCGAAGGCCGAGCCGTTGTTCGCGGCCGCCGAAGTATAGGCGTAGAGCACCTCGGTGAAGCCGTGCGGGCCGCCATTGGCCATCGAGGCCACCGCGCTTGGCAGGACAACGGCGATGGCCGTGAAGATCAGCATCGCCAGCGGCAGGCACAGGATGGCAAGCATCGCCATCTTGACCTCCCTGGCCTCGATCTTCTTGCCGAGATATTCCGGCGTGCGGCCGACCATCAGACCGGCGACGAAGACGGCGACGACGACGAACATCAGGATGCCGTAGAAGCCGGCGCCGACACCGCCGACGATGACTTCGCCGAGCTGCATGTTGATCAGCGGGATCATGCCGCCGAGCGCTGTGAAACTATCGTGCATGGCGTTGACGGCGCCGCAGGAGGCGGCCGTGGTGATGACCGCGAACAGCGCCGAGGCGGCGATACCGAAGCGCGTCTCCTTGCCTTCCATGTTGCCGCCGTCGATGCCGAGCGCATGGACCAGCGGGTTGCCGGCAGCCTCGGCCCAGTAGCAGACGGCGACGCCGATGAGGAACAGCACGCCCATCGAGGCGAGGATCGCCCAGCCTTGGCGCTGGTTGCCGACCATGCGGCCGAAGACATTGGTGAGGCCGGCGCCGAGCGCGAAGATCGACAGCATCTGGATCAGGTTGGAGATGGCGTCCGGATTCTCGAACGGATGCGCGGCGTTGGCGTTGAAGAAGCCGCCGCCATTGGTGCCGAGCATCTTGATGGCGACCTGCGACGCGACCGGCCCGAGCGCGATCGTCTGCTTGGCGCCCTCCAGCGTGGTGGCATCGACATACGGCCCAAGGGTCTGCGGGATGCCGAGCCACACATAGGCAAGCGTCAGCACGATGCAGAGCGGCAGGAGCACGTAGAGCGTGCAGCGGGTGAGGTCGACCCAGAAATTGCCGATCGACTTGCCGGAGGCGCGTGCGAAGCCGCGGATCAAGGCGATCGCGATGGCAATACCGGTAGCGGCCGAGACGAAGTTCTGGACGGTGAGGCCGGCCATCTGCACGAGATAGGACATCGTGCTTTCGCCGCCGTAGTTCTGCCAGTTGGTGTTGGTGATGAAGCTGGCGGCGGTGTTGAAGGCCAGCTGCGGGTCGACCGCGGTCATGCCCGCGGGATTGTAGGGCAGCACGCCCTGCAGCCGCTGCAGCGCGTAAAGGACCAGCAGGCCGGCGAGATTGAAGAGCAGCATGCCCGTCGCGTAGACGGCCCAGTGCTGTTCTTCCCTGTCGCTCGTGCCGGCGAGGCGATAGAGGCCACGCTCGATAGGGACGAGCACCGGCGACAGCAAGGTGCGATCGCCGCTGAAGACGCGGTACATATAGAAGCCGAGCGGCTTCACGAGCAAAAGCAGGATGCCGCAATAGACGAGGATCTGTATCCAGCCATTTATGGTCATGATGGGCTCTCCGCGTACCGGTCAGAAGCGCTCTGGGCGGATCAGCGCGTAGGTGAGGTAGGCAAGCAGGAACAAGGTCACCGCGCCGCCGAGGATGTAGTCGAAAAGCATGGTACGGTCCTTTCTCAGATTCTGTCGCAGGCTTTGACGTAGGCTAAGGACAGGGCGAAGAATAAAACCCCGATCCCGAGAACTATGAGGTCCATTGCAGGTGTTCCTTGTTTTCCACTTGTGTCCGCAGACCGCATAGGCGGGCTGAAAACTGCACGCACACGCTCGTCACCTTGGCGGCGACGGCGGTTCACAGCGTTTCTTCGAACGGAAATATGGACCCGATCGCCATAAAGGTTCGAGACGGGAGGGATGGGAAAGATATAGGAATTTTATAGGGGTTTTGAGCGGGCGGCGACCGCGTTATCCAACCTGCTGAATAGGCGCCGTAAACTTATATGGTGGTTTAGTCCGTGAAATTCTGAAGACCGGGTCAATCGACATACCTGCAGCGGAAGGCGAGGAAGTGAGCGAGATCTTTGAACCCAAGATCATAAGTGGATCCAGAGGCAAAGCTGTGCTGTATCTTGTTGGAAGCTTGGCTCTCTTCTGGGCCGGTGCAACGATTGTGCCGGATACCGATTTCGAACGTGTCCTAACCGAGCTTGGACTGGTTCTCTTTGGGTTGTGCTTACCTCTGTTCGGCTGGCTGATAATCCGTCCACAATCGCTGCGGCTGAATAGCTGCGGATTTACTCTATGCGGCGGACTAGTCTGTTCACAGAAGCAAGTTCTTTGGGCAGACATTGACGGCTTCTTTGTCCATAACTTACCCAAAGGCAACCAGGCAGTTGCTTACAATTTTCGACCGGGGGCTAAAACCGCTTCACCGCTTACGCGGATCAGCAAAAAACTGGGAGCTAAAGCCTTGTTACCCGGTATATGGCCGTTGTCGGCCGAGCAGATGGTCGAAACCCTGAACGTCTATCGGCTCCAGGCGTTAAGTCGTGAGCCCGAGCAGTCGTCAGAACCGCCGCTCTCAGGTGGTGGATTATAATCCAGTTCCCGGCCGCCGATCCTTCCACGGCATCTCCCCTTCCAACTGCGTGGAAAGCGCGAGCACCATCGCCTCGTCGCCGTAACGGCCGACGAGCTGGACGCCGATCGGCACGCCGCCGGCCGACTGCCCGAGCGGCAGCGAGATCGCCGGCAGGCCGGAGATGTTGAAGGGGAAGTTGAAGACCGCGTCGCCCCATTTGGCGTTGTAACGATCGAGATCGGTCTCCGACATGTCGTAATAGCCGAGCGGACGCGGCAGTTGCGTCAGCGTCGGGGTGATGAAGATGTCATAGGGGTTGAGGTCGCCGACGATATCGCGGCCGATCAACCTCAACTGCTCGACATCCGAAATATGCTTGATGCCGCTGGTCGCGCGGCCGCGCTGGATGATCGCCCAGGTCAACGGTTCGACATCGTTCGGCGTGACGGGGCGGCCGACCAGCGTCTCCAGGAAGCCGAAAGTGGCAGCCGTCTGCACGCAGGTCATGTCGGTGTAGATCTTCCAGACGGCATCGGAGTCGAGCGGCATGTCGTGCTCCTCGATGTCGTGGCCGAGACGTTCCAGCGCGGCGACCGTGGAGAGCACGGTTGCCTTGACGTCAGGATCAATCGCCGTGCCGTTGGGCGGCGTGACGGAAAAGCCGATGTGCAGTTTCTTCGGCGCTCGCGCGGAAAGGCTGAGCCAGCTGTCCGCCGGCACCGGCGGCGTGTAGGCGTCGCCGGGCAGGGTGCCGGCCACCGCGTCGAGATAGGCGGCGGTGTCGCGGATCGTTCGCGAGCAGCAGAGGAAATAGGCGCCGCCATACCAATAGTCGCCGAAGGGCGCCAGGCTGACGCGGCCGCGCGATGGCTTCAGGCCGACAATGCCGCAGCAGGAAGCCGGAACGCGGATCGAGCCGGCGCCGTCGCTGGCTTCGGCGATCGAGACCATGCGCGAGGCGATCGCGGCAGCAGCGCCGCCGCTCGAGCCGCCCGGCGTGACGCCTTCCTTCCACGGGTTCTTCGTCGTGCCGTAGAGTTTCGGCTCAGTGGTGATCGACCAGCCGTTTTCCGGCGCGTTGGATTTCCCGACGAGGATAAGGCCAGCCGCCTTGATGCGTCGCACCACCTCGCTGTCGGAATCGGCGACGAAGTCCTTGAGGTAGCGGCAGGAATTGGTGAGAGGCGCGCCGGTCCAGGACGAAGCGAGCTCCTTGAGTAGATAGGGAACCCCAGCGAAGGGCGCGTTCTTGTCAACCGACGCCGCCTGGGCGCGCGCCAGGTCGTAGAGACGATGGACGACCGCGTTGAGTTCCGGGTTCAGGCGCTCGATCATGGTGATCGCCGCTTCGACGAGCTCGGCGGGAGAAACCTCGCCGCGCTTCACAAGTCCGGCGAGAGCCAGCGCGTCGGACTGGGTGTAGGTTTCGAGCAAGCTCTTCGAGATCGCGACCATGTGTTTCCTCCCACTTGCAAGTGCTGTCGGCTGAGAACTGGCCCGGACTCGCCCTCACCCAGCCTCCGCTTCGCTCGGCTGGCCTCTCCCCGCTGCGAGAGGAGATTGTCGGCGTCGGCGCCAACCTCTTCTCCGTGCAGGGGAGAAGGTGGCCGCGAAGCGGCCGGATGAGGGAGCGACGGCTTTAGGCCAGCTCGACGGTGCGCTTTTCCGCGATGCTCTGCTCGGCCGCCAGCACGATGCGCAGGCTGTTCACCGCGGCATCCATCTGCTCGGTCAAATCAAGATCCTCGCGGATGGCGCGCAGGAAGAAGGCCTGCTCACGGTCGCAAAGCTCCTGGTGGCCAGGTTCGTCTTCCATGCTGACGATCTCGTCGGGCTTGGCAAAATTCTTGTCGCCGTCGACCTGCGCATAATGGATCTTCAGCGCGTCGGTCTTGGTGTGGCGGTCGATGTCGGCGGAATCAGACACCTCCTCAGCGTCCTTGGCGCTGCTGCCCGATTGGCCGGCGACGATCGAGACGGCGCCCTTGGGACCGACCACGTCCTTCACGAAATAGGCCGTCTCGCTCATCATCGGGCCCCAGCCCGCCTCATACCAGCCGACCGAGCCGTCATCGAAGGTGACGTGCAAATGGCCGTAATTCTGCTTGTCGGCCTCGGCCCAGAGTTTTGCGCCGATGCCGTGCACGCGCACCGGCTTGGCGCCGGTCAGCTGGCACATGACGTCGACATAGTGCACGCCGCAGTCGACGATCGGGATCAGCGAATCGATCAGGTTCTTGTGCCAGTGCCAGGCGGTGCCGCTGCTCTGCTGGTTGAGGTTCAGGCGCATCACCAACGGCTTGCCGAGCGTCTTGCCGACCTCGATGAATTTGATCCAGGACGGGTGGACGCGCAGGATGTAGCCCAGCACCAGCTTGCGGTTCTTCGCCCGCGCCGCGGCCACAACCTTTTCGGCGTCCGCGATGTTGGTGGCCAGCGGCTTTTCCATGAACACATGGCAGTTGGCGGCGATCGCCTTCAGCGCGTATTCGGCGTGCGTGTTCGGCCAGCTGTTGATGGAGACCGCGTCCGGCTTGGTCTCCTTCAGCGCCAGGTCGAAATCCTCGTAGAGCGGGTAGCCGGCGAGTTCTTTCGGGATCTTCTTGTTGCTCTTGATGCTGCGGCTCATGATGCCGACGATCTCGAAGCCGTCGGAGCGGTGATAGGCGCTGGCATGCGAAGCGCCCATATTGCCCAGACCAACCACCAGAATTTTCACTTTGTCGGCCATTTCAGCCTCCCTAATTTCTTGATTCAGTCATGGGCGGCGATCGATCGCCGCTCGTATGCCTATCTGGGACAACCAGCTAGGTCAGCGCCGCCGCTCATCACCCGGCCCCTTCCTCTCCCCCGTCGATCGGGGGAGAGGTGTCGAGCAAAGCTCGACGGAGTGGGGGTCGACCTTCGCCGCGCGCCTGGTTTCTTGCGCGCCAGATTGTGCCTGTCTTGCAGCGGCTACGCGTTTGGCGAACGCCTTCTCCCACTCCGTCACCGCTTCGCGGCGCCACCTCTCCCCCTTCCGGAGGCAGAGGAAAGGAGCCTGCCCCCTTACTTCACTGCCGAATCGAACAGGTGCGCCTTGATCTTGTCGACGTCGAGCGCGGCAAAGCCTTCCGACAGCTTCACGCCGTCGGCGTCGGCCTTGACCTTGGCCTTGTCGAAGTCGTTGGCGGCCGGGATCAGGTCGTTGGTGCAGACGTCTTCCGCCTTCACCGGCGCGGTGATCTGGCCGATCTTGAGGATCTCGTCGAAGAAGCCCTGCCAGCTCGCCATGTCGTGCGAGCCCCAGCCGCCACGCTTGTCCATGTCGCCGCGGAAGACGTTGATCTGCTGCAGGATGGATGTGGTGCCGAGCTCGGGGCCGAGGTTCTTGGCCAAGGTCGGGAACTGCTCGAACACGGCCTCGACCGCGGCACGCGGGTTCTGGTAGCCGAATTCGAGACCCATCGCCCAGCCACGCAGGTATTTCTCCAGGAAGGCCTTCTTGTCGGCGTCCTCGAGATCGGCGGCGCGCACGACAAACGTGTTGGCCGGCAGCTTCGAGTTCTGCACGCCGAGCCAGTATTCGAAGTCGAGGCCCTTTGCGATCCATTCGGCGCGCAGCCCCTCCCAGGAGAGCGCCGCATCGCCCTGGCCGCCGGCAAGCGCGGTGCCCCAGGTCGGCCAGCCGGCCTCGACATATTTCACCTTCTTGATGTCGACGCCTTGGGCCGCAAGCAGCGGATCGACGATCGCCTGCCAGGCGGCGGAGCCGAGCAGGATGGTCTTGCCTTCGAGATCCTTGAGGTTCTTGGTGCCCTGGCCCTTGCGGAAGGCGATGCTGAAGGTGTCGCGCGCGCCCATGTGGAAGACGGACTTCAGCTTCATGCCGTTCTGGATGGCGAAGGAGAAGACGCCGGGCGAGGGGAAGCCCATGTCGGCCTGGCCGACATCGACGAACTTCACCGTCGCGGTGCCATCCGACGGGCCCGGCTGCATGTCGGTGGCGAGGTCGCCGAAATAGCCGGCTTTCTTGGCCGACCAGTAGGGATAGTCGTCCAGCACTTCCAGCGTGCCGCGCGGCGAGATCCAGGTGAATTTCTCATAGGCCGCCGCCCTGGCCTTCAGGCCAGACGCGCCAAGCGCGGTGGCGGTCACGACGCCGGCCGCCGTCACCTGCAGGAAATAGCGGCGGCTGATGCCCGCTCTTGTCGATGTGTCGAATGAGCTTTCGTTGGTCATGGCATTCCCCTTTTGTTGATTGCTTGCCTTCGCCCGCCTCCCGGGCGACCTCGTCCTTTCGCGCTTATGTTTCCCAGCTCGCCCATTTCTTGCCGATCAGGAAGAACAGCACGTAGATCAGGATGCCGAGCGTCGACAGGATCAGCACCACCGCGAAGAATTGCGGCATCTGGATCATCGACGAATAGGAGGTCAGCCGGTTGCCGAGGCCGAAGCCGCCGCCGACCATCTCGGCGCCGACGGCGGTGAGCAGCCCGAAGATCGCGCCGATCATCAGCCCGACCAGGATCATCGGCAGCGCCATCGGCGCGCGGATCTTCCAGAAGATCTGCAGTGTGCTGGCGCCATAGGAGCGGGCCAAAGCGATCTTGGCGCTGTCGACGCGGCGGAAGCCGGTCGCGGCGTTGATCATCACCATCGGGCCGGCGGCCAAGGCCACGGCGATGATGCGCGGCGTATAGCCGAAGCCGAAGCGCAAGATGAGCAGCGGCACCAGCGCCAACATCGGCGTGGTGACGAGGATGAGGATGTAGGGCGCGACGATTTTTTCGGCGAAGGGAAACTGGGTGATCACCGCCGCCATCACCAAGCCGACCATGGCGCCGACGGCGAAGCCCGAGACGAGCTCGACCAGCGTGTAGCCGAGATGCGGCGCGATCAGCGGGAACTCGTCGAACAAGGCGTAGGCGATCGAGCTCGGCGGCGGCATAATATATTGCGGCACGTGGAAGATGCGCAGCGCGAGCTCTATGCCGCCGACGATCACCACCGCGACGGCGAGGATGGCCGCCACCTCGGCGCCGGACTTGATGCCGGGGCCGCTGGCGAAGGCCGAAAGATTGGTCAGGCTGACATCCTGGCCGTCGCCGCCTGACTTCGCCTTGGAGAATTCCGGAATGGCGTCGCCCCCGCTCACGGCCTGATCCTCACGATTTCGGCCGACGGCCGCTCCGGCGTACTCGGCCGGACGCGTTCGCCGACAATGTCCATCTTGATTTTGTTGGTGAGATCGAAAACCTCCTTCGTCGCCATGATTTCCAGCGAGCGCGGCCGCGGGAACGGCACGTCGTAGACCTTGGCGACGCGGCCGGGCCGCGTCGTCAGCACCACCACGCGGTCGGAAAGGAAGATCGCTTCCTCGATGCTGTGGGTGATGAAGACGATGGTGGTCTTGGTGTCGAGCCAGATCTCCTCGACGAGGCGGTTCATCTCCTCGCGGGTGAAACTGTCGAGCGCGCCGAAAGGCTCGTCCATCAGCAGCACCGAGGGTTTCAGCGCCAGCGCGCGCACGATCGCGGCGCGCTGCTGCATGCCGCCGGAAAGCTCGCGCGGGAACTTGCCGCCGAAGCCGTCGAGCCCGACGCGGTTCAACAGATGCGCGATCCAGGCGCGATCGGGTTTCTCGCCCTTGATCTCGAAAGGGAAGTTGATGTTGGCGTCGAGATTGCGCCAGGGCAGGAGGTTCGCTTCCTGGAAGACGATGCCGATCTCGGGCCGCGGGCCGGTGATCTCCTTGCCGTCGAGCAGGATCGCGCCCGCGGTCAGCCGATGCAGGCCCGACATCGACCACAACAACGTGGTCTTGCCGCAGCCGGAGGGGCCGACGATGGATACGATCTCGTTCGGCCACACATCCAGGCTGCAGCGATCCAGCGCCAGAAGATCGCCGGAGGCCGTTTGATAGACCTTGGTCGCTGCCTGCACGCCGAGCTTCGGCGTTGTTGCGCTTGCCGTATTCATGCTCCCCCTCGGAGACTGCGCGATGCGTTGCCGGAGGCCCCATCTGTCCGCGAAATCAGTCTGTAACTATCCTACTTTACTGTCAAGCGGCGACAGATGGCGGATGCAATCAGGTTCAATCAGATTTTGTCTAACTGTTTGGTTTTCATAAATTTTATGATCCCTTGCCGTGTGTGTTACTTTCCTACATACTCCGTCTCGGTTGATTTGCCTATGGCCAGCGGGCGGATAATCGCGAAGATGATAGTTCCAGAAGCGGGCTGGGGAGGACTTGGCGAATGACCGAAGCTGACAGCCAGGCGTTGCGAGCGACCGACGAGGACGACGAGCGGCACGACCATCTCCGGCGCATTCCCGATATCATCTCGCAGGTGAAGGACAGCTATGCGGAATTGCGGCCGGCAGAGCGCCGCGTCGCCGACGTCGTGCTCGACGACGTCAAATATGCGGTCGACGCTTCCAACGCCGCGCTTGCCCAGCGCGCCGGGGTCAGCGAGCCGACGGTCACCCGCTTCTGCCGCGCCATCGGCTGCGATGGCGTGCGCGATTTCAAGCTGAAGCTGGCGCAGAGCCTTGTCGTCGGCGCGCTCTATCTCGCCACCAAGCCGCAACCCGCGAACGGCGACAGCGGCATGCCGTTCTGGAACGCGGTGTTCGGCGAGGCGCGGCGCGCGCTGCAGGAGGCGGAGCGGCAGATCGATCCGGGACAGTTGCAAAAGGCCGCGGAACTGATCGCCAAGGCGCGGCAGGTGACGGTGTTCGGCCTCGGCGGCAGCTCGTCGGCGCTGGCGCAGGAGACGCAATACCGCCTGTTCCGCTACGGCATCACCATCAGCGCGCAATGCGATCCGTATTTGATGCGCATGACCGCCTCGACATTGAAGCCGGGCGATCTGGTGATCGCGATTTCCGCAACGGGGCGCACGCGCGAGGTGATCGAAGCGGTGGAACTCGCCAAGCATTACCGCGCCAACGCGATCTGCGTGACGGCGCCGGATACCGAACTGACGCGCGTCTGCGATGTGCGGCTGACGATGGCTGTTCCCGAATATCCCGACACGCTGAAGCCGACGGCGTCGCGCTATGCTTTCCTGGCGGCCATCGATCTGCTGGCGGTGGCAACCGCCTACAGGATCGACGGCCCGGCGCGCGAAACGGTGCGCCGGATCAAATACAACGCCCAGATCCACCGGACCGGCAAGGAGATGGAGCCGCTGGGGGATTGAGGCAGCCGATATTCAGGTGAGGCCGGCCTGCAAATGGCGGTTCCCTACGCTTCCGGTGCTCACGTACGAAAAGTGCGCTCCGCTCCGGTTCTCGGAACCCACCATTTTCGACTCGGCCTCACCTGAATATCGGCTGCCTCAAGGCGAGTTTCGACAAGGTCGACAAAGGTGGCCGTGTCGTTCGAATATATTCGGAGGGAAGGACAAAAATGCTCGACATCGCACCATCGCAACAGGCGGCAACCTGGCTCGGCGCTTTCGGCCGGGCGCTCGAAGCCGGCGACGTCGAGGCGGCGACGAACCTCTTCGCGGAGGATTGCTACTGGCGCGATCTTTTGACTTTCACATGGAACATCAAGACCATGGAGGGGCAGGCCGCGATCCGCGCGATGCTGAAGGCCACGCTCCACCTGGCGCAGCCGTCGCACTGGCGGCTGACCGGAGAGCCAGGCGTCGACGATGGCATCGTCGAAGCCTGGTTCAGCTTCGAGACGACGGTGGCGCGCGGCGAGGGGATCCTGCGGCTCAAGGACGGCCGCTGCCGCACGCTGTTCACGGCGATGAGCGAGCTCAAGGGTTTCGAAGAGCGGAAAGGCCCGGCCCGGCCGCTCGGCATCCGCCACAAGGCCGACCCCAAACGCGAAACCTGGGCGGAAGCCAGGGCGCGCGAGGCGCGCGACCTCGGTGTGCACGAGCAGCCCTATTGCCTGGTGATCGGCGGCGGGCAGGGCGGCATCATGCTCGGCGCCCGGCTGCGGCAACTGGGCGTTCCGACCCTTGTCATCGAGAAGAACGCGCGCGCCGGCGACTCCTGGCGCAACCGCTACCGTTCGCTCGTGCTGCACGATCCGGTCTGGTACGACCATCTGCCCTATGTTCCGTTCCCGGAAAACTGGCCGGTCTTCACGCCCAAGGACAAGATGGGCGACTGGCTGGAGATGTATACCCGCGTCATGGAGCTGAATTACTGGGTGGCCACCAAATGCATCAGCGCCGCCTATGACGAGGCCGAAAAGGTGTGGACGGTGGTGGTCGACCGCGTCGGCCAGCGCGTCACGCTGAAGCCGAAACACATCGTCTTCGCCACCGGCGCCTATGGTCCGCCGCGGCCGATCGAATTGCCGGGCACGGACAGCTTCAAGGGCGAGCTTTTGCATTCCAGCCAGTATTCCACCGGCGAGAAATTCCGCGGCGAGCGCGTCGCGGTGATCGGCGCTGCAAGTTCGGGGCACGATGTCAGCGTCGATCTCTGGGAAGCGGGCGCCAAGGTCACCATGGTCCAGCGTTCGCCGACGACCGTGGTGAAATCCGACACGCTGATGGATGTCGGCTTCGAGATCTTTTCGGAGAAGGCGCTGGCCCGCGGCATCACCACCGACAAGGCCGACATGATCGTGGCCTCGACGCCCTTCGCGCTGGTGCCGAAGGGCCAGCGCGCGCTCTACGACGCGATCCGGGCGCGCGACGCGGATTTCTACAAACGCCTCAGCGACAGCGGCTTCGCCATCGATTTCGGCGAGGACGAGACCGGGCTGCTGATGAAGGCCTACCGCACAGGCTCCGGCTATTACATCGATGTCGGCGCCTGCGAGCTGATCCTGAACGGCGAGATCAAGGTCAAGAGCCGCGTCGGCATCAAGATGCTGACGCCGTCCGGCATCCTGTTCGAGGACGGCAGCGAGCTCGCCGTCGACGCCATCGTCTGCTGCACCGGCTACCAGTCGATGAACGAGACGGTTGCGGGGATCGTCTCGCGCGAGGCCGCCGACAAAGTCGGCCCGTGCTGGGGGCTGGGCTCCGGCGTCAAGGGCGATCCGGGTCCGTGGCAGGGCGAATTGCGCAACATGTGGAAGCCGACGGCGCAGGAAGCGCTGTGGTTCCACGGCGGCAATCTGGCGCTGTCGAGATTCTACTCGAAATATGTGGCGCTGCAGCTCAAGGCGCGGATGGAGGGGATCGCGACGCCTGTCTATGGCGAGCCGAGTAATGCGAGGTAAGGTCGACCCCCACTCCGTCGAGCTTCGCTCGACACCTCTCCCCCGATCGACGGGGGAGAGGAAGGCGCGCTTATTCCAGCTGGCTCCCTTCCTCTCCCTCCGGAGGGGGGAGAGGTGGCGCTGCGAAGCAGCGACGGAGTGGGGGAAGTCATTCGTCAAACGCGCCGCCGCCGCAATCCTGCCGGCCATCTCCCCTCAGGGAGAGATCAGCTAATCATACCCCCGCCCAAAATGCCTCGCCGCCACATCCACATGCGTGTGGCGCGCAGGCGCCTCGAAGCGGTCGGTCTCATTGTGGTCGGGCGCCTCGTTCGGCCACCATTTGCCGCCGATGGCGATGCCGTTGGAGACCAGACGCTGGTCCGCGACCAGTGACGCGCCGACAGCGTCGACGAAGGTGAAGCGGCCCTGCTGCAACTTCAGCACCGCGACATCGCCGATGCCGCCGACCTTCAGCGCACCGAGCTCCGGCCGGGCAATCGCCTGAGCGGGATTCATGGTCGCCGCGCGCAACACTTCGACCAGCGGCATGCCGAGCGCCATCAGCTTCGACATGCAGACCAGCATGTCGAAGGCCGGGCCGTCGACGCAGTAGAGATGCACGTCGCTCGAAATCACGTCTGGAGCCAGGCCTTCGGCCAGCATCGCCTTGGCGACCTCGAAGTCGAAGGAGCCCATGCCGTGGCCGATGTCGAAGATGACGCCGCGCTCGCGGGCGAGGCGCATGTCCGGCCGCACCGCGCCGGAGGCGAAGACCGGCGCGTTGGGGAAGGGGCGGAAGCAATGGGTGAGGATGTCGCCGCGGCGCAGCCTGGGCAGCACTTCCGAGCGGCCCGGCGGCGGCTCGTCGATATGCGCCATCAGCGGCAGGCCGGCCTTGTCGGCGGCCTCCAACGCCAGGTCCACCGGAGCGATGCCGCTCGAACCGCCGGCATGCTTGCCGGAACGTACCTTGACGCCGACGACGACGTCGGCGTGCTCGCGTACCGCGGCAACCGTCTCGCGCGGCTCGCAAAGCCTGAGGTCGCTGCATTCGCCGACAGACACGGTGTTCGAGAATCCGAAAATGCCGGCGAAGGAGATGTTGACGTAAGCGAGGATGCGCACCTTCGAGCGCTCGATGACATGGCGGCGAAAGCCGAGCAAATTGCCGGCGCCGGCGCTGCCGGCGTCGATGAAGGTGGTGGTGCCGCTCTTGGCGGCGAGCCGGTCGGCATCGACGCCGAGCGAGGTTCCGCCCCAATAGACGTGGCTGTGCAGATCGACGAGGCCGGGCGCGACGATACAATCCCTGGCGTCGACCACCTGCGTGGCATGTTCGGCATCGATGGCGGCCTCGATCGCCGCAACACGCCCATCGGCGATGGCGACGTCGCGCTGCGCGTCCAGGCCCGATGCGGGATCGATGACGCGCCCGCCCTTTATCAGGAGATCGAACTGCATCGGTGCACTCCCTGCTGCTGCGTGTTCGCGATCAGAGCGGCCGGTAGGCGACCGCCTCGACCTCGATCTTGATGTCGATCATCAGGCGGGATTCGACGGTGGTGCGCGCCGGCGGATCCTGCGGGAAATGCTTTGCATAAACGGTGTTGAACGTGCCGAAATCGCGCGCATCCTCCAGCCAGACGGTGGTCTTCACCACATCGTCCATGGTGCAGCCGGCAAGCGCCAGCGCCGCCTTGACGTTCTGCAGCACCTGCTCGGTCTGTTCGGCGATGCCGCCCTTGACCACGAGCCCGTCGCTGCCTACCGGCACCTGGCCGGAGACATAGACAAAATCGCCGGCGCGCACGGCGGGCGAGAGCGGAACATGCGATTTTCCAAAGCATTGCTTGGGCAAGTGAGCCTCCTCCTGGCGATCGAGCGGGACCGTTCACATAGCCGTCTACGCTCGTCGGCACGATCCTCCTAGAGGCAATGTCGGAAAGCAACATTTTTTCGAAATCCATGTTGCTTTATTACAGAAGCCTGAGCATCTTGCGCTCGACGCCGCCTCCGACCGGCCGCGCGTATGAGGAGAGATCCAGCATGACCTTAGACAAGAATCCGTTTCCGGAAGGCGATGCCGACCGCCACGCGCTTTGGGAAATGTTGGTGCGGCGCGATATCGATGCTTTCCTCGGTCAGGACTGGTCGATGGTCGAGGACGATTTCATCGCCGAAAGCTTCTTCGGCATGCACGCGCATTTCCTCAACAATGCCGATGCCTGGAGGCTGCAATTCCCGAGGCTGGAGGTCTATCGCGACGAATGGCTGCGGCAGGCCAAGGAAACCGCGGCGACGAAATTCGCCGAACCGCTGCGCGAGGCGCTGTTCCGCGTCACCAACATGCGCGACATCGATGTCGATGGCGACCGCGCGGTGCTGCACAAGAAGTTCGACGGCTCGGTCGCCAAGGCCGACGGCGGCGTCGACCGGCTCAAATGGCAGACGCTCTATTTCTGCCGCAAGGTCGGCGGACGCTGGAAGATCGCCGGTTTTGTCGGCTACATGCCGCATCCGCTGGGAAGCTAGCGGCCCGTCGGACGGCGCCGGCGTTGGTAAAATCGACCATTGTGGAGATTAGCCGAAGCGCCGGTCAGTTCGTCATCCTAGGGCGGAACGGCCGCGTAGACCCGAGAATCCTATGCCGTGACCTTCGAGGCGTCGCGGCGGTGAAGGCTTTGGCACCGCAGCGCCTGCGTATGCATCCTCTTTTTCTGGACCGCGGCATTCTTCGGCACGCGTAATGGCATGGATTCTAGGGTCTGCGCGCGTCGCTTCGCTCCTTGCTCCGCCCTAGAATGACGAAGCCGCGTAGCGTTCGGCATCGCTAATGATCGTTTGGCGCCTTGCCTCGAACTCGGCTTTCTTGGTTGCAGAAGCCTCGGTCTGGTTGAGCGCCTGCCATTCCGCATAAGTCGTGGCATGCTTCGGAGGTTGGCGTAAATCGCCTCTCCTTCGTCATCCACGGGCGGAGCAAGGAGCGAAGCGACGCGCGCAGACCCGAGGATCCATTCCGTAACTTCGAGGCGTCGCAGCGGTGCAGGCTTTGGCACCGCAGGCATTCTTCGGCAGGCTCAATGGCACAGGATCCTTGGGTCTTCGCTCCCGCTTCGCGTCGCTACGCACCAAGATGACGACGTTGGGGCCAATCGGCAGCCTATGACAGAAGCGGCGATCGTTCGTCCGGGGAGCGGTGGTCGAAGACGACGCCCATGGTCTTACCAACGGCAGCCATGACGATCAGTTCGATCAGATGGTCGTCACTGTCCTGGCAGGCCGGGTCGGATCGGCGGATGACGTCGAGCATCGCCCGGGTCGAGACGGTGTCGCCGGCGCGAAATTTCGAAAGAGCAGCCGAAACAAGGTCTTGCACCGTCGGGTCCATGACGGGTACTTCCGCAGCGACGTTCATTGGCCTCCTCCTGCCATGAACCCTCCCATAAAAAGATGATACGCCAATGGTTGGATTGCGCCAGTGAAATGGTGGTCCGACCAGTGTGGCTGGCGACAGCCTGCCGCCATTCGCGCCAGGGACGGGCTGACGCCCGCCCATAGGTGTGGAACACCGAGCCGACGGCTGCGACCCATGCTCGACGCACCGCGCTCAGGTTGGTAAGCCCGTCGCGTGCAGGGAGACGATCCGAGTCGAGACATGACGGTTGCAATCGAGATGGGGCAGACGACGGCGGGCGCGCCGGCGGCCCTCGACCTGGAGGAGTTGTTGGCGACCCGCCTGCTGGTGCAGGGCAATTCGGGCTCCGGCAAGTCGCATCTCCTGCGCCGGTTGCTCGAACAGAGCGCGCCCTGGGTGCAGCAGACGATCATCGATCCCGAAGGCGACTTCGTGTCTCTGGGCGAACGCTATGGCCATCTGGTGATCGATGCGGAGGAGCATACCGAGCGCGGCCTGCAGGCGGCGGGCGAGCGGGCGCGCATCCATCGCGTCTCGACGGTGCTCAACCTCGAAGGGCTCGATGCCGAGAACCAGATGCGGCGTGCCGCGGCATTCTTGGGCGGGCTGTTCGAGGTCGCGCGCGACCATTGGTATCCGATGCTCGTGGTCGTCGACGAGGCGCAGCTCTTCGCGCCCGCCGCCGCCGGCGAGGTTTCGGACGAGGCGCGCAAGCTCTCGCTGGGCGCCATGACCAATCTGATGTGTCGCGGCCGCAAGCGCGGGCTTGCCGGCATCATCGCCACGCAGCGGCTGGCGAAGCTCGCCAAGAACGTCGCGGCGGAGGCCTCCAACTTTCTGATGGGCCGCACCTTCCTCGACATCGACATGGCGCGCGCCGCCGACCTGCTCGGCATGGAGCGGCGCCAGGCCGAAGCTTTCCGCGACCTGGAGCGCGGGCATTTCATGGCGCTCGGTCCGGCTTTGTCGCGCCGTCCGCTCAGCGTGCGCATCGGCCAGACCGAAACCAGCCCGCGCAACGGCACGCCGCGGCTGATGCCGCTGCCGGAAGCGATGCTGGAAGATGCGCGCTCGATCATCCTCGCGGCGCCGCCGCCGGAGACGGTCAGGCCGCAACGGCGGCCTTCGCCCGATCTGCTCGACCAGCTGATGGCGGCCAAGGCCGCGCCGCTGGACATCCGCCCCGAGCCGGCGGAACCGCAGCCCAGCGCCGAGGACCTCGCCGAGCGGCGCGAGCGGTTGGACCGCATCCTGCGCGCCATCCTGGCCGAGCCGGATGCCGGGTTCCGCCTCATCGGCGTGCTCTACCAGGAGTTCGTCGTTCGCTGCCGCATCGAGGGGCTCGCTTCGGTCGTGCCTGACCTTTCGGAATTCCGCCGCATGCTGACGCGGGCGCGTGCGGGCGTCGGCTCCGACATGGCCGAGGACGACGCCTGGCGCGACGTTTCCGTGCGCGCTTCGCTGCTGCCCGAGGATATGCAGGGCGTGTTCATGATGATCGCCCGCGCCGCCAAGGAAGGCTGGCCATGTCCGAGCGACGCGGCGATCGCGCGAGCCTACGGCTCGCATTCGCTGCGCCGCGCGCGCCGGCTGCTCGACTATATCGAGGAGCAAGGCCTCATCGTCTGCCAGGTCGACGGCGTCGGCCGGCGCACGGTGACGCTGGTCGAACTCGCCTGGGCGACCGCGCCGGGCGACCCGAATGCCGCAGAGCAAGCCAGCCTGGCTGGCTGACATCGGAAGACGCTGGCGACCTGGCTCTGGCGGCCTTTGCGCCATTGGTTGACGGCCAGCCTGCTTTGTCGGTTGCACGCAGCGCTACATGTTCCGATAAAATTTCCAACAGAAATGCCAGCGACCGAGCGATGGCGAAGTCAACGCTGCGCCATCAAAGCACGCTGCGCCGAAACGGACTCGGGCCGTGCACTTTAAGTCTTTGTTTTGATGCATATCATTCCCTCCAAATCGCAGTCCACTTTGGCAGACACAGGCATCAATCGATGGGGTGGCAGATTCGTTAAATGTCTAATGAATCGTTAACATTACGCGGCAATATATATTCCGTTATGGTTTCCAAATCGTAAAAAGCTAATATACCTGAATATAGGTATGCTTGTCCCGCGATTGCGGCGACCGAGGGGGGCACGCCAGCTAGGAATGTTGGGTGCGAGCGTGCAAGCGCTCTGGGGTGGGGTTTTGTCTCTCGGCGAGAGAAGTCTTTACGTTCAATCAGAGTGGCTTGGTCCTGACCAACCGCCGCAGGCGGAAGCATCCGCTTGCGTCGTCTGCACCAGGATCAGCAGTAACCGTTGGGGCGAACACTTCCATTGTTCGCAAGGGATCACAGGGGGAAATTGGCAATGGCGACCACAACAGTTTCGGGCTCGACCGTCACGTTTTCGAATTCGGGCGCGGCAGCCGATCTGACTCAATCCGGCACAGAGGACGGCAGCCTTCAGTTCACGTTCGACGTGCTTGCGGCAAGCGGTGGCGGGACCAAGACGACGATCTATTCGGTGGATGACGGCACCAAGAACGACGACGGAGGGGCCAGCATCACAGTCACCAACAAGGCCTTCGCCGATTATAACAAGGATCTCCTGATACAGGATCAAGCGGGAATTCAATTCGCCGAAACCAGCGCAAATGGCGCGAAATTCTGGATCGGAAGTGACAACAAGATTCATTACGACGCGACCGCTGTAGCCCCCCTGATCAACGCGCTCGGTGCTGGAGAGCACTTTACGGACACGATCCAATACACGATCAAGATGTCGAACGGCACGCTCAGCGTGGGTACGCTGTCGGTGGTGATCAATGGTGTGAACGACGCGGCGGTGATCACCGGCACGAGCACGGCGGAGCTGACCGAGACCGACGCGGCGCAGAACACCGGCGGCAAGCTCGACGCCACCGACGTGGACAGCTCGGCCGCCTTCGTGACGCAGACCGATGCCGACGGCAGCAACGGCTACGGCAAGTTCTCGATCGCGGCCGACGGCACCTGGACCTACGCCATGAACAACGCCCACAACGAGTTCGTGGGCGGCCAGGACTATACCGACAGCATCACGGTGGCCACCGCGGACGGCACCAGCAAGGTGCTCACCGTCACCATCCACGGCACCAACGACGCGGCGGTGATCACCGGCACGAGCACGGCGGAGCTGACCGAGACCGACGCGGCGCAGAACACCGGCGGCAAGCTCGACGCCACCGACGTGGACAGCTCGGCCGCCTTCGTGACGCAGACCGATGCCGACGGCAGCAACGGCTACGGCAAGTTCTCGATCGCGGCCGACGGCACCTGGACCTACGCCATGAACAACGCCCACAACGAGTTCGTGGGCGGCCAGGACTATACCGACAGCATCACGGTGGCCACCGCGGACGGCACCAGCAAGGTGCTCACCGTCACCATCCACGGCACCAACGACGCGGCGGTGATCACCGGCACGAGCACGGCGGAGCTGACCGAGACCGACGCGGCGCAGAACACCGGCGGCAAGCTCGACGCCACCGACGTGGACAGCTCGGCCGCCTTCGTGACGCAGACCAATGCCGACGGCAGCAACGGCTACGGCAAGTTCTCGATCGCGGCCGACGGCACCTGGACCTACGCCATGAACAACGCCCACAACGAGTTCGTGGGCGGCCAGGACTATACCGACAGCATCACGGTGGCCACCGCGGACGGCACCAGCAAGGTGCTCACCGTCACCATCCACGGCACCAACGACGCGGCGGTGATCACCGGCACGAGCACGGCGGAGCTGACCGAGACCGACGCGGCGCAGAACACCGGCGGCAAGCTCGACGCCACCGACGTGGACAGCTCGGCCGCCTTCGTGACGCAGACCAATGCCGACGGCAGCAACGGCTACGGCAAGTTCTCGATCGCGGCCGACGGCACCTGGACCTACGCCATGAACAACGCCCACAACGAGTTCGTGGGCGGCCAGGACTATACCGACAGCATCACGGTGGCCACCGCGGACGGCACCAGCAAGGTGCTCACCGTCACCATCCACGGCACCAACGACGCGGCGGTGATCACCGGCACGAGCACGGCGGAGCTGACCGAGACCGACGCGGCGCAGAACACCGGCGGCAAGCTCGACGCCACCGACGTGGACAGCTCGGCCGCCTTCGTGACGCAGACCGATGCCGACGGCAGCAACGGCTACGGCAAGTTCTCGATCGCGGCCGACGGCACCTGGACCTACGCCATGAACAACGCCCACAACGAGTTCGTGGGCGGCCAGGACTATACCGACAGCATCACGGTGGCCACCGCGGACGGCACCAGCAAGGTGCTCACCGTCACCATCCACGGCACCAACGACGCGGCGGTGATCACCGGCACGAGCACGGCGGAGCTGACCGAGACCGACGCGGCGCAGAACACCGGCGGCAAGCTCGACGCCACCGACGTGGACAGCTCGGCCGCCTTCGTGACGCAGACCAATGCCGACGGCAGCAACGGCTACGGCAAGTTCTCGATCGCGGCCGACGGCACCTGGACCTACGCCATGAACAACGCCCACAACGAGTTCGTGGGCGGCCAGGACTATACCGACAGCATCACGGTGGCCACCGCGGACGGCACCAGCAAGGTGCTCACCGTCACCATCCACGGCACCAACGACGCGGCGGTGATCACCGGCACGAGCACGGCGGAGCTGACCGAGACCGACGCGGCGCAGAACACCGGCGGCAAGCTCGACGCCACCGACGTGGACAGCTCGGCCGCCTTCGTGACGCAGACCAATGCCGACGGCAGCAACGGCTACGGCAAGTTCTCGATCGCGGCCGACGGCACCTGGACCTACGCCATGAACAACGCCCACAACGAGTTCGTGGGCGGCCAGGACTATACCGACAGCATCACGGTGGCCACCGCGGACGGCACCAGCAAGGTGCTCACCGTCACCATCCACGGCACCAACGACGCGGCGGTGATCACCGGCACGAGCACGGCGGAGCTGACCGAGACCGACGCGGCGCAGAACACCGGCGGCAAGCTCGACGCCACCGACGTGGACAGCTCGGCCGCCTTCGTGACGCAGACCAATGCCGACGGCAGCAACGGCTACGGCAAGTTCTCGATCGCGGCCGACGGCACCTGGACCTACGCCATGAACAACGCCCACAACGAGTTCGTGGGCGGCCAGGACTATACCGACAGCATCACGGTGGCCACCGCGGACGGCACCAGCAAGGTGCTCACCGTCACCATCCACGGCACCAACGACGCGGCGGTGATCACCGGCACGAGCACGGCGGAGCTGACCGAGACCGACGCGGCGCAGAACACCGGCGGCAAGCTCGACGCCACCGACGTGGACAGCTCGGCCGCCTTCGTGACGCAGACCGATGCCGACGGCAGCAACGGCTACGGCAAGTTCTCGATCGCGGCCGACGGCACCTGGACCTACGCCATGAACAACGCCCACAACGAGTTCGTGGGCGGCCAGGACTATACCGACAGCATCACGGTGGCCACCGCGGACGGCACCAGCAAGGTGCTCACCGTCACCATCCACGGCACCAACGACGCGGCGGTGATCACCGGCACGAGCACGGCGGAGCTGACCGAGACCGACGCGGCGCAGAACACCGGCGGCAAGCTCGACGCCACCGACGTGGACAGCTCGGCCGCCTTCGTGACGCAGACCGATGCCGACGGCAGCAACGGCTACGGCAAGTTCTCGATCGCGGCCGACGGCACCTGGACCTACGCCATGAACAACGCCCACAACGAGTTCGTGGGCGGCCAGGACTATACCGACAGCATCACGGTGGCCACCGCGGACGGCACCAGCAAGGTGCTCACCGTCACCATCCACGGCACCAACGACGCGGCGGTGATCACCGGCATGAGCACGGCGGAGCTGACCGAGACCGACGCGGCGCAGAACACCGGCGGCAAGCTCGACGCCACCGACGTGGACAGCTCGGCCGCCTTCGTGACGCAGACCAATGCCGACGGCAGCAACGGCTACGGCAAGTTCTCGATCGCGGCCGACGGCACCTGGACCTACGCCATGAACAACGCCCACAACGAGTTCGTGGGCGGCCAGGACTATACCGACAGCATCACGGTGGCCACCGCGGACGGCACCAGCAAGGTGCTCACCGTCACCATCCACGGCACCAACGACGCGGCGGTGATCACCGGCATGAGCAGCGGTTCCGTGACCGAGGATGCCGTGCTGACCGTAAACGGCGCTCTGACCGTCAACGACCCCGACGCAGGCCAGAACTCGTTCCAGGTGCACAATGGCAGCAATCCGGTTGCCGGTACGTATGGCTCGCTGACCATCGATGCCGGTGGAAACTGGGTCTACACGCTCAACAATGCCGCGGCCAATGTCCAGGCCCTGACCTCTGCCGACCATCCGCACGACCAGATCCATGTATTGTCGGCCGATGGCACGGACCATGTCATCGACATCACGGTGAACGGTGCCAACGAGCCCGTGACCAACCATGCGCCGAGCGCCCCGGTATTCGTCCCGAGTTCGGCTCCGATCGCCGACGGGAATGCTATCGATTTGGGCCACTTCTTCTCCGTGGATCCCGATGCAGGCGATAGCGTGCAATATTCCGCTCTATTCACGCTCGGATCTGGCAACCTGAATTCGATCGGTGTCGACTCGAATTCCGGCGAACTGACGGCGAGTGTGCCCCCCGGACAAGTCGTCTCCGGCACGCTCACCGTCACTGCGACCGACAATCATGCTGCTTCTTCGTCGTCGCAAACCTTCAATGTCTGGATCGGCAACGGCAGCAGCAGCGGCAATGACGGGATCGTTCTCAGCAGCACGAACCCCAACATCGCGGACGGTCGAGCTGGCGCCGACGGACTGACAGGCTCCAGCGGTGTCGACTATATCTTCGGCGGAAGCGGCAACGATACGATCAAGGGCCTTGGCGGGGCAGACTGGTTGAGCGGCGGAGCCGGGGACGATCATTTCCGGTTCGAGGCGGTGAGCGATTCAACCCATGCGGCCTTCGACACCATTCTCGATTTCCAGCACGGGACGGGCTCAACGGGTCACGACTTCATCGACTTTGCGAGCACCCTTGGCCTGACCACAACCGGCACGGTCTCGGGTGGAAATCTGGCCGCTCATACCGTTGCCTGGCAGAGCGACGGGAGTGGCAACATGATCGTCTATGCCAATACCGGAAGCTCGATCGAGAGCGTGACGGGTGGAGCCCACATCATCGAAATCCATCTGATGGGGGTCTCCACGCTCACTGCCAACGACTTCACCCTGAGCGTCTGACAACCATGAAAAGTGACAGACGGCGGCAGATAAGATGATGCAGGACCATTCTGCGCTCAAGCTTGCTCTCTCCCGTTGCCGCGGCGGTTTCGCCGCGGTGGCGGGGTTCAGCTTCTTCATCAACCTGCTCGTACTCTCGACCTCGATCTATATGCTGCAGGTCTATGATCGCGTGCTGACGGGACGCAGCGTGGAAACGCTCGTCTATCTGACGCTGATTACGACGGCGGCGCTGGCTGCAATGGGCGCGCTCGAATTCTTCCGCTCCCGGCTGCTGGTGCAGCTCGGCACCTGGATCGACCGCGTGCTGTCGCCGCAGGTACTGGGCCGCGGGCTTGAGAACGCGTTGCGCGGCTCATCTTACCGCACCGAGGCGCTGCGCGACCTCGCCACGCTGCGCGGCTATCTTGGCGGCGGCGGCATCATGGCGCTGTTCGACGCGCCATGGATGCCGCTCTATCTCGGCTTCATCTTCCTGCTGCATCCCCTGCTCGGACTTCTGGCGCTGGGCGGCGCGATCATCCTGTTCGGCCTCGCCCTTGCCAACAACGCACTGACGGCCAACACGCTCAAACAGGCCAACGCCGCTTCCGCGCGCGCCTACCAGGCGGCGGATGCCGGTTTCCGCAATGCCGAAGTCATCGACGGGATGGGCATGGGCGGGGTGCTCGCCCGGCGTTGGGACGCGGCCAATGCGTCCGTGCTCGCGCTGCAGACGACCGCCAGCGACTGGGCCGGCCTGATCAATGCCTTCACCAAGCCGTTCCGGATGTTCCTGCAGGTCGCGGTGCTGGGGCTCGGCGCCTGGCTGTCGCTGCGCCATGAAGTCTCGCCCGGCGCCATGATCGCGGCCTCGATCATCATGTCGCGCGCGCTCGCGCCGGTCGAGCAGGCTATCGCAACCTGGAAACAGACGACCGCCGCTCGCGAGGCCTGGCGTCGCCTGGACCGGCTGTTCGAGGCTCCGTCGCTGCGCCCCCCGGGGATGGAATTGCCGCGTCCGCAGGGGCGGCTTTCGGTCGAGGCTGTCGCTTACACGCCAGCCGGCGCCAAGGAGCCCGCGCTCAGGAATCTCTCCTTCGCCGTGCCGCCGGGCCAGGTGCTTGCTGTGATTGGCCCGTCTGCGGCCGGCAAGTCGACGCTTGCCCGCCTGATCGTCGGCATGCTGTCGCCGCAGCAAGGCCGGGTTCGGCTCGACGGTGTCGACGTGTTTTCCTGGAACCGAACCGACTTCGGCTCTTATGTCGGCTACCTCCCTCAGGACGTCGAACTCTTTCCCGGCACCATCCGCGAGAACATCGCCCGCATGGAACAAGGCGATCCGGCCGAGATCGTGGCCGCCGCCCAGATGGCCGGCGTGCATGAGATGATCCTCAGGCTCCCGAACGGCTATGATACCGAGATCGGCGAACAGGGTTCGGTGCTCTCCGGTGGGCAGCGCCAGCGCATTGGCCTTGCCAGGGCGCTCTACCGCCGTCCGGCGCTGGTGGTGCTGGACGAGCCGAACTCCAATCTCGATGCCGTCGGCGAGGAAGCGCTGAACCAGGCGATTGCCGCGATGAAGGAGGCAGGTTCGACCGTGGTGATTGTCGCCCACCGCCCGTCGCTGATGGTGAACGTCGATTGCGTCCTGGTGCTGAACGATGGCCAGCCGCAAATGTTCGGCCCGCGCGATGGCGTGCTTGCGCAACTGCGCCGCCTAGAGCAGCAGTCCGCCCCGCCGCAGGTTCGGGTCGTCAGTTCCGAAAGGACCGGGTCGTGACGGAAGCCGCGCTGTCGCTGAAAATGCCGCCGCCACCGCCCGCCTGGCCGGCGGTAAGCGCCCATGTCTTCGGCGGCCTGACCGTCATCGGCCTGCTGTTCGGTGGCTTCGGCCTCTGGGCAGCCACCGCGCCGCTGACGAGCGCGGCGGTCGCGTCCGGGGTGGTGAAGGTCGACAGCAACCGCAAGACCATACAGCACCTGGAAGGCGGCATCATCCGGGAAATCCTGGTCCGGGAGGGAGACCTGGTCAAGCAGGGTCAGATACTGGTCCGCCTCGACGGGCTCGACGCGGAATCCGACCGCGACGCCGTGCGCGGCGAACTCGATTCCGCGCTCGCCGGCGAAGCCCGCCTGATCGCGCAGCGCGACGGCCTGAAGACAATTCCTTTTTCTGCGGACCTGTCGGCGCGGCAAAGCGACCCTACCGTCGCCGAGGCCATGGCCGGGCAGGAGCGCATCTTCCAGGACCAGGCCAAGGTTCAGGCGTCGGAGGTCGAGGTCTGGCAGCAGCGGATCGCCCAATACCATGCCCAGATGTCGGCGCTCGCTGCGAGAGTTGCGGCCTTCGAGATCCAGTTGCCGTCTCTGCGGGAAGAGCTGGCGGACGCCCGCACACTTCTCAAGAAAGGCTATGGGGTGAAGTCCCGCGTGCTCCAGCTCGAACGGCAGGTCATTGCCGCGCAGGGGGAGGCTGACTCGAACCGTGGCAATATAGAAAGCTTGCGGCAGCAGATCGCCGAGGCGGACGCGCAGATCGACAATGGCCGGCTCTCCTATGTCAAGAAGGCCGCCGAGGACCTTCGTGACGTCCAGACCAAACGTTCCGAGCTCGAAAAGGCGCTTCAGAAGACCGACGCGCGCGCGGCGCGCCGGGATGTCGTTGCGCCGGAAGATGGGGCGGTAATGAACCTTCGGTATTTCACGCCGGGCGGCGTTGTGCCCCCCGGCGGGATTATTCTCGATCTGGTTCCCGACCAGGACAAGATGGTGCTGGACGTCAAGATTCAGCCGCTGGATATCGATGTCGTTCGCCCCGGTTTGCCGGCGACGGTGCGGCTCGTCGCCTACAAGCAGAGAACCACGCCCACGGTGAAGGGCGCCCTTACCCGGGTTTCGGCCGACGCCGAGATCGACGAGCGCAGCGGCGCGACGTTTTTCAGGGGGACGGTCGAGGTGAGTGCCGATGAGCTGAAGAACCTCCCACAAGTGAAGCTATATCCGGGAATGCCGGTGGACGTCTCCGTTGTCACCGGCAAGCGAACCCTGCTCGAATATCTCTTTCAGCCGGTCGCCGACAGTTTCGCTCACGCCTTCAAGGAGGAATGAAAAGGCCGCCAGCCTCCAGTTGGCATGGCATTCACGGCTGCAGCTCCATCGTGCGGGCGCCGCGAAGCGGCGGCGCGCGATGGGTTGAGACGACGACGATCCGATCGCTGAAGCGGGCGAGCAGCCGCTCGAGAACGCGCGCTTCCTGCGTATCATCGAGGTGGGGCTCGTCGAGCAGCATGAGCGGCTTGGTCGACAGCCAGGTACGAAATCGCCCACCAGTTCCTTGCCGGCCTCGGCCTTGTGCCGCTTCGTCGATTTGGCGAACGCCTGGAACTGCTCGGCGTTGAGCGCTCCGCATATGCCGCGATGCCGCGCCTCGCACGAAGCGCAGAGCACCGGGACGCCTGTCGTGTGAATATCCTCGCGCACGACGGAACACCTATAGTGTTCCTACGCCTGCCAGCAACGCTCGTAGCGTCGCAGTCCGCCTGAAACCTGCCGGCCGTCCCGGACCTTACTTTATCCTTCGGCCGAGGCCCATGGATTTGGCCAGTTTCGAACGCGTTGCCGAATAATTTGGCGCTACCATCGGGTAGTTCGAAGGCAGGTTCCACTTCGCTCGATACTGGTCCGGCGTAAGGCCGTATTGGGTCTCGATATGCCGCTTGAGCGATTTGAAGCGCTTGCCGTCTTCCAGGCAGATGATGAATTCCGGCGTGACGGTTTTTTTTGCCCGGGCCACGCCCTTTATCTCGTCCGGCGGGACATCGGGCGACCCAAGTGAGATCAGCTTGATCGAGGCGTATATCTTGCCGATGAATTCGGGCAGCTCGGCCGCAGGCAGCGGATTGTTCGCAATGTAGGCGGATACAACGCTTGCGGTCAGGGAGACGGCGGGATCGACGCCTTCGTTGCGCGAGACAAAGCCGTCCGAGGAGCTTGAAAAGTCCTTTCCGTTGGTCTCCGTGCCGCGATGCGTAAGGTCCATGCGGTCGAATCCATCCAAGGCCTTGTTTATGGCCGGCTTCACATAAGGCCTTTTCAACAATGCTCTCCTCTTGCCGGTCATGCCCTTGCAGCGATCGATGTGAGATTCTGCTTCGCGATAAATATTGTGGGAAAATTTCACACGTGTCAACCAAGGGAGAGCTGGCGACCACTGGACATAACGCGCCTTGCGGATTGAGGATGGTTGGGTGGACAGGCGGCATTGCATGCCCATCTATTGTGGAAGCATTTCCCACGGGCTATTTTCGGCAGGAATTTTCGGGGCATAGGTGGTTGATTGACGGGTGAAGGACGGCGATGAGCAAATCGGCGGAACAATATCTGGATGCCGCGGGCGTCCAGAGCGCGTTGAACCGGGTGCTTCGCCCGTTGGTGCGATTGGCGATCAAATGCGGGGTGACGTTTCCCACCTTCGTCGACCTGCTGCGGCAGATCTACGTCAACGTGGCGGAGCATGAATTCACGCTGCCCGATAAGCAGCAGACGGACAGCAGGGTAAGCCTGTTGACGGGTGTCCATCGCAAGGAGGTCAGCCGTCTGCGAGGCGCCGGCGCCCCTGTCAGGGTGATACCCGAATCCGTTTCGAGGACGAGCGCGATTGTCGCGCGCTGGCTTGCGGATCCGTTGTTCACCGATGCCAAGGGCGCGCCATTGCCCTTGCCGCGAATGGCCGAGGCCGGAGAGGCGTCGTTCGCGGGCCTTGTGGAGTCGGTGACGCGGGATTTGCGGCCGAGAGCGGTTCTGGACGACTGGCTCGATCGAAAGCTGGTGGAGATCGACGAGGAGGACCGCATCGTCCTGATGGAGGCGGCTATGGCGCCGCGCGACGACGGCGAGGTCAGACTCTATTACTTTGCCCGCAACCTTCAGGATCATGCCGCCGCCGCCGTCGCGAACATTCTGGCGGACAAACCGCCTTTCATCGAGCGGGCCGTCCACTATGACGGGCTCTCGGAAGACCTTGCCAGGTCGCTCGAAGCCTACAGCCGCAAGGTCGCGATGGAGACACTTATCCAGCTCAACAAGCATGCGAACCAGGCGGTGAAAAGCGATCCCGGCGGGACAAGCCGTTGGAATTGCGGCGTCTACATCCTCACCTCCGACGGGGCATCGTTTGCCGGCGAAGAATCCTCCAAGCCTGCCGGCGGAGACGCTTGATGCATTGGAGGTTGACGAGGCGGAGTTTTCTGATGCTCGGCGCCGCCTTTCCGGCGGCGTTGCCCAGTTCAATCGCAAGGGCGACGGATACGTCGAGCGACCGGGGTATCGGCGGCACCGGGTGGACGGCGGGAACGGAGAGCGATCACGGCATCGGCGGCACCGGTATAGTGGGAACCATACAGCGCTTCGGCAGCATCTTCGTCAACGATGTGCGCGTCGCCTACGGTCCGGACGTGCCCGTCTGGATAGACGGCGTCGCAGCCACCACAGGCAGCCTCAAGGTGGGACATGTTGTCCGCGTGGCCGTGACACGGGATGCGGATCGCATCGTCACGCGTGAAATCCACGTCACCAGCGAGGTCGTCGGGCCTGTCGAACGCGCAAGTCGCGGTTCTATTCTGGTCCTGGGACAGAGCGTGGACACCAGCCGCGTTGCAGGAATGCCGACGGTCAAGAAGGGGGATATCGTGGCCGTTCACGGCATCCGGCGGCCGGGCGGGAAGATCGTTGCAAGCTTGATAGAGACCAGACCGTCCGGGACGCCTTACCTTGTGCGCGGCCTGGCGGTCGTGAGGTCGGGCTCACTGCTGGTGGGACGACTGAGCCTCGGCCCAAGGTCGCTGCAGCTTGCGAACCGCCGCGTCGAGCTGTTCCTGGCCAAGGCCAGCGGCGGCTATAGGGTGTTGCGCATCGAGGCGGAGGTTCCGGTTCCACGGGCCGATGCCGCGAACGTGCTGTATGAGACCTTCCTGCGGCGCCAGGGGCCTCGGCTGGTATCGGGTCTGGGGGTCTCGATCGACGACCAAGGCGACGATTCGAAATCGACAGCTGTCGTCCACGCGTTCGTTGCCGTCGGGTTCGACCGGGCGGGCAACATCGTATCGGCCTCGCGCCAGGCGAATTCCGGCATGCGGCCGCAAGGCCCGTCCGGCATGCCCGGTCAGCCGCCTGGTTCAGGTCCACCAAAAGGTCCAGGCAGTCCAGAGGCTCCCGGTGGCGCATCCAATGGCGAGCCGGTTGGGCCTGGAGGGCCCGGAGGGCCGGGTGGGCCGAGCGGCCCCGGTGGACCGGGCGCTCCGAGCGGCCCCGGTGGACCGGGCGCTCCCTGAGGTCCCGCACGAGGAGGCCCTTGCCGCCGGCAAGGCCGGACGCTTCGCGGTGTCGGCTGCCTCGCTGCTCGAAAACACGCTGTCTCGCGAATGGCGATAGATCCGGCCGGCCTGTCTCTTGCGAGGGACAGGCCGGCCGGCGCAGTCGCACTGGGCTCTTTTACCGGGTTGGGTGTTTCGAGCCTTTTCGTTACGGCTGCTCTTCCGCGGATCATGCGGGGGGCAGGTGATCCGTGGAAATTCAGTCCGCGCCTGCGAGAGCAGGTCCGATCGAAGCGGCTTTGATCGACGGCCAAATATCTGTGGGAAAATTACCCACATGTCAAGCGACTCATTGGCCGGCCGCACCCCTGGCGGGCGATTTCATGTTCGCCCAGGGCGATGCTCAGGTTGCTTACCCTGGTAAGGCCCGGATCGCGGCCTTCCCGCCGACTACCGCATTGCACAAATCCGGGCTACCTGCACAATAGGCGCATGTCCGCCGGTTCGTTGACCATCCTTGTTATCGACGAGAACCGCATCCGCGCCTCGATCATCGAGGCCGGATTGCGGGATGCCGGCCATCGGCATGTGACGGTGATCCATGATGTGGCCGGCATAGCCCGGCGCATCGCCGAGATCGAGCCGGACGTCATCGTCATCGACCTCGAAAACCCCAACCGCGACATGCTGGAGAACATGTTCCAGCTTTCGCGCGCGGTGAAGCGGCCGATCGCCATGTTCGTCGACCGCTCGGATCAGGCTTCGATCGAGGCGGCCGTCGACGCCGGCGTGTCCGCCTATGTGGTCGACGGGCTGAAGAAGGAACGCATCAAGCCGATCCTCGACATGGCGATCAGCCGCTTCAACGCCTTCTCGCGCATGGCGCGCGAACTGGAGGAAGCGCGCAGCGAGCTCGAGAACCGCAAGGTCATCGACCGGGCCAAGGGGATCTTGATGAAGTCGCGGGGCCTAAGCGAAGAGGCGGCCTACGCGCTGCTGCGCAAGACCGCGATGAACCAGAACCGCAAGATCTCCGACATCGCCCAGAGCCTGGTGACGGCTGCGGGATTGCTGGGGCCTCTGGAGGGCGAATGAGCATGTCGGTAGCGCATCAGATCACCGCCGGCTTCATGCCGCTTTTCGACAGCGCCGTCCTGGTCGCAGCCGGCGAGATAGGTTTTGCCGCGCGCGAGGGCATCGAGCTCAAGCTGCAACGCGAGACTTCCTGGGCCAACATCCGCGACCGCATCGCCATCGGCCATTTCGATGTCGCGCATATGCTGGGGCCGATGCCGCTCGCCTGCAGCCTTGGCCTCACGCCGCTTGCCTCCGAAACCATCGTGCCGTTCTCGCTCGGCCTCGGCGGCAATTGCGTCACCGTCTCCAACGCCGTGTGGGAAGGCATGGCGGCGCATGGCGCGGCGCTTGACCTCGATCCCGCCCGCGCCGGGGCGGCGCTCGGCGCGCTGATCCGCGAGCGGATGGGCGCCGTTCGCGAGCCGCTGCGCTTCGCCGTCGTCCACCCGCATTCCGGGCATAATTACGAATTGCGCTACTGGCTTGCCGCCTGCGGCATCGATCCCGACCGTGAGATCGAAATCGTCATCGTGCCGCCGCCCTTCATGGCCGACGCTTTAGCCGCCGGCCGCATCGACGGCTATTGCGTCGGCGAGCCCTGGAACAGCGCCGCCGCCGCGGCGGGCACCGGCCACATCGTCACCGTCAAGGCGCTGCTGTGGCGCAACAGCCCGGAAAAGGTCATCGGTGCCCGCAGAGCTTGGGCTGAGGAAAACCCGGAGGCGCTAGCCGCCCTGCTCAGGGCGCTGCATCATTCCGCCCGCTGGTGCCAGGATCCGGCGAACCGCGGCGAACTGGCCGCGCTGATGGCAAGGCCAGCCTTCCTCGGGCAGCCGGAGACGATCCAGATGCCGGCGCTCACCGGACGCCTTCAACTCGGCGGCGGCGCGGAACGGCGCGTCGAGGATTTCTTCCTGCCTTTCGACAAGGCGGCCAATTTTCCCTGGAAGAGCCATGCGCTGTGGTTCTACACGCAGATGGTGCGCTGGGGGCAGTTGCCGCACACGCCACAGAACCTGGCCATCGCCCGCGACTGCTACCGGCCCGACCTCTATCGATCGGCGCTTAAGCCGCTTGGCGTCGCGCTGCCCGGCGCCAATGCCAAGGTCGAGGGCGCATTGAAGGTCGCGACGCCGGTCGGCTCGGCGGGGGCCAGTCTGATCCTTGGCCCCGATGGATTCTTCGACGGCCAGATCTTCGATCCGGACCGGATCGACGCCTATATTGACGGCCAGAAGCGAGCTTGATCATTTGCGCGCCATTCTTGTGCATTGCACAAAATTTATGCGGTGTTGTCGCGCCATTGATCAATGTTTGACCGCGAACATGTTTGGCATGGTCGCCGGCTGGCATTCATACAGCTTTGATTTTCCACAGAATTCAGCTTCCGCGTAAAACTGGCACGCTTCGTGCTTTGAAATAGCCGAGCCCCTCGCGGGCAATGGAACAGGCGCCCAATGGCGGGCGCCACAGGCAAAGCTGCCGCTCAGGTCACCACGCGATCCCGGATGCACGGACGCGAGAGGGCCCGGACGGCAGCTTTTTCGTTTTGGCCGACACGCAATCGACGGCGCTGGCCCCAAGCAGCGCCCAACGGGAGACGACGATGACGAGATGGATCGGAACGACATTCCTCAAGGATTTCACCCGCCGCGATTTCCTGGCGAGCAGCGCGCTGACGGCGGTGCTGTTCATCGCCGCGCTGCTCTTGTTTCCCGCCAGCCACGAAGCCGAAGGCAAGGGTCCGCAAGTGACCGCGCAAGCCCCGTCGCGCTGACCATGATCAACACCACACGCGGCGCCTTCCTCGCTGCAAACTGGAGCTAGCCATGACCGCAAATCTCCCAGCCGCGCCCAGCCAGGACAGTGCTCCCCGGCAGGCGCTTACCATGTCCACCATCGCCTTCACCGTCTGCTTCGCGGTGTGGACGATCTTTTCCATCATCGGCGTTCGCATCAAGCAGGAGCTTGGGCTCAACGAGACCGAGTTCGGCCTGCTGGTCGGCACGCCGATCCTGACGGGCTCGCTCGTGCGCATGGTGCTCGGCGTCTGGACCGACCGCTATGGCGGCCGCCTGGTCTACACAGCGACCATGCTCGCGGCCGCAGTCGCGACCTTCCTGCTCGCTTTCGCGCACACCTACGGGCAGATGCTGCTGGCCGCGCTCGGCGTCGGGCTCGCCGGCGGCTCCTTCGCCGTCGGCGTCGCCTATGTCTCGCGCTTCTTTCCAGCCGGAAAACAAGGCACGGCGCTCGGCATCTTCGGTGTCGGCAATGTCGGCGCCGCGGTCACCAAGTTCCTGGCGCCGTTCGTGCTCTTGTCCTGGGGCTGGCAGTCGGTGGCGCTGATCTGGGCGGCGGCGCTGGTCGTCATGGCAGTCGTCTTCTGGTTCACGACCGACGACGATCCGGTCATCCGCGAGCGCCGCGCCGGTAAGGTGGCGCCGGCAAGAAGCTTCTGGCAGGAATTCGCGCCGCTGAAGAACCTGCGGGTCTGGCGCTTGGCCTTCTACTATTTCTTTTCCTTCGGCGCGTTCGTGGCGCTGTCGCTCTGGCTGCCGCGTTACCTGATCGGCGTCTACGGCTTCGGCATCGCCACCGCCGGCATGATCGGCGCCGCCTATTCGATCCCCGCCAGCATCTTCCGCGCCTATGGCGGCCTGCTTTCCGACCGCATCGGCGCCCGCACCGTGCTCTACTGGACGTTCAGCGTTTGTGCCGTCGCGACGCTCGTTCTGTCTCTCCCCTCGGCAGACTATGTCGTGCGCGGCATCAGCGGGCCGATCCCCTTCCACTTCGAGATCGGCCCGCTCGCCTTCATCGCCGTCGCTTCCGTGCTCGGCTTCTTCATGAGCCTCGGCAAGGCCGCCGTCTACAAGCACATCCCGGCCTATTATCCGCAGAGCGTCGGCGCTGTCGGCGGCGTGGTCGGCATGATCGGCGGGCTCGGCGGTTTCATCCTGCCGATCGCCTTCGGCGCGCTGAACGACCTCACCGGCGTCTGGTCGAGCTGCTTCATGCTCCTGTTCCTGATCGTCAGCTCGTGCCTGCTCTGGATGCACGTCACCATCCGTCGGATGGAGCGCGCGGCCGCCGTCGAGACATCGTCCCTTTCCTACGCCGCCGAATAGATCGGAGCAGACCGGACATGAGCGAAAAACTCGTCATCATCGGCAACGGCATGGCGCCAGGCAGGCTGCTCGAGCACCTGCTGGAGGCAGCGCCGGACCGTTACGCCGTCACCATCTTCAACGCCGAGCCGCGCGTGAACTACGACCGCATCATGCTGTCGCCGGTGCTCTCGGGCGAGAAGGCGTTCGAGGAGATCGTCATCCATGGCGACGGCTGGTACATCAAGCACGGCATCACGCTCTACAAGGGCCACAAGATTGTCGCCATCGACCGTGAGGCCAAGACCGTCACCTCGGACCACGGCGTGACGGAAAGCTATGACAGGCTGGTCATCGCTACCGGCTCGGTGCCCTTCATCATTCCGGTGCCCGGCAAGGAATTGCCGGGCGTGCTCAGCTATCGCGACCTCGACGACGTGAATGCCATGCTGCTTGCCGCGCAGTCGCGCGCCAAGGCAATCGTCATCGGCGGCGGCCTGCTTGGGCTCGAAGCCGCGGCGGGGCTTAAAGAACGCGGCATGGACGTCACCGTGCTGCACGTCATGCCGACGCTGATGGAGCGCCAGCTCGATCCGGCCGCCGGCTACCTGCTGCAGAAGGCCGTCGAGGCGCGCGGCATCAAGGTCATGACCAAGGCCAACACCAAGGCCATTTTCGGTAATGGCAAGGTCGAGGGCGTCGAGCTGATGGATGGCACGGTCATCCCGGCAACGCTGGTTGTGATGGCGGTCGGCATCCGGCCCAGCACCACGCTCGCCAAGGAGGCCGGGCTGGAGGTCAATCGCGGCATCGTCGTCGACGACCGCATGCGGACGTCCGATCCGGCGATCATGGCGCTCGGCGAATGCGCGGAGGTCGGCGGCCATGTCTATGGGCTGGTCGCGCCGCTCTACGAGATGGCCCGCGTCGCGGCCGCCGGGCTGGCGGACGGCGAGGACAGGCGCTTCGTCCACTCCGATACGCCAACCAAGCTCAAGGTCACCGGCATCGACCTCTATTCGCTCGGCGACTTCGCCGATGGCGAGGATCGCGAAGAGATCATCCTGCGTGACGCATCCGCCGGCATCTACAAGCGCGTCGTGCTGCAGGACAACCGCATCATCGGCACGGTGCTGTTCGGCGAGACGGGCGACGGCGCCTGGTTCAACGACCTCAAGAAGAAGGCGACCGACATTTCGGAGATGCGCGACACGCTGATCTTCGGCCAGGCGTTCCAGGGAGGCGTTTCCTCGGACCCTTTGGCGGCCGTTGCGGCACTGGCGGATGATGCGGAAATCTGCGGCTGCAACGGCGTTTGCAAGGGAAAGATCATCGGCGCGATAACGGGCAAGGGGCTGACCGGTCTCGACGACGTGCGCGCCCATACCAAGGCCTCGGCTTCGTGCGGCTCGTGCACGGGCCTCGTCGAGCAATTGCTGAAGCTCACGCTGGGTGAGGCCTACAATCCGGCGGCGGTGCAGCCGATGTGCGGCTGCACCAGCCTTGGCCATGACGACGTGCGGCGGCTGATCAAGGCGAAGGGACTGAAGACGATCCCCGCCGTCATGCAGGAACTGGAATGGAAGACCTCCTGCGGCTGCGCAAAGTGCCGCCCGGCGCTGAACTACTATCTGGTCTGCGACTGGCCTGACCAGTATGCCGACGACTACCAGTCGCGTTTCATCAATGAACGCGTGCACGCCAACATCCAGAAGGACGGCACCTATTCGGTGGTGCCGCGCATGTGGGGCGGCGTCACCAGTTCCGGCGAATTGCGCGCCATCGCCGACGTGGTCGACAAGTTCGATATCCCGATGGTCAAGGTGACGGGCGGCCAGCGCATCGACATGCTTGGCATCCGCAAGGAAGACCTGCCGGCGGTATGGGCGGATCTCGGCAAGGCCGGCTTCGTCTCCGGCCATGCCTACGCCAAAGGCCTGCGCACGGTGAAGACCTGCGTCGGCTCGGACTGGTGCCGTTTCGGCACGCAGGATTCGACCGGCTTTGGCATCCGCATCGAGAAGTTCATGTGGGGCTCGTGGACACCGGCCAAGGTGAAGATGGCGGTGTCGGGATGCCCGCGCAACTGCGCGGAAGCGACCTGCAAGGATGTCGGCGTGGTCTGCGTCGACTCCGGCTATGAGATCCATTTCGCCGGGGCCGCCGGCCTCGACATCAAGGGCACCGAAGTGCTCGGCCTGGTTAAGACCGAGGACGAGGCGCTGGAGGTGATCGTGGCGCTTGTCCAGATGTATCGAGAGCAGGCCCGCTATCTGGAGCGCATCTACAAATGGGCCAAACGCGTCGGCACCGCCGAGATCAAGAAGCAGATCCTGGACGATGCCGAGCGCCGCAGGACGCTCTTCGACCGCTTCGTCTTCAGCCAGAAATTCGCGCAGGTCGATCCGTGGTCGGAGCGCGTCTCCGGCAAGGACAAGCACGAGTTCCGGCCGATGGCGTCGGTCGGTTTCGCGGAGGCGGCGGAGTGACCAATATGAACTGGATCGCCATCGGTTCCATTGCCGACATTCCGTCGCGCGGCGCGCGTTGCGTCGTCACACCGCAAGGCAAGATTGCCGTCTTCCGCACGGCGGACGACCAGGTCTTCGCCATCGACGACCATTGCCCGCACAAGGGAGGACCGCTCAGCCAGGGCATCGTCCATGGCGCGGCGGTGACTTGCCCGCTGCACAATTGGGTGATCTCGCTGGAGACCGGCAAGGCGCTTGGCGCCGACGAGGGCTCGGTGAGGACAATCCCGGTCCGGATAGAGGGCGAACGGCTGTTCATCGCGCTTGCAGCGCTGGCCTCGAAAGCGGCCTGAGGCATGGAAGAAGCACGCGAGGTGAGGACCACCTGTCCCTATTGCGGGGTGGGTTGCGGCGTGCTGGCCGAGGTCGCCGCGGACGGCACGACGACCGTTCGCGGCGATCCCGATCATCCGGCCAATCTAGGCAAGCTTTGCTCGAAGGGTGCTGCGCTTGGCGAGACGCTCGGCCTTGAAGGCCGCGTGCTGTTGCCGGAAATCGGCGGCAGGCGGGCGAGTTGGGACGAAGCGCTCGACCTCGTTGCCGACAAATTCTCGCGGGCGATTGCCGAGCATGGACCGGACTCGGTCGCCTTCTATGTCTCCGGCCAATTGCTGACCGAGGACTACTACGTCGCCAACAAGCTGATGAAGGGCTTCATCGGCTCCGGCAACATCGACACCAATTCGCGGCTCTGCATGGCCTCGTCCGTCGCCGGCCACCGCCGCGCCTTTGGCGAGGACATCGTTCCCGGCGTCTATGAGGATTTCGAGCGCGCCGATCTCATCGTGCTCACCGGCTCCAACACCGCATGGTGTCACCCGGTGCTCTATCAGCGCATGCTTGCGGCGCGAAGGGAACGCGGAAGCAGGATCGTCGTCATCGATCCGCGCCGCACTGCCACGGCCGACGAGTGCGACCTGCATCTGGCGCTCGATCCGGGCACGGATGTGCTGTTGTTCAACGGGCTGCTGGCGCATCTCGTGCAAGCCGGGAAGGTCGATGCCGCTTTCGTCCGTGACCATACGTCTGGTTTCGACGCCGCATCCGTGCTCGCCGGCGCCGACGCGCCGTCGATCGCGCGCGTCGCGAAAGGTTGCGGGCTGGCAGTCGCCGATATCCAGGCCTTCTACGATCTCTTCGCCACCACAGAGCGGACCGTCACAGTCTACAGCCAGGGCGTCAATCAGTCGGCGCATGGGACCGACAAGGTCAACGCCATCATCAACTGCCATCTTGCCACCGGCCGCATCGGGCGACCCGGTATGGGGCCGTTCTCGGTCACCGGTCAGCCGAACGCCATGGGCGGCCGCGAGGTAGGCGGCCTGGCCAACCAGCTCGCCGCGCATATGGATTTTGCGGATGAGGCCAACGTCGACCGGGTCTCGCGCTTCTGGAAGGCGCCAAGCGTCGCGCGGCGCGGCGGCCTGAAGGCGGTGGATATGTTCCAGGCGGTCGCCGACGGCCGCATCAAGGCGCTGTGGGTGATGGGCACCAATCCGGCCGTCAGCATGCCGGATGCGTCGCGCGTGCGCGCCGCCTTGTCCAAATGCGATTTCGTCGTTGTCTCGGATGTGACCCGCACCGACACCACGCGCCATGCCGACGTGCTGCTGCCGGCCGCCGCCTGGAGCGAGAAGGACGGCACGGTCACCAATTCGGAGCGGCGCCTCTCGCGTCAGCGGCCGTTCCTGCCGCCGCCGGGCGAGGCGAGAGCCGACTGGCGCATCATCTGTGATGTCGCCGCCCGCATGGGCTTTGGCGATGCCTTCGCCTACCAGGCGCCGGCCGACATCTTCCGCGAGCACGCGGCGCTGTCCGCCTTCGAGAACAGCGGGGAGCGCCTGTTCGACCTCGGCGGCATGGCTGACCTCAGCGACACCGACTATGCCGCCTTCGCGCCGCGTCACTGGCCCGCATCGGAGCGAGGCGAGCAGCAGATGCGATTGTTCGGCGACGGCCGTTTCCCGACGCCCGACGGCCGCGCGCGATTCGTGCCGGTGCGGCAGGAGGCAACGGCCTTCACCGTCGATGCCGATTATCCGCTGGTCCTGAACACCGGCCGGCTGCGCGACCAGTGGCACACCATGACGCGCACCGGGACCGTGCCGCGTTTGATGGCGAATGCGCCGGAGCCCGCGGTCGACATCCATCCGGCGGACGCGGCCGCGCACCATCTCAAGGAGGGCGACCTCGCTCAGCTTTCGACGCGCTTCGGCTTCGTCCGTGCACGGGTGCGGGTGTCGGAAGCACAGCGACGCGGCCAGGCCTTCATGCCCATGCATTGGAGTGGCCATTTCGCGGCGAAGGCCGCGGCCGGTCTGCTGTCCTCACCGGTTACCGATCCGCATTCCGGCCAACCTGAACTCAAACATGTTCCGGTCAGGATCGTGCGTGAGAACACCGGCTGGGTCGGCGTGCTCATTACACGCCGCGATCTCAGGCCGACAGGTTTCGTCCATTGGAGCCGACAGGCGGTCGAGGGCGGTTGGGTCTACGAGCTGACCGGAACGGAGCCGCCGGATCAGGGCATTCTCCTGGCGCGCAAGCTGCTTGGCGTCCAACGGCGAGACCAGCTTCTGGAATATACCGACCGGCGCGGGCTCGCCTATCGCGCGGCGGCCATTGACGATGGCGGCGCCATGGCGGAAGCCTTGCTGGTCGCCGCCCCGGATCAGTTGCCGGCACGTGACTGGCTGGTGTCGCTGCTCGCAGCGCGCCAGCCACTGTCGGCGACCGATCGCCATGCGCTTTTGTCGGGACGCTCGCCGGTGCCCATGCCTGCCATCGGGCGGGTCGTGTGCGCGTGCTTCCATATCGGCGCCAACCAGCTTGCGTCGGCGGTCGCCGCCGGTTGCGACA
The DNA here is from genome assembly GCF_006440675.2 of Mesorhizobium sp. B2-8-5. Lineage (NCBI taxonomy): Bacteria > Pseudomonadati > Pseudomonadota > Alphaproteobacteria > Hyphomicrobiales > Phyllobacteriaceae > Mesorhizobium > Mesorhizobium sp. B2-8-5. The sequence goes on from NZ_CP083951.1 coordinate 1,931,865, forward strand.
GTCTGGAAGCAATCGGCTCGACGCTGCGCGCCGGTACCAATTGCGGCTCGTGCCGCTCGGAGATCAGGGCGATCATCGATGCCCGCCATGTACAGGCGGCGGAGTGAGCCGTGCCTGTCACGGCCACGTCGCTTGGTTCTATCGGTCCTCGACGATCCGCAGATAAGCCGCCGTCACGAACAGCACGATGAAGCCGAACAGGATGCGGCGGCCGCCTTCGGGCATCTGCAGGATGGTGAGCAGCGTCGTCAGCACGGTCAGGATCAGCGCGCCGATGATGGTGCCGGTGTAGCCGCCGCGGCCGCCGAAGATCGAGGTGCCGCCGATGACGGCGGCGGCCACGGATGGCAGCACCAGCGGTTCGGCGAGCGACAGCGAGGGCGCCTTGATCAGGCCGATATAGAGCAGGCCGGTGATGCCGGCGAGCAGGCTGGAGAGGACGTAGAGCGCGGTGATCACCTGCCAGTAGCGCACGCCCGACAGACGCGCGGCGCGCTCATTGTCGCCGACGGCATAGAGCAGGCGGCCGAAGCCGGTGCGGTTCAGCATGAAGACGATCAGCACCGCCACCGGCACGAACAGCAGAAGCGCGTTGGGAAAGCCGTAGGTGACGCCGGTGCCCAGCCAGCTGAGGAAATCCGGAATCTTGGCGCCGGAGGCGATCACGGTGCGCTGGTAGACCTGCAGGAAGCCGGTGCCGATCAGGCTGGTGCCGAGCGTCATGATCAACGGATGCACCCGGAACACGCCGACGCCGATGCCGTTGACGAGGCCGATCAGCACGGCGGGCAGCATGGCCAGCAGGAACGCCACGGCCGGATCCTGGTTGACGATCTGCGTCGCCATGATGAAGGCGCCCATCGTCGCCACCGTGCCGACGGAAAGGTCAATGCCGCCGGTGAGCATTGTCATGGTCTGGCAGCCGGCGAGGATCGCCAGCGGGATGGCGAATTTCGCCGTGTTGGCGAGCCAGCGCTCGTTGACGATGCCGGGGCGCAGCACCTGCAGGATCGCCACGAGGATGATCAAAAGGATGATCAGCGGGATGAGCGGCCGGTCCGCCATGAAGCGCTTGATCCGGCGACCGAACGAGACCGGCTGGGGCATGGTCGCGATGTCGGTCATGGCGTTGCTCCTGCCGGGCGGCTCCGCATGGTGATGAAGGCGCCGAACATGACGACCGCGACCATGATCGCGCCTTCGATGATCGCGGTGACGTTCGGATCGATGGCCAGAAGCGTCAGGTCGGTGCGCACCAGCCTCAGCACGAAGACGGCGATGATCGGCCCGAGCAGGCCGCCCTTGCCGCCGCCGAGCGCGACGCCGCCCAGCACCACCGCGGCGACGCTGGCCAGCAGATAGGGCCCGGGGATGGGCGCGCCGATGCCGGTGCTCACGGTGAGCGACAGGCCGCCAAGCGCTGCGAACAGGCCGGACAGCGCGTAGGCGATGATCCTGGTGCGCGCCACCGGCACGCCGCTGCGGAAGGCGGCGAGCTCGTTGCTGCCGATGGCGTAGATGGAGAGGCCGAGGCGTGAGCGCCTGAGCGGAATCCACACGATGCAGAGGCAGACGACGAGCAGCACCAGCGCCTTCGGCACCCAGGCGTCCGCCCAATCCGGCAGGCCGGGGACCGGCACGGTGCCGATGACGCTTGCCTTCAGCCATTCGGCGGCGGCGCCGCCGGGGGCGCCCAGCACAAGCAGCGCCGCGCCCTGGAGCACGAACAGCATGGCCAGGGTGACGACGATGTCGGGCACCCGGGTGACGACGATGAGGAGGCCGTTCAGCGCGCCGAGCACCAGCCCCATGGCCAGCACGAAGGGCACGACGAACAAGGCATATTCCTCGCTGGCGCCGTTCATCATCGAGGCGGCGGTGACGCTGGTCAGCGCCATCATGGCGGCGACCGACAGGTCGATGCCGCCGGCGATGACGACGACGGTCTGGGCCGCGACGGCAAAGGCGTAAGGCAGAACCGCGCGCGCCAGCGAACCGAAGTCGCCGCTGCCATAGCCCGGCTGGATCAGTTTGGTGACGACGAAGAGAAAGATCAGCAGGGCGAACAGCCCCGCGACCCAACCCTGGTTGCGGAGAAAGCGGCTCATGACGCGGCCTCCGCACTGGAACCGGGTTTGACCTCGGCAAGGATGCCGACATCCGCCTTGGCGCCGCGCGGCAGGCCGTAGGCTGCGCGCATCAATGCCGCTTCATCGGCTTGCTCGACCGGGAAAGTGTCGACGACGCGGCCGCCGAAGATGACGATGACGCGGTCGCAGACACGCTGCACCTCTTCCATTTCGGATGTGTAGAACAGCACCGACTTGCCCTGGCCGGCGAGCTCGCGCAGCAGCTTGTAGATTTCCTGCTTGGTGCCGACATCGATGCCGCGGGTAGGGTCGAAGCAAAGGATGGTGCGGGCGTTGGCTGCGATCCAGCGGGCGATGGTCACCTTCTGCTGGTTGCCGCCGGAAAGGCGCTGCACCTCGCCCTGGGCGCGGGTGTCGATCTGCAATCTGGCGATGGCGCTGGAAACCACCACCTGCTCGCGGCGCATGCGGATCGGGCCCCATTTGCGCAACGCCGCGCTGAAGGGCAGCGCGATGTTCTCGCGCACCGAGCGCTGCATGGCCAAGGCCTCGGCGCGGTCGCCCGGCACATAGGCGATGCCGGCCTGGATGGCGTCGCTCGGATGCGAGAATTTCACCGGCGCGCCGTCGACGTCGATGGTGCCGCCGGTCGGACGGATCGAGCCGGCAAGCGCTGCGAAGAGCTCGTCCTGGCCCTGGCCCTCGAGCGCAAACACGCCGGCGACCTCGCCATTGGCGAGATCGAAGGAGACGTCGTTGAGCTTGGTGCCGAGCTGCAGGTTGCGGACCGACAATCGCGGGCGGCGGCCGCCGGCAACCGCCACATCATTTGGCGCGCGCGCGGTGACGCGTGTCTTCTCGATGCGGGTGCCGAGCATCATCTCGACTATTCTTTCCTCGACGCCCGGCTCGATGTCGACGACACCGACCGTGGAGCCGTCGCGCAGCACGGTGGCGCGGTCGCAGAGCGCGGAGATCTCGACGAAACGGTGCGAGATGAAGATGACGGAGCGGCCGGCGTCGCCCTGGCGCCGCACGACTTCCAGCACCTTCTCGGCAAGGTTCGCGGGCAGAGCCGCGGTCATCTCGTCGAGCAGAAGCACGTCGGGTTCGACGGCAAGCGCGCGCGCCAGGTCGAGCACGCGCAGGATGGCCAAGGGGATATGACGCGCCGTCTCGCGGATATCGAGGTCGGGAATGCCGAGCTCGCGCACCCAGGCGCGGAACGGCTCGACCGGCGTGCCGGTCAGCCGCAGATTGGACAAGACATCGAGATCGGGGATCAGCGCCGGTTCCTGGTAGACCGGCAGCAGTCCGGCGCGGCGGGCGTCGGCGGGCGAGCGGACATCGAGCTGCTGGCCGCGGATCAGGATGCGCCCGGCGTCCGCCTTGATCGCGCCGGTCAGGATCTTCACCAGGGTCGACTTGCCGGCGCCGTTGGCGCCCATCAACGCATGCACCTCGCCCGGCAATACGGAAAGCGAGGCGTTGCGCAGCGCGGCAACCGCACCGTAGTTCTTCGCTACGCCTGTGGCGTCGAGGAGGGGGTTGGTGGTCAAAGCTTTCTCGATCCAGAGCGTTTCACCGTTTCATGGAAACGGCGAACCGCTCTATCCTTTTGTTTTACGCAATTCCGGACGGAAAACCGCTCACACTTTTCCTGGAATTGCTCGAAGGCTCAAATTATGCGTGCCAAATCAAATGGCAAGGACGCCAGACCTTGGTCCAGCGTCCTCGCGCTTGCGTCCGGATCAGGCGCTTATTCGCCCGGGCCCTTGCAGGCTACGATCTGCTCCTTGGTGTAGGTCGTCCAGTCCGGGATCGAGATCGAGACCGGCCATTCGGGGCTGAGCGAGGGATCGACGACGCTCTTCAGCTTGGCCTTGCCTTCGTCGGTGGCGTTTTCCCAGAGCTGCGGCTCGACCAGCACGGTCTGCTGTGCCGGCTTCTTGCCGTCGAGGATCTGCAAGGCGAGCGTCACGCCGGCGCCGCCGATCGAGCCGGGATTGGTGACCGCAGCACCGACCAGGCCCTTGACCGAGCTGAGCTGGCCGACGAAGCCCGCATTGTCGGCACCGACCACAGGCACCATCGGCGCCTGTTGTTCGACCAGCGCGTCGACAATCACGTTGTCGATGCCAGAGGTCCAGATGCCGTTGATCGGGGTGCCGGTGGCGAGGAAGGACAGGATCTGCTGCTTGGCCTGGTCCTGCTGCCAGCCGGTGAAGACTTCCTGCGCGACTTTCACGTCGGGGAATTCGGCGAGCGCCTTCTTGAAGCCTTTGTCGCGATCTGAGTCGGCCGAAGCGCCGGCGGCGCCGCGCATGTAGAACACCTCGCCCTTGCCGCCCATCTGCTGGAACAGCCACTTGGCGCCGAGATAGGCATATTGTTCCTGGTTGTTGGAGATGATGTAGGCGGACGGCTCGGTCACCGCCTGGTCGACGGCGACGACGACGATGCCGGCCTTGGTGGCTTCCTCGAGGCCGGCTTTGATGCCAGCCGGATCGGCCGGGTTGACGACGATGGCGTCGACCTTGGCGCTGATCAGGTTGCGGATGTCCTCGAGTTGGCCGGCGGCGTCGGTGTTGCGGTGGGCGATGTTGAGCTTCGTCACTTCGCCGGATGCGAGCGCCTGCGCCTTCATCGCGCAGATCATTTCCTCGCGCCAGCCATTGCCCTGCACGGTGTTGGAAATGCCGATCGTATACTTGCCTTGGGCGGCCGAAACGCCCACCGAGGCAAGCAAGGCGGCGCCGGCAAGGAGCGAGGCCACGGTCAGATGTCTTTTCATTTCAGTACTCCTCCACATTGATCTTTTCAGTTCAGTTCCAAGGCTCCGACGCGGTCGGAGCCGAGCTTTTCGTCATTTGATGAAGGGGCGCAGCACATCGCGGGCAAGCAGGAAGCCGCGCTTGACCTTTTCATCCGTCCCCTCGAAGCGCCGGTCCTCATGCTCGATGATGACCGGCCCGTCATAACCGGCCCGGTAGAGGCCCGAAAAAATCCTGTTCCAGTCGATGTCCCCAAGCCCCGGCATGCGCGGCACCTGCCAGCCTATGCCAGCCGAAAGGATTCCGCGCTCGTACAAACCATCATGATCAATCATCAGATCCTTGGCGTGCACATGCAGCATGCTCTTGCCGAACTCGCGGATGAAGCGCTCCTTGTCGATCATCTGCCAGACGAGATGCGAGGGGTCGAAGTTCATGCCGACGTCGCCGCCCCAGGCTTCGAGGATGCGGCGCCAGACATAGGGCGAGTAGGCGATGTTGTGCCCGCCCGGCCATTCGTCGTAGCTGAAGATCATCGGGCAGTTCTCGAAGGCGAGCTTCACGCCATGCTCGCGGGCATGGGCGATGATCGCCGGCCAGACCTTCTGCGCATCCTCCCAGTTGGCATCGATAGTCTTCGAAGCGTCGCCGCCGCAGAAGGTGTTGACGAGCGGGACCCCCATGCGGCTCGCCAGCACGATCACTTTCTTCAGATGATTGATCACCGCTTCGCGATGCGCCCGGTCGGGATGGAGCGGATTGGGGTAGAAGCCGAGGCCCGAGATGGCCAGGCCCTTGCCGGCAAGCTCGGCGGCTATGTCCTTGGCCTGCGCGGCCGAGACGTCCACGTCGATATGGCTGGTGCCAGCGTAGCGGCGGCTGGCGCCGGACGTCTTCGGCCAGCAGGCGATTTCCAGCGCCTCGAAGCCGACAGAGCGCGCCCAGTCGGCAACTTCGCCGAGTGGCGTATCCGGAAACGGTGCTGTCAGCAGTCCAAGCTTCATGTTCCCTCCCAGTTGCTAACTATGCAGATCGCGCCGGCTGCTTCAACCGCGCATCGGTTGGCCCAGCGCAGACTTGTCCGACAAAGCCCATCGGATCGCCTGAAAGCAAGCCGTCGAGCCCGGCGACGACATGCGCCCGGAATGTGGCGTTGGCGGCCAAGGACGGGTCGAAGATAGCGTCGATGGCAAGGATCGAATCGACAAGCGCGCTGCTGTCCGCACCGATGGTGTCAGCGATCGCCGCAATTTTCTCGGCAAAGGGGTCGGAAACCTGCCAGGCGCGGCCGAAACGCGCGGACGCCTTGATCAGATAGGCCATCCAGCCGGCGACCGGCACCGAGAGGAGCGCAATGCTCTCGCCCTTCGCCAGGCGGTCGCGGATCGGGTTGAGCAGGCGCTGCACGATCTTCTGCGAGCCGTCGGTGGCGATCTGGTGGTTGCGATGGCGGATCGCGGTGTTGGCGAGGCGCGAAAGGCTCTGCTCAACATAGGCAGTGGGCGCTATGCCGGGCACGGGCATCAGCGTCGGCAGCGTTTCCTCGGTCAGCATGCGGCGGACAAAGCCTGCCAGAAGCGGGTCGGCGATGGTCTCGAACGTGTGCTCGAAGCCGCCCAAAACGCCGAGATAGCTGAGCGTCGTCTGGGCGCCGTTCAGGACGCGCATCTTAAGATGCTCGAACGGTGTGACATCGTCGACGAAGGTCGCGCCGACGCGGTCCCAACGCGGGACGCGGCCGGCGAAGCGGTTCTCGATCACCCACTGGCGGAAGCGCTCGCCCACCACCACGGCGCCGTCGCGGTAGCCGAAGCGCTTCTCGACGGTGTCGATATCGGCTTCGGTCGTCGCCGGCGCGATGCGATCGACCATGGCCGAGGGGAAGGCGACATTGGCCTCGATCCAGTCCGCCAGCCTCCTGCCGCGCCGCTCGGCGAATGCGCGCACGACATTGCCGAGGATAATGCCGTTGGTGGGGATGTTGTCGCAGGACAGCAGCGTCACCGGCCGGCCATGCGTGGCCATGCGCAGCTCCAGCGCCCTTGCCAGGATGCCTGGCACGCTGCCCGGCGTCTCGGGATTGGCGAGATCGTGGACGATATCGGGATGGTCGGCGTCGAGCGCGCCACTCGACGGAATGTGGCAATAGCCTTTCTCGGTCACGGTCATGGTGACCATCTCGATGTCGGGCGAGGCGAGCACGTCCAGCGCCGGCACCGCACTTTCCTGGCTGTCGACGACGCTAACTATGCTGCCGATGATGCGCGCTTCGACCTCGTCGTTCTGACGGATCAGCCGCGTGTAGAGGCCGTCCTGGCGCCCCAGCGTGTCGGCCAGCAGGGGAGATCGGATATTGATGCCGACCAGTCCCCAGCGGTCGAAATCCTTCGCCAGCAGGTCATCGGTGTATTCGGCCTGATGGCAGCGGTGGAAGGCGCCGACACCGATATGGGCGATTCCAGGCTTCAGAGCGGCGCGATTGTAAGCCGGCTTGCGGACCTCCGACGGCAAGCGGCCGAGTAGGGCAGGGCCGAGGTTATCGGGCGACGACACGCTCACCGGTTGGCTCCGATCACCCATTGTTCCTGGTCGATCAGCGCGCCGGTCATCGGGCCGGCAGCATCGGAAAGCAGGAAGACGGCAAGGTTGGCTATGTCGGTCACGGCGAACAGCCGGCCGAAGGGCTGCGTCGCATTGGCCACGTCTAGCCAGCCCGGCCCCTGGCCGAGCGTCTCGGCTTGCATGACGCGCTCGGCCGGCGTGTCGGTCCAGCCGACATTGATGCCGTTGACGCGGATGCGGTCGAAGCGGTGGGCGTTGGCGGCGTTCTTGGTCAGCGTCGCCAGCGCGCCCTTGGTGGCGGAATAGACGGCAAGCTCCGGCGAGCCGCAATGCGCGTTGATCGACAGGATGTTGACGATCGAGCCGCCCTGTCCGCGTTTCTTCATGTCGGCGATCGCCGCCTGCATCAGAAAGAAGGGCGCGCGGGCGTTGACGGCAAACAGCGATGACCAATCGTCGAGCGTGGCGTCGACGAAAGAGGCGCGATCGGTCAGCCCGGCGGCATTGACCAGGCCGTCGATGCGGCCGAAGCGTTCGATGCAGGCCTGCGCCAGCCGCGCCGGGGTTTGCGGATCACCGAGGTCGGCGGAAGCGAAGGCGGTAGCGGTGCCCATGGCCGAGAGCTCTGCCGCGGCAGCGTCGCCACGTTCCTGGTCACGACCAGTGATCAGCAGTCCGGCGGCGCCGGAGCGCGCGGCGATCTCGGCGATCGCCCGGCCGATGCCTTGCGTCGCGCCGGTGACCAGCACCACCTTGCCGTCGAGACGAACCTCCATTCCTCCTCCCGGAACAAAGTTTCCATTTTTTCAAATATGGAACGATGGTTCTCTTTAGTCAATCGTGCTAGAGCGGTTCGCCGTTTTCATGGAACCGGTGAACCGCTCTATCTCCTTGTCTTTCGCAATTCCGGACGGAAAACCGCTCACGCTTTTCCTGGAATTGCCCTTGTCAACCTGTCCGTTGCGCGACGACGCCGTGGACCAAGGCCATGCCGACCGCGAGCGAGGCGGCGAGCGAACGGAAGCCGCCGAAATCCTGCTCGACCACTTCCAGCCAGGTGTCGGAGAGTTTTACCAGCGGCGAAAAGGTGCTGTCGGTGATGGCGACGATGCGCGCCTTGCGCTCATGCGCGACGGCGACGAGGTCGGGCGTGATCGAATTGTAAGGGCTGAAGGAGACGGCCAGCACCGCGTCGCGCGGCGTGATGCAGCCGACCTGGTCGAGCGCCGTCGAGCCGACATTGTCGACCAGCACGTTGCGCACGCCCTGCTGCGAGAGCGTCAGCGACAGATAGGTGGTGACCGGGAAGGCGCGCTTGCTGCCGATCACATAGATCAGCTCCGCCGCCGCCAGATGATCGACCATCGTCTCGAAAGCGGCGATATCGAAATTATTGCCGATGCGGCCGAGCGAGGCCTGGCAGGCACCGACCATGCCATTGAGGAAATGCAGGTTTGCATTCGGCTCCTCGGCCTTGTCCGGGCTGCCTTGCGTGTCCGGCCAGGAGCCTTTCATGCGGTCCTTGAACAGGACCTGGAAATCGGAAAAGCCGGAATAGCCGAAGATCTGCGCGAAGCGCACCAGGGTCGAGGGCTGCACGCCGGCCTGGTCCGCCACTTGCGCGATCGTGCCCAGAGCCACGTCGCTCGGATGCTGCCATAGGAAGATCGCGACCTGGCGAAGCCGCTTCGGAAAATGCACGGTGCCCGACGAAAGCACCGCCCGCAGCTCTTCATAGGTTTGCGGCTTGGTGTAGCCAAGTGCCGCCAGCGACCGGCTCCGCTTTCTCGCCGCCGTCTCCAGACTGTGTGCAGACTGTTCGTCGGCCGCCTTGCCGCGGCCGCTCATAGGATATGCCTCATCGTGACCCCAACCATCGGATGCGTCATCCGATCCCTGCCCTCCGGATGCGGTCCGCTGGATCAGAACGACGTTTCGTTGAACCGTCGTCCTGATCCAGCTCGTTGTTGAAGCATGATCTTTTCCGAAAACCGGTTCCCACTTTTCGGGATCATGTTCTAGCTGGACCTGGATCAAAAGCTAACGCGGCACAATCGTTTTACAAAACAAAAAATAGAAATATCATTCGAAAACAACGGCGGTCGGTTACGACGAACATCGGCGACGACCGGCACATCGAACTTGGGAGAATAATCGCAATCATGGTCTATGCAACCGCCGACGGTACGTCGCGTCAACGTCTCCGGGTCGGCATGGTCGGAGGCGGCCGCAACGCCTTCATCGGCGCCGTGCACCGGCTGGCCATGCGCCTCGACGACCAGATCGCACTGGTCGCGGGCGCTTTGTCCTCCGATCCGGAGAATGCCGCGGCCTCCGCGGCGGAGATCGGCATCGCGCCTGAGCGCAGCTATGCCGATTACCGCGCCATGGCGAAGGCCGAAGCGGCGCGACCGGACGGCATCGAGGCGGTGGTCATCGTCACGCCCAACCATCTGCACGCGCCGGTCGCCACCGCCTTCCTCGAAGCCGGCATCGACGTGATCTGCGACAAGCCGCTGTCGACGACGCTTGCCGAGGCCGAAGCGCTGGTTGCGCTGACCAAAGCCAGGAAGCGCCGCTTCGTCGTCACGCTCAACAACACCGGTTACGCCATGGTGCGCCAGGCGCGCGAGATGGTGGCGGCGGGCGAGCTCGGCCGCATCGTGTCGGTGCACGGCGCCTATATCCAGGACTGGCTGACCAAGCCGATCGATGCCGAGGGCCAGAAGCAGGCGGAATGGCGCACCGATCCGGCGCGCGCCGGCCAGTCGGCGGTGCTCGCCGATATCGGCGTGCATGCCTTCAGCCTGGCGAGCTTCATTTCCGGTTTCGAGGCCGAGGCGGTTTCCGCAGACCTGTTCACCGCCGTGCCGGGACGGCGGCTCGACGACAACGCGCATGTGCTGCTGCGCTGGACGGGCGGGGCGCGCGGCACGATCCTCGCCAGCCAGACCTCGCCCGGCCACTACAACGACCTGTCGGCGCGCATCTATGGCGAGAAGGCCGGGCTCGAATGGTCTGGATCGCGGCCGGAGGAGTTGCGCTTCTCCCCCTATGGCGAGGAAACGCGCACGCTGGTGCGTGGCGGCCATGGCTCGACGGCGGAAGCCCGGCGCGTCTCGCGCATGCCGGCGGCGCATCCGGAAGGCTATATCGAGGCCTTCGCCAATTTCTACCGCGACGCCGCCGACATTATTCGCGCGCACCGCTCGGGTGGAACGGTCGATACTGAACGGGCGGCGCAGGTGCCCGATGTCGTCGACGGCGCGCGCGGCGTGAAGTTCGTCGCCGCGGCGGTGGCGTCGAACGCGGCGGAAGGGGCGTGGACGGCGGCGCGGTTCGGGTGATTACCCCTTCGCCGAGCCCGTGACGCTGCACGACACCGACGTCATCTACGGCGTCTACCGCGAACGCATGATCGAACGCAGAAGAAGCACCTGCCGACCATGCGTGGGGAATGAGTGATCGCCATGGGCGGCGCTGGAAGCACCGCCCATGAGCCATTCAAGGCCGGCGCCGCCTCGGCGTGGAATGCTTCGGCGGCGTGTCGTTCTCGTCGGGATTGGGGATCGGCTCCTCGTCAGGCAGCCGATCCGGATCCGGCTCGCGCACCGGCTTCGGTTCAGGGATGGGCGGCGTGGGCACCGGCGTGGGAGCCGGGTCCGGATTGGGGAGAATGGCCATCGCGTTTCCTTCCGCCGGTGCTCTTCTGCGATCCCAACAAGCGGGATGTCCTGCCCGACCTGAAATGATGGATGTGATCGCCGCACTCGGACGCTTCGTCGGGAGTAATCGGCGGCACAGGCTGGCAGAACGGTCGCGCCTGCGGATGGTTCCAACACGATCGGGCCGCGCGATGGCGGCAGATGACGATCAAATGATTCTACGTGGCTGTTTCGGCTCTTGCCGGCGTCGGTCGGCGCCTTAAATCCCGTTGTGGACGGGGGCCATCTGCCGACACAGGAGACGGCCGTGAAGCACCAAACCCTTGACCAGATCAATGCCGTTGCCGACGTTCATGCCGAAGCACCGGCTCTCATCGCCAATCGCGGCCAGCGCCTTGAACGTTGGGCGCAACTTCTGGAGGATAGTCCGAGCCGCCGCCTCACGGCGCTGGCAGGCACCGAATACGCCGCACCCGACGTGCGTGAAAGAATGCGCACAGACGGATCGGCGATCACCATCGCTTTCGAGGACCCGATCTTTCGCGCGCAAGGCTTGCGCGACGACACTTACGGCGAAGCCAAGCGCTTTTTCGAGATGAGCGACTGGCAGCTGCATGAGGTCGTCTGCCATTGCCATGTCGGCGCCAACATGCCGGCCCGCTGGGCGGCATCGCGCGTGCGGGCGGCGATCTCGCCGGGTGCGGGCATTCTCGCCTGGCTGAGAGCGGTGTTCATGCGTTAGAGCGGTTCACCGTTTCATGGAAACGGCTTTCCGCTCCACCGCTTTGTCCGACGCTATTCCGGACGGAAAAACGCGGGCACTGTCTCTGGAATTGCTCTAGCGCTGGCCGCGATGCCCACGATCGCGACCGTTCAAGACCTCCATGGGAACGACGGAGACGTGGCGGGCTCTCCGCGCTCCCTTTTGTTTGTTCAGCGATCGATCTCGCCGAACACGATGTCGAGCGAGCCGATGATCGCCGCGACATCGGCCACCATGTGCCCGCGCGACAGGAAATCCATGGCCTGGAGATGGGCGAAGGACGGTGCGCGTATCTTACAGCGATAGGGAACGTTGCTGCCGTCCGAAACCAGATAGACGCCGAACTCGCCTTTCGGCGCCTCGACCGCGGCATAGACCTCTCCGGGCGGCACGCGGTGGCCTTCGGTATAAAGCTTGAAATGATGGATGGTCGCTTCCATCGAGCGCTTCATGGTGGCGCGCGGCGGCGGCGTGATCTTCTGGTTCGGCACGGCGACAGGACCTTGGCCATCCGATGAACGCAGCTTTTCCAGGCACTGCCGCATGATCCGCACCGACTGGCGCATCTCTTCCATGCGTACCAGATAGCGATCGTAGCAGTCGCCGTGCTTACCGATGGGGATGTCGAAATCCATTTCGGAATAGCATTCATAGGGCTGCGCCTTGCGCAGGTCCCAGGCGGCGCCCGAGCCGCGCACCATGACGCCGGAGAAGCCCAGGCCCCAGGCGTCGTCGAGCGAGATCGCGCCGACATCGACATTGCGCTGCTTGAAGATGCGGTTGTCGGTGAGCAGGCCCTCGAGATTGTCGCAGGCCTGCAGGAACGGATCGCAGAAATCCCAGATGTCATCCAAGAGCTGCCCCGGCAGATCCTGGTGGACGCCGCCGACGCGGAAATAGTTCGCGTGCATACGGGCGCCGGAGGCGCGTTCATAGAACACCATCAGCTTCTCGCGTTCGGCGAAACCCCATAGCGGCGGCGTCAGCGCGCCGATATCCATGGCCTGCGTGGTGACGTTGAGAAGATGCGACAAGAGCCGCCCGATCTCGCAAAACAGCACGCGGATCAGTTGGCCGCGCCGGGGGACGGACAGTTCGAGCAGCTTTTCGGCGGCAAGGCAGAAGGCATGCTCCTGGTTCATCGGCGCGACATAGTCGAGCCGATCGAAATAAGGCAGAGCCTGCAGATAGTTCTTGTATTCGATCAGCTTTTCGGTGCCGCGGTGGAGCAGACCGATATGCGGATCGGCACGGTCGACGATTTCGCCGTCCAGTTCCAACACCAGCCTGAGCACGCCATGCGCCGACGGGTGCTGCGGCCCGAAATTGAGCGTGAAGTTACGGACCGCGGCTTCGGTCATGACGACCTCGCAAGAGTGAGTATCGAAGGCGGATCGCGGCCCGTCAGCCGCCGTCCAGCCGGGTCATGCCGTCGTCTGGATGATCAGGGTCAGCGTGCCGTCACCGTCGATGTTGGCGGCGACGACTTGCGAGGAATTCAGTCCGTTGGCATGCAGAACCGACGTCGCCTCGGGCGAGGCGTCGACCGAGCTCTGCAGCTTGGCCAGTTCCTTGGCCGTCGTCCTAGCGACGATGGCCTCGGCCTGAGCTTTCACTTCCGAAGGCAAATCCTCGAATGCGACCACGACAATGTTGGTGACGTTCTGGCCGGCATTGTCCTCGCCAGGCTGGGCCTGGTCGGGGGCGGGCTGCTGGGCCGGAGGCAGGACTTGCGGCGGCTGCGGATCGGCGCGTTGAGCGGAAGCGGGCAGCGCCAATGCCATTGCCGACAGGGTCAGGACTATCGTCAACATGCGCATCGTCTTTCCTTTCCATCGGGAAACCTGACGACACAACCCCGGGGCCGGACGATGGTTCCGGACATTCGCCGGCGCGGCAACTTACGAAGCGCGCATTGTCCGGAAGGTGACGGAATAGCGGTGTTGCTCAACAGGCGGGATGCTGTGCTCCCATTCGTTTCGCGACGGGCCGGCAATGAGATAGACAGACCTGGGCTCAACCTCGATCGTTTCACGATCCCATGCCGCGCCGTTCTTGCGGCGCAGCCGGAAGCTGCAGGGCGCGAGCAGCGAAACGCCGGCGACCAGTTCGAAATGCGGCTTGTCCCGGTGCCAGCCTATGCCGGCACCCGGGCGATACTCGTTGATCAGCACCTGCGCGAATTCGGTGGCCGGGACCGCCGCGAAGGCGGCAACCTTGGCGCGAAGCGGCAGCAGGAAGTCCGGAATCGGCGGCGCTTCGAGCACCTGGCGGCGCTCATAGTCGTAGCGCAGGCCGAAGCCGACGACCTGCCTGTTGGCAAGATGGCCGTGAAAATCGAACGGCTTGAAAGGCAGGCCCTGGATACGACGGACCAGCTCGTGTTCTTCGTCGCGGGTAATCAGGCCTGGCTGGTAGGAGAAGCCTTCGGGCGCGGGCGACAGGCTTGCGGGCGCACCGAAGAGATCGCCCTGGAAATCGTCGTCGTCGGCTCGGCTTTTCAATGAAGTCATGCGGCTCAGATAGGCAGTCGGAGCCCCTGTGCAAGCCGGCGCGGCGGAACCGCGCGGCGCACGACGAATTAAGAGTTGGAAGCAGGAGCCTGCACGTGCCTTCCACCGCGATCCGGAATATCCACTACGATCCGTCGAAGCGGGTCCTTTCGGTATGGTTCGTCCCGACCGGCAAGCGCTATGACTATGAGGACGTAGGACCCGAGGTCTACACGGCTTTCAAGGCGGCTTTCTCAAAAGGACAGTTCTTCAACGAATTCGTGCGCGATCGTTTCAGATATCACCTGGTCGAGCATGAAGGCTCGGCTTGCTCCGAAAAAATATAGAAATCAATCAAGTTAAATGGCGGAGAGAGCGTCTCTCGATTAGGGGCCGACCGAATCCACCCGCCTGCCAGCACTCCTAAGTGGCTCCGAGATTTAAGTGCTTCCGGGATTGGGTTGGAGGGCTAGCCTCGGAACGGCAGCTCTGCGCCGCATCTCGGCCGCTGGAGCAATCTTGCCACTGGCCGGAAGCAGTCAGGGTCCGGGCCGCAGAGTCTAGCTTGTCCCAAAGCCACCCCTCGACGGTACTGTCAATCAGTCGTCTGGCATGTAACACTACTTGCTAATATGCGGGTGGGAAAGCATTCCGCTGAACCTGGCGGAAGGTCCCTTTGGGAGAAGCCAATATGCAGGGCTCAGTCGAAAGCGACCTTGCCGGTCGCCTGGCATCCGCCGACCGGCGTATTGCCGAACTGGAACATATCAACGCAGTCGCGACGATCGAGCTTGACCGTCTTTCCGTTGAAAACAAGCGATTGATTCAATTCACCGAGGAACGCACCAAGGAATTGGCCATCCTCAACAGCGTCGGCGAAGCGACCGCCAAGACGCTGAATGTCGAAACAGTGACCCGTATTGTTGGCGACAAGGTTCGCGAGATGTTCGGCGCGGATTTGACGGAAATCCTGCTGCACGACGAGACGTCCAATTTGATCAACGTCTCCTATGCATTCGACGGCAATTACCAGTATCCTGAACCTTTTGCGATGGGCGAAGGACTTACCTCGAGAGTTATATTGTCGGGTAAGCCACTATTGCTGGGGACCGCCGACGAAGCCATCGGGTTGGGCGCCCTGATGCCCAAGGAAGAGGACGAGACTGAAACCTATCTCGGTGTGCCTATTATTGCCGGGAATAGGACGCTGGGCGTGGTTAGCGTGCAGAGCTACAGAAAAAACGCCTTCAACGAAGATCATATGCGCCTGTTACAGGGATTATCCTCCAGCATGGGCGTGGCGATTGCTAACGCACGCCTTTTCGACGAAACCCAGCGGCTGCTGAAAATATCAGAGGACCGCGCAAAGGAACTCGCCATTCTCAATAGCGTCGGCGAAGCGATGGCGAAAACGCTGAATGTGAAGACAGTGACCCGTATTGTCGGCGACAAGGTTCGCGAGATATTCGGCACTGAAGTAACCGAAATCCTGTTGCGCGATGAGATGTCGGATCTAATCAGGATCCCCTACGCCTTCTATGGCGATTACCAGGATCCTGAACCGTTTGTTATAGGTGAAGGCCTGACTTCGAAGGTCATATTGTCAGGCAAGCCGCTGCTGCTGGGAAATATTGACGAGCACATTGCTCTGGGTGCCCTGATGCCGAAGGAGGAGGATAGAACCGAATCATACCTGGGCGTGCCGATCATTGCCGGAGACAGAACGCTCGGTGTGGTCAGCGTGCAGAGCTACCAAAAGAATGTCTTTAACGAAGATCACGTGCGCCTGCTGCAAGGGCTGTCGTCCAGCATGGGCATTGCCATTGCCAACGCGTATCTCTTTGACGAGACGCAGCGGCTCCTGAAAATGGCGCAAGACCGCGCAAAGGAATTGGCCATTCTCAACAGCGTCGGCGAAGCGATGACGAAGTCGCTGAATGTTGACACCGTCATCCGACTGGTGGGCGATAAAGTGAGGGAGGCGTTCGGCACAGAGGTCAGCGAGATTCTGTTGCATGATAGTCAATCCGGTTTAGTTCGAGTTCCTTACGCTTACTACAGGGGCTACAAGACCATCGAGCCGTTCCCTTTGGGGATAGGACTTACATCGGAAATTATCTCCACTGGAAAGCCGTTGGTTTTCAACTCCATGGAGGAAGGAAAAAGGCGCGGTGCCTATTTTCCAGACGAAGACGACAGGACCTCTTCATACATTGGCGTGCCTATCAATTCAGGCGAGAGAACGCTCGGAGTGGTCAGTGTGCAAAGCTACGAGTCAGATGCCTTCGACGAAAACCACGTGCGCCTGTTGCAGACGATAGCCTCCAGTATGGGAGTCGCGATCGCCAATGCCCGCTTGTTCGACGAGACACAGAGGCTTCTCAAGGAAACCGAGCATCGCGCCGCTGAACTGGGCGCGATCAGCAAGGTTAGCCAAGCCCTCATAGGTGAAGCTGAACTCGGCAATACGATCCAACTGATAGGCGATCAGATGCAGGAGATTTTCAGCGCCGACATCGTCTATGTCGCGCTGCTCGATCCAAAGACCAAGCTCATCCATTTCCCGTATCAGTTCGGCGAGGCCTTCACTACGCTCCGGCTCGGGGAAGGCCTTACAAGCAAGATCATAGAAACCGGCGAGCCGTTGCTCATCAATCAGGATGTCGCGGAACGCGGCGCGGAAATCGGAGCAACTCCAGTTGGCAAGGATGCGCTGTCTTACCTTGGCGTTCCAATCAAGACGGCGCAGGGCAATGTCGGCGTGATCAGCGTGCAGAGCACGACACGGGAGGGCATGTTCAGCGAAAATTCGCTGCGGCTGCTTTCAACCATCGCCGCCAATGCGGGTGCGGCGCTTCACAACGCACAACTGTTCACCGAGCTCAAGGAGCTTTCGCTGGCCTTGACGGAGGCCAAGGAAGCGGCGGAGGCTGCCAACGAAGCCAAAAGCACGTTCCTCGCCACCATGAGCCATGAAATCCGCACGCCGATGAACGGCGTTATCGGCATGGCCAACCTGATGCTGGCCACCAAACTTGACGATGAGCAGCGGGAAATCGGCGAGACGATAAACAATAGTGCGGAAGCGCTGCTGACCATCATCAACGACATACTCGACTTCTCAAAGGTCGAGGCGGGTAAGCTCGACCTTGATCCTCGGCAGTTCGAACTGCGCGAATGTCTCGAAAGCGCGATAGACCTGATCGCGCCGAGGACGGCAGAGAAGGGACTGGATCTCGGCTACGTGGTCGAGCCCGGCACGCCGGAAACGATTGTCGCCGACGGCAACCGTCTACGCCAGGTTCTGATCAATCTGCTCAACAACGCCGTCAAATTCACCGAGCGAGGAGAGGTCGTGCTTTCCGTGATGGAGGTGCCGTCCGCAGCCGCGGACACAAGTCCACAGGGCGAAGGCGAGCGGAAAATTTGTACGCTCCAGTTCGCGGTGCGCGACACCGGCATTGGCATAGCCAAGGACCGGATGGATCGCCTGTTCAGGTCATTTAGCCAGGTCGATGCCTCCACGACCAGACGCTATGGCGGAACCGGCCTCGGTCTGGCGATCAGCAGGCGCCTGGTGGAATTGATGGGCGGTGAGGTTTGGGTGGAGAGCGCCGTAGGAAAAGGCACGACATTCTCCTTTACCATCCGCGCTCCGGTTGCCTCGAGTCGAAAAACGGCTCAGGCAGCGCCGTCAAAGGACGAGTTGGCCGGTAAACGGCTGCTGTTCGTCGACGACAACGCAACAAACCGGCGCATCACGTCGCTGCAGGCGCAGTCCTGGAACATGGCTGCATCAGCAATCGAACATCCCGCCGACGCGCTTCGAAGGCTTGCGGGAGGCGAGGTCTTCGATGTCATCGTTCTCGACATGAACATGCCCGGCATGGATGGGATCGAACTGGCCAGGCAAATACGCGCGCTCGAAGGCAACGGCAGCGTTCCGTTGGTGCTGCTCAGTTCAATGGTGCCCATGCCTGAAGACAAGAAGAAGGAGATGGAAGGCATTAAGTTCGCGGCCACGCTCTCCAAGCCGATCAAGCCATCGCCATTGCTCAATACGTTGCTGTCGATCTTCGTCGGAACTCCGACACGCTCCATCCGATCAGATCAGCCGAAGGGGACGGCTCTCGATAGTACGATGGCGCAGAAGTTTCCGCTTCACATCCTCCTGGTCGATGACAATGCCACCAACCGGAAGCTTGGCTCCAAGGTGCTCGAG
The DNA here is from genome assembly GCF_006440675.2 of Mesorhizobium sp. B2-8-5. Lineage (NCBI taxonomy): Bacteria > Pseudomonadati > Pseudomonadota > Alphaproteobacteria > Hyphomicrobiales > Phyllobacteriaceae > Mesorhizobium > Mesorhizobium sp. B2-8-5. The sequence goes on from NZ_CP083951.1 coordinate 1,950,433, forward strand.
CGTCTGGGTTACAAGCCGCAACTGGCGGTCGACGGGCAGTCGGCGGTCGCCGCTTATACCCAGGGCAGCCATGACGTTATCCTGATGGATATCGAAATGCCTGATATGGACGGTCTCGAAGCGACAAGATTGATCCGCGCGCCCGGCCCCCAATATGCGCGTCAGCCGTTCATCATTGCCCTGACCGCCAACGCGATGGCCGGAGATCGCGAGAGGTATCTGGATGCAGGGATGGATGACTATCTCAGCAAGCCGCTGCGCGTCGAAGACCTTATCGCTTCGCTGAACAAGGCGGTGCTGGCAGGCGGGCACAGGCCTGCCGTCGCAGCGCGAGATTTCGAGGAACCTGGCGTACCAAGGGTCTAAATAAGAAGGGTGCACCTTGGCGCAATCGCCACCGACGCCGTGGCGGTATTGATCGAGAACTATGTGCTATCGCTAATTTAGCATGTCTGCGATAGTCTGCCTTTGAGCGCGATGGAACTCTCACAAATCCAATCAGGGGGTTCGATTTCGGTCTTACTTCACCAGTACCGGAAGAAACTCGCGGTCACTGGTTATAGTCGGAAGAAACGCACATCGGGGATGTCGTGGCGATCGACAAAGGGGCACTGGACAAGCTGCGCGAGCTTGTCGGTGGCGAAGAGGCTGACCTTGTAGAGCTCGTGGAGTCCTTTCTCGAAGAGGGGCCATCCATCATGCTGGACATGTGGTCGTCGGCTCGGGCTTCCGACCTGGCAGTCACTCGGCGGGCTGCCCATTCCCTGAAATCCAACGCGCGGGATATGGGGGCGGCCGAACTCAGCCAAATCTGCGCCCAGGTGGAGGCGCGGTGCGCAAGTGGGGAGCCGGCGGATTTGGCGGAAATCGACAACGCGCAGCGCGCCTTCGACGCCGCCGTCACGGAGCTCCGAAAAATCTTCAAGCTGGGAGAATAGCGTGAGCAGCCCTGGTAGGATCCTCATTGTTGACGACTCCCGGACCACAAGGATCAAGCTCAAGAAATCGGTCGAGGCTCTCGGACACGAAGCCGAGGCGGTGGAGGGCGGCCGGGCGGCGCTCGATTTGCTCGCCACCGATAATTTCGACCTCATCCTTCTCGATATCATGATGCCGGTGATGGACGGCTTCGAGGTGCTGAAGAGTCTCAAGGCGTCGTCCAGAACGCGGGATGTGCCGATCATCGTGATTTCCGCGCTCGACGATGAGATGAGCAGCGTCGTCAAGGCGATCGAATTGGGCGCCGAGGATTTCCTGCCCAAGGATTTTGAACTCGCGCTTCTCAAGGCACGGGTTTCCACCTGCATCGAGAAGAAGAGACTGCGCGACATCGAGAAAGAATACTTGCGGCAGGTGGCCAAGCTGACGAAGGCGGCCGCGACCTTGGAAAGCGGGAGGTTCAACCCTTCAAAGCTCGGCATCCGCGATGTGGCAGGCCGCCCGGATGGCCTAGGCAAGCTCGCCACGGTTTTCGCTACGATGGCCCAGAAGGTCTATGAGCGCGAACGCAAGATGCGGCAGAATATCCGCACATTCCGTGGCGCATTGCTGCTGTTGGCCTGCGGAGGACTGTGGGGCCTTGTCGTGCCACTCTCGAAGATGGCTTCACTCGTTGAAGCTCATCCGATAGGGCTGGCGATCCTTATTGACGTCATTGGGGCAGTATTCTGCGTCGGGATAAGCATCAAGCGCGGGACAATGCCGCGCCTGGCTGATCTTACGCGCTCGGATTGGAAGTTCATCCTCATCCTTGCGTTCATCAGCTCGGTGATCAATCAGGTGCTGGTCTATTGGTTGGCAAGCAAGCTTCCCGCCTTCATCGTCTCCATTGTCATCGTCCTGGAGGGATTCGCCGTATTCCTGTTCGCTGCCTTGATGCGGACGGAAGCGCCTAACCTGAAGCGGTTTTTGGGACTTGGATTGGGTCTCGTCGGCATCTTCATCATACTCCTCTATGGAGAGCCGGCGGAAATGGCTACCAGCTGGTTGTGGCTTGCCATTGCACTCGTCATCCCGATCACTTACGCGACCGAGGATATCTACCTCTCGGAGCGCAAGCCTGCTGCTATCGATAACGTCGCTCTGTTCGGCATCACCCTTGTTGCTTCGGTTTTGATGCTGATGCCGCTGGCGGCCTTCTATCGGGACTTTATCCCGTTTGATCTATTGACCGGAAAGCTTGGCGTGATCGTCGTTCTAATGGCGGTTGCCGGCAATCTGGCAATGCTGCTTTTCATCGCGCTGATCTCCAGCACAGGCGCCGTATTCGCAAGCCAGAACGCCTACGCGGTCACCACAGCCGGCATAGGCTGGAGCATGCTGTTGTTGGGTGAAGCCATACCGGCGCTCACCTGGGTCTCCCTGGCGCTGATCGTCGTTGGTCTTCTGATGGTCGAGCCGAAGCAGGAGGCTGAGGAGGAACCGCCATTACTCGACGACGGGTTGGAGGAATTTGTCCTGCGGCCCGACCTGATGCCGTTACCGACGGAATGAACAGACTTGGAATATTCGGGCGCGTCGGATTTGTCCTGCCAACAATGGCCAGATTGCCTCCGTGGCGGAGAGAGCGTCTTTCGATTTAAGACCTATACCGTTGAAAATATTGAGCTTTTTGTTTGCTTTGTTACGTAGTTTGTTGCACGGACGGGGCGATGGTTCTGGGAGGCATCTGCGTAGGGAAGGTCAGCTTTGCGCCTCGTGTCCACCATTCAACGCCCCGCATGCCGGTCCCCACAAGCTGCCGTCGGCCCTCGCACGACTTCCACTGTCGGTTGGGGATCCTCCGGATGCATTATGCTTGTGGAGCGTCCGCCACTTGGACAGATAGAGGACGAAGAAATAGCTCGTGGTAGAGATTCAGGCCGACTTTCCGGACCGACCGACGGGTCAACGGCTCGACCAGCTCATCTCGAAAATCCGGGCGGCATGTTTTTCCAAGGCACGCCTTTGCGGCCCATTTTGTAGCCTTTCTCGAACAGCGCCCGCATGTATTTGTTCTCGAACGGAGTTTTTGGCTCGTCGGTGAAGTCTACCGGAACGTCTATGAAGTTGTAGGCGATGCCGTCGCGCTTGGAGATGGCGTAGAGCCGGTAGAGATCGCCGATCCCTTGCGTCTTGATAAGGGAGGAGACTGCCTTTTCCGCGATATCTGGCAGCGTGGCCTTCACCACAGAAGGTTCCGGCGTCGTCCTGCCGTTGCGGATGATATAGATGCGAGCCTTGACCCGTGCATGGAACGCGTGATCGAGCTCGCGCAGGCTCAAGCCAGCAGGCATGAGAAACACCTGATTGGTGGTGCCGCCATCAACGTGCATTTCGTGGTAAGACTTGCCCCCAGCGGTCACTTTCAGCTCGACCGGAGGGAAAATGCCGGGAATGGCGGTGGAGGCCAGGATAACCTGCTTGAAGAGCTTCAGCCGGTCCGGCCGATGGCTCGCCGCGATCGCGCCCATATCCCAAATCACCGGCCGATCCGCATCAAGGTTGGTCGTTCCGATGAAGAGGCGCCGTCCCTTGCCGGTTTCTCGGGCGATCTGATCGAGCATTTCCTCGGTGACTTCTTCGTCCAGCATTTTGGCAAGGGGGGCGTTGCTGGTGAACGATGCACTCGACAGCACGCCGAGGAAGCTGTGCTCGGTATAGATGTTGGCGTCCTTGATTGTAGTGAAGGCATGCTTCAAGCGATCGTCATAGGTCGGGCCAAGGAATGCGAAGGGCGCGATCAACGATCCGGTGCTGATTCCGGTGACGATGTCGAACCTTGGCCTGGTCCCAGCCTTGGTCCAGCCGGCGAGAATTCCGGCGCCGAAGGCGCCGCTGCTGCCACCGCCTGAAATCGTAAGCGCGTCGAGTTCCCGCAGCTTGATCGACGGATCGGCCTTTGCCGCCTGAATTCTCTCGTCGCGGAATGCGATGAGACGATCGGGCGGAAAACTTTCGTCGGAATCGCCCCAGACGCGTATGTCGCTGGGATAGCCACTCACTTGGGCCGCAGCCATGCGTTCCGTCGGCACGCCATCGCGTGGATAGGCAGCGATGCAGCCTGTAAGCTGAATTGCGCACAGGCCAAGCAGGGTGATCCTCAGCATAGCTTTCAAGCTCCTGACTCGGTTTCTTTTCAAGCTAAGGCGAAGCTACGGAAAAGCTGTTCGCCTCCAAGGACGGCGAAGGAGACGACGGTCATCAGCAGGGCACGATGGAAGCGCGCCTGTTTGATCTCTCTCACGCGTGAGGTTTTCAGCAATTCAGCCGATACCACCGAGGTCCAATCGGATTGCAGGGCCAAGTGAACCAGTTCGCGCACATCGGCGAAAAATTTGGGGTCCACATGGTAGACGGGCGGGATAGCGCAGGCACCGGCTATTTTGCGGTTGAGTTCCTTGTCCGCTCGCTTTCGGCTCGGATAGAGCACTTGTCCGAACTGCACGATGGGCATGATGACGATCCCCCAGACCGCCACGTAGAACAGCGGTCCGAGTGGAGCGTGCGACGGCAGCAGATCACCAAATCGCAGGATCAGGTTGAGGGCGAGGATGTAGCCCACGCCCACGATCTGAGCCTTGGTGTCGTAGGAACGCGCGACCGACTGCGCCTCCTGCAGCGCCGCGGACAACATCTTCTCGACATATTGGCGCGTGGTCCCGTCGGGTTCTGCGCACATGGCGGCGTCGGTCGCCAGAAAGCGGTCAAGGAGAGTGGGGCGTGTTTCCAGCATGGCTGTCTCCTTTCTCAGTCCGACAGGGCCAGGATCGGGATTGCACCGACGCTTGGCTCAGGTGCTGCCGATGGCTCGTCGCTTTCCCGGATCCGGTTCACCGCCACATAAAGAGCCGGCAGGAAAACCAGCGTCAGCATGGTTGCGACGGCGAGTCCGCCGACGATGGCGTAGGCCATCGGCCCCCAGAAGACGTCATGCATGATCGGGATCATGCCGAGGATTGCTGCGGCCGCGGTGAGCATGATCGGCCGGAACCGGTGGACGGTCGCGTCGATCACCGCCTTCCATGGTTCGACCCCCTGGGCCCGCTCATGCTCGATCTGGTGCACCAGGATTACTGAGTTGCGGATGATCATGCCGGCGAGCGCAATGATGCCGAGCGTGGCGATGAAGCCCATCGGCGTGCTGGTCGTCAGCAGCGCGATGGCAACTCCGATGAGCCCGAGAGGCGCCACGCTGATGACCATGGCCACCTGTCGGAAGCTCCCGAGCTGGACCATCAAAACTGTAAGCATCAGGTTGATCATCAGCGGGAACTGGGCCAGCAGGGCGGCGTTGCTGAGCGCGGTCTTTTCCACCGTGCCGCCGGTCTCGATCGATGTTTCCGCCGGCATCGACTTGGAAAGCGTGTCCAGCGCAGCGGCAACGTGCTGGTGAACGAAGGCCGGCTGCAGCCCCGGCCGCGGCTGTGCCTGCACTGTGATCGTGGGCAGGCGTTGGCGCCTCCAGACATACCCTTCATCGAGTTCGTATTTGAAATCGGCGAGCTCGCGCAACGGAACGGATGCGCCGGTCGGCGTGGTGATCTGAAGGTGGCGCAGCGCCTCGATAGTGGAACGCTCGTCGTTCTGGGCGCGTGCGACCACGTCGACCAGGTAGATGGAATCGCGCAGTTGCGTGACCGTCGAGCCGTTGAGCACCCGGTTGAGCGCCTGGGAGAGCTGTTCGGAGCTGAGCCCCGCCTGCCGGACGCGGTCCTGGTCGACGACGATGCGCAGCGTCTTGTTCTTCTCGCCCCAGTCGAAGTTGATGGTCTGGACGAGCGCGGAAGCCCGCAGGATATCGGCAACCTGCTCGCCATACTTCCTGGCATCCTCGGGAGTAGGCGCGCTCACCCGGTACTGCACTGGCCAGCCGACCGGCGGGCCCAGTTCCAGGCGCGAAATGCGCACGGTCACGTCCGGAAAATTATCGGCGAACAGCGCCTGCAGTTTGGCCTGCACACGATCGCGCGCCCGAAGATCCTTGGCGACGACCACTGTCTCGGCCATGAAGTCGTTGTCGAGCTGCACATCCAGAGGCAGGTAGAACCGGATGGCGCCGCCACCGACATAAGAGGAGAAGCGCTCGATATCGGCGTCGCCAGCAAGTGCCTTCTCCAACCGTTCCGTTTGCGTCTCCGTAACGGTGATCGAGGCATTCTTGGGCAGCGTCATCGTCACCAGCAGCTCAGGCCGGTTGGAGGCCGGGAAGAACTGTTGCTGGACGAAGCCCATGCCGTAAAGTGAGGCGCCAAAAGCAATGAGGGACGCGGCGATGGTGAGAAAACGGTGCCGCATGGTGAACGCCAGCAGACGCCGGAATAGCCGCATGAGTGGCCCTGGCTCCGCCGTCCCGTGCGCTTTCATGTGTGCGGGCAAGAGGGTCAGCCCGAGCACTGGCGCGAAGATGACCGCCACAAACCATGAAGCGATGAGCGCCACGCCTATGACGGCAAACAGCGAGAAGGTGTATTGCCCGGTATTGTTGTCCGCGAACCCGATCGGCAGGAAGCCGAGCAGCGTGATCAGTGTTCCGGTCAGCATCGGGAAGGCGGTGGACGTGTAGGCAAAGGTCGCTGCCTTGATCTTCGGCATGCCTTCTTCGATCTTGGAGATCATCATCTCGATCGTGATCATAGCGTCATCGACCAGAAGGCCGAGCGCGATGATGAGCGCACCAAGCGAAATGCGCTGCAGGCTGATGCCCGACGCTTCCATGAATGCGAAGACGATGGCAAGGACAAGCGGGATGGACAGCGCGACCACCAGGCCGGCGCGCAGACCGAGGCTGAGGAAGCTCACGACGAGCACGATTGCGACCGCTTCGAGAAGCGCCTTGGTGAATTCGCCGATCGCCTCACGCACGACCTCAGGCTGGTCCGATACCAGATTGAGTTCGATGCCGACCGGGAAGCGCTGTTTCAGCCGCTCCGCCACCGCATGAAGTCCCTTGCCGAAGTCGAGGTTGTTGCCGCCGTCGCGCATGTTGATGCCAATCCCGATGGCCGGCTTGCCGTTGACGCGAAACATCTTGCTGGGCGGATCGCTATAGCCGCGCTGCACCTCGGCGATGTCGGAAAGCTTGTAGAAACGCCCTTCCACCGAGAAATTGAGCTTGGCTATGTCGCCAGGTGCCAACAGCGAGCCGGTCATGTCGACCAGCACGTTCTCGCTGGGCGTGTTGATGATGCCGGAAGGCACCACGGCATTCTGGCGGGCGATAGCCGTCAGCACGTCGTCGAGACTGAGCTTCAGATTGGCAAGCTTCTGCGGCGAGAAATTCAGATAGACCTTCTCATCCTGGTCGCCGTAGATGTCGACCTTGCCCACATCGGGAGCACGCAGGAATTCGGCCCGTGCGGTCTCGGCGAAGTCGCGTGCCTGGCGCGGGCTGAAACCGTCATAGGTTATGCCGTAGATTGTGCCGAAGACATCGCCAAACTCGTCGTTGAAGAAGGGGCCGACCACGCCTTGCGGCAGCGTCTGCCTTATGTCGTTCACTTTCTTGCGGACCTGATACCAGATGCCGTCGAGGTCGCGTTTCTTGGTCGACTCCTTAAGGTAGACGAAAATCGTCGCCTGGCCTGGCTTGGTGTAGCTCTTGAGGTAATCGAGGTTCGGGGTTTCCTCGAGCTTCTTTTCGATGCGGTCCGTCACCTGCTGCAGCGTGTCGGGGGCGGTTGCTCCCGGCCAGTTTGCCTGGACCACCATGGTCTGCACGGTGAAGTCCGGGTCTTCCTGACGACCGAGGCGCTCATAAGAGGTAATGCCGGCCGCAACGCAGACGAGCATCAGGAAGACGACGATCGAACGGTTGTGGACGGCCCATTCGGAAAGGTTGAAGCTGGCCATCACTCGACCTCCGCGCTGGGCTTGACCAATTCGCCGTCGGCGAGCGAGTTCACGCCAGCGACCACCACCTTGTCGCCCGCGGCCAGTCCTTGGCTCACGGTGACGGAATTTGCATCGAACTCCAGCAGTTGGACCTTGCGCCGCTCCACCTTGTCGTCTTTGCCAACCACCCAAACCTGCGGCTGGCTTCCCGACTGCAGCAGCGCGCTCGGGGGAAGTGTCGCAACCATGTGACCCTGGTCGCTTTCGACCCGACCGACGACGATTGCTCCCAGCCGCATTTGCGGCAGCGGAGCAGGTATAGCAACCTTCACCTGATAGGTGCCGGTGGCGCTGTCAGCCTCGGGCGAAATCTCGCGGACCGTGCCGGTCACCGCGATTTCGGGGTGGGCCTGAAGCGCAACGTTCACCGGCATGCCAAGGCTGGCCCTGACGATGTCCTCGCTCGCGACGGCAAAGACGGCTTCGCGCTCGTCATTGCGCGAGATTTCAATCACCATCTGTCCGGCGGCCACCACTTGGCCGGGATCCGCCCCGGTCGCGGTCACGATGCCATCGTCGGGCGCTTGGAGCTCCGTATAGGCGAGCTGGTTCTGCGCGATACGCAGATTGGCCTCAGTCGCCTGAACCTGCGCTTGCGCGCTCCGCAGTGACTTCAGCGCTTCATCATACTGCGAATGCGTAGCGAAGCCCTTGCCGAGCAGGAGCCGAAATCTCTCTTCCTGCGCGGCAGCCTGAGCGAGAGCGGCCTTGGCCGCGTCGAGGTCTGCCGCAGTGGCGGTCACCTTGTTCTGGTAATCCACCGCGCTCAGTGCCGCGAGCTTCTGGCCCTTCTTGACTGTTGCGCCGGCGTCGACGTCGCGTGAGATGAGCCGGCCACCGACCTCGAAGCCAACCTGGCTGACATAGCGCGATTGGATACGGCCGGCGCCTTGCGTTACCAGCATGAACTTGTGGGGCGTTACCACCACCACCCGGGCCGTTCGTGGCGCTGCCGGCGCCTCGGCCTCCTTTTGTGAACAGCCGGCAAGACAAAGGCCGGCGATACCAGTCAAAAGGAAGTAACGCGACGACAGGCGCATGGAAGCCTCCGCTCGAAAGATCGGGGTTGCAGGGAACTAAAGGCCAAGCCACAGGTCGAACCGAGTGGCATTTCGACTTGAACGATTAAGTCAAATCGACTATATAGTCAATATGAGAGGCGCGCAATCGTGCCATGCAAAAAAGGCATGGCGAGTGGAGAGGCGAGTTAGCCGCAGGATCGGAGCGAGGATGCGGCCTATTGTGCAAAGCGCCACAGGCCGAGTTCCCGGTACGTCACGGGAAATGCATTCGAACGGCAACTGCCGGTCCGCTCCTTTGATATGCTGGGACCGAACGAAAAAGAAAAGGCAGAATGGATGGCAAAGATTGATTTGGCGCGCAGGGCGGAAATCGGACGGGAGAAGCGAGAAAGAACGCGTACCCTGATCTTGGACGTCGGGACGATGCTCATGGCCGAACGGCCCCGCGAGTCGATTACAATCGATGCCGTCGTGGAGGCAGCCGGCGTCGCGAAGGGTACGTTCTACTACCACTTCCAAAGCATCGACGAACTGGCTGCGGCCGTTGGGGAGAAACTCGGGGAGAGCTTCGACGCGGTGCTGAGGGACGCGCGCCTCGCACTGGACGATCCAGTCAAACGTTTATGCTTCGCTTTCACGAAGTTCTTGGAAAAGGCGATCTCGGACCCGAACTGGGCACGTCTGGTCGTTCAGAGTTCTCAATCGCGCGCCGAGTATGCGCGGGGCATTCGGACGAACCTCAAGGCTGATATCGCCCAGGCGATAGTCCAGGATCGTGTGAGCATACGGGACGCAGAGCTGGCGGTAGATATCGTGATGGGCATATGGCTGCAGGTGACGCGGGGCATCCTTGATCGTGGCACCAGGCCCGAATTGACACAACAGACTGTCGAGTCGGTACTTCGGGCCCTCGGCGCATCGCGGTCGGACCAGCAGAACGCCTGGAAAAAGTGGTCATGATACTGCCGTCCGCGATGTTTGCCACGCGCGAAGACTTTGCTTTATGGCGCGTCTGTTTGGATCAAACGATCGTCACCACGCTGGGTGCAATGTCTGCTCTCTAATCCAATCTCCCGAAAAGCGTAGGTTCCGTTCCGCGGCCCCAGACAGGACGCTGATCACGTCGACGCTGAGCGTCGAATCCTGCAGACCTTGCTCGATTTTCCCTGAAGGAAGCACACGCTCCGGTGTGAGTGTTCTCAGAAATTATCTAAGTTATTGAAATCGTTAAGTTTATTAGGAAAATTATGGCGGAGAGAGCGGGATTCGAACCCGCGTTACGGTTTCCCGTAAACACACTTTCCAGGCGTGCGCCTTCAACCACTCGGCCACCTCTCCGTCTTAGCATCTCGCGTCGGCCGGTTTCGCCGCGCGGGTTGGGGAGATGCTCCCGTGGGAAGTCCTCAACGGACATCTGGTGCCTTCAACCGGCGGGCAACCTTCCCGGCACCGCTAGCCGTCTAGGCAAACAGGCGCGGGGCTCATCTAGTCGATCCGAAAGCGAATGCCAAGCCATATTGGCGTTGCCGCGGCTTTTGCCGTGTATGGCGCAAAGGCGGGGAAGGGCGATGCGTTCGAATGATGTGTACAGGCCGATCGCCCCCTCCGGCAACGCTTGACTTCGCCTGCGCCCGGCTGTCGACTGCCGTTAATCATGCAATCCCGGTGAACGGTTGGGGGCTTTCCTGGAATTGCCGGTTCGGTTTTGCAATCCCGACGAAGCCGGCGGGCGGCCTTCCTGGAATTGCTTGGGCGAGGGGCGTCGTTCCGACATGGCATCGATCGACCAGCAACCCGCAGGGCGGCCGGACGGCGGCCTGTCCTTCATTCCGGTGGCGTGGCTCGCCATCGTCATGGGGCTGTCGGCCTACGGGCTGGTCTCCTCCTGGCGGCTGATCGGCGACTTTAGCCTGCCCGACAGCGTGTTCTTCCTGGTCTATGGCGGCTTGACCGGCGGCGTCGTCACCATCCTGTGGGGATTGTACCTGCTTGGCCTTGCCTTCAACCGGTCGGCCCGCTTCCCGCGCCATTACACGATCTGGCAAATCGCCATCATCATCTGGCTCCTCGTGCGCCAGGCCTATGTGTTTTACAGCTTCGCCTTCTCGGCCGAAGCGTTGGGCTTCACAGTGGCTGAGATCGCCATCGGCCTGCTGTGCATCTATCTCCTGCGCAACGGGGCCGGCGCGGACACGATCTACGCCAATCCGGAGACCGAGCGGCCGCCGGTCTTCGTCTCGATCCTTGCCGCGCTGCTCGGCATCATCCTTGGCGGCGCGATCGGCGCCTGCGCCGGGTTCTTCGCCGGCTCGCTGATCGCGGACCTGACGCATATGAGCTGCTTCGAGGGCGCCTGCGGATTTTTCGCGGCTTTTGTCGGCCTGGGAGGCCTGATCGTCGGCGCGATCGCCGGCGGTATTTTCGCCGTCTGGCGGGTGAACCGGCGCGTGCCGGCGCGGGCTCGCTAATTTCACGGGCCGCGATTGCGCGGGAACCACGCACGCTCTATGTCGATTGCGGGGTAGACGGGAGCTTTCCCGGGGAGAGCATCGATGTTGCGTTTCATCTTTCGGCTGGCAGCCATGGTTGCGCTGTCGATTTCCGTCATCATGGTGGTGATCGACACGACACGCTCGGTCGCAGCGTCGTCGCTGGTGATGACGCCGCTCAACGCAAGCTGGCTCGCGGTCTCGCCCGATACCCGCGCGGCTTTCGAGACTTTCGTGCGCGCCAAGGCAAACCCTCTGGTCTGGGACGGCGCGGTCGCCTGGGTGCTCGCGCAACCCGGTTTCGCGGTGTTCGCGGTACTTGCCTTCCTGCTCTACGCCATCGGCTACCGGCGCAAGCGCCGCGGCGCGGAATTCGCTCCAAGCCCTTGAAGATTTTTGTTCTGACGCGATTCCGCATCCAAGCCGCAACACACTTTTTCGTGGAATTGCTTTTAAAAGACGTGCCGGATCGCCGGTAACCGCTTTTTCCAACAGGTCAAAATTCCACGTGAATTTTGTTTCGCGCCGTGCCAGATTGACCGCGAGCGGGAGGGTCAAACACTTCCTGCCTGGCCTCGCCAGCCCGCCGGAGAACCGGGCGAGCAGGCGGTGCAAAAACGGAAAAATAACCGACAGGGTGTGGATCACATGAAACGTATCGTTCTCGGCCTTCTGGCCGCAACCGCAATGGTTCTTCCGGCTTTCGCCGCGGACGTGCAGCCGGCCATCCTCTATGATCTGGGCGGCAAGTTCGACAAATCCTTCAACGAGGCTGCCTATAACGGCGCCGAGAAGTTCAAGAAGGAAACCGGCGTCGCCTATGTCGAATTCGAAGTCTCCAACGCCTCGCAGCGCGAACAGGCGCTGCGCCGCTTCGCCGAGGACGGCCGCAATCCGATCGTCATGGCGGGCTTTGCCTGGGAGGACGCGCTGAAAGCGGTCGCGAAAGATTATCCCGACCTGAATTTCGCCATCATCGACGATGCCGTCGACCTTCCCAATGTCCGCTCGCTGGTGTTCAAGGAGAACGAAGGCTCCTACCTCGTCGGCATCCTGGCGGCGATGGCGTCGAAGTCGAAGAAGGTGGGCTTCATCGGCGGCATGGACATCCCGCTGATCCGCAAGTTCGAATGCGGCTATGTCGGCGGCGCCAAGTCGGCCGGCGCGACCGATGTCATCCAGAACATGACCGGCGATACGCCGGCCGCCTGGAACGACCCGGCCAAGGGCGGCGAGATCGCCAAGACGCAGATCGACCAGGGCGCCGACGTGGTTTATGCCGCTGCCGGCGGCACCGGCGTCGGCGTGCTGCAGGCGGCCGCGGATGCCGGCAAGCTCGGCATCGGCGTCGATTCCAACCAGAATGGCCTGCAGCCCGGCAAGGTGCTGACCTCGATGATGAAGCGCGTCGACGTTGCCGTCTACAACACCTTCATGGACGGCAAGAACGGCACCTTCAAGGGTGGTCTGGAGAATCTCGGCCTCAAGGAAGGTGGCGTCGACTACGCCATGGACGACAACAACAAGGCGCTGGTGACCGATGAGATGAAAGCGGCCGTCGAAAAGGCCAAGGCCGACATCATCGCTGGCAAGGTCCAGGTGCACGACTACACCGCCGACAACGCCTGCCCCTATTGATCGGCAGCTGAGCCGGAGCGGTTCAGTGATTGAACCGCTCTAGCTTTTGTTTTCACGCAATTCCGGACGGAAAACCGCTACGCACTTTTCGTGGAATTGCTCTGGGGTTCGAACCGCCGGGCCAATGCCCGGCGGTTTTGTTTTGGAGACGGCACGATGCGATTGGCAATCGAAGCCATGGCCGAAGGCGACGTCGAGCCAATGGCGCGGCTTCGGCTCGAGGCTTTCTTTGAGGGTACGGATCGGACACTCGACGAGGACATGGCCGGGCTGCGCGGGCTGATCGCCGGCGACGGCCTCGAGGCGGCCTTTGTCGCCCGCGACCGCGGCCGGCCGATCGGGAGCTGCCTGCTCGTCCGCGACGAGATCAGTTCGCCGCACGATCTGACGCCATGGCTGGCCGGACTGATCGTCGAGGAAGCCTATCGAGGCGGCGGCGTCGGCACGGCGCTGGTCAGAACCGTCGAGGCTCATGCGGCGTCTGCCGGTATCGGCACGCTCTACCTTTATACCTGGCAGGCGCGCGGCTTCTACGAGGCGCTTGGATGGACGGCGGTCGAGACCTTCGAGCAGGACGGCGCGCCGATGCTTCTGATGTCGAAGTCTCTGCTTTGACGCAATTCCGGACGGAAGGCTACGACGAAGGCGCCGAGCGCAACCGCCCGCACTTTCCTGGAATTGCTTTATAGCGTGCCGGCGAGATAGCCGAGCGCAAAGGCCGCCACCAGGGCAAGCGCGATGACGAAGCCCAGCCTGCCGCCAAGCGAATGCAGGCCGACACCGTAGGGCTTGCGCTCGAGCCGGTGGATCATCGGCGGCGGCGGTTCCGTCTCCGGGACGCCAACGCCAGCCAGCCGCGTCTGCATTTGCGGCAGTTCGGCAAGGCGTTGCGTGACCAGTTCCCAGCGATCGCCGCGCGCTTCAGGTCCCGTGGGATCGAAGGCGCGCAGGCGTTCGGCCAGCCGCAGCACCATGTCGCGAAAGGCGGGATCGATCTCGAGGTCGCGTTCGGCGCGGGCGCGTTCCCTGTCGTTCATCAAGCCAAAGACATAATCGCCGGCTCGAGCGACGCGGTCGCTTTCACTGGACATGGCCGTCTTTCCCCATGGCTCCTCACCAATGCGGCGGCTTGGTCACCGGCACATCGGAGGCGGACTGCTCCTCCAATTCCAGGAAGCGGTCGGTCAGGGCTGCGAGCTTGCGCTCCATACGCTCGATCACCTTCCACTGTTCGGCGATCTGGCCGGACAGCTCCTCGATGGTCTTCTCCTGCTCGGCGGCGCGGATTTCCAACGTCGTCAGCCGATCGTCAGGCACGGCCATGCAAAACCGATCCTTGCGAATGTGAAGTCTCCGGCTAAGCAGATATTCGTGGGATGCCCCACGAATATCTGCTTAGCTCTGTTGGTTTTCGCAGGTTCAGATCGCAAAACCGTGGGACACTTTTGCGGAACCTGCTCAGGTTCGAAATTGACAAGGACGCGGGGATTTGTCGAGAGTGAACGGCCGATTGGCATAAGCGGGGCATCATGCTAGGCATTTTGACCAAGCGATAAAAAAATAACAGTGGGAACAGGCTGCATGGCGCAAGCCGCAATCGAGCTCATAGGCATCAACAAGAGCTTTGGCGCGGTGCGCGCCAACCGCGACATCAACCTGGAAGTCGCGCGCGGCACGATCCACGGCATTGTCGGCGAGAACGGCGCCGGCAAGTCGACGCTGATGTCGATCCTTTACGGCTTCTACCAGGCCGATAGCGGCGAGATCCGCGTCGGCGGCAAGCCGGTGTCGATCAGCACCTCCAACGACGCAATCGCGCTCGGCATCGGCATGGTGCACCAGCATTTCATGCTGGTCGACAATTTCACGGTGCTGGAGAACATCATCCTCGGCGCCGAAAACGATGCGCTGTTGAAGAGCAGCATCGCCAAGGCGCGCTCGGAGCTTGACCGGCTGGAGCGCGAATACGGCCTCGAGGTCGATCCCGACGCCGTCATCGAAGAGCTGCCGGTCGGCCTGCAGCAGCGCGTCGAAATCCTCAAGGCGCTCTATCGCGGCGCCGAGATCCTGATCCTCGACGAGCCGACGGGCGTGTTGACGCCGGCCGAGGCCGATCACCTTTTCCGCATCCTCAAGCAATTGAAGGAGCAGGGCAAAACCATCGTGCTCATCACGCACAAGCTGCGCGAGATCATGGCGATCACCGACACGGTGTCGGTGATGCGCCAAGGCACGATGGTGGCGACCCGGGTGACGAAGGAAACCACGGTCGGCGAATTGGCCGAACTGATGGTCGGCCGGCGGGTGTTGCTCAGGGTCGAGAAGGGCCAGTCGGAAGCCGGCGCGGTAAAACTCTCGGTCAAGAACCTGACGGTCAAGGATTCGCGCGGCGTCACCATGGTCGACAATGTCTCCTTCGACGTGCGCGGCGGCGAGATCGTCGGCATCGCCGGCGTTGCCGGCAACGGCCAGTCCGAGCTGCTCGAGGCGATCTCCGGCATCCGGCATGCGGTCTCCGGCGAGGTGATGCTCGACGGCAAGCCGATCGACCTCACCGGCAAGGCCGATCCCGGCGAACTACGCGACCGCGGTCTCGCCCATGTGCCGGAAGACCGTCACCATGTCGGACTGGTGCTCGCCTTCGAGGAAAACGAGAACTCGATCCTCGGCTATCACGACGACGAGCGCTATTTGAAGGGGCCGTTCCTCGACATCGATGCCATCATGGCCGATGCCAAGGACAAGATCGAAAAGTACGACATCCGTCCAGGCAATCCGCGGCTGAAGACGGCGAACTTCTCCGGCGGCAACCAGCAGAAGATCGTGCTGGCCCGGGAGATGGAGCAGGATCCCGGCGTGCTGATCGTCGGCCAGCCGACGCGCGGCGTCGATGTCGGCGCCATCGAATTCATCCACAAGCGGCTGATCGCCATGCGCGACCAGGGCAAGGCGGTGCTGGTGGTCTCGGTCGAGCTCGACGAGATCCGCTCGCTGTCCGACCGCATCGTGGTGATGTTTGCTGGCCGTGTCGTCGGCGAGCGCGGCCCGGACGCGACCGAAGGCGAGCTTGGCCTGTTGATGGCCGGCGTCGAGCACCAGGAGGCCGCCGAATGAGCACGCCTTACGCCAAATTGCCGGCCTGGGCCGATTATGGATTGATTCCGTTGATCAACCTGTCGGTCGCCTTCATCGTCGCCGGCTTCGTCGTCATGCTGGTCGGCGAAAACCCGTTCCGCGCCGCGGCCATCCTGGTCGAGGGCGCCTTCGGCAAGGGCACGGGCATCGCCTTCACTTTGTTTTACGCCACGACCTTCATCTTCACCGGCCTTTCCGTGGCGGTGGCGGCGCATTGCAGCCTGTTCAACATCGGCACCGAGGGGCAGGCCTATATAGGCGGCCTCGGCATCGCGCTTGTTTGCCTGAGCCTCGACAGCGTACTGCCCTGGTGGGTGATCTTCCCGATCGCGATCGTGGCCGCGGCGGCGTTCGGCGCGCTGTGGGGGCTGATCCCGGCCTATCTGCAAGCCAAGCGCGGCTCGCACATCGTCATCACCACCATCATGTTCAACTTCATCGCCGCCTCGGTGATGGTCTACCTGCTGGTCGGCGCGCTGAAGCCGGCCGGCTCGCAGGCGCCGCAGACGCGCAATTTCCTCGCCGGCGCCGAACTGCCGAAGCTCAACTGGATCATCGAATTGTTCGGCGCCAAGATCCGTTCCGCGCCTCTCAACATCTGCTTCCTGCTGGCGCTGGTCATGGCTTTCCTGGTCTGGCTTTTGATCTGGCGCACGAGGCTTGGCTACGAGATGCGCACCTATGGCCACAGCCCGAAGGCGGCGCGCTACGCCGGCATTTCGGAAACCCGCATCATCATCACCGCGATGATGATCTCGGGCGCGCTGGCCGGCATGATGGCGCTCAACCCTGTGATGGGCGACCAGCACAATGTCGCAATCGATTTCGTGTCCGGCGCCGGCTATGTCGGCATCGCGGTCGCGCTGATGGGCAGGCTGCATCCGGTCGGCATCGTCTTGGCGGCGATCCTGTTCGGCATGCTCTACCAGGGCGGCGCCGAGCTTGCCTTCGAGATGCCGGCGATCAGCCGCGACATGATCGTCATCATCCAGGGTTTGGTGATTCTCTTCGCCGGCGCGCTGGAACACATGTTCAGGCCCTACATCCAGGCGCTGTTCGCCTCGGTCAGTCCGAAATCGGTCGGCATGCAGGCAGTGAACGGGAAGGGGGCCTGAGATGGACATTTTCAACGCCATCGTCCAGGTGCTGGATTCGACCATCCGCCTTTCGGTGCCGCTGCTGCTCGCCTGCCTGGCGGGCCTCTATTCGGAACGGGCCGGCATCTTCGACATCGGGCTCGAAGGCAAGATGCTGGTCGGCGCCTTTGCCGGCGCTTCGGCTGCCGCCGTCTTCCATTCGGCGCTGATCGGCCTCGGCATGGCGGTGCTGATCTCGGTTGCATTCGCCCTGGTGCACGGCTTCGCCTCGATCACGCATCGCGGCAACCAGATCGTGTCCGGCGTGGCCATCAACTTCATCGCCGCCGGATCGACCATCATCCTCGGCCAGGCCTGGTTCCAGCAGGGCGGGCGCACGCCGGCACTGCAGCCGGGCGAACGCTTCGCAGCGATCACCTGGCCCGGCGCCGACGCGATCAAGGACGTGCCGATCATCGGCCCGATCTATGCCGAGCTGATCTCCGGCCACTCGATCCTGGTCTACTTCGCCTTCGCCATGGTGCCGTTCACCTGGTGGGTGCTGTTTCGCACCCGCTTCGGGCTGAGGATGCGCGCCGTCGGCGAAAATCCGGCCGCCGTCGACACCGCCGGCATCTCGGTCGCGTGGCTGCGCTATCGGGCGCTGATCTGCACCGGCGTGCTTACCGGCGTCGCGGGCGCCTATCTTTCCATGGTGCAGAATGGCGGTTTCGTGAAAGACATGACCGCGGGCAAGGGCTATATCGCGCTTGCCGCGCTGATCTTCGCCAAATGGAAGCCGGTCAACGCCATGTTCGCCTGCCTTCTGTTCGGCTTTCTCGACGCGGCATCGATCCGCCTGCAGGGCTCGCCGCTGCCTATTGTCGGCAAGGTTCCGGCGCAGCTCATGCAGGCGCTGCCCTATGTGCTGACCGTCATCCTGCTCGCCGGCTTCATCGGCAAGGCGATCCCGCCGCGCGCCGGCGGCGTGCCTTATGTCAAGGAACGCTGAGGCTGGATTTTCGTCCAGCGGCGACCGGCATTTGAACAAGATCGTGGGAGAGAAGAACCGGATGTCGCATGATCTGTTCGAGGCGGCGAAGACGGCGATGGCCAAGGCCTATGCGCCCTATTCGAAATTCCCGGTGGGTGCGGCGTTGCGCACCGAGGACGGGCGCGTCTTCACCGGCGCCAACATCGAGGTGGCGTCCTATCCGGAAGGCTGGTGCGCCGAGACGACGGCGCTCGGCCACTACATAATGGGCGGCGGCGGCAGGATCGTCGAGATCGCGGTGATCGCCGAACGCATGGCCAAATGCTCGCCCTGCGGCGGCTGCCGGCAACGGCTGGCGGAATTCTGCCGGCCGGACACGAAGCTCTATCTGTGCGACAACGCCGGCGTGGCCGAGACCGTGACCATGGGCGACATGCTGCCTTACGGCTTCAGGGGCGACATCTTGAAATGAAGAGCGGGTTGAAATGAAGGAAGCGCTGGATCATCTGGTCGAGAAGCTGGACGGGCTGGCGCCCGCGGCCGCGCTTGTGCTGGGCTCGGGCCTTGGCGGTCTGGTCGACCAGGTCAAGGATGCCAGGCGCATCTCCTATGCCGAACTGCCGGGCTTCCCGCGCAGCGGTGTTTCCGGCCATGCCGGCGAGGTTGTTGCCGGGCATTTCGCCGGCACGCCGGTGCTGATGCTGTCCGGGCGCGCGCATTATTACGAGCATGGCAATGCCGCGGCGATGCGGCCGGCGCTGGAGGTGCTTGCCGGCATCGGCATCTCGCATTTGATCCTCACCAATGCCGCCGGCTCCGTCGATCCTGAAATGGGGCCGGGCTCGGTGATGCTGATCACCGACCACATCAATTTCTCCGGCTCCAACCCGTTGATCGGCGAGCCGAGCGACCGCCGCTTCGTCGGTCTCACCGAGGCCTACGATGCCGGCTTGCGCGGCGCGATCGAGAAGGCGGCGAAGGCGACCGGCACGGCATTGCACCAGGGCGTCTATATGTGGTTTTCCGGACCCTGCTTCGAGACGCCGGCCGAGATCCGCATGGCGCGCGTCATGGGCGCGACGGCGGTCGGCATGTCGACCGTGCCGGAGGTCATCCTCGCCCGCTTCCTCGGACTCAAGGTCGCTGCATGCTCGGTGATCACCAACCTGGCGGCCGGCATGACCGGGGCGGAGCTCTCGCACCAGGAAACCAAGGACATGGCGCCGGTCGGCGGCGCGCGGCTGGCGACGATCCTGCGGCGCGTCTTCCAGGACGGCTTGCCCGACTGATGCTGCCGCAGGAGATCATCCGCCGCAAGCGCGACGGCCACAGACTCTCGGCCGACGAGATCGCGGCCTTCGTCGCAGGGCTGACGGCCGGCACCATCGCCGAGGGCCAGGTCGGCGCTTTCGCCATGGCCGTGTTCCTCAACGGCATGAACCGCGAGGAGGCGGTGGCGCTGACGCTCGCCATGCGCGATTCCGGCGACGTGCTCGACTGGTCCGACCTGCCGGGGCCGGTCACCGACAAGCATTCGACCGGCGGCGTCGGGGACAATGTCTCGCTGATGCTGGCGCCGATCGTCGCCGCCTGCGGCGCCTATGTGCCGATGATCTCGGGCCGTGGCCTCGGCCACACCGGCGGTACGCTGGACAAGATGGATGCCATCCCTGGCTATGCCAGCCAGCCGGACGTGGCGCTTTTCCGCAAGACGGTGCTCGAGACTGGTTGCGCCATCATCGGCCAGACCGCCGATTTGGCACCCGCCGACCGCAGGCTCTACACGATCCGCGACGTGACGGGAACCGTCGAATCGGTCCCGCTGATCACCGCCTCGATCCTGTCGAAGAAGCTTGCCGCGGGCTTGGGGTCGCTGGTGCTCGACGTCAAGGTCGGCAACGGCGCGTTCATGGAAAAGTCGCGCGACGCGGTCGCGCTGGCGAACAGCTTGGTCGAGGTCGCCAATGGCGCCGGCATGAATGCATCCGCGCTGGTGACGGGCATGAACGAGCCGCTGGCTTCGGCGGCCGGCAACGCGGTCGAGGTGCGAAATGCCGTCGATTTCCTCACCGGCCGATATCGCGACCGCCGGCTGGAGGACGTTACGCTGGCGCTGGCGGCCGAGATGCTGCAGTCGGCGGGGCTCGTCTCGTCTCACCAGGACGGTATCAGGCGCGGCACCGAGGCGCTTGCCGGAGGCCGTGCGGCAGCCGTCTTCGCGCGAATGGTGGCGGTGCTTGGCGGTCCCGGCGATTTCATCGAGAAACCGGAAAAGTATCTGCCGACAGCGCCGGTCGAATTGGCCGTGAAAGCGGAACAGGATGGGTTCGTGACCGGCATCGCCACGCGCGATATCGGGCTTGCCGTCGTCACGCTCGGTGGCGGGCGTTCCCGTCCCGACGACAAGATCGATCGTGCCGTCGGTCTGACCAGGCTGTTGCCGGTCGGCGCCGAGGCGCGCGCGGGTGAGGCACTGGCGCTGGTGCATGCCCGCACCGACGCCCAGGCCGGGGCAGCAGCGGCCGCCGTGCGTGCCGCCTATGCGATCGGGGCTTCCAAGCCGCCTGCCGACAAGACCGTGCTCAGGCGGATATTGCCTCGCTGATCGGCCTTACTGAACGAGCAGCAGCGAGCCGTCCTGGACCTGGTATTTCTGCAGGCGCTGCAGGAAGCTCATGCCGATCAGGTTGGTCTGCAGCGCCCTGTCGTCGAGCACCATCGCCTGGACGTTGTCGACAGAGATCTTGCCGATCTGCAGGCGCTCGACCGTCACCACGGCGGCCTTGATCGCCCCGTTGGCGGTGTTCACCTGTCGATTGAAGTCGGACGGGTTGAGCGAGATGCCGATCCTGCGGGCGGTCGAGGTGTTGATGGCGACCAGCGTCGCGCCGGTGTCGATCATGCCGTCGATCTGGCGGCCGTTGAGTTTGAACTGCGACGTGAAGTGACCGCGCCCGTCGGCATTGACCAGCACCTGGCGGCCGAGCGGCATTGGCGTCGCCGGCTTGTCCGGGACCGAAGCGAGATTGACCTGCGGCTCTGCCTTCGGCGCAGCCGGCTGCGAGGCGACGGTCGATTTCAACAAGCCGTCCACCAGATGCGGATTCGCCTGATAGACGATCGGAATCGAAGCCGAGGTTCCGGCAAAGATGCCAAGGATGAGAAGCTTGCGCAGCATGGATGCCCCTTAAATCGAGGTCGCATCCTTGCGCCGACATGGTGTTTTCCGCTTTAACGTGCGCCGGAACCGCGCGGTTGTGTAAACGCGTGGTAAACGGATGCGCTCATTTTGTGCCGTACATGCGGTCGCCGGCGTCGCCGAGGCCGGGCATGATGTAGCCCTTGTCGTTCAACTGCCGGTCTATCGAGGCGGTGAAGATCGGCACGTCCGGATGCGCCTTGGTGAAGCGCTCGATGCCTTCGGGGGCGGCAAGCAGGCAGAGGAAGCGGATGTTGGTGGCGCCGCGGCCCTTCAGCTTGTCGATCGCGGCGATCGCGGAATTGGCGGTCGCCAGCATCGGATCGACGACGATCACCAGGCGGTCGGCGAGATCGCTCGGCGCCTTGAAGAAATACTCGACCGCTTCCAGTGTCTCATGGTCGCGGTAGAGGCCGATATGCGCGACGCGTGCCGCCGGCACCAGGTCGAGCAGGCCCTCGAGCAGGCCGTTGCCGGCGCGCAGCACCGAGGCGAAGACCAGCTTCTTGCCTTCCAGCGTCGGCGCCTCCATCTCCTCGATCGGCGTCTCGATCATGGTCGTGGTCAGTTCGAGATTGCGGGTCACCTCATAGCCGAGCAGAAGTGAAATCTCGCGCAGCAGCCGCCGGAAACCTGCCGTCGAGGTCTCCTTCTTGCGCATGATGGTCAGCTTGTGCTGGACGAGGGGGTGGTCGACGACGGTGACGCCCTGCATGATGTGCTCCGACTGGTTCGGGGTAGTAGTCAGTAGTGAGTAGTGAATAGTGAGCCGATTTGCGAGTCCTCGCCTCGGGGAAAGCTCTGGCCTTCAACCGATCTATGCGCGCTCGGCCAAATCCATAACTACTGACTACCGACTACTCCCTACTCACTCACCGCACCTTCACGTCCAACCGGCCTAGCAGCATCACCTTGGTCTTCTTGTCCACGAAGGCCGCTTCGATGGCCGTCCTGGTGATCTCTGCGAGCGCCTTGTCGTTCATGGCGAAATGCTCGGCCGCGATATCGTATTCGCGCTTCAGCGAGGTCCAGAAATAGGGCGGGTCGTCGGAGTTGAGCGTCACCTTGCAGCCGGCGGCGCGCAGCGCCGGAAAGGGATGGTCGGCGAAGCTGTCGAATACCTTCAGCGCGATGTTGGAGCCAGGGCAGCATTCCAGCACCACGCCCTCGGCGGCGATGCGGCGGACGAGATCCGGGTTTTCGATGGCGCGAACGCCATGGCCGATGCGTGACGGGCGGATGTGGTCGAGGGCCGCCTTGACACTTTCCCAGCCCATCAGTTCGCCCGCATGGATGGTGATGCCGAGGCCCGCTTCGCGCGCGATCTCGAAGGCGCGCACATAGTCCTCGACATCGCCGATGCGCTCGTCGCCGGCGACGCCGAAGCCGGTCACCAGCGGATGGCCGCAGCGCGCCGCGAAGCGCGCCGCCTGCTCGATCGCCTCGACCCCGACATGGCGCACGCCGGTGACGATCATGCGGCCCTCGATGCCGGTCTTGGCCTTGGCGCGGGTCATGCCTTCGCCCAGCGCGTCCGTATAGGCTTTTGGCGACAGCCCGGCCTTTTTGGCATGGTCCGGCGAGGTGAAAACCTCGGAATAGATGGCGCCGTCGCGGGCGAGGCTGGTCAGGTAATAGTCGGCGAGGCGCGCATAATCCTCTTCGGTGCGAAACAGGTCGGAAGCGAAATCGTAGGCGGCCAGAAACGAGGTGAAATCGTGCCAGATGAAGGAGCCTTCCTGGATATAGGGGGAAGGGTCCTTGCCATATTTGCGGGCCTGGCTGACGACGAGCTCGGGCGGCGCCGCCCCTTCGATGTGGCAATGCAGTTCGGCCTTCAAGATCATGCGGTCATCTCGTCCGATATGCTGCTCTCGCGCAGATTCTGGCCGGAAAATCATGCGTGACCTTTCCCTGCCGGGTTTTGAAGGCGCGGCCGAAAACCGCGCCTTGGACAATAGCGTCGGCACCATCGATCGGCTATGGTCCCGCCGGTTTTATGACGGATCAAAATAATGTCAGTTGAGAGAACCACGGCCGCGGGCGGCATGGAAACCTCCTATGGTTTCAGGAGGGTCGGGGAAGGCGAGAAGCAGCCCCTCGTCAACGACGTCTTCCACAAGGTGGCCAATCGATACGATCTGATGAACGATCTGATGTCGGCTGGGTTGCATCGGTTGTGGAAGGACGCGATGGTCGCCTGGCTGAACCCTCCCAAAAAGGTGGGCTGGAAGGTGCTCGACGTCGCCGGGGGCACCGGCGATATCGCCTTCCGCATCGTCGAGGCCAGTCAGCGACAGGCCCATGCCACGGTGCTCGACATCAATGGCTCGATGCTGGCCGTCGGCCGCGACCGCGCCAAGAAGCAGGGCCTTGCGGCAAACACCGACTTTGTCGAGGCCAATGCCGAGGAATTGCCTTTCAACGATGAGTCCTTCGACGCCTATACGATCGCGTTCGGCATTCGCAACGTGCCGCGCATCGAAGCCGCCCTTGGTGAAGCCTATCGCGTGCTGAAGCGGGGCGGGCGGTTGCTCTGCCTGGAGTTCTCCGAGGTCGACATGCCGCTGCTCGACAAGGCCTATGAGGCCTGGTCGTTCAACGCGATCCCCAAGATCGGCAAGGCGGTCACCGGCGATGGCGAGCCCTATTCCTACCTTGTCGAATCCATCCGCAAATTCCCCAACCAGCAGAATTTCGCGGCGATGATTAGCCGCGCCGGCTTCGACCGCGTCACGTTCCGCAACTATTCGGGCGGCATCGCCGCCCTTCATTCCGGCTGGAAGCTTTGAGGCGCGGCCCCTTGCAGCAGGCCCCTTTGACACAGGCAGGGCTATGAGCAGCGTCGCCGCCGCCTTTCGGCTCGCCAGGGCCGGCTGGGTGCTGGTCCGCGAGGGCGTCGTCGCGGCGTTGCCTGGCGAAGAACTGTCCGGCATGCCGAAATTCGGCTGGCGCGTGGCGCGGCTTTTTACCCGCCGCCGGGCGCTGAGTTATCAGCGCGGCGACCGGCTGGCGCGAGCGGTGGTGCGGCTTGGACCCTCCTACGTCAAGCTCGGCCAGTTCCTGGCGACGCGGCCCGATGTCGTCGGCAACGACATGGCGCTCGACCTGGCGCTTTTGCAGGACAAGATGCACACCTTCCCGAAAGCGGAAGCGGTCCATGCGATCGAAGCCTCGCTCGGGCGCAGGATCGACGATCTCTATGCCAGCTTCGGGGATCCCGTTGCCGCCGCCTCGATCGCGCAGGTGCATGGCGCCGACGTGGCTCGTGACGGAACGACGTCGCGCGTGGCGGTGAAGGTGATCCGGCCCGGTGTGCGCCGCCGCTTCTTCCAGGATCTCGAAAGCTATTTCCTCGCGGCCCATCTGCAGGAGAGATACATCCCCTCGTCGCGCCGGCTGCGTCCGGTCGAGGTGACCCAGACGCTGGCGCAGACCACCAAGGTCGAGATGGATCTGAGGCTCGAGGCGGCCGCGCTTTCGGAACTCGGCGAGAACACCAAGGACGATCCGGGCTTTCGCGTGCCCGCGGTTGACTGGGAGCGCACCGGCCGCGACGTGCTCACCATGGAGTGGATCGACGGCACCAAGATGAACGACATCGCCGGCCTTGCCAATGCCGGTCATAACCTCAAGGCGATCGCCGCCAATCTGGTCCAGTCGTTCCTCAGGCACACGTTGCGCGACGGCTTCTTCCATGCCGATATGCATCCGGGCAACCTGTTCGTCGAAGCCAATGGCACCATCGTCGCCGTCGATCTCGGCATTGCAGGCCGGCTCGGCAAGAAGGAGCGGCGCTTCCTCGCCGAAATCCTCTACGGCTTCATCGTGCGCGACTATCAGCGCGTCGCGGAGGTGCATTTCGAGGCGGGCTATGTGCCGCGTCAGCACAATGTCTCGGCCTTCGCGCAGGCGATCCGCGCCATCGGTGAGCCGATCCACGGCCAGTCGGCCGAGACCATTTCGATGGCGAAGTTGCTGACGCTGCTGTTCGAAGTCACCGAGCTGTTCGATATGGCGACGCGGACCGAATTGGTGCTTTTGCAAAAGACCATGGTGGTGGTCGAAGGCGTCGCCCGCACGCTCGATCCGGCTTTCAACATGTGGAAGACTTCCGAGCCTGTGGTCAGCGACTGGATCGCGGGCAATCTCGGCCCGCGCGGCATGCTCACCGACGCGCGCGACGGCGCCAAGGCGCTATTGACGCTGGCACGGCAGGCGCCGGACCTTGCCGCCCGTACCGACCGGCTGTCGCGCGAGATCGACCTGATGGCCGAGAACGGCCTGCGCTTCGACGAAGCGACGGCCCGCGCCATCGGCAAGGCCGAAGCGCGCCACACCCGCTCCGGCCGCGTGGCGCTATGGGTGATCGCGCTGACGCTGATCTACATCGCCTGGAAATTGCTGTGATCGTTTCAATGACAGCAATGCAAGCATTGCTGTCATTGAAAGCAGCTCTTTTATGTCCTACCTTGCAGGGTAAGGAGCAGAGATATGGGCACACTTACGATCCGCAATCTCGATGACAGCGTGAAGCAAAAACTTCGTGAGCGAGCTGCAGTAAGAGGAGTCTCGATGGAGGAGGAAGCGCGTAGTGTTCTCGCCAAGAGCGTTTTGTCGGACGGGTCGGGTTATGATGTGCACGGCGAGTCACTTTACGCAGCGATTCGTCGGCTAGTTGAGCCTCATGGCGGCTTCGATATTGAGCTGCCGGAGCGTGGCCCCGCGCGCGAGCCGCCAAAATTCGATTGACCATGTTCGTGCTGGATACGAACGTTATTTCGGAAACTTTCAAGCCGCAGCCAGATGCGGGAGTAGCCGCTTGGATGGAAAGTTCGTTTGGGAGGCGCTCTTACGTCACGGCGATGACCAAAGCGGAACTGCTCGTAGTCCTGGCAAATATGCCGGATGGGAAGCGTAAGGCTGCTCTGGGTAGCGTGATCGGGGCGTTTTTCACGATGAAGCTCAAGACCCCTGTGCTTGCGTTCGGAGATCGTGAGGCTGAGGCGTACGCAGAGATTGTTTCGAAGAGACGGGTTCTGGGGCATCCTATTCGTGAATTTGACGCGCAGATCGCCTCGGTTGCTCTCTGTCGGAGTTTTGCTGTGGTGACAAGGAATGTGGCCGACTTTGTTGATTGTGGCATTAACATAGTCAATCCTTGGGAGGGAGCATGACTCTTTCCGGCAAGCGCATCCTGCTCATCATCGGCGGCGGCATCGCCGCCTACAAGGCGCTCGACCTCATCCGGCGGCTGCGCGAGCGTGGCGCGTCGGTGCGGGTGGTGATGACGTCGGCCGCGCAGGAATTCGTCACCACGCTTTCGGTCGGCGCGCTTTCGGCCGATCATGTCTTCACCGAGCTGTTCGACCGCAAGGACGAGCACGATGTCGGCCATATAAGGCTGTCGCGCGAAGCCGACTTGCTGGTGGTGGCGCCGGCCACCGCCGATTTGATGGCGAAGCTCGCCAATGGCCATGCCAACGACCTTGCCTCGACGGTGCTTCTTGCCACCGACAAGAAGGTGCTGATGGCGCCGGCGATGAACCCGAAAATGTGGGCGCATGCTGCCACGCGCCGCAACCGGGCGACTTTGCTGAAGGACGGCATCGCCTTTGTCGGTCCCGCCAAGGGCGAGATGGCGGAAAGCCACGAAGCGGGTGAGGGCCGCATGGCCGAACCGCTGGAGATCGCCGCCGCGATCGAAGCCATGCTCGACGAGAAGCCGAAGCCGCTTGCCGGCCGCAGGATCATCGTCACCTCCGGGCCGACGCATGAGCCGATCGACCCGGTGCGCTACATCGCCAATCGCTCCTCGGGCAAGCAGGGCCACGCGATAGCGGCCGCGCTGGCGAAGCTCGGCGCCGATGTGCGGCTGGTTTCCGGTCCGGTCACCATCGCCGATCCGGCCGGCGTCGCGACCACCCATGTCGAAACAGCTGCCCAGATGAAGGACGCGGTCGAGCGCCTGCTGCCGGCGGATGCCGCCGTGTTCGTCGCGGCGGTCGCCGACTGGCGCACCGCCAACGCCGCCGGCGAGAAGATCAAGAAGGTGGCTGGCGAGGGGCCGCCTTCGCTGGAGATGGTCGAGAACCCGGACATCCTGGCCGGCATCGGCCATCACGCGCAGCGGCCGGGCCTCATCGTCGGCTTCGCCGCCGAGACGCAGGATCTGATCGCCAATGCCGAGGCCAAGCTCAAGAAAAAGGGCGCGGACTTCATCGTCGCCAATGACGTCTCGCATGAAAGCGGCATCGGGCCGTCCGGCGTGATGGGCGGCGACCGCAACAAGGTGCGCATCGTCTCCAGGACCGGTGTCGAGGAATGGCCGGAAATGGTCAAGGACGAGATGGCGGCGCGGCTCGCCGCGCTGATTGCCGAGCGGCTGCAGCAAACTGTCGTGGTCTGAGCGGCAAGCCCGCGTTTCGGTCGTTGCCGTCGCCGCAGTCAACCCGCCGCAAGTCGCGGCCGGTTCGCTGTGGAGAAGATCCTCAGCGCCGCCAGGCAGCCGAACACGCCGAGCGGCACGAAGGCCAGGTACAGCCAACTGGCGACGGAAGCGGCCGCTTCCCGGTTCAGCCCTTCGGAGAAGCCGCTGGCATTGGCGATGATGCCGGCAAGCGCGGCGCCGACGGCATAGCCGATGCGCTGCATGGTCGGCACCGCGGCCGAGGCGATGGTTTGCTCGTCCGGCGCCGCCGACGCCACGATGATGCGGGTCAGGAACGGCCAGGCGATACCGAAGCCGCCGCCCTGCAAAAGGGCGCAGAGCAGGATCAGCGGGATCGAGCCGGCAGGGATCGTATAGGCGAAGCCGGCAATTCCGCATGCAATCATCAGCGCGCCGACGAGGATGATCGAGCGTTCGCGTTCCGGCGGGGCATTGGCGACGAGGATCGACAGTATCGACCATGAGATCGACTCGGCGGCGATGATGTAGCCGCTGGTGAGCAGAGGTATGTCGTGCAGCGTGGTCAGAAGCAGCGGCCCGTATATGCCAAAGGAACAGGTCGCCACCGAAAAGGCGGCGACCATGGTCATGCCGGTGCCGAGCGGCGCGCGCCATGAAAACAGATCTGACGGGAACAGGCGCGACCGGGGTCTCAGCCCATCGACCCTGACGAACAGCGCCAGGCCGATCAGGCCAAGACAAAGCAGCAGCGACGAGCGGAGCAGGGCTATGTCGACGCCGGCGGTCGCGATCAGCACCACGCTGACGGCAAGGCAGGCGAGCGCGCCATAGGGGAAGGGCGGCGCGGCATCGGCCGAAACCTGCGGACGCGACGCGCCGGCGGTGTTGAGAACGGTGAGGCTGGCAAGCGCAACCGCGATGCCGCCCAGCGTGAAGATGCCGACCGCCCAGCGCCAGGACAGAAGCTCGACCATGATCGCCCCGATCATCGGGCCGCTGAAGGCGGCGATGCCCCAGATCGCCGACATCACGCCGAAAAGCTGGGGCCAGATGCTGCGCGGAAAGAGCCGCTCGACGGAGACGAAGGCAAGCGACACCAGCGCGCCGCCGCCGAAGCCTTCGATCAGCCGCCCGGCGAGGAACTGGGTCATCGAGGGCGCGACGGCGCTCAACAGCGCGCCGGCCGCGTAGAGGGTGGCGGCGACCGCCATGTTGCTGCGCAGGCTGACATAGCTGACGAGCCGTCCGGCCGCGGCGCCGGCGGTGATGGCGCCAAGCTCGTAGATCGCCAGCGACCAGCCGACGAGCTGCACGCCGTCGAGTTCGCCGACCATCGCCGGCATCACCGTCGCCACCATCGTCTCGTTGGTGGCGTAAAGCAGGATGCCGAGATTGATGAAGCAGAACCGCGCCAGATCGCCGCTCGCCCACAGCGCCCGCCAATCCACCCTCTTGCTGGCCACCCTGTTGCTGGCCACCTTGTTGCCGCTCGCTGCCGTCACGCCGATCTCCTGCTTGTTTTGCGCACCTCATCCGCGTTGCGAACGAGGGGCAAGATCCAGTTCGGCAGGGCTTGTAGAACCTCAAGCGCAGTTGAGCTCAAGAGGCTTTTTCGCGGATTTCGAGGCAAGCC
The DNA here is from genome assembly GCF_006440675.2 of Mesorhizobium sp. B2-8-5. Lineage (NCBI taxonomy): Bacteria > Pseudomonadati > Pseudomonadota > Alphaproteobacteria > Hyphomicrobiales > Phyllobacteriaceae > Mesorhizobium > Mesorhizobium sp. B2-8-5. The sequence goes on from NZ_CP083951.1 coordinate 1,979,903, forward strand.
ACCATTTGCGCCGAAGGGATCCGGCTTTCCAAAGCACTCGGCCCGGAACAGATGTTCCGGGCCGAGTGCGGCGCAATGAATTTGAAAAGCCGAGGGCTCACTTATAGGAGTGGACGAGGTCCAGCGAGGCCACCGCGACGGCCAGGTTGAGGCCCGTCTGGGCCTGGACGCTGAGCGGTTCCAGCATGAAGGCGCTGTCGAGGCCGCCGACCAGGAGGTTGGCGCCGCCGCCGGTCACGACGCTCGCCTCGGCGTTGACGCCGTAATAGCTGCCGGCGAGGTCGCCCGCGTCGTGATGACGCGTGGCGGCAAGCACTGCCCAGACGAGCTGGCCCTGATGCGTCTTGCCGACGTCGACGCCGAGTTTGGAGATCATCCCGGTATAAATCTCGGCCGGGCCATGATGGGAGGGGCGGAAGGTGCAGGAGACGCCCTTGTTCGACGTGATGACGTAGCCGACGCCGCCGTCGATCGTGCAATCGAGCGTACCGAGCCGGAGCGTGCCGGCGCTGACCGGAGAAGCGAGGACCGTGGCGGCAAGCGCGGCAGCGGCACAGGCAAGTGTTTTGATCATTGGAAAGGTCCTTTCGCGAAAATCTTGGCCCCGGCTTAAACGATCGAGGTGCACGGAGCGTTCCGCCGAAAACTTGGCGCGAACATGGCAAAGATTAACGCGTTGGACTGGGCGGTTAACGGATCGCTATCGGCGTCTCCGCGGCGCAACACTGCGCTCGCAGGCGGACCCGTAAGTCGTGCAAGACACTTATTTTCGGCGCCAGCTTCCGATCAGCTGGCGTTGCCACCGGTGCGCGACAGGCCGTCCTTGGCCGGCTGATAGTTCGGGTCGAGGTGGATGGCCTCGCGGTAGGACTTGGCTGCCCTTCCCTTGTCGCCGCGCTTTTCGTAGATCAGCGCCTGGTTGGCCCAGGCCTCGGCGTTCTTGCCGTCGAGCTTGATGGCCATGTTGAAGTCGGAGAAGGCGTTGTCCTCGTCGCCTGTCGCCAGATAGGAGAGGCCGCGGCCGTTGTACGGCTCGGCGGCGTCGGGCGCCAGCGAGATGGCGGTCGAGAAATCCTCGATGGCGAATTTGTGCTGGCCCTGGCTCTGATAGATCAGGCCGCGATTGTGGTAGGCGCGGGCATCGGTGGTGTCGAGCTGGATCGCCTTCTGGAAGTCGTTGAAGGCATCCTGGGTGCGGCCTGCCTTGCGGTAGAGATTGCCGCGGCCGATATAGGCGGCGTCGTAGTTGGCGTTGATCTGGATCGAGCGGTTGTAGTCGGCTAAAGCGGCTTCCTGATTGCCGAGGAAGCGCTGGATCAGCGCGCGGTTCGAATAGGCCTGGTAGAAGTTCGGGTTGAGCTGGATCGCCTGGTTGAAGTCCTTGAGCGCAGCCTGGTACTGGCCGCCGCGGCCATAGGCCGAGCCACGCACGTTATAGCCCTCGGGATCCTGCGGATTGCGCTGGATGACCGCCGAAAGCGAGGAGATGTTCTCGCTCGACCCTTGCGCCTTGTCGATCGAGTTGAACTCACCCGTCGGGGTCGTCTGGCATGCTGCAAGCGTCAGACCCGAAAGCAGGGCCGCCGTCAGGGCGAAGCCGCGAAAAGCGGTTTTGCGCTCCACGGAAATTGCGTTCATCTTTGTCCTCACTGCCGCAGCGCCGTCAGTCCGTTCCCTCTCCGAACCGGCTCCTATGCATAAACAAAAAGGTGGCGGCGATTCCGCATCGCGCCACCCTCGGTATCCTTCGAAAAGGACGAAAAATAGGCGTTATGAGCGCGGCGAGCGCGATGCGCCGGCAGCACCAGCCGGAGCCGGGCGCGGGGTCATCGGCAGCAGGCCTTCGCGCTGGGCGCGCTTGCGGGCCAGCTTGCGGGCGCGGCGCACGGCCTCGGCCTTCTCGCGGGCACGCTTCTCGGACGGCTTCTCGTAGTGACCGCGCATCTTCATTTCGCGGAAAATACCTTCGCGCTGCATTTTCTTCTTCAGCGCGCGAAGCGCCTGATCAACGTTGTTGTCGCGGACGAGTACCTGCACGGGCAATCCTGTCTTCGGGTTTGATATCGATAGGCATACAGCCATAGCCGCCATGCCTCCGCGGCGGGTTGCACCGCGAATTGTGGGCGGCTGATAGCAGAATCATGCCGCACTGTCCACCGCTGATTGCAGGAAACCGCGATCAAAATCCCGCGTGTCCCGGCGTGACGGCCGGAGCACTATGCGGTCGCCAGATGCAGGCGGGCGAAATCCTCGAAAAACTCGCCGTAATCGCAGGTGATTTCCTCGCCGGCGGCAATGTCGCGAATGGCGGTGGCGCCGCCATATTGCGAGAAATCCGTGTTCGGCCGCTCGGAATGGTTCATGAAGCGGCCATTGTCGACCTCGTAGACCATGAAGCCCGGCTTGTCCGGGCTCGGATAGGCGTAACGGTCGAGCAGTTCCTTGAGATGCGCGGGAGCGGTCTCGTATTTCTCCATCGGGACCAACCGGTCGAAATCGGGATCGAGCCGCCAGATCGAGGCGCCTCTCCTGATCGGCTCGGCGGCGAAAACGCCGACGCCTTCGATGGCGCTCTGGGCGACATAGGTTCTGATCAGCAGCATCGTTCCGGTCCGTTTTTCGACGGGAACGAAAATCGCCAAAACAGACCGGAATGCAAGGGTGCAGTCGCAAGATTTTAGCGGATGAGGATGTCTGCCGTCCGCCAAACGGATCACGTCCGGTTGATTGACACGCCGCCATCGGCAAACAGCGCGGTTCCGGTGGTGAAACTCGAAGCATCCGAGGCGAGATAAAGCGCCGAGCGGGCAATCTCTTCTGGTTGCGCCATGCGCTTGAGCGCGTGAATGCCTTCGACGAAAGCACGCGCCTCGGGCGTGGTCGTGGTTGCACCGGGCGTGTCGGTGCCGCCGGGCAGCAGCGCGTTGACGCGCAGACCCCTCGGACCGTATTCGGCGGCCAGCACCTGCGTCAGGCCGATCAGTCCGGCCTTGGCGGCGGCGTAGGCCGCCATGCCTGGCATGCCGGCGGTGTAGCCGACGAAGCTCGAGGTGAAGATCAGCGAACCGCCGCCGCGCTCCAGCATAGCCGGAATCTGATGCTTCGCGGCGAGGTAGGCGCTGGTCAGGTTGGTGTCGATCGTCTCCTGCCAGATCGCCGGCGCCATGTCGGTCACCGGTCCCATCACGCCGACGGCGCCGGCATTGTTGAAGGCGATGTCGAGGCCGCCGAACCTTTCGACCGCGAGGTCGACGAGCGCCTTCGCGTAGGCCTCGTCCCTTACATCGCCGGCAAGCTTAACCGCTGTGCCGCCGGCATCCTCGATCTCGCCGACGAGCGCGTCGAGTTCGGCCTGGCGGCGCGCCGCGACGACGAGGCTCGCGCCCTGGTCGGCGAACAGCCTGGATGTGGCGCGGCCGATACCGGAGCTGGCGCCCGTCACGATGGCGACCTTGTTTGTCAGGGTGAACATGTCCTTGCATCCTTCCTTTGTGCCTGGCTTGCCGGCGGTTGGATGCTTGGTCGCAAATCGGTATGAATGCAGCCACCCGAAAGCTGCCTTGCCATCGGAGCGCGGGCATTACGCGGCACGGACGCAAAACGGCAAGTGCCGTCGCAAACAGCGCAAGGATGACAGCGCGGTTTCGCTAGTGATACACCTCGCGCGCCGAGGCGGGGATGCCCGGCCGCAAATCCGCGAAAGCTACTGGCGCGAGGCCTGAAACGTGAAGAAATACTCGGTATTCGCCATTGCCCGCGAGGCCATGCGCGGTCACAAGGGCTGGGAAGAGCAGTGGACGTCGCCCGAGCCGAAGAAGGAATACGACGTCATCATCGTCGGCGCCGGCGGGCATGGCCTGGCGACGGCCTATTATCTGGCGAGCGAGCACGGCATCACCAACGTCGCGGTGCTGGAAAAGGGCTGGCTCGGCGGCGGCAACACCGGCCGCAACACCACCATCATCCGCTCCAACTACCTCTATGACGAAAGCGCCGGCATCTACGACCATGCGCTGAAGTTGTGGGATGGGCTGAGCCAGGAGCTCAACTACAACGTGATGTATTCGGCGCGTGGCGTGATGATGCTGGCGCACAACGTCCACGACGTGCAGGTGTTCAAGCGCCACATCCATGCCAACCGCCTCAACGGCATCGACAATGAATGGCTGACGCCGGAGCAGGCGAAGGAATTCTGTCCGCCGCTCAACATCTCCAAGGACGCGCGCTATCCGGTGATGGGTGCCGCGCTGCAGCGGCGCGGCGGCACGGCGCGCCACGATGCGGTCGCCTGGGGCTATGCGCGCGGCGCCTCGGCGCGCGGCGTGCACATCATCCAGAACTGCGAGGTCACCGGCATCAAGCGCGCGGCCAATGGCGCGGTCAGCGGGGTGGAGACGACGCGCGGCTTCATCGGCGCCAAGAAGGTCGGCGTGGTCGCGGCCGGTCATTCCTCCGTTATCATGAACATGGCCGGCGTGCGCATGCCGCTCGAAAGCTATCCGCTGCAGGCGCTGGTGTCGGAGCCGATCAAGCCGGTCGTGCCCTGCGTGGTGATGTCGAACACCGTGCACGCCTATATCTCGCAGTCGGACAAGGGCGAGCTGGTGATCGGCGCCGGCACCGACCAGTATGTCTCCTATTCGCAGACCGGCGGCCTGCACATATTGCAGCATACGCTCGACGCCATCTGCGAGATGTTCCCGATCTTCACCCGCATGAAGATGCTGCGCTCCTGGGGCGGCATCGTCGACGTGACGCCCGACCGCTCGCCGATCCTGGCCAAGACGCCGGTCCAGGGCCTCTACGTCAACTGCGGCTGGGGCACCGGCGGCTTCAAGGCGACGCCCGGCTCGGGCAACGTGTTCGCGCATACGATCGCCAAGGACGAGCCGCACCCGATCAACGCGCCGTTCACGCTCGAGCGCTTCCGCACGGGACGCCTCATAGACGAGGCCGCCGCGGCCGCGGTGGCGCACTGATGTTGGCTCAGCCGCTTTGCTTTCACTCGGCCGGCGCGCGCGCCGGTCACGGCAAGTTTTAGGATCACCCAGATGCTTCTCATCCGCTGCCCCTATTGCGAGGAAGAGCGCCCGGAACTCGAGTTCCGCAATGCCGGCGAGGCGCATGTCGTGCGCTCAGCCAACATTGCCGGCGAGAGCGACGACGATTTCGAGAAATTCTTCTTCATCCGCGCCAATCCGAAGGGCATCATCTATGAGCGCTGGCGGCACATCCATGGCTGCGCGCGCTTCTTCAACGCCGTCCGCGACACCGTCACCGACAAGTTCGTCATGACCTACAAGGCCGGCGAACCGAAGCCGGCGAAACTGCCTGGAGCCGCGAAATGAGCGCCGCATTCCGTATCTCCGGCGCCGGTCGCCTGAGCCAGGCGAAGACCGCATCGTTCAGCTTCGACGGCCAGGCCTATTCCGGCATCGAGGGCGATACGCTGGCCTCGGCGCTGCTTGCCAACGGCGTGCATCTGGTCGGGCGCTCGTTCAAGTACCACAGGCCGCGCGGCTTCCTGTCGGCCGGCGCGGAAGAGCCCAACGCGTTGGTGCAGATCGTGCGCGACGATGCGCGCAAGACGCCCAATGTGCGCGCCACCGTGCAGGAGCTCTATGACGGGCTGACGGCCAATTCGCAGAACCGCTGGCCGTCGCTCGCTTTCGACGTCGGCGCGGTCAACGACATCGCCTCGCCGATGTTTTCGGCCGGCTTCTACTACAAGACCTTCATGTGGCCGAAGTGGGCGTGGAAGGATCTCTACGAGCCGAAGATCCGCGCTGCCGCAGGCCTCGGCGTTTCGCCGGAGAAGCCGGATCCGGACCATTATGCCGCCCGCTACGCGCATTGCGAGGTGCTGGTGCTGGGAGGCGGCGCCGCCGGCATTGCAGCTGCCCTTGCCGCCGCCGAAACGGGCGTGCGGGTGATCCTCGCCGACGAGCAGGCCGAATTCGGCGGCAGCCTGCGCTTCGAGAGCGGCGCCAGGATCGACGGCCAGAACGGCTTTGCCTGGGCTCAAGGCGTGATCGCGAAGCTCAAGGCGATGGACAATGTGCGCGTGCTGTCGCGCACGACTGCTTTTGGGTACTACGCGCAGAACTTCGTCGGCCTGGTCGAGCGGGTCAGCGACCATCTCAAGAGCCCGGGCCGCGAGCTGGCGCGCGAGCGCCTGTGGCAGGTCCGCGCCAAGCGCGTCGTCATCGCCACCGGCGCCATCGAGCGCCACATGGTGTTCGCCAACAACGACCGTCCGGGCGTCATGCTGGCGGCGGCCGCGCGCACCTACCTCAACCACTATGGCGTCGCGGTCGGCAGGAATGTCGGCGTCTATACGGCCAACGATTCCGCCTATGCCGCCGCGATCGATCTCAAGAAGGCGGGCGTCAATGTCGCTGCCATCGTCGACCTGCGCGACAATCCCGCCGGCGCGGTGATCGACGAGGCGAGGGCGCTCGGCATCGAGATCAATTTCGGCCGCGCCGTTGTCAGCGCCGGCGGCAAGCTGCGCGTGTCGTCGATGACGGTGCAGCCGAAGAATGGCGGCGGCGAGCGGACCATCCCGGTCGACGCGATCCTGATGTCGGCCGGCTGGACGCCGTCGGTGCATCTGTTCTCGCAGTCGCGCGGCAAGGTCGCCTTCAACGACGAGACCAAGCGCTTCGTGCCCGGCACCTACGCGCAGGACTGCGTCTCGGCCGGTGCCTGCAACGGCACGGACGGGCTGGACGCGACGGTCGACGAGGCCTATGCGGCCGGCGCCAAGGCGGCGAAGGACGCCGGCGGCAGCGCCAGGAAGAGCGCCAAGCCGAAGGTCGATGCCGGCGAGAGCTGGTCGCGCGGCATGCTGGGCGCCGGGCCCGGCGCCGGGCCGGGCACAACGGTCAAGGCCTTCGTCGATTTCCAGAACGACGTCACCGCCAAGGACATCCGCCAAGCGGTGCATGAAGGCATGCACTCGATCGAGCACGTCAAGCGCTTCACCACCAACGGCATGGCGACCGACCAGGGCAAGACGTCGAACATGCATGGTCTGGCGATCGCCGCCGAGGAACTCGGCAAGCCGATCCCGCAGGTCGGCCTCACCACGTTCCGCGCGCCCTATACGCCGGTGACGTTCGGCTCGATCGTCGGTCATGCGCGGGGCGCGCTGTTCGACCCGACCCGCCGCACGGCAACGCATGGCTGGGCTGCCTCGCAAGGTGCTGTGTTCGAGGATGTCGGTCACTGGAAGCGCGCCTGGTATTTCCCCAAGGCAGGCGAGGACATGCACGCCGCCGTCGATCGCGAATGCGTGACGGTGCGAAAAGTGGGCGGCCTGTTCGACGCCTCGACACTCGGCAAGATCGAGGTGATCGGGCCGGATGCGGCGAAGTTCATGGAACTGCTCTACACCAACCCGTGGGAGAAGCTGGAAACCGGCCGCTGCCGCTACGGCATCATGCTGCGCGAGGACGGCTTCATCTATGATGACGGCGTCGTCGGCAGGCTGGCGCCGGACCGCTTCCATGTGACGACGACGACCGGCGGCGCGCCGCGCGTGATGAACCACATGGAGGATTACCTCCAGACCGAGTTCCCGCATCTCAATGTCTGGCTGACCTCGATCACCGAACAGTGGGCGGTCATAGCCGTCCAAGGGCCGAAGTCGCGTGACATCATCGCGCCGCTGGTTGAAGGCATCGACATGTCGGACGAGGCGATGCCGCATATGTCGGTGCGCGAGGGCAAGATCTGCGGCGTGCCCACGAGGCTGTTCCGCATGTCCTTCACCGGCGAGCGCGGTTTTGAAGTGAACGTGCCTGCCGATTACGGCGAGGCGGTCTGGGAAGCGCTGTGGGCTGAAGGCCAGAAGCATGGCGCGACTGCTTATGGCACGGAAGCGATGCACGTGCTGCGCGCCGAGAAGGGCTACATCATCGTCGGCCAGGACACCGACGGCACGGTGACGCCGAACGATGCCGGGCTCGACTGGGCGGTCGGCAAGAAGAAGACCGATTTCGTCGGCATCCGCGGCCTGACCCGGCCGGACCTTGTAGCCAAGGGCCGCAAGCAGCTCGTGGGCTTGAAGACCAAGGATCCGAAGGTCGTGCTGGAAGAGGGCGCGCAGATCGTCGCCGACCCGAAGCAGCCGATCCCGATGAAGATGATCGGCCACGTCACCTCCAGCTATTGGTCGGAGAATTGCGGCCGCTCGATCGCCCTGGCGCTGGTCGCCGGCGGTCGCGACCGCATGGGGCAGACGCTCTACGTGCCGATGCCGAACGGCACGATCGAGGTGGAGGTCACCGGCATGGTGTTCGTCGACGAGAAGGGAGAACGCCTCAATGGCTAAGGCCGCCGCCAAGACAAAAGCCGCTGCTGCCGCGCCTTCCGCCGAGCGCCGGCCGGCACTCGCCGGCCGCACAGTCTCGGCGCCGGGCGTAAAAGTGGAGATGCTGCCGCCGGCCGAACGCATCTCGCTGCGCGCGCCGCAGGCTTCGGCCGCAGCACTTTCCAAGGCGCTCGGCGTGACGCTGCCGGCCAAGCCGAAGACCTCGGCGACCAAGGACGGACGCACGGCGCTGTGGCTCGGGCCGGACGAATGGCTGATCATCGACGAGGCGGGCAACGATCCGCTCGCCGACTGCGCCAAGGTGACGGCGCTGCATTCGGCGGTCGGCATCTCGCACCGCAATGTCGCAATCTCGGTCACCGGGCCAGCGGCCTCGATGACGGTCAATTCGGGCTGTCCGCAAGACCTGTCGCTCGAGGCTTTCCCGGTGGGTGCTGCCTCGCGCACCATTCTCGGCAAATCCGAGATCGTGTTGTTGCGCACCGCGGCCGACGCGTTCCGTGTGGAGTGCTGGCGTTCCTTCGCGGACTATGTCTTTACTCTGCTGTCGGAAGCGGCGAGCGACGCGGCGAACTGATCTTTGCGCCACGCTATCCGAAGGGATGCGGCGTGGCAGGAACCATCGCCGATCCAGTCCGTTCTTGCGGCAAGAGCGGCTGGGTGTTTTATGACGCCCGCCGCTCTAAATGTTTGCTCTGCCGCAGTTCCGGACGGAAAACCGCTGCGCACTTTTCCTGGAACTGCTTAGCGAGGGAGAAGCCGATGCCATCCAAACCCGCGCCGAAAACGCCCAAAAAGACTTCGGCCGTCCGCTCGCTCGAGCGTGAGAAGCATCGCCAGGTCGAGGACGAGGAACTCGAGGAAGGCCTCGAGGACACATTCCCAGCCAGCGATCCGGTGTCGATCACCAGCACCACCATTCCCGGCGCTCCCGCCAAAACCGGCAAGGCCAAGACGGTACCCGAGAGCAAGCCGCGCAAGAAATAGGTGCTGTCGCCGACCGTTTCAGTTGGCGCCATACAGGTGGATACGAAACGGGCGGCCGGATGCCGCCCGTTTCGATGTTGAGATCTTAAAAGCCGGTCGGCACTTAGAGGCCGGGCACGAACCACGGGCTGACATCGATGCCGAGCCGCGGGCTCTTCGTCGTCTTGTTGGCGTCCGCCTTTTCGACCGAACCGGTCGACGTGCAGTCGAGTTTCACGCTGGCGTTGGTCTGAGCGCAAGCCGCGGGGACATGCTTGGCCGGCTGGCTCGCGCCAGCGAAAGCAGCACCCGAGAAAGCCAGCACGGTGGCGAGCGCAAGGAGGGTCTTCTTCATTTTCCGTCTCCAGTCAATCTCGTCGTACACGTACGATACGGCGTACAAATACGGTTAATAGAGTCGGAATTCAAGGAGGAATCTGTACGTGTACGACAAATTTTTTTGAACACAGGAATTCGCCCCCGCAAATCAGGCGAAGCGATGCGAGCCGACGATCAAAGAGATCAGCAGTTGACGGGCGTTGCGGTCAGCGGCGGAATATCCTGCGCCTGCAACCCCACAAGCGTGAAATCGCACATGCGCTTCACATAGGCCTGGGCGTCGCCGAACGGATAAAAGGGAAAGGTGATCAAGAGCGAAATCGTGCCGTGGCCCACGGTCCACAGCATGGTCGCGATGGCGCGCGGGTCGCCCTTGAGCCTGCCGGCGGCAACGCAGGCCTCGACGCGTTTGATCAGCACCTTCATGGCCGGATTGCCCTCTTCCATGTCCTCGTAGCTGCGTCCTTCGGGCAGCTTGGTCTTCTCGGTCATGAAGACGGTGCGGTATTCGTTGGGATTGCCGAGCCCGAAAGCCGCGTACTCGGTCATCACCGCCTTGAGCGCCTCGATCGGGTCGTCGGCGGGGTGCTCCTCGATGCGACGAGCGAGCGTCTCGAAGGCGTCTTCGGCCAGCGCGAACAGGATGTCCTGCTTGTCGGCGAAATAGGAATAGACCGACATCGGCGCGTAGCCGACGCGCTTGGCGAGCTTGCGGATGGTGAGGCCCTCGTAACCCTCTTCCTGCACCAGCTTGTGAGCCGCCGCGACCAGTTCGGAGCGAAGCTCCGCCTTCTGTTTTTCGCGGCGTTTCTGAACGCTCAGCGTCAATGCCCGCTGCCTTTGTGATTGGTTGCCTGACGAAATTATATACGCTGTACGGAAACGGACAAGAGAGCGTTCCGGTTCCGCAACGTCCGCTCAAACTCTTCGGTTAACGCGATTGCGGATGCAAGCCGTTCCCAGCATGCTCAAATGGCGCCAATGCCGCCGTCGAGCGCCAGCGCGTGACCGGTCATGAAGGAGTTGGCAGGGTCGGCAAGGAACAGGATGCCGGTGGTGATCTCGTCGATCTCGCCGACACGCTTCATCGGCACGCCGCGCGTGAGTTCGGCAAGTGCTTCGGCTTCGGGCGCTCCGCTGACGCGCACGAAGCCGTCGACCATCGCCGTGCGGGTGTGGGCCGGGCAGACGGCGTTGATGCGTATCCCTTTGCTGGCATATTCCACGGCGGCAGAGCGCGTCAGCCCGACGACGCCATGCTTGGCGGCGGCATAGACCGAAAGTTTCGGCGCGCCCGATAGACCGGCGACCGAGGCGATGTTGACGATGACGCCGCCCTTGCCGCTTTCCCTGAACTGCCGTTCCAACTGAGGAATCTGGTGCTTCATGGCATAGAAGACGCCGAGCAGGTCGACCTCGACCACGCGGCGCGCCTCTTCCGAGGTCACCTGCGGCAAGCGCACGAAGTTGTGTACGATGCCGGCATTGTTGACGGCGATGTCGAGCCGGCCGAATTTCTCGACGGCCAGTTGCATCAGATCCTCCGAGAGCTTTTCGTCGGCGATGTTGCCGGCAAGGTGAGCGGTCTCGGCGTCGAGCGTTGCCGCAAAATCGCCGAGCGCCGCCTCGTCGAGATCGGAGAGCACGAGCCGCGCGCCTTCCGCTGCGAAGGCCTTTGCCGCGCCGCTGCCGAGGCCGCCCGTCGCGCCGGTGACCAGCACCGTCATCCCATCGAAACGGCCCATCGCTCAGCTTTCCTTTCTTCAGTTCTTCCCGCCGCTCAGCTCCGCCGCGAGTATCGCGATCAGCTTAACCGCTTGCCCATAGGTCTTTGCCTTTTCCGGATTGGAGGCATTGCCGTCCAGCGCGCGGCGATAGACGCCCTGGCAAATTGCCGCCAGCCGGAAGAAGGAGAAGGCGAGGAAGAAGGTCCAGTTGTCGATCTTCCCGATGCCGCGCCGTTTGCAATAGGCTGCGACATAGGCCTCCTCGGACGGCAGGCCGGCAGCGGCGCGGTCGACGCCGCCGAGGCCGCGAAAGCCGGAGGCATGCGGCAGGCGCCATTGCATGCATTGATAGGCGAGGTCGGCGAAGGGGTCGCCGAGTGTCGACAGTTCCCAGTCGAGCAGCGCGATGACTTTCGGCGCATCGAGCGCGAACATCATGTTGTCCAGCCGGTAGTCGCCATGGACAAGCGAAACGCGGCCGTCATCGGCCGGTATATGGGTTTCGAGCCACGCAATCAGCCTGTCGATATCGGCAATGGTTTCGGTTTCGGAGGCCCGGTATTGGCCGGTCCAGCGCGCGAGCTGGCGCTCGAAATAGCTGCCGGGCTTGCCAAAATCGCCAAGGCCGACGGCGCCGACATCGACATCGTGCAGGGCGGCAAGCGTCGCGTTCATCGCATCGTAGATCGCGGCACGCTCTTCATTGCTGGAAACGTCAGGCAGCGACGGATCCCAGAAGATGCGGCCGTCGAGATATTCCATGACATAGAACATGCGGCCGATCGGGAAGGTTTCACCCGACAGGTGCAGCATGCGCGGGACCGGCACAGCCGTGCCGGCAAGCGCCTGCATGACCCGGAATTCGCGGTCGACCTGATGCGCGGATTTCAGCAATTGTCCCGGCGGCTTGGCGCGCAGCACATAGCGGCCGCTGGCGGCGGTCAAAAGATAGGTCGGATTGGATTGTCCGGATTTGAATTTTTCAATCGCGGACAGGCCGGTAAAACCCGGGATATGCGCCTCGAGATAGGGCGCAAGCGCCGCCTGGTCTATGGCACCGGCCTCGCCGCTCATGCGTTCTCGGGCTGACGCTCAATCAGCGTCAAGGTCAGCCAACGCGCCGTCAGCGCCGGCCTCTTCGAGCCTTCGATCTCGATGGTCACATCATGCGCCGTCTGCACCCAGCCGGACGGCCGCACCTTGACGTCCGCCAGCACGAAGCGGGTGCGGATGCGCGAGCCCGTCTTCACCGGCGCCAGGAACCGCAGCGTGTCGAAGCCGTGGTTGACGCCCATCTTGGTGTTTTCCAGCGGCGGCATCGTCTCGAAGGTCATTGCCGACAGAAGCGACAGCGACAGGAAACCATGAGCGATGGTGCCGCCGAAGGGCGTTTCGCGCTCGGCGCGCTCCGGATCGCAATGGATGAACTGGTGGTCGTCGGTCGCATCGGCGAACTGGTCGATCATGCGCTGCGTCACCGTTCGCCAGGGCGAGACGCCGACCTCCTTGCCGACGCTTGCCACAAGCGTATCGAGACTGATCGGTTCCACGCTGATGTCCTCCGCACCCCCGCCCGGATTACGATTCCTCGAACCGGGCACCTTATTCCTTGAACAAAGTCATTCCATGCTGCACCGACTGGCCGCCGTCGATCGGCAGGATGGCGCCGGTGACATAGCTGCCGGCCCGGCTGCACAAATAAAGCGTTGCGCCGGCAATGTCATCCGCCACGCCGATGCGGCCGAGCGGAACATGGTTACCAACATGTTTCGCCTGCTCCTCGGTCGCGGTGGCAAACGCCGTCATACGGCTCTGGAAAGGACCAGGCGCAAAGGCGTTGACGGTGATGCGGCGGGCCGCGAACTCGATCGCCAGCGTGCGAGTCAAATGATGCACCGCCGCTTTCGAGGCCGCGTAGGAATAGGCATCGTCGGCCAGCGGCTGGGTGCCCATCACCGAGCCGAGATTGACGACGCGAGCAGGATCCTCGTCGCTCGCGGCGGCATCGAGCAGCGGCAAGAGCTCCCGCGTCAGGTGGAAGACGGCGGTGACGTTGACGCCGAACACCTTGGCCCAGGCGTGGTAGGGGAAATCCTGCAGAGGTGCACCCCAGGAAATGCCGGCATTGTTGACCAGGATGTGCAGGCGCTCCGTGCGCGCCTTGACCTCGGCGACGAGCGCGGCGATGCCCGCTTCGCTGGACACGTCGCCGGCAAAGCCCTCGGCATGGCCGGAGCCGCCGAGCGCGTTCAATTCATTGGCGACTTTCGCGCAATCCTCGCCCTTGCGCGAGACGATCATCACATGAGCGCCGGCGCGTACCAGTCCGGTCGCCACCATGCGGCCGATGCCGGTCGCAGCACCCGTCACCAGCGCGGTCTTGCCGGCGACCGAGAACAGCTTGTCCAGATAGCTCATCGTGTTTCTCCGCATCCTGTCCGGCCGGGGACTCGCGTTGACAAGGCTAGCCGAAGTACGGTCATCCTTGCCACGGGTAAAGATTTATCTTCGGAAAGGCCGGAAGCGATGACGGATATGAATCTCGGCATGACCGAGCGGCTGAAGCCAATCCACCAGCGCGTGGCGGCGATGGTGCGCGACGAGATAGCGCCGCTCGGCGAAGAATTTCTCGCCGAGATCGGCAAGGGCGGCGACCGCTGGTCCTATACGGCCAGGCAGACGGAAATCCTCGAAGGCTTGAAGAAGACTGCGCGCGAACGCGGCCTGTGGAACTTCTGGCTGACCGATTCCAAGCGCGGCTATGGCCTTTCCACCGTCGAATACGCCTATCTGGCGGAGGAGATGGGCAAGGCGCATCTCGGTGCCGAGACCTTCAACTGCTCGGCGCCCGACACCGGCAACATGGAAGTGCTGGAGCGTTACGGCTCGCAAGGGCACAAGCGGGACTGGCTGGAGCCGCTGCTCGAGGGCAAGATTCGTTCGGCCTATCTGATGACCGAGCCTGACGTTGCCTCTTCGGACGCGACCAACATTTCGATGCGCTGCGAGCGGCAGGGCGACGACTATGTGCTGAACGGCGAGAAATGGTGGGCTTCCGGCGCGGGCGATCCGCGCTGCGCCATCTATATCGTCATGGTCAGGACCGGATCGGACGAAGAGCCGCAGCATCGCCGGCATTCGATGATCCTGGTGCCTTCCGACAGCAAGGGCGTCACCAGGCTGCGGCCCATGCAGGTCTATGGCGACGATGACGCCCCGCATGGCCACATGCATCTGAGATTCGAGAATGTGCGTGTGCCGGCGGCGAACCTGATCCTCGGCGAGGGCAGGGGTTTCGAGATCGCGCAGGGGCGGCTGGGGCCTGGCCGCATCCATCACTGCATGCGCGCCATCGGCCAGGCCGAGATGGCGCTGGAGATGCTGTGCCAGCGCTCGGTGCGGCGCGAAGCCTTCGGTCAGTCGCTGGCCAAGCTCGGCGCGAATTTCGACATCATCGCCGAATGCCGGATGGAGATCGAGATGGCGCGGCTGCTCTGCCTCAAGGCCGCCTGGATGATCGACCAGGGCGACGCGCGCGCCGCCGCGCCCTGGATCAGCCAGATCAAGGTGGTGGCGCCCCGCGTCGCGCTGAAAGTCACGGACGAGGCGGTGCAGATGTTCGGCGCGCAAGGCATCAGCCAGGATACCCCGCTCGCCCGCTCCTGGACGCATCTGAGGACGCTGCGGCTGGCCGACGGGCCGGACGCAGTGCACCGGCGGCAGGTGGCGCGCACGGAACTGAAGAAATACACGCAGGAGAAGGTCTGACGGCCATGACCCTTCCTTCGCAAATGCAGGGTCTGCTGCTTGTCGGCGACGGTTACACCAGGATGCCCTCGGCGGCCGCGCTGGAGGCGATGGAGCCTTACCTCCAGCCCGGCAGCGTCGCCGTGCCGGCGCCCGGTTCGTCGCAGGCGCTGATCAAGGTCAGCCTCGCCTCGATCAACCCGTCCGACATCGCCTTCATCAAGGGCCAGTACGGCCAGCCGCGGGTCAAGGGCCGTCCGGCGGGTTTCGAGGGCGTCGGCATCGTCGTCGCCACGGGCGACGATCCCTATGCAAGGAGCCTCGCAGGGAAACGCGTCGCCTTCGCCACCGGCGTGTCGAACTGGGGCGCCTGGGCGGATTATGCCGTCGCCGAGGCGGCGTCCTGCATCCCGCTCATCGATACGGTGCGCGACGAGGACGGCGCCGCGATGATCGTCAATCCGCTGACGGCCTTGGCCATGTTCGACATCGTCAAGCAAGAGGGCGAAAAGGCCTTCGTCATGAGCGCTGGCGCCAGCCAGCTCTGCAAGCTGATCATCGGGCTGGCGAAGGAGGCGGGTTTCCGGCCGATCGTCACGGTGCGTCGCGACGAGCAGATCCCGCTTTTGAAAGAGCTCGGCGCCGCCCATGTGCTCAACGAGAAGGCGGCGGATTTCGAGGCGGCGCTGCGCGAGGTGATGAAGGCTGAGCAGCCGCGCATCTTCCTCGACGCCGTCACCGGCCCGCTGGCTTCCACCATCTTCAACGCCATGCCGAAACGCGCGCGCTGGATCGTCTATGGCCGGCTCGACGCCGAGCCGACGGTGATCCCCGAGCCCGGCCAACTGATCTTCCAGCACAAGCGTGTCGAAGGTTTCTGGCTGGCCGAATGGATGCGCCAGTTCCGCGACAGGCTGGGCCCGGCGGTGCTGGAAGCGCAGAAGCGCTTTTCCGACGGACGCTGGTCGACCGACGTCGCGGCAGTGGTGCCGCTGGACGAGGCGATGGCGCGGCTGCCGGCCGAGCTCGCCAGGCCCAACGGAAAGGTGTTCATCAAGCCGTAGGCACTCCCGGGCGCCGATCGCAGCTGTTCAGACCACGGGCCGACGCCTTGAACACAAATCTGTGATCGACAAGGTGGCGGCGGAAAAACGCCGCTGTTGCGCCGTCCTTTGCCCCGCGCCGGTAACAGTCACGCTCGTATGTTCTATTTCATTTCGATGTGATATCTCGCCGGCGCTGAAGGCCAGGCGGCGATGGGAACGCCATCCTGGTCGGAACGCGGGGTGCGCTATGACGGTAACCAAGCCGGTTTTCGACCGTTTGGGGTTTTGGCTGTGGGTCGGGTCGTTTCTGATTGTGCTTGGCCTGGCGCTATGGTCGCCCGATACCCGTTCGGTGGTCTATATCTACAGACATGGCAGCGAAGCTTTCCTGAGCCGTAAACCGCTGTATCACGTCCAGGCCGCGAGGGGGTATCTCTACGCGCCCGCCTTCGCCGCCCTTTACGTTCCCCTGGTGAAGCTCGGGCCGTATCTGGGCAGCGTTTTGTGGCATGTGCTGGGCTTCGGCGCGCTGACTTTCGCCGCAATGCGTCAGGTGCGCAGGATCGACGGCCAGGAGCAGACATGGCTGCTGTCCTTCGGCCTGTTCCTTGCCTTGCCGATGGCGCTGGCGGCGCTTCGCAACGGCCAGGCGACGATCCTGCTCACCGGAGCGTGCTGGTTTCTCACGCTCTCGGCACTCGAGGGGCGCCGGGCTGAAAGCTTCTTCTGGGCCACGCTTGCGGTCATAGCCAAGCCCACTGCGATCATCATGCTGCTTCTGGTGGGAGCGCTGCGTCCCCGGCTGATACCGGTGCTGGTGCTGGCGGTGCTCGTCGTGCTCGCCATCCCCTATGGTTTTGCGCCCGCGGACTACATCAACGCCCAGTACCACGATTTCTTCCGCATGCTGACTTCGATGACGGTCAACCCAACCGGTCCCTTCGTTCCGGCCGACTTCACAGCGCCTTTCACGCGGTTTGGGATGCCGCTGTCCGAAGCCGAGGCGACGATCGTGCGCGTCGTCGTGGGGTTGCTTGCGCTTTGGGCGGTGCTCCAGTTGGACCGCAGGCTGGACTCCAACATCGGCGGACTGGCCATCTTCCTCATTGCGGCGTTCTACATGTGCGTCTTCAATCCGCGGGTCGAGCAGAACACCTATGCCATGGTGGCGGTGCCAGCCGGCCTTTCCATCGCCCTGGTGTGGCGGAAGAAGGAAAACGCGGCCATGCGCTGGTTGCCGGCGATACTCCTCTTCGTTACCGGACTGACCAGTGTCGATCTCCGGCTGCACGATCTTTTCCACTTGTGGCTGTGGCCAATCAGCACCAGCATAGTCGCCTGCATGCTTGTCGCCTGGTTCTGGGGGCGAGGCGGGGACAAAGTGCCGACCCCCGGAGCCGTCGCGCATGGCTGAGATGCTCGACGTCATCGCGCCGTTCTTCAACGAGGCCGAATCCGCGATCGCCTTCGTCGGGTTGCTCGACAGGCTGGAAGTGGCCGTGGCGGAGCGCTTCGGCATGACCGTCCGCAAGATACTCGTCGACGACGGCAGCCGCGACGGCAGCGCCGAGACATTCGCCGCGGCGTTGTCGGGCTCGTGGGAAATCGTGCGGCTCAGCCGCAATTTCGGCAAGGAAGCGGCGGTGCTCGCCGGCCTTGATCATTCCCGCGGCGACATGGTCCTGATCATGGACTCCGACCTCCAGCATTCCATGGATATCAGCCTGAGGATGATCGGCGAGCTGGTCGAGAATCCCGAAATCGATGTCGTCTACGCCCAGAACGACCGGCGCGAGGGGAGCTGGCGGCGCAGCCAGCTGGCGCGGCTCTTCTACAGGCTGATCAACAGCAGCCAGCGCTTCGATATTCCCGAGAATGCCGGAGACTTCCGTGTCATGCGCGGCGCGGTGGCACGTGCCTTGACCAGCGTGCGCGACAAGCGGCGTTTCAACAAGGGCCTATTCGCCTGGGCCGGCTTTCGCCAGAAGGCGGTGCTTTACTCGCCGGAAAACCGCTCCGGCGGCACGTCGAAATGGACCAGGTTCAACCTGATCGCGTTCTCGCTTGAAGGGTTCACCTCGTTTTCCGTGATCCCGCTGCGCGTCATCAGCCTCATCGGATTGCTCGCGGCATTCGCAGGTCTCGCCTATGGCGTGAAGGTGCTCTTCGAGGTGCTGTTCTACGGCATCGCCGTGCCAGGCTACCCCAGCATCATGGTCGCCGTCGTGCTTTTTGGAGGCCTCAACCTGGCGCTGCTCGGCCTGATCGGCGAGTATGTCTGGGTCACGCTCAGCGAAAGCAAGGACCGGCCCGTCTACATCGTGCGCGACGTGTTGCATGGCAATGCCGCCGAGCAGGTTGCTTCTGAGAGATGACCGGGTCGATCCGCCTGATCGCCGACGACTACGGGCTGGCGCCGGGGGTATCGGGTGCGATCCTCGACCTCATCGAGCGCGGCCGCCTGACCGGGACCAGTTGCATGACCGGCTTTCCCGAATGGGAAGAGGCGGCGGCGCGCATCAGACCGTTCCGTCGAAGCGCCGCCGTCGGGCTGCACCTGACCCTGACCGATCAGATAGCCGTGACCGGATCGTCCAGCCTGGCGCCGGAAGGCAAGTTGCCCGGGCTTGCCTCTCTTGCGCTGCCGGTGCGGCGCGAGCGTATCGACGAGCGGGACGTTTATGCCGAGCTCGACGCCCAGTACGACCGCTTCACCGACGCGCTGGTTGGCCCGCCCGATCACATCGACGGGCACCAGCATGTGCATTTTCTTCCCGTGGTACGGAATTGGCTGCTCGCCCGGTTTGGGGAGAGCGCACACAAGCCCGCACTACGCGGCGCGCCCGGGCTTGCCGGCCTGGACGCGGCGGCCAAGATCGCGGCGATCGCCACTCTGGCCGCGGGCTTCAACAGATCGATGCAACGGGCGGGCTTCAGCCTCATGACGCCGCTTTCCGGCATCTATGACTGGCGGAAGCCGGAGAAATTCGCTTCGACGCTGCGCGCCGCGATTGACACCTTGCCCGAACAAGGGGTGTTCATGTGCCATCCGGGCCGTGTCGATGACATGCTGCGCGCTCGCGACCCAATGCAAAGCGTGCGCGAGGTCGAATTTGACTTTCTAGCTTCAGACGATTTCGGCGTCAGCCTCAAGCGGGCCGAAGCCCGTGTCATGGACGGCAAAACATGAGCGCCGGCCAGCCGCAGCGTTCGACCGGCAACAAGATCGTTCGTTTCGCCTTGGTCGGGCTGGTCAACAGCGGCATCGACCTCGCCGCATTCTTCCTGCTGCTCAAGCTCGCGGTACCGGCTCTGGCCGCCAATATCGGCGCCTGGTTCGTCGCGGTCCTTTTCTCCTTCGCGGCGAACGGCTTCTGGTCGTTCGAGCGCGACCCGGGCATCCGGCTCCGCCAGTCCTTCCTGCGCTTCGTCTCGCTGGGCGCGTTGATTTCGCTTGGCGTTTCCAGCCTGTCGATCGCCGCCCTCGCGGGGGCCATCGGCGTGTGGCCGGCCAAGATCATCGGTGTCGTGGTGGCCGCTGTGCTGAACTTCCTGGCGGCACGCTGGTCGATCGAGGGTCGGCTGTTGAGATAGTCTACTCGGCCGGCTCCGCGTCGACATACACGGCTTCCTCGAGCTCGCGCTTCAGCCTCGCTTCCTCATGCGCCTTGGGTGTGACGAAGCGGCCAAGCAGCAGGTAGGCGACAGGGGTGAGGAACAGGGTCGAGACAGTGGCGAGCCCAAGGCCGCCGACGATGACCCAGCCCAGCGCCACGCGCGCCTCGGCGCCGGCGCCAGCGGCGAGCACCAGCGGCACGCCGCCGAGCACGGTGCAGATCATTGTCATCATCACCGGGCGCAGCCGGATGGTCGAAGCCTGTTCGATCGCCTCGCGCACGCCGAGCCCGCGGTCGCGCAGCTGATTGGCGAACTCGACGATCAGGATGCCGTTCTTGGCCATGACGCCGACCAGAAGCACCAGTCCGATCTGGCTGTAGGCGTTGAGGCTGGTGCCCGACAGGAGCAGCGCGAAAATGGCGCAAGCGAGTCCCAGCGGCACCGTCGCCATGATGATGACGGCGCTGACGAAGCTTTCGAACTGCGCGGCCAGCACCAGCAGGATGATGACCAGGGCGAAGCTGAAGACGGCAATCATGGCGTTGTTGCTCTCGCCGAGCGTCGCGGCTTCGGCGAGCGGCAGGATGCGCGCGCCGGGTGGCAGCAGCGGCGCCGCGATCTGATCGGCGCGGGTCAGCGCCTCGCCGAGCGCGAAGCCGCTGCCGAGATTGGCGGTGATCGCGACCGAGGGCTGCTGCTGCTCGCGCGTCAGCGACGGCGGCACGGCGCGCTCGGTCAGCGTGGCGATGGTCGACATCGGCACGAAACGGCCATCGGACGTCTTCAGGAAGATGTTTTCCAGGTCGGTCGGGTCGTTGATCGGGTTGGTGGTCGAGACCAGCTTCACGCCATAGCTGCGGTCGGCGATGTAGACGTCGACGACATCATTGCCGTCGAGCATGGCCTGCAGCGTGTCGGCCAGCCCGGTGATGTCGATGCCGAGATCGGAGGCGCGTTCGCGATCGATGGCCACGGCAAGCTGCGGCTGCGTCGGGTCGACGGAGAGGCGCGGCGTCTGGAAGCGCGGGTCCTGACGCATCTCGTCGACGATCTTCACCGCCGCCTCGCTCAGCGCCTTGCGGTCGTTGCCGACCAGCGCGAATTGCAGGCCGTTGCCGGCGCCGCGAATGCCGAGGCTGTTCGGCTGCACCGGAAAGACGCGCACGCTCGGCACCTGCCTGGTCAGGCGGCTGATGTCGGCCATGATCTCCTGCTGGCTGCGGCTGCGCTCGTCCCAGGGCGCCAGCGTCATCACCATGAAGCCCGAATTGTAGGAGCCGTTGTTGCCGGCGTTTTCGAAGGTTGAGCGGATCTCGCCGGAATCGCGCAGCGGCTGGATCAGCCGCTCGATCTTGCGCATCTGCTCGGTCGTGTAGTCGAGGCTGACGCCCTGCGGCGCGCTGATGCGCAACAGCACCACGGCACGGTCTTCCGTCGGCGTCAGTTCCTGGCGGATGGTGCCGAACAGCGTGAAGGCGGTGCCGGCGAAAATGAGCGTGACCAGGACAACGATCCAGGGTGCGTCGAGGCAAAGACGCAGGCAATGCTTGTAGAGCCCGTGCAAGGCGCCGCCGATGCGCGCGCCGATGCCGGTACCGCCTTCATGGTGAAGCGATGCGCTGGTCAGCATGCGCGAGGCAAGCATGGGGCAGAGCGTCAGCGCGACCACGCAGGAGAGCAGCACCGACATCGCCAGCACGAAACCGAATTCGCGGAACAGGCCGCCTGTCTGTCCCGGCAGGAAGGAGATCGGCACGAAGACGGCGACCAGCGTCAGCGTGGTGGCGACGACGGCGAAGAACACTTCCTGCGTGCCAAGCACCGCCGCCGCGCGGGGACCCATGCCTTCGTTGCGGCGGCGCACGATGTTTTCGAGCACGACGATGGCGTCGTCGACGACAAGGCCGGTCGCCAGCACCAGCGCCAGCAGCGTCAGGATGTTGACGGAGAAGCCGGCGAGATAGATCGCGGCGATGGTGCCGATCATGGCGACCGGCATCGCCAGGCCGGGGATCAGCGTGGCGCGCCAGTCGAGCAGGAAAGCGTAGATGACGACGAGCACGATCGAGACCGACAGCGCCAGCGCGATCTCGACTTCGTGCACGGCGCCATTGACGAAGACGGCGTCGTCGCTGGTCACCTTGATGGACATGCCGGCGGGCAACGTCTCTTGCAGCTTGGCGACGGCGGCCCTCACGCCGGTCGAGATGTCGAGCGTGTTCGATTCCGCCTGGCGTATGATGCCGAGGCCGATACCGGTCTTGCCGTCGGAGCGCAGGGAGGTCTGGCCGATATCGGGCCCGAGCGTCACGGTGGCGACGTCGCGGATACGGGTCGCGCCGCCGATGACGATGTTCTCGAACTCCTCCGGCGTGGTCACGTCGGCGGTCGTGCGAACGATGAGGTCCTGATTGGTCGTGGTGATCGAGCCGGCCGGGGAATCGAAGGCGACAGAGGCCAGCGCCTTTCGAAGGTCGGCGACGGTGAAGCCCAGGCTCGCCAGCTTGTTCTGGTCGACGTCGATGCGGAAGATCTTGTCGCGGTCGCCGGAGACCTGGACGTCGGCGACACCCGGCACCGCGGCGAGCTCGTCCTCGATGCGGTCCTGCACGAACACCGTCATGTCCTGCACCGACATGGTGTCGGAGGTGACGGCCAGCCGCATCACCGGGTCCGAATTCGCGTCGGCCTTGACGATGCGCGGCGCGTCGGCAGTCTCGGGCAACTGATTGGTGATCCGGCTAACGGAATCGCGCACGTCGGAGGCCGCGACGTTGAGGTCGACGCCGTCGTTGAATTCGATGGTGACGCGGCTTTGGCCGAAGGAGGAGGTGGACGAGATCGACTTGACGCCGGAAACGCGCGCGACGGCGCCTTCGATCGCGTCGGTCAGCTCACGGTCGACCGTTTCGGCGGCCGCGCCCTCGAAGGTGGTGTTGACGGTGATGACGGGGCGGTCGACATCCGGCAATTCGCGGATCTCGACGCCCCAGAAGGCGGCAAGCCCGGCAACCGCGATCAGCGTGTTGAGCACGAAGGCCATGACCGGCCTGCGGATGAAAAGCGCCGTCAGGCCAGATCCCGCGGCGGCGTCGCCGGCGCCGCTCATGAGCCCTCGGTCCCGGCGGCGCGATCCTCGCCGGCGATGCGGACATCGCCGCCTTCGCTGACGCTCTGCGTGCCTTCGGTCACCACCATGTCGCCGCTCACGACCGAAGCATCGATCAGCACGGTCTCGGTGTTGCGCTGGATGATGCGTACCGGAACGCGCTTGGCCTTGCCGTTGTCGACGGCCCAGATATAGGCGCCGTCGGTCCCCCACTGGATGGCGAGCGGACTGACTGCCGGATAGGTATCGCCGGGGAACCGCATGCCGATCTGGAAGGACATGCCGGCGCGCAGCGAATCGGCTGGGTTGGCGATCGTCGCTTTCACGAGCAATGTGCGGCTGTTCTCGTCGATATGGTTGTCGATGGCCGAGACGGTGCCGGTATAGACCTGGTTGGGGTTGGCCAGAGGCGTGGCCGACAGCTGAGCGCCAACCTTGACCGCGGCGGCGAAGCGTTCCGGTACCCAGAAATCGACCAGGATGCTGGAGCGGTCATCCAGCGTGGCGATCGCCGATTGATTGGTGACATAGTTGCCGGCGGCGATCGGCAGGATGCCGACGGTGCCTTCGATCGGCGCCACGATCGAGCGGCGCTCGAGCGCGAGCTCGGCATCGCGCAGCGCCAGCCTGGCGTTGGCGAGCGTCACCTGGGCGTCGGCGACGGCAACAGGCGTGGCCGCATTGGACGCCCTGAGTGATTTTACCCGGTCGAGCTTGGACTGGGCATCCTCGATCGCCACCTGGGCGCGGTCGCGCGCGATCACTTCTGTCTCGGAATCGAGCCTGGCGATGACATCGCCCTTTTCGACATGCGTGCCGGACTGGACCAGCAGTTCGGTGAGGCGCCCGGACGAGTATGGATTGACGGTGACGGTCGCGTTGGCACGGCCGGTGCCGATCGCCTGCAGCCTGTCGTTGATGGTGGCTGTGCCGGCGGGCGAAGCGACGATGGTGACGATCTGACCGGCGCGGTTGCGTCCGGACTGGCCGGTGCCGGCGGCGCTTTCCGTCGCGGGAGGTGTCGCGGCGATGGCCCAATCCATTCCCCAACGCGCCAGTATCTGAGGCGCGCCGGGATAAAAGCGAGCCCAGGCGGCCACGGCGGCGACCAGAATCACAAATGCTGCAACAATCTGTTTCCAGCTCGACATCGACACTCCAGCGGCAGGACTCGTCTGCCGGATTCCAGCGGAAGCAGGCACTTCGACGATACGGGCTGGGGGCGAAAACCGGCCACGCCACACCCCAATATCAGCGGTTTATGGCAATTATCACGCAATCGTGCACATTAAATCTCGGTAACGTGAGGTCCGGACGCCGTTCGGACTCTTGCGTTTTGCCGCATTTCGCCGCCGGCTTTCGCCTCGCTAGCGGAGGCTTTCAAGATCGCGGATGCGCTTGGCGCCGGCCGCTTCCAATTGCCTGGTCACGGCGCCGATAAGGGTTTCGGCGACCACGAACAGGGCGGCGGAGGAATCCCAGGCCGAAGGCACGGCGGTACGCCCGGCGATCACGTGGCGGGCGAAGCGGGCGATCGGCGAAAGCCACTGGTCGGTGAAGAGAATGATCTGCACGCCGCGGTGATGCGCCTTCTCGGCGAAGCGGACGAGACTTTCCTGGTAGCGGCGGATGTCGAAGATCACCAGAACGTCGCGCTTGCCCATGTCGATGAGGCGGTCGCGCCAGATGCTCTCCTGGCCGGCGAGGTGATAGACATCCGGCTGGATGATGGCGAGATGGGCGGCCATGTAGCGGGCCAGCGGATCGGTGAAGCGACCGCCGATAAGGAAGGTCTTGCCGCGCCGCTCGGCAAGCCGTGCGGCTATGTCGGCAAGCTGTCTGTCGGTGAGGTGCCGGAAGGTCTCACGCATGTTGTCGAGCGTTGCCTCGAGCATCGGCGAGACGGCGCCGCCGGCCGAGCTTGGATCGAGCGTGCGCGAAGCGGGCGACTGCAATTGCGCCGCCAATTCATCCTGCAGCGCCGACTGGAATTCAGGATAGTTCTGGAAGCCGAGCCTGGCGACGAAGCGCAAGATCGTCGGCGAGGACACGCCGGCCGCGGCCGAGAATTCGGCGACCGTCTTCAGCCCGGTCAAAGGATAGTTGGCAATCAGCGTCTGGGCCGCGCGGCGCTCGCCGGCCGGCATCGTCCCGATGCGGTCCGAGATCAGTTCGGCAATGCTGGAAATCATGTTTTCCCCCGCCTGTTGGCCGCCCGCCGCCGTTTTCCCGAATTCGCGTTTGACAAAGCCGGTCAAACTGTATGAAATCATTCACAGGGACGCAATGAGACAAAATACGTAACATACGATACAGCGCTCCCCCAGGGGACGGCAGCATGGAGAAAGCACGGTCTGTCAGCCTTGCACCGTCTGAAACCGTAAGGGTGACCAACCCTGGCGGCTCAAGCCCCTTCGTCATCACTTGCGACCACGCTTCCAACGTCCTTCCCGCCGAGTTCGGGACGCTCGGCCTCCCGGCCGCGGACCTTTCGCGCCATATCGCCTGGGACCCGGGCGCGCTTCCCGTCGCACGCCGCATGGCCGAAGCGCTCGATGCCACTTTGATCGAGACCCGCGTGTCGCGGCTCGTCATCGATTGCAACCGGCCGCTGGACGCGCCGGACCTCGTTCCGCCGGTCAGCGAGACGACAGCCATTCCCGGCAATTCGGGCCTGTCCGACAAGCAGCGCGCCACGCGGATCGACCTTGCCTGGCGCCCGTTCCACGACACGATCGCCCGGATCATCGACGAGCGGCTGGCGCGCGGCCAGGAGACGCGGCTGGTGTCGGTGCACTCCTTCACGCCGATCTACAAGGGCAAGAGCCGGCCATGGCATATCGGCATCATCCATGACGAGGATCGCCGCTTGGCGGCGCCGCTGATATCGGCGCTGCAGCGGCTCTCCGGCGTCACTGTCGGCGTCAACGAACCCTATTCGCCGGCCGACCGCGTCTATTTCACGCTGGAACGGCACGCGCGTTCGCGCGGCCTCGCCTGCGCGATGATCGAAATCCGCAACGACGAAATCGCCGGCGATGCCGGGCAGCGGAAATGGGCGGATCTGCTCACAGGCATATTCTCGAATCTGGAGCCCGACGAGGCCAGGGGCTCCCGACTGCGCGCAATGGGAAAGTCAGTAGGAACGGCCAGCCAAGAACGATAGGGGAACTCCAACATGACAACAGATCACGCAGAGAAATCGGAGGACGTAAAAATCCTTCACAGCATGGGCTATGCCCAGGAATTGGCCCGCCGCATGAGCGGCTTCTCCAACTTCGCCATTTCCTTCTCGATCATTTGCATTCTAGCCGGCGGCATCACGTCGTTCCCGCTGGCGATGGCCACCGGCAGCGGTTTCGAGGCGACCATCGGCTGGGTTATAGGCGGTCTGTTCGCCCTTGTGGTCGCGGCTTCGCTCGGCCAGATCGGTTCGGCCTATCCTACCGCCGGCGGGCTTTACCATTGGTCGTCGATCTTGGGGGGGCGCGGCTGGGGCTGGGCAACGGCCTGGATCAACCTGCTCGGCCTGATCTTCGTCGTCGCTTCGGTGAATGTCGGCGTCTACCTGTTGTTTTCCGGGCTCGTCGCGGGACCGATCCTTGGCTTGGACACATCGACCTGGGGTTTCTGGCAGCAGACGACGGCGGTTGTCATCATCACCGTCACCCAAGGCCTGTTCAACCATCTCGGCATCAAGACGACGACGATGTTGACCGACTTTTCAGGATACCTCATCCTCGTTGTCGCGGTCGTGCTGACGCTGACCTTCCTGATCTGGGGCGCGCATGGCTTCGATCTTTCGCGGTTGACGACTTTCGTCAACACGACCGGCGATGCCGGCGGCGGCTATGTTCCGACGGCCCGCACGGCGCTGGTGGCCTTCCTGATCGGCCTTCTCTACCCACTTTATACAATCACCGGCTTTGACGCCTCGGCGCACACCGCCGAGGAGACGCACAATGCTCGCACCGCAGTGCCCAGGGGCATGATCCACGCAGTCCTGTGGTCTCTCGTCTTCGGCTTCGTCATGGCGGTCTCCTTCGTCCTCGCGAGCCCCGATCTCGTGGCGACCGCAAAGGACGGCGGCAATGCCTGGTTCAACCTCTTCAACAACCTGCCGGCGCCGACCTGGCTGAAGGATCTGCTCGGCATCTGCATCGTGCTGGCGAATTATCTGTGCGCGCTGGCCGGGCTCACTTCGACCTCGCGTATGATCTTCGCCTTCTCGCGTGACGGAGGCCTGCCGGGGTCGTCTTTGTGGAAGCAGGTTTCGCCGACCTGGCGCACGCCCGTCCCGGCCATCTGGCTTGGCGTCGTGCTGTCGATCGCGGCCACGCTCTATTCGCCGGCCTTCGCGGCGTTGGCAGCAGGCTGCGCTCTCTTCCTTTACGTGTCCTATGCCATGCCGGTGGCGGCAGGCCTGTTTGCGGAAGGCAAGACTTGGACGGAGTTCGGCCCGTTCCGTCTCGGCGTCTGGTCAAAGCCTTTCGCCATCGTCACCGTGCTCGGGGTCCTGGTGCTGATGTATGCCGGCATCCAGCCGCCCTTCGACATCCTGATCAACTACGCCATCGGATTGATCATTCTGCTGGCCGTTCTGTGGTTCGGTATCGAATCGCGGCGCTTCAAGGGGCCACCGATCGGTGCCGACATTGCTCGTCGCGCGGCGGAGATCGCGGCCGCGGAAAAAGCAGTCGGCCAGACAGCGGGCTAACGGCAAACGCAATATCGCCCGGTCGGCTCAGGTCGATCGGGCATCAAGGTGCAGGACCGGCCAGCCAAGAACCATAGGGGAATTCCAACATGACGACACCGGGTTATACAGACGTCGACAAGGCGGAGGACGTGAAAGCCCTCCACAGCATGGGCTATGCCCAGGAACTGGAGCGGCGGCTCAGCCGCTTCTCGAATTTCGCGGTTTCGTTCTCGATCATCTGCATCCTGTCGGGCGGCATCAATTCGCTGGCTCAGGCCACGTCGGGCGCCGGCGGCATCGGCATCGGCATCGGCTGGCTGGTCGGCTGCTTCGTGTCGCTCACCTTCGCGGTAGCCATGTCGCAGATCAGCTCGGCCTATCCGACGGCCGGCGGCCTCTATCACTGGGGCTCGATCCTCGGCAATCGCGGCACCGGCTGGGTGACGGCCTGGCTCAACCTGCTCGGCCTGATCACCGTGCTGGGCGCCATCAATGTCGGCACCTGGACCTTCTTCATCGGCGCCTTCGGACCGGCGCTCGGCATCGAGGGCACGCTGACCAACCAGATGATCTTCCTGGTCGTCATCACCGGTGCCCAGGCGCTGATCAACCATCTCGGCATCAAGCTGACAGCGAAACTGACCGATTTCTCGGGCTATCTCATCTTCTTCGGCTCGATCCTGATCGCAGTGGTCTGCCTGCTTTCGGCCGAGACCTGGGACTTCAGCCGCCTCTTCACCTTCCATAACTACTCCGGCGACGCCGGCGGCGGTGTGTGGCCATCGGTTTCGAACGCCTGGGTGTTCGCGCTCGGCCTCCTGCTGCCGATCTACACGATCACCGGCTACGACGCCTCGGCGCATACGTCGGAAGAGACCATCAAGGCAGCCTCTTCGGTGCCGCGCGCGA
Organism: Mesorhizobium sp. B2-8-5; assembly: GCF_006440675.2. Taxonomy (NCBI): domain Bacteria; kingdom Pseudomonadati; phylum Pseudomonadota; class Alphaproteobacteria; order Hyphomicrobiales; family Phyllobacteriaceae; genus Mesorhizobium; species Mesorhizobium sp. B2-8-5. Next base: position 2,008,401 of record NZ_CP083951.1, read on the forward strand.
TGGTGATGTCGGTCGTCTGGTCGGCGCTGTTCGGCTACCTGTTCCTGGCCGCCTTCGTGCTGATGATCCCGAACATGGACGACGCCGCCAAGCAGGGCTGGAACGTGTTCTTCTGGGCTTTCGACCAGCGCGTCAGCCCCGGCCTCAAGGAGTTCGTCTACCTCGTCGTGTTCATCGCGCAGCTGCTGTGCGGTCTTGCCACCGTCACCTCGGCCTCGCGCATGATCTTCGCCTTCTCGCGTGACGGCGGCCTGCCGGGCTCGGCAGCGCTTGCCAAGGTCAGCCCCACCTATCGCACGCCGGTGGCGGCGATCTGGACGGCCTCGATCCTGTCGGTGCTGTTCGTGTGGGGTTCGACCCTGGTTTCGGTCGCCGGCACCTCGGCCTATACGATCGTTGTATCCTGCACGGTCATCTTCCTGTTTTTGTCCTTCATTGTGCCTATCGTGCTCGGCATGATGGCCTGGGGAACGCCGAAGTGGGACAAGATGGGCCCGTGGAACATGGGGCGCGCCGTCTTCATGCTGTTCGGCGTTCTCTCGATCCTGTCGATGATCCTGATCTTCGTCATTGGCATCCAGCCGCCGAACGACTGGGCGCTCTATATCACCGTCGGTTTCTTCATCCTGACGGCGATCGTCTGGTTCGCCTTCGAGCGCAACCGCTTCCAAGGTCCGCCGCTTGGCGACATAATCGCGGCGCGCCAGGCAGCGATCAAGGCGGCCGAACAGGCGGTCGGCGAGACCGGCCACTGATACTTCGCCTCATGGCCATGGCCGGCGCAACGCCGGCCATGGTTTTGTTTCCCCTCAATCGACAAGCGCTGGAGTGCCAAAGGAATGGCCGGGAATTTCTCGTTCGATCAGTTGAAGAAAGCGGTCTCGAACGGCGAGATCGACACGGTGCTGGCCTGCATCGTCGATATGCAGGGCCGGCTCTCGGGAAAACGCTTCCTGGCCCAGTATTTCGTCGATTCCGCGCATGGCGAGACGCATGGCTGCAACTATCTCTTGGCCTGCGACATCGATATGGAACCGGTGCCGGGCTACAAGGCGGCGAGTTGGTCGAAGGGCTATGGCGACTTCGTCATGAAGCCGGACCTGTCGACGCTGCGGCGCATTCCGTGGCTGGAGAAGACGGCGCTGGTCATCTGCGACGTGCTCGACCATCACGACCATGAGGATTTGGCACACTCGCCGCGCGCCATCCTGAAGAAGCAGGTCAAGCGTCTGCAGGAGCGCGGCTATATCGGCTATTTCGCCTCCGAGCTCGAATTCTATCTGTTCAGCGAGACCTACGAGTCCGCCCGCAAGAAGCACTGGCAGGGGCTCGATAGCGCTTCGCCCTATATCGGCGACTACCAGATCGGCATCACCAGCAAGGAAGAAGGCGTCATGCGCCGGCTGCGCAACGAGATGGAAGCCGCCGGCATCCCGATCGAAAATTCCAAGGGCGAGTGGGGCCCTGGGCAGGAAGAGATCAACGTGCGCTATGCCGAAGCGCTCGACATGGCCGACCGCCACGTCATCCTGAAGAATGGCGCCAAGGAGATCGCCGATTCCGAGGGCAAGGCCATCTCCTTCATGGCCAAGTACAATTACGGCCTCGCCGGCAATTCCAGCCACATCCACAATTCGCTGTGGAGCGCGGACGGCAAGACGCCGCTGTTCTTCGACAAGAAGGCCGATTGGACGCTGTCCGCGCTAGGCCAGCAATGGGCGGCCGGGCAGCTCAAATACGCCAAGGAGTTCACCTGGTTCCTGGCGCCCTACATCAACTCCTACAAGCGCTTCCAGGCCGGCACCTTCGCGCCGACCAAGATCATGTGGAGCGAGGACAACCGAACCGCCGGCTTCCGGCTGTGCGGCGAGGGCACCAAGGGCATCCGCATGGAATGCCGCATCGGTGGCGCCGATCTCAATCCGTATCTCGCCTTCGCCGCCCTGATCGCGTCCGGCCTTGCCGGCATCGATGAGAAGCTGGAGCTGCAGAAGCCTTTCGTCGGCGACGCCTACCAGGCCTCGCGCCTGCCCGAGATCCCCAAGACCTTGCGCGACGCCACCGAGACGCTGGCCAAGTCGAAGATGCTGAAGCAGGCCTTCGGCGAGGAGGTGATCGAGCACTATGTGCACACCGCCCGCTGGGAGCAGTTCGAATACGACCGCCGCATCACGGATTGGGAGCTGCACCGGGGCTTCGAGCGGTACTAGGGGGCCGGGTTAGCGTCGGCGCTGCGCCTCACCCTTACCCTCTCCGTGAAGAACGGGGGAGAGGGGTCGCCAGCGCGGGAGCTTCTCCCCCGTCACTATACGGGGAGAAGGTGCCGGCAGGCGGATGAGGGGCGGCGCCAAGCCAAGTGATTTCGATTGTTGCAAAACTGCGAGGAAGAAATGACCGAAACGGTCAAACTCAAATCCCCCATCGATGGCTCGATCTATGCCGAGCGGCCGGTCGCGAGCGACCAGGCGATCAACGCGGCCGTCGAGCGCGCCAGGGCGGCGCAAGAGAAGTGGGCCGAGACGCCGGTCGTCGAGCGCGGCAAATACATGTTGGCGATGCTGGAAGCCCTGGTTGCGATGACCGACGAGATCGTGCCCGAGATCGCCTGGCAGATGGGCCGGCCGGTACGCTATGGCGGCGAGTTCGGCGGCGTCAAGGAACGCACCAACTACATGGTCGAGATCGCCGAAGCCGCGCTGAAGCCGGTGCTTGCCTCCAATCCGAAGGACGGCTTCCGCCGCTATGTCAAGAAGGTGCCGCTCGGCGTCGTGCTGGTGATCGCGCCGTGGAACTATCCCTATCTCACAGCGGTCAACACCATCGTGCCGGCGCTGATGGCCGGAAGCGCCGTCATCCTCAAGCATGCCGCGCAGACGCTGCTGGTCGGCGAACGCTTCAGCCAAGCCTTCGACAAGGCCGGCCTGCCGAAGGGACTGTTCCAGAACCTGGTCATGAACCACGCCCAGACCGAGAAGCTGCTCGGCTCGGGCAAGATCGACCATGTCAATTTCACCGGCTCCGTCGGCGGCGGCCGCGCCATCGAGAAGGCCGCCGCCGGCACCTTCATGACGCTCGGCCTCGAACTCGGCGGCAAGGACCCGGCCTATGTGCTGCCCGACGCCAAGATGGACCATGCTGTCGCCAATCTGGTCGACGGCGCCTTCTACAATTCAGGCCAGTGCTGCTGCGGCATCGAGCGCGTCTATGTGCATGAGAAGGTCTATGACGAGTTCGTCGAGGGTTTTGTCGCCGAGACCAGGAATTATGTCGTCGGCAATCCTCTGGACCAGGCGACCACGATGGGGCCGATGGCACAGGCGCGCTTCGCCGATCTGATCCGCGAGCAGAAGGCAGAGGCGCTGCGCAAGGGGGCCAAGGCGCATATCAACATGAAGGTCGAGAACGACAAGCCGGGCTCGCCCTATCTGGCGCCGGAAGTGCTGACCGAAGTCGATCACCAGATGAGCGTCATGCGCGAGGAGAGCTTCGGGCCGATCGTCGGCATCATGAAGGTGCGCAACGACGAGGAGGCGATCGCTCTGATGAACGACAGCCCCTATGGGCTGACCGCCTCGATCTGGACGCGCGACACGGAGCGCGCAATTGCCATCGGCGACCGTGTCGAAACCGGCACCGTGTTCATGAACCGCTGCGACTATCTCGACCCGGCGCTGGTCTGGACCGGCGTCAAGGATACCGGCAAGGGGGCGGCGCTTTCGGCCATCGGCTACGACAATTTGACGAGGCCGAAATCCTATCACCTGCGTGAAGCGATCTGATTTTTTGAAAGACAAGACATGTCCAAGCTCATCTCCAAATGGAACTATCCCACCACTGTTCGCTTCGGCGCCGGCCGCATCAAGGAACTGCCGGACGTACTGACTGCGGCGGGTATCAAGCGCCCGCTCTTCGTCACCGATCCGGGTCTGGCAAAGCTTCCGGTTGTCGCCTCGACGCTGAAAATCCTCGACGACGCCAAGGTTCCCTATGGCGTGTTTTCGGAGGTGAAGCCGAACCCGGTCGAGTCCAACCTCATCGCCGGCATCGCCGTGTTCAAGAAGGGCAAGCATGACGGCGTGATCGCCTTCGGCGGCGGCTCGGCGCTCGACCTCGGCAAGCTGATCGCCTTCCAGGCCGGGCAGACCCGGCCGGTATGGGATTTCGAGGACGTCGGCGACTGGTGGACCAGGGCCAACTCGGACGCGATCGCGCCGATCATCGCCGTGCCGACCACGGCGGGAACCGGCTCCGAGGTCGGCCGCGCCGGCGTCATCACCAATGAGGCGACCCACACCAAGAAGGTCATCTTCCATCCGAAGCTTCTGCCGGCGATCGTCATTGCCGATCCGGAGCTGTCGGTCGGCATGCCGGCCTTCATCACCGCCGGCACGGGCATGGACGCGCTGGCCCATTGCCTGGAGGCCTATTGCGCGCCGGGCTATCACCCGATGGCTGACGGCATCGCGGTGGAAGGCATCCGGCTGGTGTTCGAGAATCTGCCCAAGGCCTTCGCCAACGGCAAGGATCTGGTCGCCCGCGCCCACATGATGAGTGCCGCCGCCATGGGCGCCGCCGCCTTCCAGAAGGGGCTCGGCGCTATCCATTCGCTGTCGCATCCGATCGGCGCGCTCTATGACACCCATCACGGCATGACCAATGCCGTGTTCATGCCCTATGTGCTCGCCTTCAACAGGGAGAGCATCGACGAGCGCATCGCCCGGCTCGCCGCCTATTGCGGCATCAAGGGCGGCTTCGACGGCTTCGCCAAGGCGATCATCAAATTGCGCAAGGAATTGAAGGTGCCGCACGCGCTGCCGGGCCTGATCAAGGGCCTCGACATGGACAAGAAGCGCAAGGCACTGATCGCCGACATGGCGGTGGTCGATCCGACCGCTGGCGGCAATCCGGTCAAGCTCACCAAGAAAGCGGCGCTGGCGCTGCTCGAAAATGCGATCGTCGGCTCCGTCTGAGAGCCGGCTTTCAATGCCGAAGAGTTGAATGAAGGGGCGTTCCAGAGCGGAGGGAGAGGGCAAAAGGCAAGGCGACTAACCATTAGCCGGAAAATTAAGCGCGGGCTAATTGCTACAGTCTGTTAAAAAGAGTTAACTTTTTTTGCCGCGGGGCTCGGGTTTCAAAAAGTCTTCATCTGGCTGTCACACGAAAACGATACCCGCATCGCAGGCGCTTAAACGCGCCAGTTCAACGGAGAGAACACATGTTCAAGTTCACGGGGAAAGTGCTTTCCCTCTCGGCCGCGGCGCTCTTTGCGTCGACGGTGATTTCGTCCGCGGATTCGCTGGACGATCTCGTCAAGGCCGCGAAGGCTGAAGGCCAGCTCACCACCATCGCGCTTCCGCATGACTGGTGTGGCTACGGGGCAGTGATCGACGCTTTCAAGGCTAAGTATCCGGAAATCAAGATCAACGAACTCAACCCGGACGCCGGCTCGGGCGACGAGGTCGAGGCGATCAAGGCCAATAAGGACAACAAGGGCCCGCAAGCGCCCGACGTCATCGACGTCGGTCTGTCGTTCGGCCCGACCGCCAAGGCCGACGGCCTGCTGATGCCTTACAAGGTGTCGACCTGGGACTCGATTCCGGACAGCGCCAAGGATGCCGATGGCGCCTGGTACGGCGACTATTACGGCGTGCTGTCGTTCATGGTGAACAAGGACCTGGTCAAGGAATCGCCGGCCGACTGGGCCGACCTGCTGAAGCCGGAATTCGCCAATTCGGTCGCGCTCGCCGGTGATCCGCGCGCTTCGAACCAGGCCATTCAGGCGGTCTATGCCTCCGGTCTGTCGTCGGGCGCCGCCGCTGGTGAAGCCGCCGGCACCGCTGGTCTCGACTTCTTCAAGAAGCTCAATGCCGCCGGCAATTTCGTTCCGGTCGTCGGCAAGCCGGCGACGCTGGCCCAGGGCCAGACGCCGATCCTGATCAACTGGGACTACAACGCGCTTGCCGGCCGCGACACGCTGAAGGGCAACCCGCCCGTCGACGTGATCGTGCCGAAGACCGGCGTTGTCGCCGGTGTCTATGTGCAGGCGATCAGCGCTTACGCGCCGCATCCGAATGCCGCGAAGCTGTGGATGGAATACCTCTATTCCGACGAAGGCCAGATCGGCTGGCTGAAGGGCTACTGTCACCCGATCCGTTTCAACGATCTCGCCAAGAACGGCAAGATCCCGGCGGACGTGCTGGCCAAGCTGCCGCCGGCTGAGTCCTACGCCTCGGCGGCTTTCCCGACGCTCGACGAGCAGGGCAAGGCCAAGGAAGCCATCAGCAAGAACTGGGACGCCACTGTCGGCGCCAACGTCAAGTAAGACTTGAAGTGCACCGGGCGGCCACTTGGCCGCCCGGCTTTCCCTCGAAGACGGTGCCGGGCGCATGACCGATCTATCGCTTTCAAATCAGTCAGTTGCCACCAAGCCCGTGCCGCCGAACGCGGCGACCGCTTTTCGCCTGCCGACGCAATGGATCGGTGTGGCGCCATTCTTCGTCTTCACCCTGATGTTCCTGATCATGCCGACGCTTTATCTCGTCATCGGCGCGTTTCAGACCGGGGAAGGCGGGTTCACGCTCGACAACATCCTGCAATTGGTGAGCGATCCTTCAATCAGCAATTCCTATTGGGTCTCGATCAAGATCAGCTTCTGGTCGGCCATCGTCGGCGCATTTGCCGGACTGGCGATCGCCGTGGCCATCGTGCGCGGCGGCCTGCCCAGCTGGGTTCGCTCCGCGACGCTGACCTTCTCGGGCGTCGCCTCGAATTTTGCCGGCTTGCCGCTTGCCTTCGCGTTCATCGCCACGCTTGGCCGCGTCGGCATCGTGACGGTGCTGCTGCGCGACATATTCAATCTCAACATCTATGCGATGGGGTTCAATTTCCTGACCACGTGGGGCCTGATCGTGGTCTATCTCTTCTTCCAGATCCCGCTGATGGTGGTCATCATCGTGCCGGCGATCGACGGTTTGAAGAAGGAATGGAACGAGGCCGCCGCCACGCTTGGCGCCACCCAATGGCAGTACTGGCGTATGGTGGTGATACCGGTGCTGTTTCCGAGCTTCCTCGGCACCGTCATCCTTCTGTTCGCCAACGCCTTCGGCGCCATCGCAACGGCCTATGCGTTCGCCGGCCCGCAGCTCAACATCGTTCCCATCAAGCTCTATTCGCAGATCAACGGCGATGTGCTGCACAACCCGCAGCTCGGCTACGCGATCGCCTTCGGCATGATCGTCATCACCGGACTGGCGAATGTCTTCTACATCTGGTTCCGGACCCGTTCCGAGAGGTGGCTGAAATGAAGTCGGGCAAATTCTGGGCCTGGGTCGTCTTCGGAATCGGCACGGCCTATTTCTTCATCCCGCTGCTGGCGACGTTCGAGTTTTCGCTGCGCATGCGGCGCGGCGTCCATTCCTTCGACGCCTATCAAGTCGTGCTCGGCGATCCGCGCTTCCAGGCGACGTTCCTGTATTCGGTGGTCGCCGCGATCTTCACCATCATTCTCGGCGTGCTGATCGTGGTGCCGGCCGCCTATTGGATCCGTCTCCGTTTGCCTCAAATCAGACCGATCGTCGAATTCATCACGCTGCTGCCGCTGGTCATTCCGGCGATCGTCATCGTGTTCGGCTATATCCGCATGTACGGCTCGAATTCGCCGCTGCCGTTCCTGGCCAGCGATCTCGGCGCCAGCGCCTTGCTGGTGATCGGCTATGCGACGCTGGCGTTGCCCTATATGTACCGCGCCGTCGACACCGGTCTTCGTACCATCGATGTCAGAACGCTGACGGAAGCCGCCCAAATCCTCGGCGCCGGTTGGGCCACGATCATCACCCGGGTCATTCTTCCCAATGTACTGATCGCCGTTCTGTCGGGCGCCTTCCTGACCTTCGCCATCGTCATCGGCGAGTTCACGATAGCCAGCCTGCTGAACCGTCCGGCCTTCGGCCCCTATCTGCAGAACATCGGCGCCAACCGCGCCTACGAGCCGGCGGCACTTGCCATCATCGCCTTCGCCATTACCTGGGGCTGCATGTCGCTGATCCAGATCCTGTCCCGTTTCGCGCCAAAATCGGCGAACCGCCCGAATTGACCTGAGAGAAAAGCCATGGCCGAGCCATTCCTGTCTATCCAGCATGTGCGAAAGTCCTACGGCGCCAACACCGTGGTGCAGGATTTCAGCCTCGACGTCGAGCCCGGCGAGTTCGTCTCCTTCCTGGGGCCATCCGGCTGCGGCAAGACCACTGTGCTGCGCATGGTCGCCGGTTTCGAGGAGCCCTCGGCCGGCAAGATCGTCGTCGCCGGCAAGGACATCACCAGGCTGAAGCCCAATCAGCGCAATGTCGGCATGGTGTTCCAGGCCTACGCGCTGTTCCCGAACCTGACGGTGGCGCAGAACATCGCCTTCGGTCTGAAGGTGGCCGGCATGTCGAAGCCTGACGCGGACAAGCGCGTTGCAGAGATGCTCGACATGATCAAGCTGCCGCAGATGGCCGATCGCTATCCCTATCAGCTGTCCGGCGGCCAGCAGCAGCGCATCGCGCTCGCGCGGGCAATTGCTCCGAAACCCAAACTGCTTTTGCTCGACGAGCCGCTGTCGGCGCTCGACGCCAAGGTGCGCGTGTCGCTGCGCGAGGAAATCCGCTCGATCCAGAAGAAGCTCGACATCACCACCATCTTCGTCACCCATGACCAGGAAGAGGCGCTGTCGATCTCCGACCGCATCGCGGTGATGTATGGCGGCAAGGCCGAACAGGTCGGCACGCCATTCGAGATCTACAACCGGCCGGCGACCAAGTTCGTCGCCAATTTCGTCGGCACGCTCAACGTGCTCGAAGGCAAGGTCACCGACGCTTCAACGGGCAAGGTGCAGGTCAACGCCCAGGAAGTCTCGCTCAAGGGCAAGCTCAATGGCTCGAAGTCCGGCGATACGCTGTCGCTGGCGCTGCGGCCGGAAGCGATTTCGCTGGCGCGCCAGCCCGGGCACGATACCAGCCTTTCGGGCGAGATCGCCGAAGTGCATTTCCTCGGCTCGGTCATCCGGGTGCGCGTCGGCATCGGCGGCAACACGGTGTCGCTCGACACCTTCAACAACTCGACGACACCGCCACCGATCGTTGGCGACAAGGCGGATATTTCGTTCTCGTCGGGCGATATGCTGGTCCTGCACTGACGGCCTGGCCGTCTTGACGCCGATAAGGCAGGCGAAGCCTTTGCGCCGGCCGAGGGGTAATCCATCGATCGGCCGGGGACGCGGCCTGCCGGGCACACAAGCCTTGTCGGATAAATCAACAGTATCCTGCTTCAGGGTACTGCCAAGCTTCGTGCTTCGCCGTTACGATAAGCCATGGCGCTGTTCGAACTTACTCTGATCCTGCTTCTCATCGCCGTCGCGCTGACGGCGGTATCGCGATGGCTGGAGGTACCTTACCCGTCGCTGCTGGCGCTTGCCGGGGTCGGGCTTGCCTTCGTGCCGGGCGCGCCGGTGATCGAGATCGATCCGGAACTGGCGCTTGCACTGTTCATCGCGCCGGTGCTTCTCGATGCCGCCTATGACACCTCGCTGCGCGACCTGAAGCGCTATCGCCTGTCGCTGGTGCTTTTGGCGCTCGGCGCCGTCGTCTTCACCACCGTGGTGGTTGCCTTCGTCGGCTGGAAAATGGCTGGGCTGCCGATCGCGGCGGCGATCGCGCTCGGCGCCATCGTCGCGCCACCGGACGCTGTGGCGGCAAGCGCGGTGCTCAATCAGTTCAAGGTGCCGCACCGTCTCACCGCTATCCTGCAGGGCGAGAGCCTGCTCAACGACGCCACGGCGCTGTTGATCTACCGGATTTCGGTCGCGGCAGCCATCGGCACGCTCATGCTGAAAGACGCAGTGCCCGTCATCCTGCTTGCAACGGTCGGCAGCGTTGTCGCCGGCTATCTGTTCGGCCGCTTCTCCCTGCTCACGCTGACGCGTATCGAGGATGCGGCAAGCAGCACCGTGGTGCAGTTCGCCGGAACCTTCGCGGTCTGGATCATTGCCGACAGACTTGGCCTTTCCGCCATCATCACCATCGTCGTTTATGCCATCACCATCGCGCGCACCGCGCCACGCCGCATGTCGGCCCGACGCCGCGTCAGCACCTATTCGGTCTGGGAATCGGCCGTGTTCGTGCTCAATGTGCTGGCTTTCGTGCTGATGGGCTTGCAGGCCCGTTCGATTGTCGGCCGGCTTTCCGGCGACGGGCAAGGCGAAGCCTTTCTCTTCGCCGCAACGGTGCTTGCGGTCGTCATCGTGGCGCGTCTCGTCTGGGTGGCGGGCTATGTCGCGGTCATACGCTGGTTTGCCCGCCATGACAGCGAGGAAGAAAGGCGCGATGCACCGACATTTCGCGGCGCCGTGCTTGTGGGTTGGTGCGGCATGCGCGGGCTGGTGACGCTGGTAGTGGCAATTGCCTTGCCGGCCGACTTCCCCGGTCGCGATCCGATCGTGCTGGCCGCCTTCGCGGTCGTCCTCGGAACGCTCGTGCTGCAGGGCATGAGCCTCAAGCCGCTGCTGCGCCGGCTCAACTTCGAGCGGGATACCTCGATCGACCGCGAGGTGGCCGAGGCACGGGTGGCCATCATGCAGGTTGCGCTCGATGTGCTGAGCCGCAAGACGTCGGCCGCTGCCGCCGTCGTGCGCGAGCAGTACGAGGCGCAGCGGCGGGTTGCCGAAAATCCCGAGGACGCACAAGCCGCGACGGAATACGACCGGTTGCGTCTTTACGCCATCAAGCGGCAGCGCGACAGGTTGGAGGAACTGCGCAGCAATGGCACGATCGGCGACGAGGCCTATCACCGGCTGGAAGAGGAGATCGACTGGTCGGAACTGGCGGCGTCGCCCGCCGGAAGCTTCCAGCCACTGACGACCTATTAGGCGCAGCGGTTCGCTGGTCTCCGTTGGACTATTCCGCTTGGCCTCGCGGCACATTGCAACGCAAGAGGCGGGGCGATAGAGCGGTTCACCGAAGACGGCGAACCACTCTATCCCTTTGTTTTGACGCAATTCCGAACGGAAAACCGCTCACACTTTTCCTGGAATTGCGCTACTGCGATCACGAGAAGTGAGCCGGTTAATCAATGAAGCTGATCAGCTACAACATCCAGTACGGCTATGGCAGCGACGGGCGCTACGATCTCAGCCGCTGCGCCAGGCTGGTGAACGGCGCCGACATCATCGCGCTGCAGGAGGTCGAGCGGCACTGGCAGCGCAGCAATGAGGACGACCAGCCCGAGATCCTGTCCAGCCTGCTGCCCGACTATTACTGGGCTTACGGCCCGGCCTTCGATATGGACGCCAGCGAGAGACGCGACGGCCGCGTCGTCAACCGCAGGCGGCAGTTCGGCACGATGGTGCTGTCGAAGCTGCCGATCGTCTGGTCGCGGCTGCACACGCTGCCGCTACGGCGCACGCTGAGGCCGCTCAACACCCGCAACGCGGCGCTGGAATGCATGATCCGCACGCCGGCGGGACCGGTGCGGGTGCTTTCCTTGCATCTGGCGCATATCGCGGCGGAGGAGCGGCTGGAGCAGATCGACTATCTCAATGTCGAGCATCGCCGCGCGCCATCCGACGGAGGCCCTTGGAGCGGCGTCGACGACGAGCCGCAGCGCAACTGGACGAACGGCCAGACGGAACCGGAAAATCCGTTGGCGGCGATCTGGCTGGGCGACTTCAACATGGAGCCGGGCAGCGCCGAATACCGGCGTATCGTCGGTAGCACGCCCTACCATCGGGGCGCCGCTTACATCGACGGATTCGTCGATGCCGTAGCGGTCGCCGGCGAGTCCGGGCCGGACTTCCATACGCACGAAAAGATCATCGATGGCAGGCTGGCGAAACGACGGCTCGACCATTGTTTCGTCGGCGGCGGGTTGGCCGATCGCGTGCGTTCGGTAACCGCCGATATCGGCGAGGTGGCTTCCGACCATTTTCCGCTCAGGGTCGATATCGATCTCGAAACGCCTTTCGGCTCGACAAGGTCGATGAAACCGACATGACGCTGTTCGTCTTCCTGGCGGTGCTCTCGGCGGCGGCCATGCACGCGATCTGGAACGCGCTGGTCAAGGTGCATCTCGACCGCTTCCTGTCGATCACGCTGATGACGCTCGGGATGGGATTTGCGGCGCTGTTCGCACTTCCCTTTGTCGAGGTGCCAAAGGCTGAAGTGTGGCCCTACATTATCGCCTCGGTGATCTTCCACATGGGCTATCGCACCTTTCTGGTCGGCGCCTACAAGGCGGGCGATTTCGCCCAGACCTATCCGCTGGCGCGCGGCACCGCGCCGCTGCTCTCGGCGCTCGGCGGCATCGTCATGGTCGGCGAGGTCCCGGCGCCTTTCGCCATCGTCGGCATCGTGCTTCTGTCGGCAGGCACGCTGGTCATGTCGTTCCGGGGCGGGGCGCATCTGGAGAAGCTCAATCTGCGCGCGGTCGGCTTCGCGCTCGGCACATCGATCTTCATCGCCAGCTACACGCTCTCCGACGGCAGCGGCGCGCGGCTCGCGGCAACCGCGCAAAGCTATGCGGCCTGGCTGTTCGTCTGCGATGCGGCGTGGGCGCTCGTGCTGTGCATTGCCGTCCGCGGACCGCAGTCGCTTCCGGTGCTGGCACGCGACTGGAAAGCCGGCCTGTTCACCGGCGTGCTCAGCGGCGCGGCCTACTGGATCGTGATGTGGGCAATGACCAAGGCGCCGATCGCCTCGGTCGCGTCGCTGCGCGAGACCTCGATCCTGTTCGCCATGCTGATCTCGGTGCTGGCGCTGGGTGAAAAGATGACGGCCTGGCGCGCAACCGCGGCGCTCGGCATCGTCGCCGGCGTCGCGGCGCTCAGGCTCGGATAGAGGGCGCCGTCTCCCGGAAACGGCGCCCTCTATCTCTTCGTTTTAGTAATTGCGGACGGGCTGCGGCGAAGTCACCGAGCCTGACCGTTTCACACTTTTTCCGGAATTGCTCCAACCTCATGGTCCAACACGGTCATCACCTGGCCGCGCTTCTCAGGGCTGAAGCGGATGACGATGATGATGCAGACCGCGACCACACCGGCGAAGAGCGCCAGCGCGTAGCCATAGCTGCTGCCGGGCGCCTCGGCGATGCCCGCCTGGTACGGGCCGCCATAGGATGCCGCCAGATTGCCGGCCTGGTAGATGAAGCCGGGCAAGGTCGCGCGCACGGCGCCTGGCGAGAGCTCGTTGAGATGCACCGGGATGACTCCCCAGGCGCCCTGAACCGCCACCTGCATGACGAGGGCGCCGACGGCCAGCATGAAGGGTGTCGTCGAATAGGCCCATAGAGGCAGTGCCGGCAACGCGATCAGGCAAGCGAGCGTAATGGCATTGACGCGGCCGATCTTCTCGGAGAGCGCGCCGAAGGCCAGTCCGCCGACGATGGCGCCGATGTTGGCGACGATGGTGATCCAACTCACCGTATGCGGATCGAAGCTATGCTGCTTCTTGAGGAAGGTCGGATAGAGATCCTGCGTGCCGTGGCTGAAGAAGTTGAAGAACATCATCAGCACCACGGCATAGAGCGCGATGCCCCAGTGCTTCCGCAGCGTTTCGAGCAATCCTGGCTTCACGCGCTGGCGGGCTTCGACGAAGGCTGGCGATTCCGGCACATGCGAGCGGATGAAAAGCACGATCAGCGCCGGTATGAAGCTCAGGAGGAACATGGCGCGCCAGCCGAAGGTGAAGTCGCCGATCTTCTGCCCGTAGAGCAGCCCGTAGACCACCGCGGCCAGCAGGTAGCCGGCCGGATAACCGCATTGCAGGATGCCCGAGACCATGCCGCGCGCGCTTGGCGGAATGGACTCCATGGCAAGCGAGCTGCCGAGGCCCCATTCGCCGCCCATGGCGATGCCGAACAGGGCGCGCAGCGCCAGGAATATGCCGAGATTGGGCGAGAAGGCGGCTAAAGCGCCGATCACCGAATAGCTGACGATGTTCAGCATCAGAATGGGCTTGCGGCCGTATCTGTCGGCAAGCATGCCGAAGAAGAACGCGCCGATGAAGCGCGTGGCCAAGGTCAGGAACAGCGCTTTGGAGACCGCCGGCACGTCGGTCTGGAATTCCGTTGCAATATCGGTGAGCAGGAAAGTCAGAAGGAAGAAATCAAAAGCGTCGAGCGTCCAGCCGAGGAACGACGCGAGTACGGTTTTCTTCTGCTCGGTGGTGAGGTTCAAGGCGGTCCTCCTTTTGCATCCCCCAAAAGCAACGATATGTTCCAGGGCGGGTAAAAGAGAACCGGACAGCTGCCGGTTTTAAGCCGGCGAGCGGTCACATTTGCGTCACCTCGAGATCGATGACCATCAGCCCCTCGGTGCCGCCTTCGAGGGCGGCAACCAGACGGGCGCCGGCGCGCTGATGCGCTTCGTGCACCAGATAGGCGTCGCGCGCGGCGGCATTTTTAAAGTCGATGGTGAAGCCGTGGCTGAAGCCGCGCGCGAACGGCTCCGGGCTGACATTGGCGCTGAATTCCACCTTGCCCATGCCGTCGACGACGGCGCGCAGCGCTTCGAGATCGGCGTGGATCGCCGCCCGCTCGGTTTCAGGAACGTCGTCGCGAAAGCGGACAAAGACGCAGTGACGGATCATTATCGGTGCCTCACGCCGCCTGGTTGCCCTTGAACACGGCCGGCGGCAGCGGCTCGCGGCCGAGAATGAGGTCGGCACCTTTTTCACCGACCATGATCGTCGGCGCATTGGTGTTGGAGGACGGGACGCGCGGCATCACCGATGCATCGCAGATCCGGAGACCTTCGATGCCGCGCAGCCTCAAGTCCGGCGTCACCACGGCCATCGCATCATGGCCCATGCGGCAGGTGCCGACGGGGTGATGATCGGTCTTGGAGGTGCGATAGGCATAGTCGGTGAGGTCGGCATCGCTCTCTAGGTTTGGCCCGGGCAGCACCTCGCGAAGTACGTAGGGGGCAAGCGCCTTCTGCCGCATGATCTCGCGCGCCAATCTAAGGCCCTTGATCGACATGTCGCGATCATAGGGATCGGACCAGTAGTTCGGATCGATGAGCGGATGATCGGCCGGGTCGGCGCTCTTCAGCCGCACCGTGCCGCGCGAGCGCGGACGCAGGAAGGCCGAGTTCAGCGTCACGCCAGGGTTCTTCAGTTTTTCCACGCCGGCCTCGATGCCGGAGCCGAGGCCCAAATGGAACTGGATGTCGGGGGAGGCGGCCGTCGGGTCGGCGTACCAGAAGCCGCCGGTCTCGAACAGGCTCGAGGCGACCGGCCCCTTCTTGAGCAGCAGGTACTGCAGACCGGCCCATAGGGTGCGGTGCAGCTTGGCGTAATTGTCGTAGGTGTGGTCGCCGGTGCATTCGGCGATCACGAACAGGTCGAGATGGTCCTGCATGTTGGAGCCGACGCCGGGCAGGTCGTGAACGGGCGTGACGCCGACCGATTTCAAATGGTCGGCCGGGCCGATGCCCGACTGCATGAGGAGCTTGGGCGAACCGATGGCGCCGGAGGAAACGATCACCTCGCGTTCGGCGCGCAGGATCGTCTTTTCGCCGCCAGGTCTGTCGACCACCTCGACACCGATGGCGCGGCCCTTCTCGACGACGACGCGGGTGACCAGCACATCGGTCCTGACCGTCAGGTTCTTGCGGGCGCCGATCGGCTTCAGATAGGCGACGGAGGCGGATGAGCGCCGCGCATTCTTTTGGGTCAGCTGATAGTAGCCGACGCCCTCCTGGCTGGCGCCGTTGAAATCCGGGTTGAAGGGTATGCCCATTTCCTGGCCCGCGCGGAAATAGGCCTCGCAGATCGGCAGCGGCGAGATCGGGTTGGAGACGCCGAGCGGTCCTTGGTCGCCGTGAAAATCGTTGGCAAAACGTTGGTTGTTTTCGGCGCGCTTGAAATAGGGCAGCACGTCGCGATAGCCCCAGCCGGCGAGGCCGTCCTCCTTCTCCCAGGCGTCGTAGTCGCGGGCATTGCCGCGCGTGTAGATCTGCGCGTTGATCGACGAGCCGCCGCCGACGACCTTGGCTTGCGTGTACCAGAAGACGCGGTCCTTCATGTGCTTCTGCGGTACGGTCGACCAGCCCCAGGAGGCGATGCCCTTGGTCATCTTGGCGAAGCCCGCCGGCATGTGGATATAGGGATGCCAATCCTTGCCGCCGGCCTCGAGCAGCAGGACGGAATTCGACGGATCCTCGCTCAGCCGGTTGGCGAGAACGCAGCCGGCCGGACCGGCGCCAACAATGATGTAATCAGCCATTGTTCCTCACAAGCGTGGCACGGAGAGCGCGCCGTCGACATCGATGACCGATCCGGTCGAAAAGCCGAACTTTCCGGAGGCAAGCGCGGCCACGACGGCCCCGATATCGGCGCCTTCGCCCCAGCGTTTTGCCGGCACCAGGCCGCTTTCGATCAGCGCGTCATATTTGGCGGAAACGCCCGCCGTCATATCGGTTCGGATGATGCCCGGCCGTACCTCGAACACGCCGATTTTTTCAGCCGCGAGTCGCAGCGCCAGGTTCTTCACCCACATGGATAGGCCGGCTTTCGAGACGCAGTAGTCGGCGCGCTCCGGCGAGGCCATGGCGGCGCTCACCGAAGTGATGGTGATGATCGACCTGGCTGAAACGGCAGGCGTCGCCAGCATGGCCTTGGCGACGGCTTGGCTGAGGAACACCGTGCCGCGCAGGTTGATGCCTAATGCGCGGTCGAAATTCTCCGGCTTCAGGTCCAGCAAGTCGCCGCGCATGACGGCTCCGACGCCGGCATTGTTGACCAGGCAGCCGATGTGGCCGAAGGCTTTGGTCGCAGCATCAACGAGTGCAGCATGGCCTGCGAGATCAGCGATGTCGCAGCGATGGTAGGCAAACTTCGCGCCGCGCTTGGTGATGTTGGAGGCCAGATTGACATCGGGCTTCTCGGCAAGGTCGGCGATCAGAATGTCGAAGCCGGCGTCGGCCAATGCCTCGGCACAAGCGAGCCCAATTCCGCGCGCGCCGCCGGTGATAATGGCCGCCGGGCGGGTCATTGGAGACTAGCCTTGCGAATGTCAGCGCTGCCCCTCATCGCCCTGCCCGTCCTCCGCAGCAGCTGCGCTGCAGCTGCGGAGGGTGGACCGGGCACTTCTCCCCGTATAGTGACGGCGAGAAGGATGCTGTCGCCGGCGCTTTCTCCAATCGCCAGCGCTGCAGAATGAGTGCCAGCGTTGCGGCTAGCCCTCTTCTTCCCGTTTACGGGGAGAAGGTGCCGGCAGGCGGATGAGGGGCGGCGCCGGCCTATCATGAGGAAAGCTCCGTCCTGCGGATGTGGTCGGCGACGCGCAGCGCCTGCGCCCCGATCGACAGCGCCGGATTGACGGCGGCCGATGTCGGCAGGAAGCCGCCGTCGACGACGTAGAGGTTCTGGTGGTCCCAGGCGCGGCAGAGCGGATCGAGCGGCGAGGTGGCTGGCTCGTTGCCCATCTTCACCGTGCCGCACTGATGCGAGGGCGTGCGCTTGTCGAAGGGGCGCGACAGCACGATCGGATAGCCGCAGGCGCGAAGGTTCTCGCGCATCACCTTGGACAGGCCTTCCAGCGACTGCATGTTGGAGCGCCGCCACTGCATGACGATCTCCTTGCCGTCGACCATGATGCGGCTTTCCGGATCGGGAAGGTCCTCGCACATCAGGTACCAGTCGACGGCGTGGCCGGCCATGTAGTCGAGCGCGAATTTCGGCATCGTCTTCACATTGGCCTTGAGCATGTTGCCGTCGATCTTGCCGAGCAGTTGCACATTGCCGAGCGGCTTGCCGCCCTTGCCGTCGGACAGATAGTAGTCGTTGAGCATCAGCGTCTTCTGGTAGACGCTATCGTTGCGGCGGCGCGGATCGATCGCCAGCATCGCGCTCGAATTGTGGTTCATGAAATTGCGCCCGACCTGATCGGAGCTGTTGGCGAGGCCTTTACCGTTGGCCGAAGGCGAGCGCAGCAGGATGGCGGCCGAGTTGATCGCGCCGGCGGAGAGGATCGCCAGCTTCGGCGACAGCGTCTTTTGCGCACCGTTCTGGGTATAGTGGATGGCGGCGATCGACTTGCCGTCCGGCGCGGTTTCGAGCCAGTCGACATAGGCGCCGGTTTCGAGCCGGATGTTCGGATCCTTCAGCGCTTCGGTCAGCGGACCGGTCTGCGCGTCGATCTTGCCCTGGCCGGTGTTGGGAAATGCGTCCCAGCCCGTCTTGCCGTCTTTCAGCCAGGTCTCGATGTCGACGCCGAGCGGCAGCGATGCCGGATGCAGTCCGAGGCTCTTCAACTCGGCGCGGGCGCGCGCGATCGGCGGCTCGTCCGGCACCGGCTGGAAGGCGTAGGGGATCGAATGGAACGGCTCGGTCGGATCCTCGCCGAGCGTGCCGCGCACGCGAAAAAGCTGCTCGGCTTTCGAATACCAGGGCTCGAACTCGTCATAGGAAAACGGCCAGGCCGGCGAGACGCCGCCGAAATGCTCGAGCTCGGCAAAATCCTCCTTGCGGTAGCGGATCAGGACCGCGCCGAAGAACTTCGAATTGCCGCCGACATAGTAGTAGTTGCCGGGGTTGAAGGCAGCACCGCCGGCCTCGCGCCACATCTCCTTCGGCCGGTAGTGCTCGTCGACGAAGATGGAACGCGTCGAGCGCGCATGTGGTGTCGCGGGCAGCGGTTCGCCACGCTCCAGGATCAGGATCGAGGCGCCGCTGCCGGCCAAGCCGGAGGCGATCGTGGCGCCGCCGATGCCGGAGCCGATGATGACGATATCCGGATTTTTCATAGATCTTTGTTTTGCTGCATGTCGTTGCCCCAAAACCGGACCCACTTTTGGGCGACAGGCATCAGAGGATGCGCTTCTCGGTCGCGGGGTCGAAGAACACCGCCTTGCTGAGGTTGAAGGCTAAAGGCGTGCTGGTGCCGGGCTGGATCCTGGCATCGGCCCGCAGCCGCGCCACGACGCCCTTGCCGCCCAGATTGGTGACGGCGAAAGTATCCGATCCCGCCGGCTCCACCACTTCGATGTGGCAGTCGGCGGTGGCGATGTTCGAACCGTTGCGCTCGGCGCCTTCCGGGTCGGTCAGCGCCTCGGGGCGCACGCCGAAGATCACCTGCTTGTCCTTGAACGCCGACAGGCCCGCAGGCGCGGCGGGCATGGGCAGCACGATCGGCTGGCGCGCGTCGCGGTCCAGCACCACCGACAGCCCGCTGCCATTGCCGTCGATCTTGGCCGGGATCAGGTTCATCGCCGGCGAGCCCATGAAGTCGGCGACGAAGATGTTGGTCGGGTTGTTGTAGATTTCGGCCGGCGTGCCGAATTGCTGCACCTCGCCGTCGCGCATGACGGCGATCTTGGTCGCCAGCGTCATCGCCTCGATCTGGTCGTGCGTGACGTAGACGATGGTCGTGCCGGTCGTGGCGTGCAGGCGCTTGATCTCGATGCGCATGTCGACGCGCAGCTTGGCGTCCAGGTTGGAGAGCGGCTCGTCGAACAGGAAGAGTTTCGGGTCGCGCACCAGCGCCCGGCCCATGGCGACGCGCTGGCGCTGGCCACCGGAAAGCTGGCTGGGCTTGCGGTTGAGCAGGTGGCCGATCTGCAGAACCTTGGCCACCTTGTCGATCGCAGCCTGGCGCTCCGTCACCGGCACGCCGCGCATCTCCATGCCGAAAGCGATGTTGCCGGCCACCGTCATGTTCGGATAGAGCGCGTAGCTCTGGAACACCATGGCGATGTCGCGCTTCGAGGGATGCAGGTCGTTGATGGCGCGGCCGTCGACGCGGATCTCACCCTCGGTGATCTGCTCCAGGCCGGCGATGGTGTTGAGCAGCGTGGACTTGCCGCAGCCGGACGGGCCGACCAGCACGAGGAAGCCGCCCTTTTCGAGCTCGACATCGATGCCCTTCAGGATCTCGACATTCCCGAAGCGCTTCTTCAGCCCATCAATTTCAAGAAAAGCCATGATCGTTCCTTCAGAAAATAGGGTCAGCCCTTGACCGCGCCCGCCATCAGCCCGCGCACGAAATAGCGGCCGGCGACGACATAGACGATCAGTGTGGGGAGCGCCGCAATCATCGCCGCCGCCATGTTGACGTTGTATTCGACGACGCCGGTCGAAGTATTGACGACATTGTTCAGCGCCACCGTCATCGGCATCACGTCGCCGGAGCCGGCATAGGCGGAGGCGAACAAGAAGTCGTTCCAAATGTTGGTGAACTGGTAGATCACCGTCACAACGATGATCGGCAGCGAATTGGGCAGCATGATGCGCCGGAAGATCTGGAAGAAGGAGGCGCCGTCGACCTGTGCCGCCTTGACCAGTTCGGTCGGGAAGGCCTCGTAATAATTGCGGAAGAAAAGCGTGGTGAAGCCGAGGCCGTAGACCACGTGGACGAAGACGAGATTGACGGTCGAATTGCCGAGGCCGAAATTAAAGCCGGTGGCGTTCTGCAGGGTGACACCGAAGCGGCCAAGGCTGCCCAGAATCGTTGCCATCGGCAACAGCACCGACTGGAATGGAATGAAGCAGGCGAACAGCATCATGGCGAAGACCAGCGTGTGGCCGCGGAAGCGCCATTTGGTCAGCACATAACCGTTGAGTGCGCCAAGCAGCGTCGAGATCAGCACCGCCGGCACGACCATCTTGATGGAGTTCCAGAAGTAGCCCTTCATGCCGACGCAAGTCAGGCCCGAGCAAACTTCGCTCCATGCCTTTATCCATGGTGCGAAGGTCGGCGCATGCGGCAGCGACAGCATGTTGCCGTTCTGGATCTCGTCCATGGTCTTGAACGAGGTGACGAGCATGACGAAGAGCGGCATCAAGTAGAAGATCGCGAACAGCGCGAGCAGCCCGTAGATGACGATGCGGTTGAGCGTCCTGGCGCGGACGCTGCTTGCGGCCTGGCGGGCGGGTGAAGTGACGGCGCTCATCGCGACTTCTCCCTGAGCTCGGAGTAGAGATACGGAACGATGATGGCCGTGATGGTCATCAGCATGATCACCGCGCTTGCCGAGCCGACCGCCATTTCGTTGCGCTTGAAGGTGAACTCATACATGAAGTTGGAGGGCAGCCAGGCCGAGCCGCCGGGGCCGCCGCTGGTCAGCGCCACCACCAAGTCATAGGACTTGATTGCGAGGTGCGCGAGCACGATGAAGGCCGACAGGAAGACGGGCCGCAGCAGCGGGATGACGATGCGGCGGTAGAGCTGGAAGGTGGATGCGCCGTCGATCTGCGCCGCCTTCATGATCTCGCCGTCGATGCCGCGAAGCCCGGCCAGGAACATCGCCATGACGAAGCCGGAAGCCTGCCAGACGCCGGCGATCACCACCGTGTAGATGACGAAATCCTTGTTCTTGATCCAGTCGAAGTGGAAGCCCGTCCAGCCCCATTGATGCAGCGTCTGTTCCAGCCCGAGGCCGGGGTCGAGGAACCACTTCCAGGCGACGCCGGTGACGATGAAGGAGAGCGCCATCGGGTAGAGGTAGATCGGCCTCAAGACACCTTCGCCGCGGATCTTCTGGTCGAGCAGAATGGCCAGGAACAGGCCGAGCGTCAGGCAGATTCCGATATAAAGGAAGCCGAAGATGCCCATATTGGTGATCGAGGTGTACCAGCTCGACGGCGGGTCGCTCTCGAAGGTCCAGCGCCATAGCCGCTGATAGGCGCGGGGACCGGTGATGGCATAGGACGGGAAGGTCTTGGAATTGGTGAAGGACAGATAGATCGTCCACAGGATGAAGCCGTAGACGAAGACGATCGTCGCCGCGAAGCTTGGCGCCAACACGATCTTCGGCAGCAGGTCCTGCAGCCGCGAACGGACCGACGCGCCAGGCCGGGCGTCGTGCTCCGGTGTCAGCTTGATCTGGGTTTCGGCAACTGTGCTCATCGGCTTGTCCAGTACCGGTTTGTCACGGGACCGACCGGCGCGAACCGCGCCAGCCCGAGCAATCCCGGACCTTGCTTCGGTAGGAGACCTCCCCCGCCAGGGCAGGGGAGGCTCAGTTCAAGGCACGCTTACTTTGCGTCGTCGATCGCTTTGACCAGCTCGGTCACGGCTTCGTCGGAGGTCTTGATCTGACCATGGACGAACTTCGACACGACATCCTTGTAGGCGTTGGCGACGGCCGGCGGGGCGCCGTAGCCCTGCGCCAGTGAGCCGAACAACGTGCCGCCTTCATTGGCCTTCTTCAGGTCGGCGATGCCCTTCTTGCCGCAAGCGTCGAAGTCGGTGTCCGGCACGTCGGTGCGGGCCGGGACAGAACCCTTCACCACGTTGAAGGCCGACTGGAAGCTCTTCGACAGGGTGGCAGTGGCCAGAGCGACCTGGGCGGCCTTGCGGTCGTCCGGAACGTTGAACATGCCGAACATGTCGGAGTTGTAGATCACCGAGCCGTCGGTGCCCGGGAAGCGATAGCAGAGGAAGTCGGTGCCCGGGGTCTTGTTGGCGGCGTGGAACTCGCCCTTGGCCCAGTCGCCCATGACCTGAACCAGCGCGTCGCCCTTGATGACCATGGCGGTGGCGAGGTTCCAGTCGCGGCCCGAGAAGTTCGGGTCGACATAGGTGACCAGCTTGGCGAGGTTGTCGAACGACTTCTTCATCGTGTCGGACTTGAGCGACTCTTCATCGAGGTCGTTCATCGCCTTCTTGTAAAACTCCGGACCGCCGGTCGACAGCACGACGGAGTCGAACATGGTGGCTTCCTGCCAGTTCTGGCCGCCGAGTGCCAGCGGGGTGACGCCGGCCGCCTTGGCCTTGTCGAGCAGGGCCACGAAGTCGTCGAAGGTCTTCGGCTCGGTGCCGCCGATCTTGTCCATCACCGCCTTGTTGATCCACAGCCAGTTGACCGAGTGGACGTTGACCGGAGCCGCGACCCACTTGCCGTCATAGACGGAGAACTTCTGCAGGGCGGCCGGAACCGACTTGTCCCAGCCTTCCTTCTTGGCGGTCTCGGTCAGGTCGCCCATGACGCCGGCGGCGGCGTAGTCGAGCACGGTGTAGCCGAGCATCTGCGATGCGGTCGGATAGTTGCCGGCCGCGACCATCGCCTTCAGCGCGGTCATGGCGGCGTCGCCGCCGCCGCCGGCCACCGGCACGTCCTTCCAGGCATAGCCTTCCTTGGCCAGATCCTGCTTCAGCACGTTCAGAGCAGCCGCTTCGCCGCCCGACGTCCACCAATGCAGCATCTGCACTTCCTTGACGTCCGCGGCATGCGCCGAGAACGCAAAGCTCGTCGCAAGAGCCGTTCCGATAAGCAGTTTGCGCAACATGTACTACCTCCCTTGTTGCATACACATAACCGGCGGGTGTCCGCCGGGGTCTCCCAACTCAGCCGACCCACCACCCGGTGCGCTGGCCGCGATGAAACTGGATGGTCTTTTCCTCGGTATAGTCCTCGACTGCGCGCTTGCCGAGTTCGCGTCCCAGACCGGACTGCTTGTAGCCGCCGAAGGGCAGTTCGGGATAACCTTCCATGAACGTATTCACCCAAACCGTCCCCGAACGCACACCGCGCGCCACCGACATGCACGTGTCGACGCCGGCGCTCCACACCCCTGCAGACAAACCATAGGGCGTGTTGTTGGCAATGTGCAATGCCTTTTCAATCGTTTCAAAAGTGAGCACGGACAGCACCGGCCCGAACACTTCCTCGCGCGCGATCGCCATATCCTCTGTAACGTTACGGATGATGGTCGGATCGAGATATTGGCCGGCATTGGATGCAAGCCGGGCGCCGCCGGTGAAAACGTTGCCGCCGTCGGTTTTCGCCGCCGTTACATAGCCGGCTACCTTTTCCACATGATCGGCCGAGATCATCGCGCCGACCTTGGTGCGGTCGTCGAGCGGATCGCCGACGCGGACCTTCCCGGCCAGCGCCTTGACCGCGTTGAGGAAGTCGTCGGCAATCGCCTCATGCACGATCAGGCGGCTGCCGGCATTGCAGCATTCGCCGGCGTTGAAGAAGCCGCCGAACACTGCGGCATCCGCCGCGGCTTCGAGGTCGGCGTCGGGGAAGACTATCTGGCCGTTCTTGCCGCCGAGCTCCATCGAGACCTTCTTCAAGGAATCGGAAGCGGCCGCCATGGTCATCTTGCCGACACGGGTCGAGCCGGTGAAGGACACCATCTCGACCAGCGGATGGCTGACCATCGGCGCGCCGACATCGGCGCCGAAGCCGGCAAGGATGTTGACGACGCCTGCAGGAAGCCCTGCCTCGAGCAGGATGTCGCCGAGCACGAAGGTCGAGGCCGACGTCATCTCGCTCGGCTTCACCACCGCCGTGCAGCCGGCGGCGAGCGCGAAGGGCAGCTTCTGGCTGACGATCAGGAAGGGGAAATTCCACGGCGTGATGATCGAGACGACGCCGATCGGCTCGCGCAGCACGACGCCCAGCATATCGTCGCCGAGATTGGCGTAGCTTTCGCCATGCAGCGTGCGGGCGAGCGAGGCGGCATAGCGCCAGATGTCGATCGCGCCGCCGATCTCGCCGCGCGCCTGGGCGATCGGCTTGCCGGATTCCAGCGCATCGAGGCGGGCGATCTCTTCCAGCCGAGTCTCGATCAGGTCGGCCG
Organism: Mesorhizobium sp. B2-8-5; assembly: GCF_006440675.2. Lineage (NCBI taxonomy): Bacteria > Pseudomonadati > Pseudomonadota > Alphaproteobacteria > Hyphomicrobiales > Phyllobacteriaceae > Mesorhizobium > Mesorhizobium sp. B2-8-5. The sequence continues at coordinate 2,032,961 of NZ_CP083951.1, forward strand.
TCTTCAGCAGGACCGCCGCGCGTTCCGATGCTTTCATGCGCGGCCACGGGCCGGTCTCGAAAGCCTTGTGCGCCGCCTGAACCGCAGCGTCGACGTCCGCTGCGCCTGCTCGCGCATAGCGGGACACGACAAAGCCATGGCCGGGGCTGGCGCGCTCGATCGCGCGGCCATCGCGCGCTTCGATATGCTTGCCGTCGATCAGGAGCTTGTAGGTCTTGGGCGCCTGGGACGCCTCGGCCGGCATGGCAATGTTGAGGGGTGCGTTCATCGTCTCTTCTCTAGGATCTCGAAAAGGCCGGTTTCTGCTTGGCCTTGAAGGCGCTAACGCCGGTTTTCAGGTCGGCGGTGAGCGCTATGAAACCACTGGCCAGCGCCTCGGTCGCGGCGGCGTTTTCCTCGCCCTCGGCAATGCCGATCATCAGCTTGGCGGCCTCGGTTGCCAGCGGCCCGCGCTCGGCGATTTTTTCTGCCCAAGCTTTCGCTTCGTCGAACGCCTTGCCGGTTTCTACGACACGGTCTACGACGCCGATCGCAAGCGCGTCAGGGGCCAGCAAAATCTCGCCACCCAGCGCCATGCGCCGCACCACTTGCGCGCCAAAGCGGCGCACGGCGCGCTGCGTGCCGGACCAGCCGGGCACGACGCCGATAGAGGTTTCCGGGAAGCCCAGCTTCACCTGGGTTTCGGCGACGCGGAAATCGCAGGCCGCCGCCAGTTCCAGCCCGCCGCCCAGCGCATGGCCGGACAGCACCGCGATGGTCGGCTGCCGCAGGCGCGCCAGCCGGTCGAAGACGCGGTGGCCGTAGCGGACCCATTGCACCTGGAAATCGGCCGCGCTCATCGTCCCCCAGGCCTCGACGTCGCCGCCGGCGCAAAAGCCCTTGCCTTCGCCACCGATGAGCACGGCGCGAACGCCCTCGGCCAGTTCCGCTTCGTCAAGTGCTGCTTCGAGCGCACGCAGCATCGGAATGTCGAGCGCGTTGAATTTATCCGGCCGCCGCAGCGTGATGTTGCCGACGGCGCCGTCCTGTTCGAAGGTGACGAGATGCTCAGCCATGCGCGCCTCCGAGCGAGGCGCCGCCGTTGAGCGTCAGGCCGATCGTCCGGTCCTGATAGAGCGCAGCCGGCGTCACCTTGAGGTCGTTGGCGACGCCAAGCGGGATCTCGGCCTGCGCCAGCACGTCGCGCTCGAGGTCGATGCCGGGCGCCAACTCCGTCACCATCAGGCCGTCGGGGGTCAGCTTCATCACGCAGCGTTCGGTGACATAGGTGATGTCCTGGCCTTGCGCGACGGCGCGTTTTCCGGAGAAGGAGATGTGCTCGACCTCCTCGACAACCTTCTTGACCTTGCCTTCCTGGTCGATGCGGATCGCACCATTGGCCAGCGAGAGCTTGGCGTTGGCGTTGAAGAAGCCGGAAAAGACGATCTTCTTCGCCCGCGCCGTGATGTCGACGAAGCCGCCGGCGCCGGCGGTGACATGCGGCCTTGCCGAAAGCTTCGAGACGTTGACCGAGCCGTGGCGGTCGATCTGCAGGAAGGAGAGCAGCGAGGCGTCGAAGCCGCCGGCCTGGAAGTAGATGAACTGGTGCGGCGAAGGCATAATCGCCTCGGCGTTGGAGGCGCAGCCGAACTTGAAGTCGAGCAGCGGCACGCCGCCGACCGCGCCCTGCTCGATCACCCAGGTGACCTTGCCGTGCTGGCCTTCTTCGAGAAGGATGCGCGGCACGTTGGCTGAGATGCCGAAGCCGATGTTGACCGCCATGCCGTCGCGCAATTCCATGGCGACGCGGCGCGCGATCACCTTCTGCACGTTCATCTCGGCGTTGCGGAAGCTCGACAGCGGTCGGAAGATTTCGCCCGAGATCGCCGGATCGTAAGGGGTCTGCGTCGTCTGCAACTGGTCGGGCGCAATGACGATATGGTCGACCAGAACGCCTGGCACGCGCACGTCATGCGGCTTCAGCGTGCCGTTCTCGACCACGCGCTTGACCTGCGCGATGACGATGCCGCCATTGTTGCGGGCCGCCAGCGCCTGCTCCAGGCCGCCGAGATAGGCGCCCTCATGCTCGTAGGTCAGGTTGCCGCGTTCGTCGGCCGTGGTGGCGCGAATGATCGAGATGTTGGGAACGATAGCGCGGAAATAGAGCCATTCCTCGCCGTCGAATTGCTCAACCGAGACGATCGGCTCGCTGGCCGCCGCATTCATGGCGCAGCCCTGGTGACGTGGATCGGCAAACGTGTCGAGGCCGACCTTGGTCAGCACGCCCGGGCGCTTGGCGGCGGCCTCGCGATGCATGTCGAAGAGGATGCCGGATGGCACGTTGTAGGCGGCGACGGAATTGTCGCCGATCATCTTCCAGATCCGCGGCGGCTCGGCGGAGGAGGGGCCGGACGGATAGGAGCCGCAAAGCGTGCGTTTCAACAGACCCGGCTTGGCGAGATGGTCGATGCCCTTGATGCCGTACATGTCGCCGGCGGCGATCGGGTGCAGCGTGGTGATCGCCTTCGGATGGCCCTCCGCGTCGAAACGCTCGCCGATCGCGGCAAGCACGGCGTCCGGGCAGCCAAGGCCGCTCGACGACGACACAGAGACGACCATGCCGTCCTTGATCAGGCTGGCGGCCTGGGCCGCGGAAACAACCTTGCTCAATTTCCGCTCCCGAGTTTCGGATCGATCGAAACAGTCTTGCCGGTCTTCGCCGACTGCAAAGCCGCTTCGGCGGAGGCCAGCGACCAGATGCCGTCCTCGCCAGTGGCCGAAGGCTGGCCTTCGCCGCGGATCGCGGCATGGAACTGGCGCAGCGAGCGGGCGTAGAGGTCCTCGCGGTCGAAGCTCAATTCTTCTTCGCCCTTGGCCGTGCGCAGCAGCACCGAGCCGACCGGCTTCTGCGTCATCACATTGGTGGCGATCAGCGAGCCTTCCGAGCCATGCACCTCGAAGCCGGTGCCGGCGAATTTTGTCGTGAAGCCTTCATGCGACTGCGCGATGACGCCCGACTTGAAGCGCCAGATGCACATTGCACCGTCCTCCAGGCCGCCGCCGGCCATGCCTGCCGACTGCGTGAAGGCCGAAATCTCGACAGGATCGTCGCCGAGCACGAAGCGCAGCGTGTCGGCATCATGCACGGTGATGTCGAGCACCACGCCGCCGCCGGCCTCGGGTTTAGCGATGCGCCAGCCCTGCAGGTTCTCCGGCAGGTAGACGGAGTGGAAGACGCGCGCCGCGACCGGTTTGCCGATACGACCGGCGGCAATCGCCTCGCGCATGGCGCGATGGGCGCCGGCGTTGCGCAAATGGTGGTTGGTGCCGAAGACGATGCCGGCGGCCTTGGCTGCCGCAACCATCTTGCGGGCATCGGCGCTGGTCAGCGCCAGCGGCTTTTCGCACAGCACATGCTTGCCGGCCTTGATTGCGGCAAGACCCTGCTCGAGATGCAGTTCGTTGGTGGTCGAGATATAGACGGCGTCGATGTCGGCGTCGAGCAGCGCGTCGAGGGTCGAGACGGCGGTCGGAATGCCGTTCTCGCCGGCATAGGTCTTGGCGCGCTCGGGATTCGAGCTCATCACGGCGGCGACCTCGCCATCGGCCTGCGCGCGGATGGCATCGATCACGAACTGTCTGGCGATCGTGCTCGCGCCGATCAATCCCCATCGCACGCTCATGCCGCGTCTCCCACCTGGCTGTTGCGTTCCGGGCCGCTGCTTTCCCGCACGACCAGGCTGACGGCGCCGATATGGTCCTCGGCGCGCGTGGTGCGCGACTGAATCATCTTCAGCATGACGTGGGCGGCGCGTTCGCCGAGACCCGCTGTGTCGACGGCAACGCTGGTCAGCGCCGGACTGTAGTGCTCGGCCTCGGCGACGTCGTCGAAGCCGACGACGGCAAAGTCCGCTCCTGCTTCCAGATTGCGACGACGCAGCGCCAGCATGGCGCCGAAGGCGACCGCGTCGTTGAAGCAGAGTGCCGCAGTTGGCGGTTCGGCTGCGGCGAGCGCCGTCTCCAGGCAGGCCATGCCTCCCTTGCGGCTGGTCTCGCCCTCGACGATCAGCCGGTCGGAGGCCGGAATGCCGATCGTTTCGCAAGCCTCGAGGAAGCCGCCCAGGCGCTCGTGATAGACGACGAGATCGGACGAGCCGCCGAAGAACGCCAGGCGGCGATGGCCCTTGCGGATCAAATGCTCGGTGGCAAGCACCGCGCCGCGATGATTGTCCGGCGCGATCACTGGGATGCGGCTGTCGGGCAGGCGGCGCATGGCAAAGACGATCGGCACTCCGGCCGTCTCGATGCGGCGGAAGGCGCCCGGCGTGGTGCCGCGCGCCGGCGAGACGATCAGTCCGGCGACACCCTGCTCCATCAGCGATTTCAGCACCTCTTCCTGGCGCACCGGGTTTTCCGCCGTGTTGGCAATGAAGGGGACGACGCCCGCCGCCTGGAAGACGCGCTCCATGCCAACGGCAAGCTCGGCGAAGAACGGGTTGGTGAGATCGTTGATCACCATGCCGATGACGTTGGAATGGGCCTTGCGCAGATTGGCGGCGCCGCGGTTGTAGACATAGCCGACATCCTCGATCGCCTTGCGCACCTTGGTCGCGGTTTCAGGCCGGATCAGCCCGCTGCCCTGCAGCACGAGCGACACCGTCGATTTGGACACGCCGGCCTCGCGGGCGATGTCCAGGATCGTTGCCTTGGCCCGGCTGGCCATCCTCGTCCCGTCCTCCGTGTTTTTTGAACGAATTTATTGGAACGTTCTAATCATCGTTCGAAATCAGAGTCAATTGCGATTCCGATAAGATTCAAAAAATTGATTGGAGCGGTTCAAAATCTCAATGAATGCAAGGACTATCCTCTAGAGACACGATGCTTCACCGGCTGGGGCGCCTTGAATCATAAAGGTTCTTGATTTATTGGAACGTTCCATTTATAGCGGCCGCAACGGGAGAGTTCCATGGACATCATCTTGCCTGCGGCAAACCGCGGCCGGGTCAGCTACCGGCTCGTCGGCAAACCGATCGAACCGAGCATGGGCGCGCGATTTTCACGCATCGCCTATGCCGCCGCCCATGTCGTTGCCGATCCCATCGCCATGACCAATCCCTGGTCTCGGCCAGCGGTCGACTGGGACAGGACGATGGCGTTTCGCCATCATCTGTGGCGGCTCGGCTTCCGCATCGCCGAGGCCATGGACACGTCCCAGCGCGGCATGGGTTTCGACTGGGCGAGCGCGAAGGAACTGATCCGACGCTCGATCGCGGAGGCTAAAACGGTGCCGGGCGCCGACCTCGCATCGGGGGCGGGGACAGATCATCTGGCGCCGGCTGCGGCCAAGACGGTCGACGACGTCATCCGCGCCTATGAAGACCAGTTCGCCTTCATTGAAGGCGAGGGCGGCAAGGCGATCATGATGGCGAGCCGCGCTCTGGCGGCGGTGGCCAAGGGGCCTGACGATTATGCCCGCGTCTACGACCGCATGCTCTCCCAGGCGTCCGGCAAGGTCATCCTGCATTGGCTGGGCGACATGTTCGATCCAGCGCTTAAGGGCTACTGGGGCAGCAACGATTTCGACTCGGCGCTCGACACGGTCGTCGCCATCATCGAGCGGCATGCGGGCAAGGTCGAGGGCATCAAGATATCGCTGCTCGATGCCGAGAAGGAAGTGCTGCTGCGCGACCGGCTGCCCGAGGGCGTCGTGATGTTCACGGGCGACGATTTCAATTATCCGGAGCTGATCACGGGGGACGGCAAGAGGCATTCGCACGCACTGCTCGGCATCTTCGACGCCATCGCACCCGTGGCAAATGCCGCACTGGCGAAGCTGGCAGAAGGCGATAAGACCGGTTACGACGCGTTGATGGCGCCGACCGTGCCGCTGTCGCGCAAGATCTTCGAAGCGCCGACCGAATACTACAAGGCCGGCATCGTCTTCATGGCATGGCTGAACGGGCATCAGGATCATTTCACGATGGTCGGAGGCATGCAGTCGGCGCGCGGCATATGCCATTACGCGGACGTCTTCCGGCTCTCCGACCAGGCCGGCCTGCTGGCAGACCCCGATCTTGCTACCGCCAGGATGAAGGCACTGCTGGCGACGGCGGGCGTCTGAGCCGATCCCCCGTGAGGGGATTTGCGTTCCGCCGGCAAATCGTATTCGCTTCCCAAATTCAGGATGAGCGCGGCAATGCGGCGATCGCGGCGGCTGCCAAGATCGGCGATCGGTCCGAACGAGACGCGTTCAATCGGCGAGTTCATGGTGTAGGCCGGCAATCATCAGGGAGAGCGCTTCAGCGTGAAGGGATACTGGCTCATCGTCGGAACCGAGATTTCGGACCAGGAGGCGCAGGCCGAGTACAGCCGCCTCTGGATGCCGATCGGCGAAAAATACCAGGCACGGACGAACACGACAAAGCAGCCGCCGCTGCTCGTCGAGGCGCGCGATGCCAAGCGCATGGTCCTTGTGGAATTTCCGTCGCTGGAGATCGCCAAGGCCTGTTACGCGGACCCGGATTATGAGGAAGCCATGCGCTTCGCGCTCAAGGCGTCGAACCGCGTGCTCGTGATGTTCGAAGGGGATCTCGAGTAGTTGTGCCGCCGGAGTGTTCTCCGCCAGATGGCTTGACTAAGTTATTCGGAAGGCGTGACAAGGATTGAACTTGTGACCCCTGCAATGTCAATGCAGTTCGTTCTCTGATTTCATTGCGAAATTGGCCCCAAATGAACGTGAACAGAGCAAAAACATTCGAAATATCTGTGCCGTTCCTGTGCCAGAGAGTGCGATCTTCCCTGTGTGTCAGCCAAAGGAAAAGGTGCCGTTTCGGCGGGCCGGCAAAATACGATACTCAATCGAGCGGTTATCGAATTCTTCGCCAATAACGGTCATTTGATAGCACGACACATGGTGTTTTGCCGGGGCGCCTCTAGAACACTCGGGATATCTACTTCAACGAAGGGGCGACAAAGATGGGCTACCGCGTTACTGCTGTTGGGATCGCGCTTATTTTTTTGGGACTTGGCGGAGGCCAGGCCGCCGCATGGGGGAACTCGAAAACCCTCGAAAGGACAGCGCTTTCGGGGAAGGAAATCAAAGTCTACGACGGAGCTAGCGTTAACCCCGACTGCTCGAACGCGGGCCCGGTCGATCTGAAGGCGGTTTCCGGACCGAGTCACGGGAAAATCTCCATCGTCAACGCGAAGACGTTTCCTCACTTCACCAAAAGCAACATTCGATGGAAATGCAATTTCCGTAAGGTGGACGGCATAAAGGTGCTGTACCGGTCCATGTCAGGGTTCAAAGGCCATGACCAGATCGCCCTGTCGGTACACACATACGATGGCGCATCCTACAGCATCACGATCAACGTGAAGGTTGAGTAGCGCAATTCGCGTTCCCTCGGAGGGCACCACGGCCACCACCCGCCCGTTCACCATCGCCGCGGACGCACCTTGAACGCTATCGATCCCGTCTCAACCTACATCGCCGCCATCGGCGCCGTGATGCTCGCCATCGCAGTTTGGCGCTACCGGCAGCGCGATTATGATCGGGATGGCAGCAAACGCTCTCATGGCCGTGCTGCTCTTGCCGCCTTAGTTCAGACGAGCCCTGTCATATGATTGAGCAACATTGCGCAAGCCGCGTATCCGGCCAACGAAACCAGTGGAAAGGCATAGAAATCTATATCAATGCATGGATGCTAATTTAGCCTTCTCTTTGGCCGACTCACCCTTACCGAGTCGGTTGGGCCCGGCGGTTCAACCCAACGCAAACCCCAACGCGGAACTGTCGGGCCGCTCTATGGGGAAGGCGTCCAGCTCTTGCGCTGCTCCGACGCGCTGGCGCCCTTCGTTGCCGACAAGGCGCCCAGGCTGAATTAGCTGGCCAGACATACGAACCCGGCCTGCGGGAAGTCGGGGGACTAGGGCAGACAGGCCGGGCCCTTACCCCGGATTGCTGCGCGGGGCAGGCGAATATTATGCGCCAATTGGCAGGTTTCTGCATCAATGATTTTAGTGACAACTAATGAAATTAGGCCGCGCAACAAAAATCCCGCCGACAGAGGCCTACGGGCTGTTCAGCGAGGGGAATCCATCGCAGCACGGCTGCGTGCACTTTCACAAATATTAAGACGCCGCCTGCTCACGTCGCCACCGGGCGCGACCAGTGGCTGCAATGCTCCTAGCCGGTGTGCTCGGGGTCTAGTGGCGGAGATCGGCGAAGTTATTGGAAGGATGGTGGGCGTGACAAGGATTGAACTTGTGACCCCTGCAATGTCAATGCAGTGCTCTCCCGCTGAGCTACACGCCCATCCGAAGCCGCGCATACACCACTTTTGATCCGGCGCGTCAATAGCGGGAATGTGGAAAGACGGCTTCCGTTTGTCGCATCGGCGAAGCGCCCGCCGATGGGGCCTCAATGCGAACCAGAAGACGGCTCAGGCCGCCTGCAGCATCTTCTCGACCTCGTTGACGAGATCGCGCAGATGGAAGGGCTTCGACAGCACCTTGGCGTCCTTGGGTGCCTTGGAATCGGGATTGAGCGCGACCGCGGCAAAGCCGGTGATGAACATCACCTTGAGGTCCGGATCGATCTCGGTGGCGCGGCGGGCGAGCTCGATGCCATCCATCTCCGGCATGACGATGTCGGTCAGGAGCAGCGAAAAAGGTTCCTCGCGCAGCCGCTCATAGGCGCTGGCGCCATTGTCGAAATCGCTTACCTGGTAGCCGGCGCGCTCCAGCGCCTTGACGAGGAAGCGGCGCATATCGTCATCGTCTTCCGCCAGCAGAATGCGTGCCATCATATCCCGTCCGAATCACCCGCCCCAAGCCTGCCGCCGGGCAAGACCGTTAACCATCCTGTATATGCGGTCGCGCCGGTAAACATCAAGTGAATGAAGGGCATCCGACATCCGGCTCGAGGCGCGGTTTCACCGCCTGAAATGCTGGACATGCCGGGCGCAAGATGGCAATTTCATGCCATGATGCAGTGCTGTTTCCTGGTTCATACAAATTGAAGACGGCAGCCGAGGATTTTTCGGTCGTTCCACCCTTCGAAATCCGATCGGGCGCCGAACAGCGCGTGCCTTTCCTGTTCAACTCACCGCATAGCGGCCGCCACTATCCGGAGCGCTTCCTGGCCATGGCGCGGCTCGACCGCAACGCCATTCGCCGGTCGGAGGACTGCTATGTCGAGGAGCTCTTCGGCGGCGCCGTGGCGCTCGGCGCGCCGTTGCTGGCCGCCAATTTTCCGCGTGCCTATCTCGACGTCAACCGCGAGCCCTGGGAACTCGATCCGCGCATGTTCGCGGAGCCAATGCCGTCCTTCTGCAACATCCGCTCGGCGCGTGTCGCCGGCGGGCTCGGCACGGTGCCGAAACTGGTCGGCGAGGGGCTCGATATCTATCCCGGCCGGCTGCCGCTGGCCGAGGCGGTGGGACGCGTCGAAGCGGTGTACAAGCCCTATCACGAGACGCTTAAGCGGCTCCTGACCAGGACGCATGCCAGGTTCGGCTATGCCGTGCTGATCGATTGCCATTCGATGCCGGCCAGCATCCGCGTCGGCGACAATGGTGTGCGGCCCGACTTCATCATCGGCGACCGGTTCGGCATTTCAGCATCGCCGGCGCTCACCGAGATGGCCATCAGCCTGCTTGTCGACATGGGCTACACGGTCGCGCACAACAAGCCTTATGCCGGAGGCTTCATCACCGAGCATTATGGCAGGCCGGCAAGGCATCTGCATGCGCTGCAGATCGAGGTCAATCGCGGGCTTTACATGGACGAGCGGACGTTCCAGAAATCGGCCAGCTTCGACGCTTTGGCCTGCAACCTGACCCGCTTCTCGGCCGATTTGATGTCGATGCCCGACCATCATTTCGTCGATTTGCCGCTCGCGGCGGAATGACGGCGCGGTCGGCGCGCCGGGTTCTTATAAACGCAATTCCGGACGGAAAACCGCTTCACACTTTTCCTGGAATTGCTCGAAAAAAAGACCGCATCGTTTTCACGACACGGTCGAAGTCTAGGGAGGAAACGCCCAAGGAGGGCATGGACAGGAAAACCTGTCCGATGACAAAATTATTGTGCGCCGCACAAATGTCAATCGACAGCAGGCTTTTTTAATTCAATATGATGTGGAAATTCCGCTTCGGCGGCTCAGATGTGACATTCGGGCAACAGAAAACGGGCATCTGGCCGGTCTTCAGCGCGGCTGTTCCGTGAGAAAGAGCGGCTGGCAAAGGCCGCGATGGGGAGAGCGACTTGGATATCAGCACCGATTTCATGCGGCGCATCGCGCATGCCGCCGCCGCCGAAACCTTGCCGCGCTTCCGCAGCCAGGGGGTGGTCACCAACAAGCTTGCGGGAAGCTTCGATCCGGTGACGGAGGCCGATCGCGAGGCGGAGCGCGCGATCCGGGCGCTGATTTCCGCCGAATATCCCGAGCACGGCATTCTCGGCGAGGAACATGGCAGCCAGAACCTCACCAGCCGGCATGTCTGGGTGATCGACCCGATCGACGGCACCCGCGCCTTCATTTCCGGCGTCCCGGTGTGGGGAACGTTGGTCGGGTTCACCGTCGACGGCGACGCGGTCGCCGGCATGATGTCGCAACCTTTCACCGGCGAGCTGTTCTACGCCAACGCTTCCGGCTCGCACTACGAGGGACCGGGCGGCCCGCGCAGGCTCGCGACCCGCAAGACGACCGACCTTGCGCAAGCGACGCTGTTCACGACCACGCCGGCCCTGTTCAAGGGCGATGCGCGCAAGCGTTACGACCAGTTCGAGACAAAGGTGCAACTCGCCCGCTACGGCACCGACTGCTACGCCTTCGCCATGCTGGCCGCGGGCAGCGTCGACATCGTCGCCGACCCGGGCCTGAAGCCCTACGACATCGTGGCGCTGATCCCGATCATTGAGAAGGCCGGCGGCGTCATCACCACTTTCGAAGGCGGACCGGCGGAAAAGGGCGGCGACGTATTGGCAGCGGCGACGCCCGAGCTTCACGCTGCGGCGATGGCGGCGCTGCGCGGCTGATGCGCCAAGCGGCAAGGGCTGGTCGCCGCAGGATTTCGATCGCGCTCAGGGAGCGTCGCCGGTGCCCGGAATGAAGGCGTCGAAAGCGGCCAGGAGCTGCTCGCGGTAGATGTCCTTCTCCTGCAGGATTTCGTGCTCGGCGCCGTCGATCATCAACAGCGAGCCGACGCGCAGTTTCCTGGCATAGGCTTCCACCGCCCTCGTCGAGACCACCCGGTCGGCGCCGGCGGCGACGATCAGCATCGGCACCTTCACCCTGGCCATGAAATCCGGATCGCTGACGGCTTCCGCGGCGGCAGCGGCGGCCTTCAGCCAGCGGATCGTCGGGCCGCCGAGCGCGAGCTGCGGCCAGGCCTCGTAGATCCCGACATTGCGTCGGTAGCGCCCGGGATCCGAGGTCACCTTGTTCATTTCGAAAGGCGGCGGCACTTTCGGCCGCGGACCGAGCGCGGCATAGAGCCAGCCGAGACCCAGCGCGCAGAAGACCGCGCAGACGCGCCGCACCGTGCTTATCGAAACCGGCAGGTCGGGCACCGCGAGGAACGGCGTCAGCAGCACCATGCGGCGCACGCGGTTGACCATCGATGGCGAGGCAAGCAGCGCAATCACCGCGCCCGTGGAGTGGGCGAGGATGTAATAGGGACCACGGCAGTCAGGCAGCACGATCTCCTCGAAAAATTGCTCGAGGTCGCGCGTATAGTCGCGAAAGCTGCGGACATAGCCGCGCTGGCGGTCGCGCAGCAGGCGGCTGGAATCGCCCTGGCCGCGCCAGTCGAGGACAGCGACGCTGAAGCCGCGATCGGCGAGATCGCGAATGGTCTCGAAATATTTCTCGATGCATTCGTTGCGCCCCGTCAGCAGAACCACCGTGCCCTGCAGCGGGCGGCTGACAGCGGCAAAGACGCCGTAGCGGATCTTCTTGCCGTCTCGCGTGGTGAAGAAGCCGCCTGCGGCATTCTGCGGCGCGGGATTGTCTTCGGTGCGATGGAAAAGATCCGTCATTCGGCGCGTCGATGGTTGCTCTTTTGCCCGGACGGGCGAGGCGTCGGCATGGTGATAGACGGCCAGGCGGCAAAAGCAAAGGCGTTGCGAGGATTTACGCGGCTGCCAGCGCAGGGGGAAGGCCGGAAGTGCCTGCGGCGCACTTCCGGCCTCTGTCGATCCGGGAGGAAGGGACGTTGCACCCGGTTCGGCCTCGTCGCGGCGCAGGGAAAGAGGCGCCGCTTGTCTCTGTGTCTTGACGCAATTCCGGACGGAAAACCGCTTCGCACTTCTCCTGGAATTGCTCGAACGTGACCAAGCCTAGCGCTGCATGACTGAACGGATGCCGAAGCGGTGGTTCATCCACCGTTCATGAACGTGGCCGCATTGCGACCGCGAAGAAAACCTTGAAATGGCTTTTTGAGCTTCCCAAATGAAGGTTGTGGCCGCCGATGTCGGGGCCGCTGGCCCATCCGGAACGCCTTTCGAGGGTTTCGCACCGGTCACACGCAAACCATGTTGCTCAAAAGGAGAACACCTATGCGTCACGTTGATTTTTCCCCGCTTTATCGTTCGACTGTCGGCTTCGACCGGCTGTTCACCATGCTCGACTCGCTCGGCCAGCCCGAGACCGCGCAGACCTACCCGCCCTATAATATCGAGCGCACCGGCGAGAACGCCTATCGCATCTCGATGGCCGTTGCCGGCTTCTCCGAAGACGAGATCTCGATCGAGGCGCACCGCAACGTGCTGACCGTCAAGGGCGAGCGCAAGGAAGAGAACAACGGCGAGGGTTCGGAGCTGCTCTATCGCGGCATCGCCTCCCGCTCCTTCGAGCGCCGCTTCCAGCTGGCCGATCACGTCGAAGTGGAAGGCGCCACGCTGAAGAACGGCCTGCTCTTCGTCGACCTCAAGCGTAACATTCCCGAGGAGCTGAAGCCGCGCAAGATCGCGATTACCCAGTCTTCGGACAAGGCCAAGCAGATCGAGGCCAAGGCCGCCGCGTAATCCGCGGGCTCCATCGCAGACGACGTCTCCCTCCCGAGACGGAAGCGGCGCCGAGAGGCGCCGCTTTTTTGTGCCACCCGCAACGAGCCTTTCTGGCTCTTTGAAGCATGCGGCGGCGGATCATGAAGGGCGATGTCCGATTTTTCCCTGCTGCTGACGCTCATCGTCGCAATCACTTTCCTGCTCGCCGGAATCGTCAAAGGCGTGACCGGCATGGGCCTGCCGACGCTAGCGATGGGCCTGTTGGGCACGATCATGCCGCCGGTGACCGCGGCATCGCTGCTCATCGTGCCCTCCTTCGTCACCAATGTCTGGCAGCTTTTCGCCGGCCCGAGTTTTTCCGCGATCCTGCGCCGGCTGTGGCTGATGATGGCGGGCATCCTGATCGGCACCATCGCCGGTTCGCGGCTGCTCGCCAGCGACAACGTCAAATGGACGACCGCCGGCCTCGGCGCGGCATTGATCGTCTATGCCGCCTACAGCCTGCTCGCGCGGCAGCCGACGGTGTCGGCACTCGCCGAACGCTGGTCGTCGCCGTTTGTGGGTTTCCTCACCGGCCTGGTCACGGGCGGCACCGGCGTCTTCGTCGTGCCTGCCGTCCCCTACATCCAGGCGCTGGGCTTGAGCCGCGATGATCTCATCCAGGCACTCGGCCTCTCCTTCACGGTGTCGACGATCGCCCTGGCGCTAGGCCTTGCCTCGCATGGCGCCTTCGAGGCCGGGCATCTGGCGATGTCCTCACTCGCCGTGCTGCCGGCCTTGCTCGGCATGTGGCTGGGGCAGGTGCTGCGCCAGAAAATCAGCCCAGCGACTTTCCGTCGATGGTTCCTGATCTTTCTGGTCCTGCTCGGCGTCGAGCTGTTGCTGCGGCCCTTCCTCGCCTAGCGCACATTACCGGCGCTTCGCCGCGATAGCGGCCTCCACGTTCTGCCGGTGAACGGGTTCATAAGGCGCAAAATACTCAACCGCCGTTGTCGCAAAAATGTCGGCGCCGAAGGTCCTCAAATCCTGCTTCGCCAGGTCGGGGTCTTGCCGGCAGGCAAGCAGCTTTCGGACATAGGCTTCGGTCGCCGCGATGAAGCTTCTGTCATAGCCGCCGGCTTCGATTGCCTCGAAGGAACCGTGGTTGGGCAGGATTCGATCGAACCGCCAGCCAGACATGCGCTCGAGGTCGATCAAGTGTTCCGCCAGACGCTCCGGTTCCGAGACATAGGTGACGGAATCTTCCAGCGTATCGCCCGCAAGCAGCAGGCCAGCTTGGGGCATCAGCAGCACCGTGCCGTCATGGCTGTGGATTTCGACCTGGCGCAGTTCGATCGAGATCGCCCCCACCGTCAGGCTGAGGCTGTTGTCGAACGTCCTGTTGGGCATAACGAGCGGCTTGATCGGCGGGTTGCCGCTTTCGATCTCGGCGCGGCCGCGTTCGAGTGCCGAGGCGGTCAGGGTGTTGGCGATGATCTCGCAGTCCTGGAACACCTCGTTGCCGGCGATATGGTCGTCATGCCAGTGGCTGAGAACGACGCGTATCGAGGTCACGCCCAGCTCTTCGAGGGTTTTCCGGATGAAGCGGGCATGGGGCAGGGATATGTGCGTGTCGTAGACGAGCGCCTGCGATCCATCGACGATCGCATAGGTGCAGATGCCGAGCGTGTAAGCGCCGTCGTCGAGCCAATTCGACTCGTCCGACCAGATGCGTACGCCATCGACACGGCCATCATAGAAGCCGAGCACGTTCGGCGCCGGACGGATCAGCCGCATCGTCGAGCCGAGAGGCGGTCTGGTCATTAGCTTGCCCTCGACTATTACAAGCTCAAGCCAGCAGTTGGCCGAGACGGTCGATCTCTGCCGTCGTGGTGGCGAAGCTGGCGACGAAGCGGTAGATCGCTTCATTGTCGCCGAGGTGGCCATCGAAACCCTGCGGCACGCCCCATTCATAGAATTTGGCGCCGGCCGCCTGCAGCTTTTCCGCCGTGGCCCGACCGAGTATGGCGAAGACCTCATTGGCCTGCGGCAGCCAGGCGAGCTTGCCGACCGGCGCATCCTCGATCGTCTCGGCCAGGTGTGCAGCCATCTGATTGGCATGCCCGGCCATCCTCAACCACAGATCGTCGGTGAAATAGGCCTCGAACTGGGCCGAGATGAAGCGGGCCTTGGAGAAGGTCTGTCCGGCGCGCTGGCGCAGCAGACGCAAATCCTTGCCGACGTCCGGATTGAGGACCACCACCGCGTCCGCCATCCAGCAGCCGTTCTTGGTGCCGCCGAAGGAGATGAGGTCGACGCCGCTCTTCCAAGTCATTTCGGCCGGGCTGACGCCCGTCGCGGCAATCGCATTGGCGAAGCGCGCGCCGTCCATATGCAGCGGCAGCTTGTGGCGGCGGCTGACCTCTGCGATCGCCTTGACGTCGTCGACGCCGTAGACCGTGCCGACCTCGGTCGCCTGGGTTACGGTGACCGCCATCGGCTGACCGGCGGGCGCCAGATCCTGAGAATAACGCCTTATCGCGCGGTCGAGAGCCTCCGGGTTCATGCGCCCCAGCGGTCCCGGCACCGGCGCCATGCGCGCGCCGCCGGTGTAGAAACCCATCGCCCCGAACTCGTCGACATTCATGTGCGCTTCGGAATGGCAGAGCGCGATGCCGCCGACGCGGTTCAATGCAGCCATCGAAAGCGCGTTGGCCGCCGTGCCGGTCCCGACGAAGAAGACCTGCACCTCGCGTTCGAAGATATCGTTGAAGCGGCGATAGACGGCGCGGTCCAGGTCGCCGTCACCGTAAGCGACAGCGGTGCCGGCGGCATGACGCGACAGGTTGGCCGAAATGTCGGGGTGGACGCCCGCCCAGTTGTCGGATGCAAAGAACATCGAAAGGTCCATATCGTGATTGGCAAAAGCGGCGGGACTTGACCGCTTCGGCAGTCGAAGCGCAAGGGCCAATCATCGGCAAAGCGGTGAAGCCAGCAATCGAGGCCAGAGGGCCCGGACCAAAGCTTGCGTTTCCTGCGCTTGCCACGAAATTTTGTGTCGCGGCGCCGCCAAGTTTTTTGTGAATCGGTCTTGTGTAGCCACCTGATTTCTGGCATAAAAAATTTAGGACAGTAGTGCTGTCTTATTTTGTCGCACAAAACAGGCTGGACTGGCGTATGATCGCTGCCATTCCGGCCATTGTCGCGAGCGGCGGGTAGACGGCCCGGCTCTGGCCTGTACGATACCGGATGCGAACCGGGCGTATAGCCGTATGGTTCGATTGATTTCGCGAGACGTGCCGCAGGATGAAGGGGAAGCATCATGCTTCCCAAGGCAAACCAGCGCCCTGAAACGGTCGGGGCCAAGGTGGAGAACGGAGGATAGGACGATGACGGAACTGACGCCATCTGCGATCAACGGCCGGGCCGCGCAGACGAAAGCGACAGCCGTTAAAAATACCGTCCTGACCAAAGGGGTGCGAACTGCCAACGGCATGACCGCGCAGGGCCTTTACGATCCGCGCAACGAGCATGACGCCTGCGGCGTCGGCTTCATCGCCAATATGAAGGGGTTGAAGTCGCACCAGATCGTCGCGGACGGTCTGGCGATGCTGGAAAACCTCACCCATCGCGGCGCCGTCGGCGCCGATCCGCTGGTCGGCGACGGCGCCGGCGTGCTGGTGCAGATCCCGGACCAGTTCTTCCGCGAGGAAATGGCCGCCAAGGGCGTCGAACTGCCGCCGGCAGGTCAATATGGCGTCGGCCATTGGTTCATGCCCCAGGACGCGGCACTGCGCGCCCATATCGAAGAGATCATCGCCGAATCGGCGCAGTCGGAAGGGCTGCCGCTCATCGGCTTCCGCGATGTGCCGGTCGACAATTCGTCGCTTTCGAAGGCGCCCGGTATCGTGGCATCCGAGCCGTTCCATCGGCAGGTGTTCATCGGCCGCACGTCCGACATTACCGACGACGAGGAGTATGAGGCCAGGCTTTACCTGCTGCGCAAGGTGATTTCGGGCCGAATCTATGCCGAGAACGACAACAAGGACATCGGCGCCTATTGCGTGTCGCTGTCGGCGCGTACCATCGTCTACAAGGGCATGTTCCTGGCCTATCAGGTCGGCGCCTATTACAAGGATCTCACCGATCCGCGCTTCGAAACCGCGCTGATCCTCGTCCACCAGCGTTTCTCGACCAACACCTTCCCGTCCTGGAAGCTGGCGCATCCCTACCGCATGGTCGCGCATAATGGCGAGATCAACACGGTGCGCGGCAACAACAACTGGATGGCGGCGCGCCAGGCCTCGGTCGATTCCGAACTGTTCGGCAACAACATCTCGAAGTTGTGGCCGATCTCCTATGACGGCCAGTCCGACACGGCGTGCTTCGACAACGCGCTTGAGTTCCTGTTCCAAGGGGGCTATTCGCTCAGCCACGCCATGATGATGCTGATCCCGGAAGCCTGGGCCGGCAACAAGCTCATGGATGCAGACCGCAAGGCTTTCTACGAGTACCACGCGGCGCTCATGGAGCCGTGGGACGGACCGGCGGCGGTGGTCTTCACCGACGGCCGCCAGATCGGCGCCACCCTCGACCGCAACGGCCTGCGTCCGGCGCGCTACATCGTCACCGATGACGACCGCGTCATCATGGCTTCGGAGGCCGGCGTGCTGCCGGTGCCGGAGGAAAAGATCGTGCAGAAGTGGCGGCTGCAGCCGGGCCGCATGCTGCTCATCGATCTCGCCAAGGGCCGCATCGTCTCCGATGAGGAGATCAAGTCGGAGATCGCGACCAGGCACCCCTACAAGACCTGGCTCGCCAACACGCAGCTCATTCTCGAAGACCTGAAGCCGGTCGAACCGCGCGCGCTGCGCAAGGATGTCAGCCTGCTCGATCGCCAGCAGTCCTTCGGCTACACGCAGGAAGACACCAAGCTTCTGATGGCGCCGATGGCCACCACCGGCCAGGAAGCGGTGGGTTCGATGGGCACCGACACGCCGATTTCGGCGATGTCGGACAAGTCGAAGCTGCTCTACACCTATTTCAAGCAGAACTTCGCCCAGGTCACCAACCCGCCGATCGACCCGATCCGCGAGGAGCTGGTGATGAGCCTGGTGTCGTTCATCGGCCCGCGGCCGAACATCTTTGACCTGGTCGGCACGTCGCGCCGCAAGCGGCTCGAAGTGCGACAGCCGATCCTGACCAATGGCGACCTGGAGAAGATCCGTTCCATCGGCCACACCGAAGACCGTTTCGATACCAAGACGATCGACATCACCTACGGCTCGAACGAGGGCGCTGCCGGCATGCAGGGCGCCATCGACCGGCTCTGCGAACGGGCCGAGGCGGCGGTCGCAGGCGGCTACAACATCATCATCCTGTCCGACCGCCAGGTCGGGCCGGACCGCATCGCCATTCCGTCGCTGCTGGCGACGGCGGCCGTGCACCATCACCTGATCCGCAAGGGCCTGCGCACCTCGGTCGGGCTGGTTGTGGAATCCGGCGAGCCGCGCGAGGTGCATCACTTCTGCTGCCTGGCCGGTTACGGCGCCGAGGCGATCAACCCGTATCTTGCCTTCGACACGCTGCTCGACATGCACAAGCGCGGCGAACTCCCGGAAGAGGTCGACGAGTACGAGGTGGTCTCGCGCTACATCAAGTCGATCGGCAAGGGCATCCTCAAGGTGATGTCCAAGATGGGCATCTCGACCTACCAGTCCTATTGCGGCGCGCAGATCTTCGACGCCATCGGGCTGAAGTCCGATTTCGTCGAGAAGTATTTCACCGGCACCGCGACGCTGATCGAAGGCGTCGGCCTGGACGAGATCGCCACCGAGACGCTCAGCCGCCACAGCGATGCTTTCGGCAGCGATCCGGTGCTGCGCAACAATCTCGACGTCGGCGGCGAATACATGTTCCGCATGCGCGGCGAGGCGCATATGTGGTCGCCCGACGCGGTGGCCAGCCTGCAGCACGCCGTGCGGCAGGGCTCATGGGACACGTTCAAGGACTATTCGGCGCAGATCGACAGCGCGACCGCGCGCGCCCAGACCATTCGCGGCCTGTTCAAGCTCAGAACCGCGGAAGAGACCGGCCGCAACAAGGTCCCGATCGAGGACGTCATGCCGGCGGCCGAGATCGTCAAGCGCTTCTCGACCGGGGCGATGTCGTTCGGCTCGATCTCGCGCGAGGCGCATACCACGCTGGCGCGGGCCATGAACGCCATCGGCGGCAAGTCCAACACCGGCGAGGGCGGCGAAGAGGCCGACCGCTATCTGCCGCTGCCCGGCGGCGGCAAGAACCCGGAACGCTCGGCGATCAAGCAGGTCGCGTCCGGACGGTTCGGCGTCACGGCGGAATATCTGGTCAATTCCGACGTCATGCAGATCAAGGTGGCGCAGGGCGCCAAGCCCGGCGAGGGCGGCCAGCTGCCCGGACACAAGGTCGACGCCACCATCGCCAAGGTCAGGCATTCGACGCCCGGCGTCGGCCTGATCTCGCCGCCGCCGCATCACGACATCTATTCGATCGAGGATTTGGCGCAGCTGATCTACGATCTGAAGAATGTCAATCCGGCGGCCGACGTCTCGGTCAAGCTGGTGTCGGAAGTCGGCGTCGGCACGGTCGCTGCGGGCGTCGCCAAGGCGCGCGCCGACCACATCACCATCTCCGGCTATGACGGCGGCACCGGCGCTTCGCCGTTGACCTCGCTCAAGCATGCCGGCAGCCCATGGGAAATGGGCCTTGCCGAGACACACCAGACGCTGGTGCTCAACGGCTTGCGCTCACGCGTGGCGCTGCAGGTCGATGGCGGCCTGCGTACCGGGCGCGACGTCATCATCGGCGCGCTGCTCGGCGCCGACGAGTTCGGCTTCTCGACCGCGCCGCTGATCGCGGCCGGCTGCATCATGATGCGCAAGTGCCACCTCAACACCTGCCCGGTCGGCGTGGCGACGCAGGACCCGGTGCTGCGCAAGCGCTTCAAGGGCACGCCCGAGCACGTCATCAATTTCTTCTTCTACGTGGCGGAAGAGGTGCGGGCGCTGCTTGCCGAGATGGGCTACACCCATCTCGATCAGATCATCGGCGACACCGACCTTCTGGAAAAGCGCGACGTCATCCAGCATTGGAAGGCGCGCGGGCTTGACTTCTCCAAGATGTTCTTCAAGCCGGACGCGCCGCATGAGGCGCTGCACTGGACCGAGCGGCAGAAGCATCCGATCGACGACGTGCTCGACCGCAAGCTGATCGAGGCGGCAAAGCCGGCGCTGGATGCCAAGCAGTCCGTTACCATCGAGCTGCCGATCCGCAATGTCGACCGCTCTGTCGGCGCCATGCTGTCGGGCGAGGTCGCCAAGCGCTTCAAGCACAAGGGCCTGCGTGAAGACACGATCAAGGTGAAGCTGACCGGCACCGCCGGCCAGTCCTTCGGCGCCTTCCTGGCGCGCGGCGTGTCGTTCGAGCTGGTCGGCGCGGGCAACGATTATGTCGGCAAGGGCCTGTCGGGCGGCCGCATCGTCATCCGCCCGCCGGAAGAGGCTAGAATCGTCGCGGCGGACTCGATCATCGTCGGCAACACGGTGCTTTACGGCGCCACCGAAGGGGAGGCTTACTTCGCCGGTGTCGCCGGCGAGCGCTTCGCCGTGCGCAATTCGGGCGTGGCGGCCGTCGTCGAGGGCGTCGGCGACCATGGCTGCGAATACATGACCGGCGGCATCGTCGTCGTGCTCGGCAAGACAGGGCGCAACTTCGCCGCCGGCATGTCGGGCGGCGTCGCCTATGTGCTGGACGAGAAGGGCGATTTCGCCGAGCGCTGCAACATGGCGATGGTCGAGCTGGAGCCGGTGCCGGAAGAGGACGACCTGATGGAGAAACTGCTCCATCACGGCGGCGACCTCGATCACAAGGGCCGCGTCGACGTGTCCGGCGACATGACCAGCCATGACGAGGAACGCCTCTACCAGCTGATCTCGAACCATGTGCATTTCACCGGTTCGGTGCGCGGCCGCGAGATTCTCGACGACTGGCAGAACTTCCGGCCGAAATTCCGAAAAATCATGCCGGTGGAATATCGCCGCGCATTGATCGAGATGGAACGCATGCGCATGAGCGTGGCGGCGGAATAAGCATCGGGCAGGCCGGAGAGATGGCTCTCCGGCCGGCATCCTCGCCAACAATCCTGACCCCGAGAGCATGACCCCGACAAGTGGGAACCGGTTTTCGGGCGAAGGTCATGCTCCAACAAGGTGCGGTTGCCAGGGCAGCCTTAAGGGGTTAACGGGTGCGCCGACAAAAAGCGTGCCTTCGGACAGCAGGGACTGACTATGGGCAAGGTAACAGGCTTTCTCGAGATCGACCGGCAGGTGCACAAGTACCAGCCTGCCTCGGACCGCATCCGGCATTTCCGCGAATTCACACTGCCGATGTCGGACAAGGAGGTCGAGAAACAGGCCGCGCGCTGCATGGATTGCGGCATTCCGTTCTGCCACGGGCCGACGGGCTGTCCGATCCACAACCAGATCCCCGACTGGAACGACCTCGTCTACAATGGCGACTGGGACAATGCGATCCGCAACCTGCACTCGACCAACAATTTCCCGGAGTTCACCGGCCGGATCTGCCCGGCGCCTTGCGAGGAAGCCTGCACCCTGAACCTCGAGGACATTCCGGTCGCCATCAAGACGGTGGAGCAGGCGATCGCCGACAAGGCCTATGAGACCGGCCACATTCGGCCTTATCCGCCGGAAAGGAAGACCGGCAAGCGGGTTGCCGTCATCGGTTCCGGCCCGGCCGGCATGGCGGCGGCGCAGCAGCTGGGCCGCGCCGGCCACGACGTGCATGTCTATGAGCGCGAAAGCCGCCCCGGCGGGCTGATGCGTTACGGCATACCGGACTTCAAGATCGAGAAGCACTATATCGACCGTCGCATCGAGCAGATGCAGGGCGAGGGGGTGACCTTCCATTGCGGCGTCAATGTCGGCGTCGACATGAAAGTGGCTGATCTGCTCGGGGAATTCGACGCCGTGCTTTATTGCGGCGGCTCCGAAACGCCGCGTCCGGCCGGTATTCCGGGCGCCGATCTCAGCGGCGTCTACGACGCCATGCCCTATCTGGTGCAGCAGAACCGTCGTGTCGGCGGCGAGCCGATCCAGTCGGTGGCGTGGCCCTCGCACCCGATCATCGCCGGCGGCCAGCATGTCGTCGTCGTCGGTGGCGGGGACACCGCGTCCGACTGCATCGGCACCGCCTTCCGCCAGGGCGCGGTGCGCGTGACCCAGCTCGACATCCGTCCGCAGCCGCCGGAGAAGGAAGACAAGCTTGCGGTCTGGCCTTACTGGGCGACCAAGATGCGCACCTCGTCCTCGCAGGCCGAGGGCGCCGAGCGCGAATTCCAGGTGGCGACGCTGGAGTTCATCGGTGAGGAAGGCCAGTTGACCGGTGTGCGCTGCTGCGAGGTCGACGACAAGCGCAAGCCGGTCGCCGGCACCGAGTTCGTCATCCGCGCCGATCTCGCTTTCATCGCCATCGGCTTCGCCGGACCGGCGGGCGACAGCCTGATGAAGGAGCTCGACGGCGAGATCAAAGTCGTCACCGACAGCCGCCGCTCGAACAATGTCGAGGCCAACGATCGCGACTACAGGACCAGTGTCGACAAGCTCTATGCGGCGGGCGACGTGCGCCGCGGCCAGTCGCTGGTGGTGTGGGCGATCCGCGAGGGCCGCCAGGCGGCGCGCTCGATCGACGAGACGCTGATGGGATCCACGGTTCTGCCGCGTTAAATTGGGCCAGCGAGCCGCAGCCTTTTGCGAAGCTCAGCCTAGCTAAGCAACAGCTTTATCGCCCAATAGAGGCCGATGGCCATCTGGACCAAGAACGCCGAAAATCGAGCCTTGACAGCGGTCGGACTTGTCGACGTCAAATGAATGGCCGACTGCACCAGCCTCGCGCCTAGAAACCAATATGCGAGCGGATCGGTAATCGAGGCGCGCGCGCTCATTATGGCCAGGGCCATGAGACCTCCGAATATGGGAAGGCCTTCGATGCAATTGGCATGGGCGCGCGCCAGCCGCTGCAAGAAGGGCGAAAGACCGGCGTTGTCCGGTGCGAAGCCATTCGCGGGGACGCGGCCGCTCACCACAAGATGGGTGCGCAGGATTTCCATCCATATGAGCAATAAGAGGGTCCAAGTCACGAACCCAAGCAAGGCATAGCCTGTTGCCGACATATTCGCCCCCCGACTTTGACTTCGGTCAAAATCCAACAATGTCATTGTTCGGCTTGGCGCGAAATTGCCGCTACGCAGGAATGTCGGTCACGGAGTCGCCGGCGCCGGGTCGGACTCTACAGCCGTGGTCGCCGGCTGCGGCTTCGGCGGCCAGGAAAAATCGTCGGCGCGGCCGGGAGAGGCGGCCGGCGCCTTGCCTTCCAGGATCAGCTTTCCGCCGGGCAGGTTCGGATCGGCCTTGGCCGGCTGCGCGGCGCCCAGCAGTTCGGTGCCGCCGTCGAGCGACGGGTCGCCGAGCAGCATCGGCGCGGTGCGGTCGACGATGACGGGCGCCGCGGCCGGCTTCGGCGCCTCGACCGGAGCGCCGGCCGGCGCCGACATGGTCGTGACGCTTCCCGGCGCCGCCAGGCCCAGGATCTTGGCCAACGGCTTTTCCGTGTAGAAAGCGAGCTTGCGCTTGCCGGCCTTGGTGACGTTGATGCCGTCGTCGGAACGCAAGCGAACCGGCTGGCCGTTGATGTCCGGGCCGGAGGTGACGAAAGCGCCGTTCTCGTCGACGAAGCCGTCCCAGACATCGACGAATTCGCCGCCATGCTTTTCGGCGGCCGAGTGATAGATGTCGTTGAAGGCAAGCATGTCCGAGTTCATCTTCGACACGCGGAAAGCCGGCATGCCGACCCATAGGAACGGCACTTTGGTGTCCTGGATGGCCTTGCCGAACGCATCGGTGCGGCGCTCGTATTCCTTGGTCCAGTTCTCCGAGCGGGGCTGCTCGCGCACCTCGCCGACCCGCATCTGCTGGCGGTCGTTGGAGCCCAGCATGACGATCACGGCCGACGGCTTCTCGGTCTCGATCAACGACTTGATCTCGACCGGCCAGTTATAGAAATCGTCGCGCACGAAGCCCGACGACCCGTTGCTGCGGGCAACGATCCTGATGGCGGGATTGTCGGCGAAGGCGGTGTCCAGGCCTTCGGCCAACCCGCCCGCCAGAAAATCGCCAACCACCAGCACGACACGGGCGTCGTTCGTCTTCTCAACGATCGGCGTTTCCGGCTCGGCCGGCGGGCGAGGCTTGGATTTCTTCTTCGGTTTCGGCCTTGATTTCTGGATCTCGACCGGTGGCTCGACGCGTTCGCTGCGGCGCGGGAACAGGAGGTCACGCAGCGACCAGCCGCGGCTTTCCTCCTGCGCGAATGCCGGTGCGTGGAAAGCGCCGGCGGCGGTGACGACAAGCACGGCCAGGGCGAGAATCAGGATCGGCGCCCGGCGAATGCCCTGCCTGATACGCGCGACCGACACCAAACACCTCTCCATCCCTTGGCGCATGACCAGGCAGACGCTGGAAAGTCATGCGCAAGCCGAAGCGCTACAGCATCCTTGCCGCCTTTGAAAGGATGCCTGCAGCCATGGGTGGCTCTATTGCTTGCGGAGCCATTTGAGCACTTCCATGCTCGGATAGCCATCCTGGTTCAAGCCGACCTTGGCCTGATAGGCCATGATGGCGGCCTTCGAGCCATCGCCGATCTTGCCGTCGAACTTGCCATCATAATAGCCGTGATCGGAAAGCCGCTTCTGCAGCTCCTGCCGCTCCTCGAAGCTGAGCTTGGTGAAAGGCCGCTGCCAGTCCTGCACCAGGCCGGTGCCGCCGGCGATCTCGTCGGCCAGGAGACCGACGGCCAAAGCGTATTTGTCGGCGTTGTTGTAGGCCTTGATGACCGAGAAATTCCTGATCATCAGGAAGGCGGGGCCGCCGCGGCCGTCCGGCACTTTCAGCGTCGCCTTGTCGGTCAGGTTCTTGAACGGCTTGCCGCTGGCCCTAACGACGCCGAGCGCCTGCCATTGAGCGATCGTCTTTGCGCCGCCGGGCAGCTTGCCGGCTGGTATGGTCACTTCATAGCCCCAGGTCTTGCCGGCCTGCCAGCCGTTCTTCTTCAAAAGGTTGGCGGAGGTCGCCAGCGCGTCGGGAATCGAATTCCAGATGTCACGCTTGCCGTTGCCGTCCATGTCGACCGCATAGCGCTGATAGCTGGTCGGGATGAACTGGGTCTGGCCCATCGCGCCGGCCCAGGAGCCCATCAGATGGCTCTCATCGATGTCGCCGGTCTGCAGGATCTTCAGGGCGGCGATCAGCTGGGTACGGGCATATTTCGAGCGCTTCGGGTCGCCATAGGCGAGCGTCGCCAGCGAACGGATGACGTTGCGCATGATGTCGTCGCGCTTGAGGATCTCGCCATAGTTCGATTCCATCGACCAGATGGCGAGAAGAACATTGCGGTCGACGCCGAATCGCGCCTCGATCCGGTCGAGCCACGGTTTCCATTTCCTCGCCATCGACTGGCCGTTGGCCACCGACTGGTCATGCACGCGGTTGTCGAAATAGTCCCAGGCGGGCGCGGTGAATTCCGGCTGGGTGCGGGCTTTTTCCAACACGACCGGGTCGGGCTCGATGCCTCTCATGGACTGATCGTAAACAGCGCCCGAAACGCCGCCCGCCACCGCGGTGGCGCGGAAACCCGAGACCCACTGGCGGAACCCGGCATCGGCGAAAGCGGGTCCGGCGGGCAGCAGCAAGGCCAGCGTGAGGCCGGCTGCCGTCACCAGTGCCGTCAGGCGCCTCGCAGTGTTGCGAACGGACATCATTTCCTCCTTCGTCAAATCAGGAAGGATCATTCAACGCCGAACCGGGTTAGTATTTAGTTTACCATAGGTGCCGCCGGGAACGAAAAGAGGTGTCGCGGCTTTTAGCTCTCATATTCAACTTGGCCGTTCGGTAGTCCAACATTCCGGCGTGAAAATGATTTCCGCGTGAAAATCTCTGGGGGGATTGCGGAGCATGCAGCCGAGCGGATAATTGGCTGAAACGCAGGGGTGTCAGCATGAAGCGCGTTCGCAAGGCAGTTTTCCCGGTCGCGGGCCTCGGCACGCGGTTTCTTCCAGCCACCAAGGCCATCCCGAAGGAAATGCTGACCGTCGTCGACCGGCCGGTCATCCAATATGTGGTCGATGAGGCGCGCGAGGCCGGCATCGAGCATTTCATCTTCGTGACCGGGCGCAACAAGGCGGTCATCGAAGACCATTTCGACGTCCAGTTCGAGCTGTATGACACGCTCGCCCAGCGTGGCAAGGACGAGCAGCTCGCCCGCCTGCAGCGGCTCCAGCCGGCGCCGGGACAGACGAGCTTCACGCGCCAGCAGGTGCCGATGGGCCTCGGCCACGCCGTCTGGTGCGCCCGCGAACTGGTCGGCGACGAACCGTTCGCGCTGCTTTTGCCGGACATGATCATGCAGTCGGAAAAGAGCTGCATGAAGGACATGGTCGAGCTCTATGCCGAGACCGGCAACAACATCATCGCCGTGCAGGAATGCGATCCGGCCGAGGCGCATAAATACGGCATTGTCGGCCGCGGCGAGGCTACGCATCACGGCTTCCGCATCACCGGTATGGTGGAGAAGCCGAAGCAGGGCACAGCGCCCTCCAACCTCTTCATCAACGGCCGCTACATCCTGCAGCCGGAAATCTTCGGCATCCTGGAAAGCCAGGAACGCGGCGCCGGCAACGAGATCCAGCTGACCGACGCGATGCTGAAGCTGGAGAAGAAGCAGCCCTTCTACGGCTATCACTACAAGGGGCGCACCTTCGACTGCGGCTCGCCGGAAGGTTTCGTCGAGGCCAATGTCGCCTTTGCTCTGTGGCGCAGCGACATGAACGAAAGCATGGCCGGCGTCATCCGCACGCTGCTCGACGAGGTGCGGCCGGCAGAGCGCCGCGGGGCGGCGTTCTAGCCTATGCCGATATTCAGGTGAGGCCGGTCTGCGAACGGCCGGTTCCTGCGCTTCCGGTGCTCACATACTTTGAGTACGCTCCGCTCCGGTTCTCGGAACCCACCGCTCTCGACTCGGCCTGACCTGAATCTCGACATAGGCTTGGTCGTCCACTGCGTTCAGCGCTGGACCTTCAATCCGAGATAGACGCTGTTGGTCGTGTAGTCGCGTCCTGGCAGGTTGCTGGTCAGCTTCTCCGTCCTCACCCTGGTGGTGACCCCGGCATAGCGGTTCAGCCACCAGGTCAGCCCGGCCTCGGCGCTCAGGATCATGTCGTGGCCGTCGGAGCCGGTGTAATCGCGCCAGTCGAGGCCCAGCGCCGAGTTCGCCGTCAGATTGGCGCGGATCTGGCGCTCGCCGGTCAAACGGCCGGAGTAGAGGATATCGCCGCTCTGGCCTGCCGTCGTGGTGGTCTCTACTTCGGTCTTTCCGGTGAGCCCGATGGTTGTGCCGCGCTCGGGCGACCATTTGAGGTCGGCGTTGACGCTGGGACCGGCGATCGCCGGGAGGCGGCTGTCGTCGAGCGCCTCGCGCAGCCAGCCAACGGAGAATTCGCCCGAAAGCTTGTCACCCATATCGAGCTCGAGGCCGGCGCGGGCTCCGAACCTCTTGGAGGAGCGAGCGAAATCGTCGGCATCGAGACGCTGATCATAGACCCTACGGCCGAGCTCGACTTCCGTGAAGGGCGTCAGCGCTGGCGAGATCTCATAACCGGTGCGCAAGGTGGCGGTGTAGAGCGTGTTGTTGCGATCTTTCTGCGAGATGCTGGTGCCGTCGGTGAGCTCGGCGTCGCCGTAGAAGTCGTGCGAGACCGCGCCGGTCAGCGCGTAATGCATCTTGCCGATACTTTTTTCGAGACCAAGGCTGCCGTCGACGGTCTGGCGCAGCGGCTGCGAGGTGACGCCGGCGATCGCATCCGGCGAGGAGGCCGATTCGGGCGCGGCTTCATAGCCCAGCTTGGCAATGGCGCGCAGCTCGTTGTCGAGATCGACATTAAGCTGACCTTCAATGCGGCCTTGCGCATCGTTGATCTTTTCGCCCGAGACGCTGTTGCGGAACTGACCGTAGCCGGTGACCAAGGCTGAATTCTCGCGCCAGTCGGAGGTCGCGGTGAAACGCAGCGCCGTCTCGGACAGAACCGCCGATTTGCCGGTGCTGCTGGAATCGGCGTTGGAGGTCGCGGTGAAGCCCTGCTCGAGTGTCGGCCGGAAGACAAAGGTGCCGACCTTGACTCCGGGAGCGGCGAAAGGATCGTCCTCCGGCTTGACCTTCTGGCCTTCGATGGATGCCGTGCGCTCCTGGCCTGGGTCGAGCTTCTGCTTGTCGACGCTATCGATGGTGACGGCACGCCGGTTGCTGCCGTCATCGTCGGTCGCCGCAGCATCAGCCTGGTCGCCGGTGGCGGTGGTCGCGGCGGTGGTCGTGCCGTCGGTAGCCTCGCCCGCCTTCTTCTTGGCCTTGTTCCTGTTGGCGGTCTTGGTATCCGCCTTGGCGGCGGACTTGGCGTCCCGGGCACGCTGAGCAGCCGTCGAGGGCCGGCGGGGTTTTGCCGGCGCCTTCGTGTCGACCAATGGATCGTCTGTTGCCTGCGGCTGGTCGAAGATGCTGTCCGTCGCGCCCGCCGTCTGATCGTCATCGGGAACGGCGCCGGGGCTCGACGGCTGGTAGGTCGTCGGTGCCGTGTCCTGAGCGGCCGCGGGCGGGGTCTGATCCAGCGACCCTTGCGCCCTCAACTGCCTGGCCTTGCGCTGCTGGTCGGCGAGTATGGCCGATTCGGAGACCTCGCCGCGCAGCTCTGTTTCCTGGGAAAATGCCGGAGCGGGACGCAGCAAGGCAAGCGCGCTTGCCGTCAGCAGCAGTGCCGCGACAGCAATGCCCCTTCGACCGATTTTCGTTTCAGACTGGCCCCCGGACATCGTCACCACTGCTTGCGCGGCGCGGTTGCGCCATACTTACCGAACCGTAAATGCGGATGGTTAACGGAGGGTTGAGACAGCCGCCTTGGAGCCGCCCGGATCGGCAGGCCGCGGCAATTCTGTTGGACAGGGGCGCGGCAAAGCGCTAATCGCTTGCGCCATGCATGCGGGGTCCCCAGAAAGAAAGCAGCCGGACAGGCAGGCTGCGATCGAATCGGCGCTGAGAACGGTGGCGACCGAGCAGACGGGTGTGGCTGCCCTGGCCGCCGCGCTCGCAGACGGGCTGGCCGAGCCTTTTGCCGCCGCGATCGACCTGATCTCGCGGATCGAGGGCCGCGTCATTGTCACCGGTGTCGGCAAGAGCGGCCATATCGGCGCCAAGATCGCCGCGACGCTTGCCTCGACCGGCACTCCCGCCTTTTTCGTCCATCCGGCCGAGGCCAATCACGGCGATCTCGGCATGATCGCCCGGGATGACGCCATCATCGCCATGTCCTGGTCGGGTGAGAGCAAGGAATTGATGGGCATCGTCGCCTACTCCAGGCGTTTTTCCATTCCGTTGATCGCCATCACCTCTGGCGAGAGCTCGGCGCTGGCGCGGGCCGCCGATGTCGTGCTGCTCCTGCCGGCGGTGCCGGAGGCCTGTCCGCACGGGCTGGCGCCGACAACGTCGGCCTTGCTGCAACTCGTAATGGGCGATGCGCTGGCGATCGCGCTGCTCGAGGCGCGGGGCTTCACGCCGGACCATTTCCGCACCTTCCACCCGGGCGGGCAGCTTGGAGCCAATCTGACCCAGCTGCGCGAAATCATGCATGTCGGTGAAAGGCTGCCGCTGGTGCCGTCGGGCACCGCAATGCGTGAGGCAATCCTGGAGCTGTCGCGTAAGGGCTTCGGCTGCGTGGCGATCACCGCCGCCGACGGCGCGCTGGTCGGCATCATCACCGACGGCGATATTCGCCGCCATATCGGCAACGATATTCTGACGATGAGCGTCGATCAGGTGATGACCAAGAAGCCGAAGACGGCGAGTCCGGACACGCTGGTGGCGACGGCGCTGCAGACGATCAATACATCCGCCATCACCAGCCTGATGGTTGTCGAGGGCGGACGGCCGGTCGGGCTCGTCCATCTCCACGATCTGTTGCGCATCGGCGCCGCTTAGGTCCGCGTTCAGATCGCTTCGACTGTAAGCTCCAGATCGGTGTCCGCAGCTCCCGTGACGCGCACCTGCGCGCCGACCGGCAGGTCGGGACCGGAGACGCGCCACAGCGTGTCGCCGAGCCGGATGCGGCCGCGGCCGTTCTTGATCGGCTCGGCCAGCGTCGCCGTGCGGCCGACCATCTGCGCGCCGCGGCGGTTGAGCAGCGGCTGGTCGCCGCTGCCCTGCCGGCTGAAGGCGATCTGCCTGCCGACATAGGCCGACACAACGGCCAGCACGAGGAAGGCGAGGACCTGGACCTGCCAGGTCCAGAAGGCGGCGTCCCAAATCGCCAGCGACACAGCGCCGATGATCAGCGCCGCGATGCCGATCCACAGCATGAAGACGCCTGGCGCAACGATCTCCATCACCAGGAGCACGAAGCCCAGAACCATCCAGTTCCACGGGCCGAGTTCGGAAACGATACGGTCTATCATAATGCCCACCTATACCGCAGACATCAGTTGTCGTTCGGGCGAACCACCGGCGGGCGCGCCGTCTGCCGTTGCGTGCCGGCGCTACCGTCGTTCTTGAACACTTCCCTGGCGATCTCGCCGATGCCACCCAGCGTGCCGATGAGCGACGAGGCCTCCAGCGGCATCAGCACGATCTTGCTGTTCGTAGCCGAGCCGATCTTGGTCAGCGCCTCGGTGTATTTCTGGGCGATGAAGTAGTTGAGCGCCTGGACGTCGCCCTTGGCGATAGCTTCCGACACGACCTGCGTCGCCTTGGCCTCCGCTTCAGCCGAGCGCTCGCGCGCCTCGGCGTCGCGGAAGGCTGCTTCCCTGCGGCCCTCGGCCTCGAGGATCTGCGACTGCTTGAGGCCTTCGGCGGCCAGGATCTGGGCGCGCTTGTTGCGCTCGGCCGTCATCTGGCGGCCCATCGATTCGATGAGATTGGCCGGCGGATTGATGTCCTTGATCTCGACGCGAGTGATCTTGATGCCCCACGGATGCGCCGCCTCGTCGACGACACGCAACAGGCGCTCGTTGATGGCGTCGCGGTTGGACAGCAATTCGTCGAGGTCCATCGAACCCATGACGGTGCGGATGTTGGTCATGGTCAGGTTGAGGATGGCGTTCTGCAGTCCGGAGACCTGATAGGCTGCCTGAGGGGCGTTGAGTATCTGGTAGAAGGCGATGCCGTCGACACCGACGATGGCGTTGTCGCGGGTGATGATCTCCTGCGTCGGCACATCGAGCACCTGCTCCATCATGTTCATCTTGGCGCCGACGCGCTCGAAGATGGGGTTGATGATGTTCAGGCCAGGCGTCAGCGTCTTGGTGTACCGGCCGAAGCGTTCCACCGTGTAATTGTAACCTTGCGGCACCGTCTTGATGCCTTTGAAAAGAAGGATGATAACCAGGAAAACAAGAACGACGATGGCAATATCGAAACCGCTGAAGCCCATTTCGTATCTCCCTCAATAGGCACCGACTTCACGGAATCACTTAAGTGTGTTTCCGCAACGTTACAATCAGGTGATCGCTAATATTGGTTAGCGGAGGCTTTTGCGCACCGGTTTCAAGCTAAAGCGCGTCGCGCTGAAACGGATTCAGTCGACACGCTTTAAGTCTTTGCCTTGATGCATGTCGTTGTCCCAGAACCGCTGCACACTTCTGGGCGACATGCATTAGTCGGTGCAGCCGGTCACACCCAGCCGGAAAGCTCGCGCCGCGCCAGCGCTTCGATGACCGCCATGCCCTCGGCGCTGTCGTTGAGGCAGGGGATATGGTCGAAGTTCTTGCCGCCGGCGTGATGGAAGGTTTCGGCCGCCTCGCGGCCGATCTCGTCCAGCGTCTCGATGCAATCGACGGAAAAGCCGGGATTGACGATGGCGATCGATTTCACGCCGTCCTTGGCCAGTTTCTCGACGGTGACATCGGTATAGGGCTGCAGCCATTCCTGCGCGCCGAAACGCGACTGGAAGGTGGTGATGAGCTTGTTCTCGTCCCAGCCGAGGCGCGCGCGCAGCAGCCGCGTGGTCTCCAGGCAATGCGCCCCGTACGGATCGCCCTTGTCGGAATAGGGTTTGGGGATGCCGTGATAGGAGGTGATCACCACCTCAGGTTCGAAATCGAGCGTTGCGATGTGCTTCTCAATCGAGCGGGCCAGCGCCTCGATATAGACGGGCTCGTCGTAATAGGGCGGTACGCTGCGGATTGCCGGCGCATGCCGGATCTTCATCAGCGCGCGAAACAGCTGGTCGTTCGCGGTCGCCGTCGTCGTCGCCGAATATTGCGGGTAGAGGGGGAAGGAAAGGATGCGCTCGCAGCCTTGCGCGACCAGCTTTTGCGCGACGCTGGCCGTCGAGGGGTTGCCGTAGCGCATCGCCCAGTCGACCGTCACGTTGGGCAAGTCGGCCAGCGCAGCGGCCAGCTTCTGACCTTGAGCGCGGGTGAAAGTGCGCAGCGGCGACTCGTTCATCTCCCGGTTCCAGATACGCGCGTAGTTGGCGCCGGATTTTTTCGGCCTTGTGGTCAGCACGAGGCCGTAGAGGATCGGATACCAGATCGCCCTGTTGAGCTCGATGACGCGCGGATCGGAGAGGAACTCGCGCAGGTAGCGCCACATCGGCTTGAAATCGGTGCCGTCCGGCGTGCCGAGATTGACCAGCATGATGCCGATCTTGCCCGTCCTGGCTGGCGGAGTGCCCGCCGGCGGTGGGCCGGCGGCTTTTGCAGCTTTGGCATCGGTGGGGCTGGCAAGCGTCATGAACAGTCTCCGGTAGCGCCGCGAAACTAGCGATGCCCTGCCGGTTTTCAATGCTGCGTCTGGCCGCACTTTATCGCGTTTGGCACCGGAAAAGGAACACCCGCCCGTTTCCGGGCGGGTGCTATGAATTCCGGGGTGGCCGCTTACTTCGCGGCCGGCGGAATGGTCAGCGTCGCGCCGAGCGGCAGGCGGCGCGGCTTATAATCCTTGTTGGCTTCGGAGATAAGCTTCCAGCGGGTGGCGTCGCCATAGGCTTTCTTGGCCAGGTCCCAATAGGTATCGCCGGCGGCGACGGTGTGGCTGATCTTAGCCGGCTTGGTTTCAGCGGGCGCCGCGGCCGCCGGCTTGGCCGTCTCGGCGGCTGGGGCGGGAGCAGGCGTCGCCGGAGCGGTTTCAGCCGGCTTCGTCCCTTCCGGTGCCGGAGGGGCCTCGGTCGAGACACTCGGCGGCGTGCCGGCGATGTCACTGGAACTGGAAGGCAAAGCCGGCATTGCCGGTTCGCTCGCGGCCGGCGCGGTCTCGGCCGATTTTGCTGCTTCGGCTGCCGGCGGCTGGGTCGTGGCTGCAGGAGCGGCCTCAGCCGGCTTTGCCGGTTCTGCCGCCGGTGCGGCAGGCGCCGTCTCGGCTGGTTTTGCCGGCTCGGCCGCCGCGGTCGCCCCCGCAATTTCGGTGATGCGGCCGTCAAGCTTCGGCGTGTAGGGCTGATGCGCGCTGAGATAGTCGGCCACTACCTGCTCCAGGCCGGGGCCGTAGTCATAGGCATCCGTGGCCTTGTCGGCGAAAACCTTGTAACCGTCGCCGCCCTGGCGGACGTAGTTGTTGGTGGCCACGAGGTACTGCTTGTCGGGATTGATCGGCGTCCAGGCACCGTTCTCCATCACCTCGACCGATTTGACGCGGCCGGCATTGGGCGCGACCGATCTGTCGAAGGAATATTTGATGCCGGCAACCTGCGGGAAGCGGCCGGCACCGTCCTCGATCTGGCTGAGGCCGCTTTCGAGGCCCGCGACCAGGTCTTTGCCCGAGATCTTGAACGTCGCCAGCGTGTTCTGGAACGGCAGCACGGTCAGCACCTCGCCCATGGTCACCGTGCCCTGGTCGATCGAGGCGCGCAGGCCGCCGCCGTTCGAGATGACGATTTCGACGCCCTGGCCCTTGGTGCGGTCGAGAATGGCGTCGGAGACGAGATTGCCCATCTCGCATTCGCGCGCGCGGCAATTCTCGCGGCTGCCGTCGATCGCCTTGGTGGTCTCGGCCACCTCCTTGTTCTTCAGCGCCTCGATCGGCGCCCCGAGTTCCTTGATGCGGGCCAGCACGGCCGGATCGGGGGTGATCGACTTGTCGAGATAGATCGGGTCGCCGCTGGCCTCCTTGACGACGCCGTTGTCGTCGAACACGACCTTGAACTCGCCGAGATATTTTGAATAGGACGCCGCCTGCACCACCGGCACCTTGTAGCCGTCGGGGTTGTCGACCATCGTCGGATAGGGGCCCGCCGCCTTCGGATCGGTGTTCGACAGGAGCGTGTGGCTGTGGCCGCCGACCACCACGTCGATACCGGGGATTTTCGCTATGACGTCGCGCTCGCGCCTATAGCCGATATGGGTGACGGCGATGATCTTGTTGACACCCTCTCCCTTCAGTTTCTCGACTTCGGCGGTGATCGCCTTGACGTCGTCCGTTATGGCGATGTTCGGCCCGGGCGAGGCGAGTTCCGGCGTGTCGTTGGTGACGGCGCCGACGATGCCGATCTTCTGGCCGCCGACCTCGACGACGATCGACGGCTTGATCTTGCCCGCGGCGCCGGACTTGTCGTTGGGCACGACATTGGCGCTGACGATCGGGAATTTCGCCTTGTCGAGGAACGGCACCAGCGCGGTCTCGCCGTCGTCGAACTCATGGTTGCCGAGCGTTACCGCGTCGGGCTTGATCTGATCGAGGAACTCCTCTTCCACCGCACCCTTGTAGGTGGTGTAGAACAGCGATCCCTGGAAGTTGTCGCCGGCGTTGAGCAGCAGCACGTTCTGGCCTTCGAGCTTCTTGCGCTCCTCAGCAATCGCGGTGATCAGCCGGCCGGCGCCGCCGATGCATTCGCCCTTGGTCTCCTCGTCGGCGGAACAGGTCGACTCGTATTTGTTGTTGCCTTCGATGCGGCTGTGCCAATCGTTGAAATGCAGGATGTTCAGCGTGTAGTCGGCAAAAGATACGCCAGCCGACAGGCCGAGCGTCGAAGCGGACAGGGCTAGGATGGCGGCAATCTTCTTCATCTTCGTCTCCCGGATGAGCTGACTTCGAAGGTGCTTGATGACCCCGCTTGACCGGACAATAACAGTCAGCCTCGGGGTATGTTCACATCGGGTTCCGGTCGATGCAAGTGGAAATCCGGAAGTGTTTTGCCGGCACAAAAAAGGACGGCGGCTTGCGCCGCCGGTCCCTGTCAGCCGAAGATTTGCGAACCCTCAAGCCCGGCGCGTCAGCACAAAATTCTGGCCGCTGGCGCTGGTGCAGTTGAGCTGGCTGGTGGAGATCATCAGGCAGTTGAAGCTGACCGGGGTCTGGCGGATCAACGAGGTGCCGTGGATCTCGACCGAGGTCGCGCCGGTCATGGTGTAGCTGCCTTCCGACAGCTTCTGGCCAGTGTCGGTGGCGACGGTGGTGAAGCTGCCAGCCATGAAGGTCGACAGGCCGGTGCCCTTGGCGTCGATCCAGTTGCCCTCGACACCCTTCGGCGCCGCCGCCATCGAAGGCTGGTCCGAGGGACCGGTGGTGGTGCAGGCGGCCGCAGCCAGAAGGCTTGCCGCGGCGCCTGCCGAAAGCAGTTTGCGCGCAATGGTCATTTTTGAAAATCCTCTCCTCAGTCCGCATCCTTCAATCGCCCGATTTCCGGGCGATTGCAAGGCGGTGGCTCCGGTCAGTCCCGGCGCTATCGGACCAGAATGTTGCGGAACTGCCACGGATCGTCCTTGTCCAGGTCCTCCGGGAAGAGTCCCGGCCGATTGTCCAGCGGCGTCCAGTCGGTGTAGTAGCCCCTGACCGGCCCGAGATAAGGCGTCTGCACTTCGAGGCAACGCCGGTAGTTCATCTCGTCGGCCTCCACGATACCAGCGGTCGGATTCTCCAGCGCCCAGACCATGCCGGCGAGCACCGCCGAGGTGACCTGCAGGCCGGTGGCGTTCTGGTAGGGGGCGAGCTTGCGCGCCTCGGCCAGCGACAGCTGCGAGCCGTACCAGTAGGCGTTCTTGTCATGGCCGTAGAGCAGCACGCCGAGCTCGTCGACGCCGTCGACCAGCTCGTTCTCGTCGAGCACGTGGTGAACCGGCTGCGGCTTGCCGGCGGCGCCGAACATCTCGTCCAGCGACAGCAAGGCGTCGTTGCAGGGATGGTAGGCGTAGTGGCAAGTCGGGCGGTATTGAAGCTTGCCCTTCTTCGAGCGCACGGTGAAGAAATCGGCGATCGAGATCGCCTCGTTGTGCGTCACCAGGAGGCCGTATTGCGCGCCCGTCGTCGGGCACCAGGAGCGCACGCGCGTGTTGGCGCCTGGCTGTTCCAGATAGATCGCCGCCTTGGAGCCGTGCTTGTGCTTCTTGCCATTCTTTGGCATCCAGTTTTCATGCGTGCCCCAGCCAAGCTCGGCCGGCTGCAGGCCCTCCGAGATGAAGCCTTCGACCGACCATGTGTTCCAGAACACGTTCATCGGCTTCGGCTTCTTGGTGCGCTGGGTGTCGCGCTCGGCGATATGGATGCCCTTGACGCCAGCCTTCTTCATCAGCCTGGCCCAAGCCTCGCGATCTTCCTGCGCGGGCTCCGAAAACTCGAGACCGAGATCGGTGGCGAGGTTGACCAGCGCCTTCTTGACCAACCACGAGACCATGCCGGGATTGGCGCCGCAGGTAGAGACCGCCGTCGGGCCGCCGGGCTTGTCCTGCTTTTCCTGGATCATCGCCTCGCGCAGCGCATAGTTGGTGCGGCTGGCATTGTCGGCCTCGGCGTCGAAATAGAAGCCGAGCCACGGCTCGACGACGGTGTCGATGTAGAGCACGCCGAGCTTGCGGCACAATTTCATCAGGTCCACCGAGCCGGTGTCGACCGACAGGTTGACGCAAAAGCCCTGGCCGCCACCATTGGTCAGAAGCGGCGTCAGCAGCTTCTTGTAATTCTTCTCGGTCACCGCATCTTGGACGAAGGCGATGCCACGCTCGTCGAGCAGCTTGCGGTCGGTGTCGCGCGGATCGACGACCGTCATGCGCGACTTGTCGAACTTGAAATGGCGTTCGATCAGCGGCAGCGTTCCCCGCCCGATCGAACCGAAGCCGATCATCACGACGGGACCGGTGATTTCACCGTAAACGGGCCAGTTTTCATTCGCCATTTTTTCGCACACTCCTTCAAACACGCGCAAAACCGGGCATTTTTCGCCCGACGGCCAAGCCGTACACCACAGATCATTGTCATAAACCAGCGAAAAGCGCCAATCGCGGGTAAGCCGGTTTGGCGGCGTGGTTAAGCCGATCCGGCGATACCGTTGAGGAATGCAACCAGCCGGTCGCGGTCGGCGGTCAGGCCCTTGTAGTCGAGTTGTTGCTGGTCGAGGGCCAGGAGCTGCTCCACGAAGGATGCAGCCAGCGTTGCCCGGTCCGGATGGGCATCGAGCACCTTGAGCGGATCGAGATGGATGCGGATGGTGAACAGGATGTCGCTTGAGACAGGCAACTTGCGCAGCGTCTGACGCTCGACGCGCATGAAGGCATGAGCGTTGATGTCGCCGTCCGCGAACCGCGTCGGGCGGTTGGTGGCACGGTCGATGCGCTGGATATTCGAGAGCGGATGGTAGAGCGCGTCGCCGGCCTGGATCGACCAGTTGAAGCGTTCGACCGTTTGGCCCTGCAGGCCGTCGAACATCCGGTTGATGAGCTCGGCCGGCCGCGTGCCGGGTCCGAATCCAGGCACCGGCGCATGGATTTCCTGCAACGGCTTGCCGAATTTTTCCTGCAGCGACCAGGACGAGGGAAAACAAAGCGAGCCGGCGGCGAGCCGCCAGCCGCGTTCGTCGCGGCGCATCAGGATCAGGTCTTCCTGGACGAGCAGGGATGCTCTTGCAAGCGGCGCGTTGCGTAGGGTAGGCGGCAGCCGGTCGGTCGCGGTTGCGAGGCCGATGACCTCGACATCCGAGCCGGTGCCGCAATGGCTGCGCGGGTGTTTAGCGATGAGATGCGGGCTGAGCAGGGCCAGCACTTCGCTTTGCGCATCGCGGGTGTCGGCCTCTTCGACAAAGACCTTTTCGGGGATATCGGCATAGAGCCGCTGCTTTTCGGCGAGGTGCGGGAGAAGGAATTCGTCGACCTCGATCCAGCGCTCGATTTCGAGCGGCTTCAGCCCGATCGTGAAGAGTTTCGAAGACCCATCATAGGGCGTATGGGTCGGCTGGCGAATTGTCATGTCCGCTTGGCTTCTATCCAGTTCCTGTCTCCTGGCTCAATCAGCCCAGTTGCGCCGGGATCAGCCCGCGCAGCGAATTGCCGACGAGGATCGCCTTCGCCGCCTTCAGGTCGTCGAAGCTGTATATCGCTTCCACGGCGCGGCCTTCGTCCAGAAGCTGGCCGCGCAATATTCCAGGCAAAAGGCCGCAGTCGAGGCGGGGCGTGGCGAGCGGGCCGCTGCCGAAATCGGCGAAGAGATTGGTGATCGTGCCCTCGCAGAGTTCGCCGCGCTCGTTGGCCAAAAGCACCTCGTCGGCGCGGGTCGCGAGATATTCGGCGCGTGCCTGCGTGTAAATCTGGCGCCGGCTCGTCTTGTGGCGCAGCAGCGTGTCGCCGGAATCGAGACGGATACGCGCCAACTGCAGCCGCCAGACCTTGTCCGCCGGCAGCGGTTCGTAGGCTTGAGCCGCGGCCGTCGCTTCGCCATTTCGCTGCAAAGCAAGGCGCACGCGTAAGGCAGTTCCGTGCCCGCCAACGGTGTTCGACAGCACTTCGCCGATCCGTTCGGGATCGCAGGCGAAGCCGAGTTCGGCGGCGGATGCATAAAGCCTAGCAAGATGGCGCTCGAAGCGCAGGAAGCCGGAACCAGGCTCCCAGCGCATGGTCTCGATCAGTTCGAAGCCGGCACCGTTCCCGTCGCGAAGCGCGCTTTCAACAGACACTCCCGATATTCCTCCTCGGCGGTCGAATCGAAGACGACGCCGCCGCCGACATTGTAGACAGCCTCGCCATCGGCAAAGAGCGAGATGGTGCGGATCGCCACCGAAAACCGCATCCTGCCGCCGGGCGCGATCCAGCCGATGGCGCCGCAATAGACCTCTCGCGGTGCGTCTTCCAGCTCGTGCAGGATTTCCATGGCGCGGATCTTCGGCGCGCCGGTGATCGAGCCGCAGGGGAAGAGCGCGGCGAAGACCTGGCGGATGCCGATGCCAGGCAAAAGCCGCGCTCGCACGCGGCTTACCATCTGGTGCACAGTCGGATAGGTCTCGATGCGGAACAGTTCCGGTACGTCCAGCGTGCCGACTTCGCTGATCAGCGAGATGTCGTTGCGCAAAAGGTCGACGATCATCCGGTTCTCGGCCTGGTTCTTCTCGTCGTTGCGCAGGAAGGCCTTCAGCCGCGCGTCCTCGGCCTTGGTCGCGCCGCGTGGCGCGGTGCCCTTCATCGGGTGTGTCTCGATCATGCCGCCGGCATCGATCTCGAAGAACAATTCGGGCGAGCGCGACAGGACGATCGGATCGCCGAGCGAGACCAGCGCGCCATATTTGACCGGCTGGCGTTCCGTCAGCGCGTCGAAGGCCGCAAGCGGATCGCCGGACCATTGCGCATGAACCGGGAAGGTGAGGTTGCCCTGGTAGCAATCGCCCTTGCGGATGTGGTTGTGAAGGCGCGCGAAGCGGCCGGCATAGTCCTCGGCGGACCATGTTGCCCTGGCATCGAAGATCGGGCCGTTGCTGGCTGACGCCTGCATTTGCGGCACCGCCTGCTCGACAGGCGCATCGAAGACACCGAGGCAGACCAACGGCACGCGGCGGCCTTCGGGCAGCAGCGGCACCAGTTTCGGCTCGAGCAGGTAACCGGCTTCGTAGGAGAAATAGCCCGCCAGCCATTTGCCGGCGTCCGATGCGGCCTGCGCCCTTTCAAGCGCGGGCATGAACTCTTCCGCGTCCGGCGCAACGATGATCTCGCGCGGCCGGTCGAAGACCAGCTGACGAGCGGTCGCGTCGTTGCGGAAAATGGCTGCGGGCAGGGACATGAGCCTCGAATGCGGACAAAAAGCGCCGTCGACCGCTCTATATGGGGGCTTGGCGTGGCGCAATCGAGGGAGCGGCGTCCGGCGGCGCAAAGGTGGCTGGCCCAAAATAAAGACGGCGCCCGTAAGGA
Source organism: Mesorhizobium sp. B2-8-5 (assembly GCF_006440675.2). Classification (NCBI taxonomy): domain Bacteria; kingdom Pseudomonadati; phylum Pseudomonadota; class Alphaproteobacteria; order Hyphomicrobiales; family Phyllobacteriaceae; genus Mesorhizobium; species Mesorhizobium sp. B2-8-5. The sequence continues at coordinate 2,073,172 of NZ_CP083951.1, forward strand.
CGCCGCCTTGCTGCCAACCAGGCAGGTTGCTCAGGTGTTGCTTGCGGTTCCGGCCGTCGGGAACTGGTGGGCGAATTCGGCCTCGTTGCCGGCGGCCAGCAATTTCGCCTGCTCGATCCATTTTTCGCGCGCGATGCGGCCGTCGAAATTGAGCACTTCCTCGATGCGTTTGACGTCGGCGGCGGTCCAGGCGGCGATCTCGGCATAGGTGGTGACGCCCAGGCCTTTGAGCAGCCTTTCGTTGACCGGGCCGATGCCGATGAGGCGGCGCAGATTGTCGGCCTTGCCGGTCGCGGCCTGCGGCGCTGCCGCTTTCTTTGCCGCGGGTGCTGCCGCCTTCTTTGGCGCGGCGGCTTTGGCCGCCGGCTTCTTTGCGGCGGCCGACTTCGCCGGGGCGGCCTTTGCCGATGTCGATGCGGCGGGCGTCGACATCAGCGCCGCCGGCGCCGGCGCGGCGGCCTTGTCGGCGCCGGCCTTGGCGCCAGGCGCATCGCGCAGCCGGCTTTCGAGATCGGCGCGGGCACGGCCGCAGGCGTCGAGCTCGCCCTTCAACCGATCGCTGTCGGCGCGCAGCCTGTCGCGCTCGCCTCGCGTGCGGTCGAGATCTCCGCGCAGACTGTCGAACTGTCCGCGCAGGCGGCCCCAGATGAACCAGCCAACCAGGATACCCACAACGAACGCCAGGAGCATGTAGAAGAAAGTGCTCATTTCCCTCTCCAGTCCGATCTGTCGGCCGAGGCCCGGAAAGGCGAGCGCACGCCAAGGATCGTCAAAGGTTCCGTGGTCGGCGGAACCGCCGGCTTCAATCGAGCCATCGGCGTTCGGCCTTGTCCGGGCCGACGGCCATCATCGCATTCGCCGTGGCGTAGCGGCAGGCCATCTTTGGGCCGCGCGATGCGTCCGGCTGAGCTTGAGGCCGGACGCTATCATATGGCTTGTCGAAAGCCAGTTGAAAAATGCCCGGAGAGTTTATTCAAGAACAGCTATTTAGGGCAAGAATAGACCCTTGCTAATATGCATCCCGGCTAAACTATTACGACCGATGCCGCGCCGTAGTTGTCGTCAACTGTCGAGCGCTTCCAATTCGTCGATCAGCGAACCGATCACGCCGAGGCCGATCTGCCAGAATGCGGGATCGGTGGCGTCGAGGCCGAAGGGCGCAAGAAGCTCGGAGTGATGCTTCGTACCGCCAGCGCGCAGCATCTCGAAATACTTCTCCTGAAATCCGCGCTCGGCATTCTGGTAGACGGCATAGAGCGAATTCACCAGGCAATCGCCGAAAGCATAGGCATAGACGTAGAAGGGCGAGTGGATGAAATGCGGGATATAGGTCCAGAAGACCTCGTATCCCTCGCGCAGCTTGATCGCCGGCCCCAGGCTCTCGGCCTGCACTTCTAGCCAGAATTCGCCGAGCCTGTCCGAGGTCAGCTCGCCGTTCTTGCGTTCGGCATGCACCTTGCGCTCGAACTCGTAGAAGGCGATCTGGCGCACGACGGTGTTGATCATGTCCTCGACCTTCTGGGCGAGCATGGCCTTGCGCTCGCGCTTGTCGCCGGTCTGCTCGAGCAGCGAGCGGAAGGTCAGCATCTCGCCGAAGACGGAGGCGGTTTCGGCCAGCGTCAGCGGCGTCGAGGCCATCAGCGCGCCCTGGCCGGCGGCCAGCACCTGGTGCACGCCATGGCCGAGCTCATGCGCCAGCGTCATCACATCGCGCGGCTTGCCCATGTAGTTGAGCAGCACGTAGGGATGCGCCGACGGCACCGTCGGGTGGGCGAAGGCGCCGGGGGACTTGCCGGGCCGCACCGGCGCGTCGATCCATCTGCGATCGAAAAAGCCGCGGGCGATTTCGGCCATGTCCGGCGAGAAGCGCTGGTACGCGGAGAGCACCGTGTCCCTGGCGTCGTCCCAGCTGATCACCGCCTGCGGCGTTTCCGGCAGCGGCGCGTTGCGGTCCCAATGGTTCATCACCTCCATGCCGAGCCAGCGCGCCTTCATCGCGTAATAGCGATGCGACAGCCGCGGATAGGCCTCGCGCACAGCCGCGGCCAGCGCATCGACCACATCGCGCTCGACACGGTTGGCGAGGTGGCGCGAGTCGGCGATATCCTGGAAGCCGCGCCAGCGGTCGGAGATTTCCTTGTCCTTGGCCAAAGTGTTGGTGATGAGCGTGAAGGTGCGCAGGTTCTTGCGGAACGTGGCGGCAAGCGCCTCGGAGGCACGGCGGCGCACCTCGCCGTTCGAATCCTGCAGCCGGTTCAGCGCCGGCTCGAGCGTCAGTTCGTCGCCGTCGACGTCGAAGCGCAGGTCGGTCATCGTCTCGTCGAACAGGCGGTTCCAGGCGCCGCGCCCGGTGACCGACTTTTCGTGGAACAACTGCTCGACGCGAGCCTCGAGCTGGTAGGGTTTGTCCTTCCTGAGGTCGAGCACCCAGGGCCGGTAGTGGCCGAAGGCCTTGTCGGCGGCCAAAGCGCTTTCGATCGCCGCATCGTCGATCAGGTTGAGTTCGAGCGCGAAGAACAGGAGATGCGCGCTGGCGTCCGTCATCTTTTCCTGGACGTCGCCATAGAGCTTGGCGCGCTGCGGATCGGCCGTGTTGCCGGCATAGACGAGGCCGGCATACGAAACGATGCGGCCGATCAGTTCCTCGAGCGCCTCATAGGCCTTGAGTGCCTCGCCCAGCCGGCCGGCGGCGCCGCGCCCGGCTTCCGCGGCCAGCGTACCCTTCCAGCGGGTCTCGAAGGCGATGGCGTCGCTGGCCGCCTTGGCGATGTCGCGCTTCAACTCCGGCGCTTCCATGCCGGGATAGAGATCGGCGAGATTCCACTCCGGCAGGTCGCCGAGCTCCGCCGCGCCCTGTCCGGACGACGCCGCCGCAAGCCGCTGACCAAACATCATGCGCATCAACAATACCTTTTTTGAACCAAGGGGCCAGAATCAAAGGGAAAGGAGAAGCCGGTCAAATCCTAAGGAATTCGTTCACCGGGTTTTTTGAAACCTTATTTAGAACCCTGTGCCAAGATGATCCACGGGGATTTTCTCGGGCGGACAACTCAAACAGTCATGACAGGTTCCATACTCATAGTCGATGACGATCCGGTGCAGCGCCGGCTGGTCGAGGCCGCGTTGACCAAGTTCGGCCACAGCGCGATCGTCACGGATAGCGGCGAGGCCGGCCTCGACGCGCTCGATGGCCCGAACGCGCGCGAGGTCTCCGTCGTCATTCTCGATCTCGTCATGCCCGGCCTCGACGGCATCGGCGTGCTGAAGGCGATGCGCGAGCGCGCCATCAACATTCCCGTCATTGTGCAGACGGCCCAAGGCGGCATCGAGACCGTCGTCTCGGCGATGCGGCACGGCGCCTTTGATTTCGTCGTCAAGCCGGCGTCGCCCGACAGGCTGCAGACCGCGATCTCCAACGCGCTCAAGGTGGAAGCCGCCGAGGACGAGATGAAGCGCGCGTCGCGGCGGCGCGGCGGCGGCCATCTCACCTTCAAGGACATGATCACGCGCAGCCCGGCAATGGACCGGGTGATACGCCTTGGGCAGAAAGCGGCGGCCTCCAACATCCCGATCCTGATCGAGGGCGAATCCGGCGTCGGCAAAGAACTGGTGGCGCGCGCCATCCAGGGCAGCGGCGACCGCCGCTCGAAACCGTTCGTCACCGTCAATTGCGGCGCCATCCCTGACAATCTCGTCGAATCGATCCTGTTCGGCCATGAGAAGGGTTCCTTCACCGGCGCCACCGACAAGCACACCGGCAAATTCGTCGAGGCGAACTCCGGCACGCTGTTCCTCGACGAGATCGGCGATCTGCCGCTCGACGTCCAGGTCAAACTGCTGCGCGCCGTGCAGGAAGGCGAGGTCGACCCGGTCGGCGGCCGCTCGACCGTCAAGGTCGATATAAGGCTGATCTCGGCCACGCACCGGAACCTCCTGCAGCAGGTCAAGGACGGCAAGTTCCGCGAGGACCTGTTCTACCGGCTGAACGTCTACCCGATCTTCGTGCCGCCACTGCGCGACCGCCGCGACGACATTCCCTACCTGGTCCGGCATTTCATGGAAAAGGTCGCGCCGACCGATCCGCGCCGCCGCCTTGCCGGCATATCGGCCACGGCGCTTGCCATGCTGCAGGCCTATGACTGGCCCGGCAATATCCGCCAGCTGGAAAATGCGGTCTTCCGCGCGTCGGTGCTTGCCGAGGGGGATGTGCTGACCGAGGAGGAGTTCCCGCAGATCCGGGCGCAGGTGGAAGGCACGGTCAATCTCGAAGCGGAACCGGCGTCCGCAGTCGCCGAAACGATTGCGGACGCGTCCCGGCAAGCGGATGAGACTGTCGCCGATGCAATGGGAGCCGGCTTGCCTGATGGCCAGGCGCCAGCGAAGCCGCAGCCGCGTTTCGGAACGCTTCGCGCGCTCGATGAGCGCGGCAATGTGCGGGCGTTGGCCGATGTCGAGCTCGAGATGATCAAGCTTGCGATCGACCATTACAACGGCCAGATGAGCGAAGTCGCCCGCCGATTGGGCATCGGCCGGTCGACGCTCTACCGCAAGTTGAAGGAATATGGCATTGATCCCGAAGCTGGTCGCGTCGACCGGCTTGCCTCATGAGGCGCAAGCCTCGAACCAGCTTGCCTGCCTAAAATCCGAGTCAAATTGTCGCTTTTGAACTGAAAAAGCTTGGTTTTCAGCGGTTGGCGTTGCCGAAGATCACGCATTAACGCTAACGGTAACAGATCGTGTTCTGGGCGAGGCCGGATTCTTAATATAAACCAGCGGTTTACCACGAAATGCTGTGCATCATTTTTGACGGGATATCGCCACGGTCTTACCGCATTTCGGCTTCAATAAACGATGATTAACCATTAGGATCGATATTCGGATGTGAAAACGACGCATCCGTTTGGTCAAATCCGGGGACAAACGGCAGCCTGCAAGGCCATTTGATTTGAACAAAGTCGAACGACACAAAAACGGGCGGCATTTTCACATGAGCGTCTGGCCGAGGTGGCTGACGTTCGTGATTTTGGCCGTCGGGTTCCTGTCTGTGGTGACGTCGGGCGCCAGGGCCGAAGTGCGTACGCTCAAGCTCTATCACCTGCACACGCATGAGAAGGCCGAGATCGTCTATAAGCGCAATGGCCGCTACGATCCGGAAGGCCTGCGCAAGATCAACATCATTCTGCGCGACTGGCGCCGCAACGAGCCGACCAAGATGGATCCGCGGCTGCTCGATCTCGTCTGGGAAGCCTATCGCGAAAGCGGCGCGACCGACTATATCCAAGTGGTCTGTGGCTATCGTTCGCCGTCAACCAACGCGCTGTTGCGTTCGCGCAGCCGCGGCGTCGCCGAGAAGAGCCAGCACATGCTGGGTAAGGCGATGGATTTCTACATTCCCGGCGTGCCGCTGAAGAAACTGCGCAACATCGGCCTCAAGATGCAGGGCGGCGGCGTCGGCTATTACCCGACTTCCGGCTCGCCATTCGTGCATATGGATGTCGGCAACGTGCGCCATTGGCCGGGCATCAGCCGCCAGGAACTGGTCAGCCTGTTCCCGAACGGCAAGACGCTGCATGTGCCGAGCGACGGACGCCCGTTGCCCGGATATGAGCAAGCAGTGGCAGCGTATCAGGCGCGTAAGGGCGCCGGCACCCCGAACATCGAACTGGCCAGCGCGGGCGGCTCGACCAAGCGCTCCGGCGGCCTTTTTGCCTGGTTCGGCGGCGGCGCCGACGAGGCCGATGACGACGCCGACGAAAGTGCCCCGGCGCCTCAGCGGAAAGCCGTGAAGCAGGTCCAGGTCGCCGGCGCCGCCACGGCACGCGACAGCAATCTTCCGGGCATCGCGATTGTCGCCCCGAAGGATGCCAAGCGCGCCAACATCCCGCAGATCGCGGATGACAGCGCCGACGATTCGCAGCAGCCGCAGCAGGATACGCCGGAGACGATCATCGCCGCCCTGCCGCCCAAGGAAATCCCGCTGCCCGACTTCGCGCCGCGTCCGAAGGTCGATGTCGGCCAGCAGACGCCGCAGAACGTGCCGTTCGCCACGGCGGATGCCTCGGCGACGACGGAGCAGGCGGTTGCGACGGCCCAGGCGCCCGTGCCGGACAAGGTTCCGTTCGGCACAGCCAGCGCCGCGGCGGCCGCGAGCACCGATCCGGCGCAGGTGGCGGTCAACAACATCCCGCTGCCGACCTGGCGTCCTGACCGCTCGACGCCGGCGGAACTCGCGCCGAAGGACAAGAATGTGCTTCTGGCGCTGGCCGAAACCGCTTCGCAGGACAAGAGCGCGACCGACGCGTTCTCGGTGCTGCCGACGGCACGGCCGCAGCCCGGCAAGCAGGATGAGGTGAAAGCCGTTCTCGAACAGGCCAATGCAACCGTCGGGGCCGATGGCGGCGGCGCCGAATACCAGCTCGCGTCGCTGACCGAACCGGAACCGCGCTCCGCGTTCAACGATCCGTCGGGCGTCGATGCGGCCTCGCCGCGTCAGGCCATCGCCGCGCTCCCGGCCGGGACCGATCCGGCAAAGGCGATCGGCGCCGGCGTGAAGACGACGGCCAAGGAAGGCAGGGCGTCCGCCCACGATCTGAAGCCCGGGCCCAAGGCCATGGTGGTGGCGGCGCCGCCGCAAGCCGCGCGCTGGGCGCTGGGCAGCGGCGTCAACATCGCCTCGGTTTCCGACCCGACGACAGCGCCGCGCTATGCCTACAACATCGTGCATACGCCGCCGAGCGAAGTGTATACGGCCGGCTTCCAGGCGGATGGCGGGGTGCCGGACGCAAGCCGGTTCACCGGCAACGCGGTGAAGTTCCTCTCGGTCGCGCGCTTCCAAACGAAATAGCGACGAGTCAGCGTGACCACCGCAAAGCCGCGTTGGCCCGTCAGCGCGGCTTTTGTCTTTCATGGCATGCGCCGCTGCCTGTTAGGCCAGAAGGTCTTCCCGCTTCGTCTAATGGTAGGACAGCGCCCTTTGAAGGCGTGTATCGTGGTTCGAATCCATGAGCGGGAACCAGACATGGCAATGCCTCGGTCGGCGTTCGGTATGCGCATCTTCACGCCAGGCTAAACTTACCGTGAGGTTGGAGCGCCGCGCCCAATGATGGGTTAAAAGGGGTTCGTTCCAAACTGGGGATATTCATGAAGAAGATTGTATTGGCGTCAGTTCTGGCGCTGGCCGCGGCATCGGCTGTCGTCGCTCCCTCGCAAGCCGAAACCGTGATCGTCAAGACCGGACGACATCATTGCGTGACCAAGCTGGTGACGCATTGGCGCCACCACCACAAGGTGGTCGAGAAGGTCAGGGTCTGCAGATAGTTGCGTTTGCAAGACTAATCCCGGCCGGCGCAAGCCGGCCGGTTTTTAGTGCTCAGTCAATTTCCAGCGTGGCCGCTTCGCCCCTGGCCAGGAGCCGCGCGGCGTCGCGCGCGGGCGGCAATCCGAACTGGCGCGCATATTCGCGGCTGAACTGGGAGGCGCTTTCGTAGCCGACGGTGAAGGCGATATGCGCCGCGCTGCCCGGTTGCGCGATCAGCAGATGGCGCGCTTCCAGAAGGCGGAGCTGCTTTTGATACTGGATCGGGCTCATCGCCGTCGCCGCCTTGAAGTGGCGATGAAAGGCGGCGTTGCTCATATGCGACAGCTCGGCCAGTTGCGTCACATCGATCGGTTCGTTGTAGTGCGCGCGGATCCAGGCGGTGGCGCGGCGGATTTGCGAAAGGCGGCCATCGGCACGGGCGAGCTGACGCAGCTTCTCGCCCTGCGGGCCTTGCAGGAGCCTGAACGCGATCTCCCGTTCGAGCATGGGCGCGAGAACAGGAATCTCGGCTGGTTTGTCGAGCAGCCGCAGCATTCGGCGCCATGCGTCGAGCAGCAAGTCATCGAGTTGATTGGTCACGAAGCTATCGCCGTCGATCGCCGGCTTGTGGTCGATGAGCAGGCCGGCAATCAGCTCGGTATCGAGCGAGAAGGCGATAGCCAGGTAAGGCTGCGCGACGCTCGCCTCGAGCAACTGGCTGGTCGCGGGTGTTTCAACCGCATAGACGAAATAGCTGCCGGCGCCGTAGGCAAGCGTGCGGTCGCCGATCAGGACCGTTTTGGTTCCCTGCAAGACAAACAGCGTGGTCGGCTGGCAAAGCTCGGGCAGCGGCGGCGTCGGCACCTCGCTGCGGCCGATCGTGACGCGCGGAATGGCCGTCTTCGTCCGCCGTCCGCGCGCATGTCGGCCGGCGATCGCGATCAATTCCTGAAGCTCTTCGTTCATCGTTTCAGCATTGCCGATCCATGCAAGCCGCGCAACCGAGTGACGCGGAGCCGCGCATCCAGTTGAGAGGATTAGGCAAGAGGACGCGAGGATCCGGCGCGCGAAGCAGGTCGGTTGACGCCAAATCTAGGTCGCCAAGAAGGAGACCTGGAATGACGACGCAAAAGAATGCGCTGGTGACCGGCGCCAACAAAGGTATCGGGCTCGAGACCGCCCGTCGGCTGGCAACCATTGGGTTCAAAGTCTGGCTCGGTGCCCGCGACGCCAGGCGCGGTCAAGCCGCAGCCGAAATCCTGCGCGGCGAAGGGCTAGATGTCGAGTGGCTTGCGCTCGACGTCATCAGCGACGACGGCGTGGCGGCCGCGGTCAAGACAGTCGCGGCGCAGGCACCCGGCCTGGACGTACTGGTCAACAATGCCGGCATTGCGCCCGGCTATGTCGACGCGCTTGGCCCGGACGGCCGCTATGAGCGGCCGCCGAGCCGCGAGAGTGTCGCGGAGATGAAAGCCACCTATGACGTCAACGTCTTCGGTCCGGTGCGGGTCACCCAGGCGTTCCTGCCGCTGCTCAAGGCGGCGCCCGCTGCACGGATCGTCATGGTGAGCAGCTATCTCGGATCACTGGCGCGCGCGGCCGGCAACAGCCAGTCGCCCAACGTCATGGGCTATGGCAGTTCGAAGACCGCGCTCAACGCCGTCACGCTGTCCTTCGCCCGGGAACTCGCGCCTCGCGGCATCATGGTCAACGCCGCCGCTCCCGGCTACACCGCCACGGACCTCAATGCGCACAGAGGCGGCCGCACGGTGCAGCAGGCGGCCGAGATCATCGTGCGGCTGGCGACGCTGGAGCCGGGCGGGCCGACGGGCGGCTATTTCGACGAGAACGGCGCGCTGCCCTGGTGAGGGCGCTGATTTACTTCTTGAGCTTGCTCGCCTCACGCGCCAGCGCTTCGATCTCGTCCCACTTGCCGGCCTTGATGAGATCGTCGGGCGCCACCCAGGAGCCGCCGACGCAGATGACGTTGGGCAGGCTCAGATAGTCGGCGGCGTTCCTGGCCGTTATGCCGCCGGTCGGGCAGAATTTCACGTCGGCGAGCGGCGAAGCGAAAGCCTTCAGCGAAGCGAAGCCGCCGGATTGCTCGGCCGGGAAGAATTTCAGGAAGCGCAGGCCGGCTTCACGCGCGGCCATGATCTCGCCGGGCGTGATGGCGCCGGGCAGCAGCGGCACGGGGCTGCCCTTGGCTGCGTCGAGAAGCTGGCTGGTGATGCCGGGACTGACGATGAATTTCGAGCCGGCGCGGGCTGCTTCATCGAACTGCTTGGCATCGAGGATGGTGCCGGCGCCGACGATCGCCTCTTCGACCTCGGCAGCGACGCGGCGGATCGCTTCCAGCGCGTCGGCGGTGCGCAGCGTGATCTCGATCGCCGGCAGGCCACCGCGCGAAAGGGCGCGAGCGAGCGGCACCGCGTCCGCGACATTGGCGATCTTCAGCACCGGGATGACCGGTTGACCGTTGAGAAGCGACAGGAGCTTTTCGGTCTTGCTGGTCATTTGCTGGTCTCCATTTCGATCGATTTCAACCGATTAGCAGAAGGGTCCGCTCAAGTCCACGAAGCCCGGCGTGTCGCGATGCCGCGCACCTAGCCGCCTTCCTGCTTTGCCTTGAAACGGCTTTCAGCGCTGTCCAGAGCGGACCGCCGTTTCCTGGAAACGGCAACCGCTCTATCTTTAATTTTGCGCAATTCCGGACGGAAAACCGCTTCGCACTTTTCCTGGAGTTGCTCTATGGCATGGCCATGACAACGACAACACAAAATCCGGTCCGCGTCGCGGCGCTTTACAAATTCGCGCCGCTCGATGGACACGAGGCTCTGTGCGCGCCACTCGCCGCCTTCTGTTGCGGGCGCGGCATCAAGGGCACGTTGCTTCTGGCGCATGAAGGCATCAACGGCACCATCGCCGGCAGCGAGGAGGCGATCGCCGCGCTGATGTGTCACCTCGAGGCCATCGAAGGCCTTGCCGGACTGGAAGTCAAATACAGCAGCGCCGCCGAAATGCCGTTCCACCGCATGAAGGTGCGGTTGAAGCGCGAGATCGTCACCATGGGCGTCGAGGATATCGATCCGGCGGCGAGCGCAGGCACCTATGTCGCGCCGGCCGACTGGAACGCGCTGATTTCCGATGCCGATACCTTGGTGATCGACACGCGCAACGCCTATGAAGTTTCGCTCGGCACTTTCCAGGGCGCGGTCGATCCCAGGACCACCAGCTTCCGCGAATTCCCGGCCTGGATCGAGCAGCACCGTGGAGAGTTCGAGGGCCGCAAGGTGGCGATGTTCTGCACCGGCGGCATTCGCTGCGAGAAGGCGACGGCCTATGTGAAGTCGCTCGGCCTCAAAAACGTCTTTCATCTCAAGGGCGGCATCCTGAAATATCTGGAAGACGTCCCGGCCGAGGAGAGCCTCTGGCAAGGCGAATGTTTCGTGTTCGACGAACGGGTGTCCGTCTCGCACGGTCTCGCGGAGGGCGAAGCCGAACTCTGCCGCGCCTGTCGGCACCCGCTGACGGTCGGGGACAGGTTGTCGCCGAAATACGCGATCGGCGTTTCATGCCCGCATTGCTTCGAAACGCGATCCGATGCGGATCGCGAGCGCTACGCCGAACGCCACCGTCAGGTCGAACTTGCGCAAGCGCGCGGCGCTAAGCGCCATATCGGAAGCTAGAGCCACACGCCCTTGCGCGTAAAACTCGCCTCGTCATTGTAATGTCAATGTGCGGGGCCTACCTCTTGCCGGTCCGAAACCGTGCCCGCGCGCATTTCGGCCGGGCCAATTCTGGAGGCACTGATGCTCGACCCCAAGAAGCTGCTCGACGACCTTCTCGGCTCGCAAATTCCCGGCACCGGATCGACCGTCCGCGACAAGGCGGGGCAGGCGGTGCAGATGGCGAAGGACAATCCGCTCGCCGCCGGCGCGCTTGCCGCCGTGCTGCTCGGCACCGGCACCGGCCGGCAGGTGACGGGCGCGGCCATCAAGCTCGGCGGCCTGGCGGCGATCGGAGGCCTCGCCTACAAGGCTTATCAGAACTACAAGGCCGGCAAGGAGCCGGCGCAGGCGCCGGCCGCCAGCGAGCTGGAGTTGCTGCCGCCGCCCGCCGATACCGCCTTCGATCCCTCGCAGGCGCCGCAAGGCGAAGCCGAGTTCACGCTGACGCTGGTCAGGGCGATGATCTCGGCGGCGAAGGCCGACGGCCATGTCGATGACGACGAGCGCAGGAAGATCGCCGACAAGCTCAAGCTCGCCGGCATCGGCGCTGAAGCGGAAAAATTCCTGCTCGCCGAGCTCGAAAGCCCGCTCGATCTCGACACGCTGGTCGCCGGCGCCAAGACCGATGCGCAGAAGCTCGAGCTCTACACCGCGTCGCGGCTTACCATCGATCCCGACACGCGCACCGAGCGCGGTTATCTCGACCTGCTCGCCGGCCGCCTCGGCCTGCCGGACGCCCTGGTCGATCATGTCGAGGCGACGGTTTCGGCGGCAAAGGTGCCGGCGGGAACGGCGCCCAATTCACCGTGGTGATTCGGCGTGGTAAACGTCCTTCGGGGACGCCTTGCCGTCCGTTAACTTCTCGTTAACCCAGCAAGCGCATCATTCTAACCAGTCGGACCGGCTTTTCCTCCTCCCAAGCGCGGTTCAGATCGGGGCGGTCGCCAATGGCCGCCCTTTTTGTTGACCTCTTCTTTATCACCAACAGCTGCTTGCCATGACCCATGGCATTTGCGATGCCACGTTCTTCCATCCATGACCGGGAGGACGACGATGACAGCCATAGCACAGAAGACCGCCATCGTTACCGGCGCCGGCACCGGCATCGGCAAGAGCGTCGCGACGGCGCTGCTCAAGGCAGGCTGGAACACGGTGTTCTGCGGCCGCCGCAAGAAAGTGCTGGAGGAGGCGATCGCCGAGGCGGGGAAGACGCAAGCCAAGGCATTGGCCATCGCCTGCGACATCAGCAAGGCCGACGAGGTGGACGACATGTTCGAGACCGTGCTCGAGGCCTTCGGCCGCGTCGACCTGCTCTTCAACAATGCCGGCATGGGTTACAAGTCGACGCCGATCGACGAAATCCCGGTCGAGGTCTGGAACGACGTCGTCGGCGTCAACCTCACAGGCTCGTTCCTATGCGCCCGCGCAGCCTTCGGCGCCATGCGCCGGCAGAAGCCGATGGGGGGCCGTATCATCAACAACGGCTCGGTGTCGGCCTATGCGCCGCGCCCCGGCTCCGCGCCCTATACGGCGACCAAGCATGCGATCACCGGGCTCACCAAGACGCTGGCACTCGACGGCCGGCCTTTCGACATCGCCTGCGGCCAGATCGACATCGGCAATGCACTGACCGAGATGGCGCAGCCGATGACGGTCGGCGTGCCGCAGGCCAATGGCTCGATCGCCGCCGAAGCGGTGATGGATGTCGAGCGCGTGGCCGATGCGGTGCTGCACATGGCGAGCCTGCCGCTCGACGCCAACGTGCTGTTCATGACGGTGATGGCGACGAAGATGCCGTTTGTCGGGCGCGGGTGAACGCCCGACGGGTCACTTTTTCAGAAACGCCTCGGTCCGTTCCAGCGCGCGCAGGATGTTCTCCTCGGAATTGGCATAGGAAAGCCGGATATAGCCTTCGCCGAGAACGCCGAAATCGGGGCCGCCGATCAACGCCACGCCGGCATCCTCCAACAGCGCCGAAGCGAGCTTCTTGGCCTTCCAGCCGGTTTTCGAGACGTTGGGGAAGGCATAGAAGGCGCCCTTCGGCGTGATGCAGGAAATGCCGGGCAGCGCGTTCAGCCCCTCGACCACGATCTTCCTGCGGTTGTCGAAGGCGCGCATCATCTTCTCGACATCGTCCTGCGGGCCGTCGATCGCCGCGATGCCGGCGAACTGGCTCGGCGCGTTGACGCAGGACCAGCAGTTGACCGCCAGCTTGCGCACCTTGTCGTAGAGATGCGCTCCCTTGTCGCCGTTCGGCCAGATCGACCAGCCCATGCGCCAGCCGGTCATCGCCCAGGTCTTCGACCAGCCGTTGAGCACGATCAGCCGATCACGAATTTCGGGGAAGTTCAGCAGCGAGCAGTGAGTCTCGCCGTCATAGGTCATGACGTCGTAGATCTCGTCCGACATGATAGCGACCTGGGGGTGCTTCTCCAGGCCCTTGACCAGCTTCTCGATCTCGGCCCGCGGAGTGACGCCACCGGTCGGATTGGCGGGCGAGTTGAGGATGAGCAGCCTGGTCTTCGGCGTGATCAGCGCCAGCGTCTCTTCCGCCGAGAAGGCAAAGCCGTTTTCCTCGCGGATCGGCACCGGCACCGGCGTGGCGCCGGTGAACTCTATCATCGAGCGGTAGATCGGAAAGCCGGGATCGGGGTAGAGGATCTCGGCGCCCGCCTCGCCGAACATCAGGATCGCGGCAAACATCGTCGGCTTGCCGCCCGGCAGGATCATCACATTCTCGGGCGACACCTCGACGCCAGTGGTGGTCAGCGTGCGGCGCACGACCGCCTCGCGGGTGGCTAAAAGGCCGTTGGCAGGCGTGTAGCCATGGTGGCCGTCACGCAGCGCCTTGATCGCCGCCTCGACGATGTGCTGCGGCGTCTTGAAGTCGGGTTGGCCGATGCCGAGGTTGACGATGTCGCGCCCCTGATGGGCGAGCGCGGTGGCCCTCGCCAGCACCGCGAAGGCATTTTCCTCGCCGAGACGGTCGAAGGCCGCGATCGTGTGGAGCATTTTTCCCGTCCCTGTGGTTCTTTCTGTGAGCGAGCGTTTTTGTGACGGTCCGCAGGTAAAAGTCAACGGATTGGAGTGGCCGGTGTCGGAAGATCTGAAGAATTGGCAGCCGCGTCCGCGGCCGGAACGCAAGGTGTTCGAAGGCCGTTATGTGCGCCTTGAGCCGTTCAGCGCGGCAAAGCATGGCGACGGCCTCTATGAAACCTCGTCCGTCGCCGATATCGATGGGCGCTTCGCATGGCTGCCGGACTATCCGCCGAAAAGCCGCGCCGCCTTCCAGCCATGGCTCGACAAGGCCGAAGCGCTTGAGGATCCGCTGTTCTTCACCGTCATCGACAAGGCAAGCGGCGAGGTCGCCGGACGACAGACGCTGATGCGCATTGATGCCAACAACGGCGTCATCGAGATCGGCAACATCTATTGGGGACCGTTGATCTCGCGCAAGCCGGCGGCGACCGAAGCGCAGTTCCTGTTCATGAAATACGTCTTCGACGAGCTCGGCTATCGCCGTTACGAGTGGAAGTGCAACAACCGCAACGAGCCGTCGAAGCGCGCGGCCGAGCGGTTCGGCTTCAAGTTCGAGGGCATCTTCCGCCAGCATTTCGTGGTCAAGGGTGAAAACCGCGATACGGCGTGGTATTCGGTCATCGACAAGGAGTGGCCGATACTCCGAAAAGCCTATGAGGCCTGGCTCGATCCGGCAAATTTCGATGCCCAGGGAAGCCAGAAACGGCGGCTTGAAGATTTCCGCGCCGAGTTCGGCGCGTAGATCATGATCCTGAGAGCCGGGAAACCGGTTTTCAGGGCCATGGTCGGCAGACAGGAGTTAGGCGATGGCGCATGACCATGCTTCGCACGACCACGGCCCGGCCGGTCATAGCCACAGCCATGGCGCCGGGCATGTGCATGGCTCAACCGACAAGAAGCGGGTGCTGATCGCTACCTGTTTGACCGCCTGCTTCATGGTCGCCGAGGCGCTGGGCGGCTGGCTTACCGGGTCGCTGGCGCTGGTCGCCGATGCCGGGCACATGCTGGCTGACGCCATCGCGCTCGCCGTTGCCTGGTATGCTTTTCATCTCGCCGGGCGTCCTGCCACCGGCCGTCTCACCTATGGCTTCGCCCGGGTGAAGACGCTGGTCGCCTACACCAACGGCATCGCCATCTTCGTCATCGCGCTTTGGATCGTCTACGAGGCCTGGGGCCGGCTGATGCACCCGGCGCCAGTGCTGGGCGGGCCGATGCTGGTGGTCGCGGTGGCAGGCCTTCTGGTCAACATCGCCTCCTTCTTCGTACTGCATGGCGGTGATCGCGAGAGCCTCAACATGCGTGGCGCCATCCTGCATGTGCTGGGCGATCTGCTGGGCTCGGCCGCGGCCATCGTCGCCGCCATCATCATCCTGGCGACGGGCTGGACGCCGATCGATCCGATCCTGTCGGTGCTGGTGTCGCTGCTCATCCTGTCGACGGCATGGTCGCTGATGCGCGAGGCGGCCAACGTCCTGCTCGAAGGCGTGCCGGCCAGGCTCGACCGCGACGTGATCGCCAGGGACATCGAAGGCGCGGTCAAGGGCGTGCGCGAGGTGCATCACATGCATGTCTGGTCGCTCGACGGCACCTCCAACATGGCGACGCTGCACGCTTGCCTGAACGACGGCGTCGATGCGCATGTAGCGGTGAGTGCCATCAAGAAACGGCTTGCGGCCAAGCACGGTATCGAGCATGCCACCGTCGAACCCGAATTCGGCCAATGCGCGGACAGCCATGACGAACACGATCATCATCACGATCACGACCACGCACATGATGTGCCACGCGATCGCCGGCACTATCACTGACCGCGGCCTGATGACAAAACCGAGCAGCCTCGACATGAAGAACGCCCGCTGATGGACCGTGACACCCGCAACGCTGCGGCCGCCGCGGCGGTGATACTGGTTGTGTTCGGCCTCGCCGCCTATTTCCTGCCGGTCATCATGCTGGCCGCTGGCAAGGTATCGACGGTGCTGGCGGCCGTTATCGCCGTGGTCTTCATGGTCGGACTGTTCGTCGTCCTGTGGCTGCGCGGACGCAGCCAGCGCAAGAAAGGTCTCTGAAGATGAGAATACTGATCACGGGCGCCGCCGGCATGGTGGGCCGCAAGCTTATCGCGCGCCTGGCCAGGGACGGCGCCTTGCGCGGGCGAAAAATTACGGCGCTCGACCTGCACGACATCGTGGCGCCGCAGGCGCCGGCGCTCGACGGCGTCGATGTTTCGATCCACACCGGCGATCTTTCCGCGCCCGGCGCCATGTCCGCTCTCGTGGCTCCGCGCCCGGATGTGATCTTCCATCTGGCCGGCATCGTGTCGGGCGAGGCGGAGGCCAATTTCGACCTCGGCTACCGCGTCAATCTCGACGGCACGCGCGCCCTGTTCGACGCCGTGCGGCTGGCGGCGTTCGCGCCGCGCCTCGTCTTCACCTCGTCGATCGCCGTGTTCGGCGCGCCGTTTCCGGACGTCATCCCGGACGAATTCCATCCGACGCCGCTCACCTCCTACGGCACGCAGAAGCAGATGAGCGAAGCGCTGCTCGCCGACTATACGCGGCGCGGCTTCTTCGACGGCATCGGCATCCGGCTGCCGACGATCTGCGTCCGCCCCGGCAAGCCGAACAAGGCGGCGTCGAGTTTCTTCTCCGGCATCATCCGCGAGCCGCTCGCTGGCCAGGAGGCAATCCTGCCGGTGCCGCGCTCGGTGCTGCACACCCATGCCAGCCCGCGCTCGGCGGTCAATTTCCTCATCCATGCTGCCGAAATCGACGGCGACAAGGTCGGACCCCGCCGCAACCTCACAATGCCGGGCGTCGCCGTCACCGTCGGCGAGCAGATCGAGGCGCTTGAGCGCATCGCCGGCGCCGAGGTCGTGAAGCGGATCCGCGAGCAGCCCGACGAGATCATCTGGGCGATCGTCAAAGGCTGGCCGACACGGTTCGAAGCCAGGCGGGCGAGGGAACTGGGCTTTGCCGCCGAGAAGAATTTCGACGAAATCATTCGCGCGCATATCGAGGATGAGCTGGGCGGGAAGATCACCTGATGTCTGTCGATACAGGTGATGCTGAGCTGACCCGCAGATCGACCCAGTTTCGGCCACTGCTTTTGATCAGACGCCGCCCGACAGGCTGGCCGACAGAAGCAGCAGCCCGGCCAGGAAGATGAAGGCGGCGCCACCGATCTCGACGATCGAATGGATGCGGTTGCCGATGCGTCCGTCGCCGGCGAAATAGACCGCCCAGTTCTTGGCCAGCACGGCGATCGTCGCCAGCGCCGAGACGGTGATCGCGGTGCCGATCGACATCGCCAGCACGGACAGCAGGCCACCGAGCCAAAGCCCGTTGAGCAGCGCGAAGCTCAGCACGATCAGCGCGCCGGAGCAGGGGCGGATGCCGACGGCGGCGACCGCCGACCAGGCCGTGCGCCAGTCGAAGCGGTCGCCCGACAGCATTGCCGGATCCGGCGCATGCGAATGGCCGCAGGTCTCGCAGACTTCGCCCGGGCCGTGGTCGTGATGGGCGTGGTCATGCGCGGCGTGATGGTGGCCGTGATCATGGGCGTGCGCATGCGAATTGTCATGATGATCATGATCGTCATGCACGTGCATGCTACGGGAATGCGCGGCGTGCGCATGTGCGTGGGAATGGCCCGCATGGGAATGCCCGCCATGCGAATGGCCGGCATGGGCCGCCGACAGGCTGTAGGCGGGCGCTCTGCCGAACAGGCGCAGCACCGACGGACCGAGCTTGCGCCACAGCAGCCAAGCGCCGAACAAGGTGACCAGCACAAAGCTGGAGATTTCGAGGAACCAGGCGGCGTCGGTCATCGAGATCGCGGTGCCGCGCAGCACGAAATAGGCAAGCATCATGACGACCACCGCCGTCAGGCCCTGCAGCAGCGCCGAGACGAAGGAAAGCAGGATGCCGCGCCGGAGCGCGACTTCGTTGGCGATCATATAGGAGGAGATCACCGCCTTGCCGTGGCCGGGGCCGGCGGCATGGAAGATGCCGTAGGCGAAGGACAGGCCGATCAGCAGCCAGAGCTTGCTGCCGTCCTGGCGCATCGCCTTCATGGCGGCGGCGAGCGAATGGTAGAATCCCTGCTGCTGGAGATTGATCCACATCAGGATATGGGCGAACGGCCCCGTGGTGGTTGGCGCCATGCCGTCATTGGTGCCGATGCCGAGCGAGCTTTGCGCGTGCGCGACGACGGGCAAATGGGCAATCACCAGGGTGGTGGCCAGCAGGACGAGCGCTAAGCGGATATTCGTGGGATGCCCCACGAATATCCGCTTAGATTCCCTTGTTTGTCGCAGGTTCCGATCGCAAAACCGTAGGGCACTTTTGCGAAACCTGCTTGCGCGCAGCGATGGTTTCATCACCAAATCATCCTTCCGGCGGGCAGTCCAATTCGAGCTTGGTAGCGAAGATCTTGCTCATGTCGGTGCCTGTCGGATCGTTGAAGAACGCGTCCGTCAGGGTCTTCTGGTTTTCCTTGATCGCCTCGTCCGGATCCGGCCGGATGACCTTCTTGGTACAGGTCGAGGGCAGGCCTTCGACGGTGAGGTTGGTGTCGTCGGTGAAGTCGATCGCCGTATAGAAGGTCGGATCGTAGACGCCGATGTCGATCTTGCCGGCGAGCTTGATCGGCGTCTTCGGCTGCGACTCGAACAGGATGATCAGCTGGTCGTTGTCGAAGTTCGCCATCAGATGCGGCGGCGGGACCATCGGCACGTCCTTGCCGTTCTGGGTGACGAGCTGGAAGTAGTTGAACTCGGCCAGCGAGGAATGGACGGTGTCGGCCACTTCCTTGAGCTCTTTGTCGTCAAGCTTCAGATCGGAGTTCTTGTCGAACTCCATCATCACTGTACTCGAAAACAGGTCATCGAAGCGCCAAAGGTGGCGCAGCGCCGTCACACTTTGGTGATCCTGGCTGAGGATGACGTCGAGGCGGGCCTCGGCGAAGACATGCGGGTGCACCTCGGCCGGCTCGACCGCTGCGAATGTCGCCGCCACGACCGAAGCCAGCATGGTTGCTTGCCGTTTCAGATGCATTCCGGGCCGCGATTCCATCGATTTCGGGAGCGAGCCCCAGAGTTGACAGAAAGCGGGCGAAATTGGGACGCGCCTCAGCTTCTTTTCGACGCGTGCCGTTGCATGCGTCCGGGAGACATGCATCAGACGGTGTCGCGCGTCTTGAACCACTGCACCAGGAAATCGACGAAGACACGCACCTTGGCCGGCAGATAGCGGCGGTGCGGGTAGACGGCGAAGATGCCGGTGCCGGCCGGTATACGGTCGTCGAGCGCGGTGACCAGGTTGCCGGACGCGACGTCGGGAGCAGCGATGAAATCCGGCAGCATGGCGAAGCCCAGACCGGAGAGCGCGGCGGCTCTTGCCACGATCGGGCTGTTGACCTCGATCGGGCCTGAAACAGCGACGCTCATGGAGTCCTCGCCCTCGCCCTTGAAGCGCCAGTTGGCCAGCGAGCGGCCGTTGGTGTCGACAATGCAGGGCATGTTGGCGAGATCCTGCGGACGTGTCGGCTTGCCATGTTTGGCGATCAGTTCCGGCGACGCGCAAAGCCTGACCGAAAACGGCGCCAGCCGCCTGGCGATAAGCGAGGAATTCTCCAGCCGCGAGATGCGCACGGCAAGGTCGAAACCTTCCTCGACAAGGTCGACGAAGCGGTCGTCGAGATGGACGTCGAGCACGATGTCGGGGTGCTGCCTGGCGAAGTCGACCAGCGACTGACCGATCGGCGCGTCGGCGAAGGTGCGGGCGGCCGACAGCTTGATCCTGCCGCGAACGTCGCCGGAAGATTGGCGCACCGCCTCGGCCAGATTGTCGACCTCGCGCACGATTTCGGAGGCGCGCTGATAATAGGTGTGGCCGGCTTCGGTCAGCGAGAACTGGCGCGTGGTGCGGTTGAGCAGCAGCGCGCCCAACTCGTCCTCCAGCTCGCGCACATATTTCGACAAGAGCGCCTTGGAGCGGCCGATCTTGCGCGCCGCGGCCGAAAAACCTTCCGCCTCGACCACGTCGATGAAGGCGCGCATGCGCGTCAATGTATCCATGGTCAGACCTTTCGTGCCGCGTCGAGAATCTTGCGGCCGAGCCGTATCAGGGCAACGTCGCTGCCGGAAGGCCCGAGCAGCGACAGGCCGAAGGGTGCGCCGTCGACGGAGCCGATCGGCAAGGTGATCTGCGGAAAGCCCGAAAGACCGGAAAGGCACAAAAGATGCAGCGCCCTTTCGCGATAGGCCTGGAACTGTTCCGGCGTGCCCGCGGCGAGCGGCGCCGCGCCGGGAACGGTGGGCAGGACGAGGAAGCCGTTATCGCCGAGCAGCGCGCCGAACTCGGCCCGGAACGCCAGCCGGCGCGCGGCTTCGGCCGCGGCGGCCCTGGCGTCGATGGTGCGGCCGAAGCCGAAACGCTCCTCGACGCCGGGGCTCAGGCAGCCGCCGGCCGAGATCCAGGGACCATGCTCGCGCCAGGCCTCGAAGGCCTGCAAGCGGCGAAAGCACCAGTAAAGCTCGTCGGGGAACGAGGCAAAGGCGTATTCGGTCTCCACGGGCTGGCCGATGACGCCGACGGCCAGCGCCTTCATGCGTGCATATTCGGCGGCTTCCGCTGGCCCCATGACGAAGGCATCCAGCCAGCGGATCGACAGCGGGCGGTTGAGCGGGTGCTGGTGCGGATCGCGGCCGAGCAAAAGCTTGCCGACCGTCTCATAGGTTTCGATGTCGTCGGCGAACCAGCCGAAGGTGTCGAAGCTCGACGCCAGCTTCATCGCGCCGTCGAGCGGGATGCGGCCATGGGTGGTGCGCAGCCCGATCAGGCCGCAGAAGCTCGCCGGCGCGCGGATAGAGCCGCCGGTGTCGGAGCCGGTGGCAATGTTCGCCAGGCCGCCGGCAACCGCGGCCGCCGAGCCGGAGGAGGAGCCGCCGGTGACGCGCTCGGGCGCGGCGGGATTGACCGGGTAAGGGAAATGCGCGTTCTGGCCGAACAGCGAGAAGGCCAGCTCGTCGGTTTGGGTCTTGCCGACGAATCGCGCGCCGGCATCGAGGATCGTCTGCACCGCTTGCGCCGTGCGCGAGGCGGCATGCGCCTCCGCGAATCTCTGCGGGTTGCCGCAGCCGGTGCGGTAGCCGGCGACGTCATAGATGTCCTTGACGGCAAGGCGCAGGCCGGCGAGCGGGCCCAATTCCGCATTCGCCACAGGCATTTGGCGCAGATCGAGGAAGGCGTTAAGCGGTCCTTGAGTTCCTGGCATCGTTCGATTTCCGGATACAGTGCGACAAACATTGTTCGATGCCAGAAATTTTACAACCTGCGCTTACGATTTTTATTGATTGTGAAACCCTTCGCTCCTATATCGCGCTTGCCCAAAGTCGCACGTGCCTGTGGGTGTCCGCCGATCCTCGAATGGTGAGGGCAATCGGTAAGGTAACTGGAGCCAACCCCTCCAGTCGGTCAGTGGCCAACCACAAGACCGAGGACACCTTGAAGCAACGACGGTGCGGGCCTTTCTGGTTCTCTTCCGGTTGTCCAAAGACCGGGGTTACTAAAGAGGCACACCTTCATTGCCGGCAGTGCGGACGGGTTTCCCATCCAAGCCAAGGCAGACAAAGCGAACCGAGGCCGGGCAAGGCCAAGGTTCACCGCCGCGAGACGGCGTTTCATGGTTCCGGGGTCTCCACCGGCTGGTTCCATGGATTTCCGTCCCGCCTTTGTCCACCGCGTGTTCGCGAGGCCGACAGCCCGCGTCCCGCAGCCTTATTGCGCGCCGAAAGGCGTTATGGAGAGACCCCGATGGCCACCCAGCGCATCCTTGATTTCCTCGCCACCCGACGTCCGAACGGTCCCTGCCTCGTCGTCGACCTCGATGTCGTGCGCGACAATTTCCGCGCTTTCGAGAAGGCGTTGCCCGATTCCAAGATCTACTATGCGGTGAAAGCAAATCCGGCGCCGGAAATCCTGCGCCTGCTTGCTGCGATGGGCTCGTCCTTCGACACCGCATCGGTTGCCGAGGTCGAGATGGCGATGGATGCCGGCGCGCCGGCGGACCGCATTTCCTTCGGCAACACCATCAAGAAGGAGCGTGACATCGCACGCGCCTACCAGCTCGGCATCCGCCTGTTCGCCGTGGACTGCGTCGAGGAGGTCGAGAAGATCGCCCGCGTCGCCCCCGGCTCGCGCGTGTTCTGCCGCGTGCTGACCGACGGTGAAGGCGCCGAGTGGCCGCTGTCGCGCAAGTTCGGCTGCGTGCCGGCGATGGCCGTCGACGTGCTGCGCCATGCGAAGGGCCTCGGCCTCGACGCCTATGGCGTGTCGTTTCATGTCGGCTCGCAGCAGACCGACCTGACGGCCTGGGATCGCGCGCTGGGCGACGCCAAGAAGGTGTTCGCGACGCTCGCCGAGGAAGGCATCGTGCTCAAGATGGTCAACATGGGCGGCGGTTTCCCGACCCGTTACCTGAAGGACGTGCCGGTGGCCCAGGCCTATGGCCAGGCGATCTTCTCGGCGCTGCGCAAGCATTTCGGCAACGCGCTGCCCGAAACGATCATCGAGCCGGGCCGGGGCATGGTCGGCAATGCCGGCGTCATCAAGTCGGAAGTCGTGCTGATCTCGAAGAAGGCCGACAACGACAATGTGCGCTGGGTGTTCCTCGACATCGGCAAGTTCGGCGGTCTCGCCGAGACGATGGACGAGGCGATCCGCTATCCGCTGGTCACCCGCCATGACGGCTCGGAGACCGCGCCTTGCGTGCTCGCCGGCCCGACCTGCGATTCGGCCGACGTGATGTACGAGAAGACGCCTTATCCGCTGCCCTTGTCGCTGACCATCGGCGACGAGGTGCTGATCGAAGGCACCGGAGCCTACACGACCACCTACTCGGCGGTTGCCTTCAACGGCTTCGAGCCCCTCCGATCCTACGTGATCTGAGCGGCTCGCAAAGTACGCTCAGATCATCCCAGGTGGGCGCCCGTCGCCCACCCGGGCTCGCTTGTGGAACAGATCTCCGCTCGTGAAGGATCGCGGACATGGAATACCTGACCAAATCGGCCGTTGCGGCCACCGAATTTGCCCCCTCGTCCGGACCGTCGGCTGAGCTTTTCTCCGCGGGGGAGAATGGCTCGACTGCAGTGCTTCTTGGCGCATTTTCTTACGACGAACCGGTTTCCACTTCGCCTGAAAATGCGTTGGCGCCCTCCCTGGCCCTCCGGGCACAGGCTGGCTCGCGCGGCGCGCCGGACGAGGGAGCCGCCCAGGCGCCTGCCTTCGTCATCCTTGGCGAAGGCGCGGGCGACGTTGCTGCACGCGAAGCGCTGCTCGACCGCGCCATGGGGCCGAAGCGCAGGAAGAAGTCATCCGAGAAGCTGCGGCGCGGCCGCCGGCCCTCGGAAGGCCTGGCGTTTGTCGCGCGCGATCCCTCGGGCGCGGTCGTCGGCACGGTGCGGCTGTGGGATGTGAGGCTGGGCGAGGGCGGTCCGTCGGCGCTCCTGCTCGGCCCGCTCGCGGTCGAGCCGGGATTGAAGAGCGGCGGCATCGGCTCGGCGCTGATGCGGCATGCGACCGCCGAAGCCGCGCGGCTTGGCCATGGCGCGATCCTGCTCGTCGGCGACGCGCCCTATTACGGACGGTTCGGCTTCTCGGCCGACCGCACCGGAGCGCTTGCCATGCCCGGCCCCTATGAGCGGCACCGGCTTCTGGCGCGGGAGCTGAAGGAAGGCGCGCTGGACGGCGCCACGGGCACGATCAAGGCCGCCGGCCGCAAGATCAAGGAACAGGTGCCGGGCTTTGTCGCTTGAGTCTTTGTTTTCACGCAATTCCGGACGGAAAACCGCTACGCACTTTTCCTGGAAAACGCCGCCCATCGGGCGGCGTTTTGCTTTTTGCGAAAGGTCAGCCGAGCAGCTGGCTGAGCGCCATGGCGACGGTCATGTCGCCTTCGACCTTCAGCTTGCCGGCCATGAAGGCCATGGTCGGGTTGAGGTCGCCGGCAATCAGCGAATCCAGATCATCGAGCGACAGCTTGATCGTGCAGTCGGCCGGCGCGTCGGTGGTCGAGACGGTCGCGCCGTCGATGACGATGACGCCGTCGCTGCCAGTGTCGAACTTGACGGAATGCTCGAAGCCGGCGCTTGCCACGCGCGACTTGATCTTGTCGGCAATCTCCTGAACGCCCATGGCGGTTCTCCTCGTTGGTTGCGTTGACGCGCACCGGCGCTTGGCCGCTGGGCGAGGTAGACGCGCCGCGCTCCAGCGCGACCACAGGCGCATATAGCTTCGAGTTGACGTTAACGTCAACGCGGTCACCTTGCGTCATATCGCGTAGGGAACTGGGCCATGCCCGTCGCCGCCGGACGGCGGCCAGGCGGTCAATGCTCCGGCGCTGCCTGGAAGGGCTTGGTCATCGCCGCCGCGGTTTCGCCGGCATTCCTGCGGCGGCGAAGCGCGTTGTCGCGGATATCGTCCTTGGAGAGAAAATTGACCTGGTCGATCAGCACCTCGTGCACCAGCTCGACGCCGACCCGGCTGTTGATGGTGTCTCGGATCGACTTGCGGAAGACGTCGAGATCGATCGATTCCTTCTTGGTGAAATCGATCTGCGGGTTGGAATAGAGATAGGAATAGACTTGGTCGGTCATCAGCGCCTGCGCCGGGACCGACAGCTTCTTTATTTGTTCCGGCTCCACCGTGTAGACCAGCTTGGTGAGGAAATAGCCGTCGATCGTGCCGTCGCGTAGCAACGGCACCGAGATCATGTCGGTCTTGACGTAGTCGAGGCCGCCCAGCATCGGCTTCGGCGGTTCGGCCGTGCCGCGCTGGCCGGCCGCCTGGAAGGAATAGAAGACCGCGCCGAGCGTCACGGCGCAGATCCACAGCGCGGCGGCGATGAACTTTATCACCGGGTCTGTCCTTGCGCCTTGATCATCTTTGTCAGGCTCGCGCCATTCCGAACTCGCCGGCCGAATAGGTGCCGTCGGCATCGGCGCGCTGGATGGCGTTCCTCAGAAGCGTGGCGACCTCGTTGACCGCGTTGAGATGGGCGAGGATCGCCGCCTCGTTCCTGGCCAGCTTCTGGCGCAGCCGCAGCAGGCCTTCGCGATGCTGCTCGAGGAATTCGATCTCGTTGGCGCCCTTCAAGGCGCGGTTCAGCTCGTAGAGGTATCGGCTCTTGCGCGCGTTCGAGGCCTTGAGGTCATAGGCCGTTCCGCTGCGGATGCCGGCGGTCTCCTCGTCCACGACTTCCTCGATGCGGCCGATGATGGCGGCGAGGTTGCCGGGTCGTGCGGCGGCGGGCGCCTCCATTGCGTTGGTGCGTGCGGGAAGGTTGGAAAGGTCCGTTTGGTCGGCCATGTAGGTCCCTAGATCTTGATGTCCGTTTTTATGGTTGTGTCGTCGCCGGTCATCGACCGTGCGGCTTTGCGCTCAAGCTCCTCGATCATCGAGGTCGAAAGCCGGGTCTGCTGGTCGATCTCGGCTTTCTGCTGCCCCCCGGCAACAGGGCCAACCGGCACCTTGTGCTTGCCGTCGAGATAATGGTCGGCGAGCATCGATTTGGCGATGCCGATGCCGCCATGCGCGGCCATGACATCGGCCACCTTTTCGGCCAGCTGCGACTTCCACATGTCGCCGGCCAGGCCCTTGCCGTAAACGCCCTCGGTGTCCTTGGGCATCATGTTCTGGATGAAGGTCGTCAGCACCATCGCCTCGAAGCGCTGGAACTTCTTCGCCGGATTGGCGGCTTCCGCCTTGTCGGCCGCCGCGCGCGAGAGGATGGAGCCGGCATCGACCGTCGCGGATGGATCGAGAGCGAAGGGTGCCGAGGCGCCATTCGCTCTTCTCGCGAGCGTCGCGCGCGCTGTCTCGACATCGGCCGGTTCCGCTGCGCGGGCAACGTCCATGACGATGTCGCTGGGTGGGGAAATGGCCAAGAAAGTCCGCCCTTTGCCGGTTTTGTCATCCGCACAATGACTGAACAAGCTTGTGGCAGGCTTGCGGGAGGTCAGCCTTCGTCCACTCGCTTCTGCGTGATGAGATCGAGCCGCTCGCGATCAGAGCGCTCGCGCTCGTCGCGGCGGCGCACGTCCTTGTAGGCACGCTCGACCATATTGGTGCGCGCCGTCGCGGTGGCGATCAACGCGGCTTCCTGGCGGGCGTCTTCCAGGTTCTTTTTCTGGCGCTCGAGCGCGCCGGTGATGCGGCGATGATAGATTTCCGGAAAGAGAGCGCCCAGCGAGGCGCCGGTGTCGAAACGCTCGATCAGGTCCCTGGCCTCAGCTTCGGCCTTGACGGCGGCGGCGAGGAAGCCGGCATGGCGGGTTTCGTGCAGGACTTTCAACTGCTCCTGCACCTTGACCAGTTTCTTCAGGCGGTCCTTTCGCGCGGTCATGGCTATCTCGCCAGCGTGAGGTCGACGAAGCCGTCGACGAACAGCGACAGCAAGGTGCCGACCGCGAAATAGAAGATGATCATTCCGCCGGCGATGACGAAGGGCAGCGAGATGAAATAGACCGGGATCTGCGGCGTCAGCTTGTTGACGAAGCCGATCGTCAGATTGACCAGGATGGCATAGGCGACGAAAGGGCTGCCGAGCCGAATGACCAGGAAGAAGGCGTCCGACACGGTGTCGGTGACGTCGACCAGCGCCGCCTGCGGGTTGAAGAACACGTTGACCGGAGCGACCTGATAGGAGGCGACGAGCGCCTTGACGATCTCGTGGTCGAAGTCGAAGACGAAGAGCAGGAGCAGCGCCGAGAACGAGATGATGGCGGCGAGCGCCGCCTGCGGTTCCGGCTCCTCGATCGCCGGCCCGCCCGAGCCGCCATAGCCGATCAGCATAGCGATGGCCGAGCCCATGAAACGCAGCGCCTCCATGTAGAGCCTGGTCATGGCCCCAATCAGCCCGCCGACCAGGAGCTCGGAGACGATCATCGGCGCCAGGACCTGCGGGCGCGGATCGACGAACGGGTAGATGCGGTCCCACAGGAAAGCGAGCAGGCCGCCGGTAGCGGCGAGCGAAACGAACAGCCGGATCTGCAGCGGCACGCGGGCGCTCGACAGGCCCGGCATCAGCATAAAGCAGGCGCCGATACGGCAGAAGGCGAGGAAGGCGGCGATGACGACGCCTTGCGAGAGCGCGTTCACGAGATGGTCCCGAGCACCTTGATCTCGACGCCCTTGGCGATCTCGACATGGCTGAGAACGGGAAGCGTCGTGAACAGCCGCTCGATGATCATGCGCACGTAGGGACGCGCGTCGGGCGCGGTGACAAGCACGAAGCGCTCGCCCGCCTCGAGATGCTTGCGGATCGCCTTGGTGGCGTCCTGGCCGAATTCCTCGAGCTGGCGCGGATCGATATCGAACTCGCGCACCTCGCCCTTTGCGTCGCGCTTGAGGCTCTGATGGAAGGCGAGATCCCAGCGATTGCCGAGGCGTAGCACCTTGAGCGTGCCGCCTTCGGAGAGGTCGCCGCAGATCTGCTGCGCCATGCGGATGCGCACATGCTCGACGATCTGCTCGGTGCGGCGCACATGCGGCGCGATCTCGGCGATCGCCTCGATGATCAGATGCAGGTTGCGGATCGAGACGCGCTCGGCGAGCAGCAGCTTCAGCACCGCCTGCAGGCCGGGATAGGAGATGTGCGAGGTGCAAATCTCGTCGGCGAGCTTGCGGTATTCCGGATCGAGCCGCTCCAGCAACGCCTTCATGTCCTTGTAGGACAGAAGCTGCGGCAGGTTGTTGCGGATGACTTCCGAAAGATGGGTGAGCAGCACCGACATGTTGTCGGCGAAGGTGAAGTTCTCGCGCTTCAGGTCCTCGGCGAAGGTTTCGAGCACGGAATAGGCGCGCATGCCGAAGGCCGGCTCGCGGATTTCCTCGCCGGGGATCTCCGGCACGCCGCGCGTGCCGAGCAGCACCATGATCTCGCCGACGCGCATCTGGTATTCAGCGACCACAGTGCCGTGCACCTTGATCTGATAGCTCTTGGGTGGGATGGCGAAGTCGTCGGCGACGCGCACCTCCGGCACCACGAAGCCATATTGCTGGGCGAATTTCTTGCGCATCTTCGACATGCGGAACACCAGTTCCTGATGCGCCACCATCAGCCTGGTCGAAAGCTGCTTGCCGATCAGAAGCTCGATCTCGGCGGTGACCAGCGAGGCCTTGACCGAGTTCTTCTCCTCCTCGACCTTGTTCGCCTTCTCCTGCGTCTTCAGGGCTTCGGCGGCGGCGCGTTCGCGGCTCTGGCGCAGCGGGATGATGTAGCCGAGGCCGGCCATGCCGCCGGCAAGCGCGAAGAAGGGGAACAGCGGAAGGCCGGGCATGAGGCCGAGGATGACCAGCAGCGAGGCCGCGACGTAGAGCGCGCGCGGATGCGCGCCGAGCTGACCGAACACTGCCTGGTTGGTTGAGCCGCGCGTGCCGCCCTTGGAGACGAGCATACCGGCAGCGAGCGAGACGATGAGCGCCGGGATCTGGGTGACGAGGCCGTCGCCGACCGACAGCTTGATGAAAACGTCGGCCGCCTGGCCAAGACCCATGCCGTGGCGCAGATAGCCGATAGCGATGCCGCCGACGATATTGATGGCAGTGATGATCAGGCCGGCGATGGCGTCGCCGCGCACGAATTTCGAGGCACCGTCCATCGAGCCGAAGAAGGAGGATTCCTCCTCCAGTTCGCGGCGGCGCAGCTGCGCCGTCTTCTCGTCGATCATGCCGGCGGAAAGGTCGGCGTCGATCGACATCTGCTTGCCGGGGATGGCGTCGAGGGTGAAACGCGCGCCGACTTCGGCGATACGGGTGGCGCCCTTGGTGATGACGATGAAGTTCACCACGATCAGGATCATGAAGACGATGAGGCCGATGACGAAGTCGCTCGACATCACCAGCTTGGAGAAACCCGAGATGACGTAGCCGGCGGCATGAGTGCCCTCGTTGCCGTGCGACAGGATCATGCGGGTGGTGGCGATGTTGAGCGACAGGCGCAGCATGGTGGCGATCAGCAGCACGGTCGGGAAGGACGAGAAGTCGAGCGGCCGCTGGATCCACAGCGCCACCATCAGGATCAGCACCGAAAGCGCGATCGAGAAAGCAAGGCCGATATCGATGAGGAAGGCCGGGATCGGCAGGAACAGCACTGCCAGGATGAAGACGATGCCCAGCGCGAAGAAGATGTCGCGGCCGTTCTTGACCGCCAGGCCGGACGGGAGTGTTTCGCTGATCGCCATATCGTTCCCAAATCAAGAGCCGCCACGCACAGGGCAGGCCCTTGACCGTAACCCTCCAAGCTTGCGCGAAGGTGGGAGAGTGGCTACGGGACCTGCCACGATCTTGCGAAAGGATGGCAGATGCTCCTGATCACCGGCACGATCCGGCTCCCAGCCGACAGGCTCGACCAGGCAAAGCCAGCCATGCAACGCATGATCCTGGCGAGCCGTGCCGAACCGGGCTGCCTCGGCTATTCCTACGCGCAGGACGTGCTGGATGCCGGGCTCATCCATGTCTCGGAGGCCTGGAGCGACCGCGCAGCGCTCGAGGCGCATTTCAAATCGGCGCATATCGCCGAATGGCGCGCGAGCTGGGCGGAACTCGGCATCGGCGACCGCAAGCTCACGCTTTATGAAACGGACGGCGGCGCGCCGACCTGATCGTCAGAGGCATTTACGGCTGTGCCGCATCCGCGGTCGCGACGGCGACCAGCCAGCGCCGCACGGCGCGCTCCTCCTCGGCGGAGAGGCCGGCGGTGAGTTCGCCTTCCAATTTGTAAACCCGCTCACGGCATTTCTTCAGCAAGGCGCGGCCGCTGTCCGAAAGGTCGAGATGCTGGATACGGCCGTGGACGGCATGGGGCCGGCGGAGGAGGGAACCGGCCTTTTCCAGATTGCCGACAATCACGCTCACCGTCTGCGGCGTCAGCACCGCGAGCCGGGCCAGATCGGCATTGGATAGGCCGGGATAGGCCGAGATCATGGTGAGGGCCGCGAACTGCGCCTGTGTCACGCCGAATTCATCCAGCGCCCGCTCCACCTTCAGGCGGTAGGCGCCAGCCGCTTGGCGCAGCAGATAGCCCAGATAGCCTTGCTCGCCGCGCTTGCCTTCACCGGCGGACGGAATGGATGGATTCCCCTTGCGCATAATATCATAGCTCTTATATGTTGTTCGTATTCTGATATTATCGCGTCAAGGAGCGAAAGACGATGGGCTATCGCATTTTTCTTGCGGGCGCCTCGGGCGCGATAGGCCGCCGGTTGGTGCCGCAGCTGGTGACGGCCGGGCATGGGGTGACGGCGACGACGCGTCAGGCGGCAAAAGCAGAAGATATTCGAGCGCTCGGCGCCGATCCGGTGGTGGTCGATGTGTTCGATGCGAGCGGGTTGCGCGCGGCTGTCTTGGCGGCAAAGCCGGAGATCGTCATCCACCAGCTCACGGACCTCCCGGCCGGGCTCGATCCATCGAAAATGGCCGAGGCAATCGCTCGGAACGCCCGCATACGCGATGAAGGAACCCGTAACCTCGTCGAAGCGGCGAAGGCTGCCGGTGCGAAGCGGCTGGTCGCGCAAAGCATCGCCTGGGCCTACGCGCCGGGACCCGAGCCACACGACGAAACCGATCCTTTGGACAGTGGCGCGGAAGGCGGCCGGGCCGTCAGCGTTGGCGGCGTCATTGCGCTGGAGAAGCATGTGCTCGGCGCCTCGCCGATTGCCGGCATCGTGCTGCGCTACGGTCATCTCTACGGGCCAGGCACCGGCGCGGCAGCCGCCGCGGACCCGGCGGTGCATGTCGATGCCGCCGCCAACGCGGCTCTGCTTGCCGTCGAGCGGGAACGCAGGGCGCCTTCAATGTCGCGGAGCCGAACGGCCATATCACGACCGACAAGGCTCTCGCCGAGCTCGGCTGGCGCGCCGGCTTTCGCCTGGCCGAGTAAGCGAGGGAGTTGCCGTCATGATCGAAGACGTTTCTTCACGCGGCCTGATCGGCGTCGCCGCCATCGCTGCGGGGTTGCTTGGCATGGCCGTAGTCCAGAGCAACAAGGCATCCACCGTCGCTGACGAAATGGGCGCGTATGTTCACATGATGGGGGCTGATGCCGGGGAGGGGGCGACGGCGCGTCCGACCACCACGGTGAACCCGCTCTCCTGCGAAAAGCTGCCGAATGTGCCTGGGCATTCGATCACCACGGCGCTGGTCGAGTTTCCGCCCAATGCCTATACGCCGCGACATCGCCATCCCGGTTCCGTCACGGCCTTCGTCATCAAGGGAGCGCTGCGTTCGCAGATGGAAGGCGGACCGGCTGTTACTTACAGTCAAGGCCAGACCTGGTTCGAAGCGCCAGGCGCGATCCATTCTTTCGCCGAGAATGCCAGCGCCACCGAGCCGGCGGAACTGCTGGCGATCTTCGTCGCGGAGGACGACTGCGGCCCGCTGACCATTCCGTTAACTGACTAAATCTATCGCCTTTATCGCGGCGGCAAGCGTTCTTAACGCTAATTCGCACAACGCCAAAATGGCGCCACAAGCGGTCGGCATTGCGGTTGCCACGCAAGGCCGCCGCGCGTATCAGGCACGGCAGTTGTTTATCTTTCGCATACCGGCGAGCCGTTCCGTTGCCTGCCAGAAACGACCCACAAGTCTATGCCCGCCGGCTTCGCGCGGTGCTGATCAGTTCGATCCCCGTGCTCGAGGCGCGCGGCATTGCGATCGTGCTGATGGCCGGCATGGTCGGCGCCATCGCCGGCGCGCTGGTCACCGGCATGAGCGCGCTGGTGCAAGGCATGCATTGGCTGCTGTTCGACGTGCAACCGGGCGGCCGCCTTTCGGCGATGTTCTCGCTCGCCGACCCGGTGCAGGCGATGTTCCCGGCGATCGGCGGCCTGCTGCTCGGCCTTTCCGTCATCTGGCTGAGAAAGCGCAAGTTCCGCACTCCGGTCGACCCGATCGAGGCCAACGCGCTCTATGGCGGGCGCATGTCGCTCACCGACACTTTCATCATCGTGGCGCAAACGATGATTTCCAGCGGCTTCGGCGCCTCGGTGGGATTGGAAGCCGGCTATACGCAGATCGGCTCCGGCGTAGCTTCCCGGCTTGCGCGCGCGTTCCGGCTGCGCCGCAACGACGTCCGCATTCTGGTCGGCTGCGGCGCGGCCGGTGCGATTGCCGCCGCCTTCGACGCGCCGCTGACCGGGGCCTTCTACGGTTTCGAGCTGGTCATCGGCATCTATTCCGTCGTCAATGTGGCGCCGGTTATGACGGCGGCGATCGCCGCCTCGCTGACGGCGGAAATGTTCGGCGGCGTGCCGTTCCCGCTGGAGCTGTCAGGTTTGCCGAATTTGACCGCCAGCGAGTATGTGCCGTTCCTGCTGCTCGGACTGCTCGGCGGGGCAGCCTCGATCGCCATCATGCATCTGGTGAGCATCGTCGAGCGTCTCTTCGTGCGGCTGTCGATCGACGCGTCGGTCCGGCCGTTCATCGGCGGCATCTTCGTCGGCATGCTAGGGCTGGTCACGCCGCAGGTGCTCTCCAGCGGCCATGGCGCGCTGCATCGCGAGTTCGCCATGAATTATGCGCTGCCGGTGGTGGCGAGCGTCTTCGTGATGAAGCTGGCGGCCTCCGCCATCTCGCTCGGCTCGGGCTTCCGCGGCGGCCTGTTCTTCGCTTCGCTGTTCCTGGGAGCGCTGCTCGGCAAGGTCTTCGCCGGCGTCATGGCGCTGACCGCTCCATCCGTCGGCATCGATCCGGCGGTCGCCGCCGTCGTCGGCATGACCTCGCTTGCGGTCGGCGTCGTCGGCGGCCCGCTGACGATGACGTTCCTGGCGCTGGAATCGACCCGCGACCTGACCCTCACCGGCGTGGTGCTGGCCGCCTCGATCATGTCGGCGATCCTGGTCCGCGAGACCTTCGGCTACTCCTTCTCGACCTGGCGTTTCCATCTGCGCGGCGAGACGATCCGCAGCGCCCATGACGTCGGCTGGATGCGCAGCCTCACCGTCGGCTCGATGATGCGCAAGGACGTCCGCACCATTCCCGCCTCGACCACGCTCTCCGAATTCCGCAAGGAGATCCCGCTCGGCTCCGGCCAGCGCGTCATCGCCGTCGAACAGGCCGACCAGTATGTCGGCATGCTGCTTGTGCCGGAACTGCACAGCGATCCCTCCGATGGCGAGACGCCGGTGAGTGCGCTCGCCCAGTTCAAGGATGCGGTGCTGGTGCCATCGATGAATGTCCAGACCGCCGCCGAGACCTTCCAGCGCACCGGGGCCGAAGAACTGGCGGTGGTCGAGGATTTCGACGAGCGCATCGTGCTTGGCCTGCTCACCGAGAGCCATCTGATGCGCCGCTACGCCGAAGAGCTCGACAAGGCGCGCCGCGACCTGGCCGGCGAGGGCTAGTTTTCAACACAGGAATCTTGCCGCTGCATACTACCCAGGCACATCGCAGCCCCGGAGATTAGCCGAGACGTCTAAACTTCGTCAGCCACGGGCGGAGCGGGAGCGAAGCGGACGCGCAGACCCGAGGATGACGACGTTGGAAGGGCTCAACCAGACGGGTTAAGGGGGGAACCGCGAGATCTTGGCCGCCGGCAGGTCCGCAGCCTGTCAATTCCAAGCCGGTAAATTGATCTCAATTCCAGAAGGGTGAGTATCGGTTCGCTCCCATTATGAAGCCGCCTGCAGCGGCGGATTCTTGCTGCTTGCCATTTGTACAGTGACACTGTACAAAGTGTGCAGTGGAGAACAAACGAGATGCCCAAGGCTACCGATAAGGGCCAGGCTTCAACCGGGGACAGGAACGGTTCGGTCGCAACAGCCGCGCAAGAGGTGCTCGGCATGCGGCTCAAGAGCCTGCGCCTTGCCCGCCGCCTTTCGTTGCGCGACCTGGCCGAGGCGACCGGCACCAGCGCCAGCTTCATCAGCCAATTGGAGCGCGGCCTGACCGGCGCCAGCACGGCATCGCTCAACCAGATGGCTTCGGCGCTCGGAGTCAGCGTCGCGCTGCTGTTTGCCGAAAGCACGGCTCAAAATCATCACGGCGTGCTGCGGCGCAGCGAGCGGCCCAGCCTGCCGCCCAGCGACGGGTGCCGCAAGATGCTCTTGTCGCGGCCCCCGTTGAGCGACATGGAAGTCTATGTCGGGGAGTTCGAGATCGGCGGCTCGACGGGGTCCGACCAATACACGCATGGCGACGCGCATGAGATGTTGATCGTCCTGCGCGGCATCGTCGAGGTGTCGCTCGGCGAGGCGCGCCATGTCCTCGAGGAGGGCGACAGCGTCGAATACACCACGTCCACCCCGCATCGCACGGAGAACATCGGCAGCGGCCGGGCCGAAGTGATGTGGATCATCGCGCCGCCGACCTCGGCGCGCGCCGAGCTCGACCAATACACGACCTGGAAACCGCCCGCCGCCAGGTAGCTGATCAAAACGCGGGCATGAATGGGAGAGTTATCGTTATGTTGAAATCGAGATATGGCATCGGCGCCGTTCTGGCGCTCGGCGTTCTGACCGGCGCGGCCTTTGCGCAGGACAAGCCTGTGGCGGGCGAGGTCAAGGAGGGTTCGCTGAAAGGCAAGACCCTGACGCTCGTCTCCTATGGCGGCATCTACCAGGACGGACAGGCGGCGGCGCTGAAGGAGTTCGTCGACAAGTCCGGCGTCAAGCTGCTCAATGACGGTCCGACCGAGATCGCCAAGCTGCAGGCGCAGGTCGAATCCGGCAATGTCACCTGGGACGTCGTCGATACCGACGACCTGCCGCCTTACGTCTATTGCGGCAAGCTGTTCCAGAAGCTCGACCTGACCAAGCTCGACGTCTCGAAAATCCCGGAAGGCCAGGTCGGCGAATGCTCCGTGCCGGCGATGAACTACGGCGTCGTGCTGATGTACAACAAGGAGAAGTACAAGGATAATCCGCCCAAGAGCTGGGCCGACTTCTTCGACACGGAAAAGTTCCCGGGCGTGCGCGGGATCGACGGCTCCGGCAGCCCGACCGGCGGGCTGCTGGAACAGGCCTTCAAGGTCGCCGGCGGCGACCCGAAGGCGATGACGGTGGCCGATATCGACAAGGCCATCGACGTGGTCCGCAAGCTCGGTCCCGACACCATCTTCTGGAAGACGGGCGCTGAATCGCAGCAATTGGCGGAGTCCGGCGAAGCCGACATGCTGATGATGTGGACCGGCCGCGCCATGACCGCGGTCAAGAACGGCGCCAAATATGCGCCCGCATGGCAGGACTGGCTGGTGGTGATGGACCAGATGACGATCCCGGTCGGTGTCAAGGACACGGATGCCGCTTACGCGCTGCTCAACGCCTATCTCGGCAAGCAGTCGCAGGAGATCCTGGCGGAGAAGACGTCCTACACGCCGATCAACAGCGACGCGCAGCCCAAGGTCGACGCCTCCGTCGCCGCCTTCCTGACCAACACGCCTGAGCGCCAGAAGCAGGGCTACAAGCAGAACTTCAAGTTCTGGGTCCCGAACTTCGCCGTGGCACAGGAGAAGTGGTCGGCGTTGATGGCCGGCAACTGACCGGCTGAAGGAGAGGTCCGTGAGCGCGCTCGAACCGACGACGCCTTCCGCCCCGCAACGGGCGGGCTGGGCATGGCGGCCGTTCGCGCTCACGCTGCCGGCACTGGTGCTGCTGGCCGCGGTGATCGGCTATCCGCTGATCACCATCGTGCTGCGCAGCCTGTCGGAGCAATGGGGCCTGCAGAACTATGCCTGGTTCTTCGGCGCACCCGTCAATCTGACGGTGCTCCAGCGCACCTTTACGATCTCGGCCTGGGTAACTGTGGTCTGCGTGCTCTGCGCTTACCCTTACGCCTATCTGATGACCGCCGTCGGGCCACGCGCGCGGCTCGTCCTTGTGCTCTGCGTCTTGATCCCGTTCTGGGTGAGCGGCGTGGTGCGCACGCTTTCCTGGGTGATCCTGCTGCAGGATTCCGGCGTCATCAACTCGCTGCTGAGATCGGCCGGTTTCGACGGCATCCGCCTGATCCGCACCCAGACGGGCGTGGTCATCGGCATGGCGCAGGTGCTCCTGCCGTTCATGATCCTGCCGCTCTATTCGGTGATGAAGGGGATCGATCTCAGGCTGGTGCAGGCGGCACGGAGTCTCGGAGCGCGGCCATCGCGCGCGTTCTTCACCATCTACCTGCCGCTGTCGCTGCCAGGCGTCTATGCCGGCGCGATCATCGTCTTCATCCTGGCGCTGGGCTTCTACATCACGCCGGCGCTGCTCGGCGGACCGCGCTCGACCATGCTGTCGACGCTGGTGCAGACGCAGGTGCTCAGCCTGCTGCAATGGGGACGCGGTGGCGCCATGGGCGTGGTGCTGCTGGTCGCGACCTTCGTGCTGCTCGCGCTTGCGGCGCCGGTGATGCGGTCGAGGCATCGGGAAGCAGGGCGACGCTGATGGAGATGAAGCCGCTCACGCGCGTCGTCCTCGGGCTTGTCTGCCTGCTGGTGGCGATATGGCTGGTGGCGCCGACGCTGGTCGTGGTGCCGATGTCGTTCAACGAGAACAAGTCGCTCGCCTTTCCGCCGCAGGGCTTTTCCTGGCAGTGGTACCAGAATTTCGCCACCAACCCCGATTGGTCTTCCAGTTTCCTCAACTCGCTCAAGGTCGCCTCGCTGGTGGCGGTGCTGGCGACGGTACTCGGCACGCTCGCCGCCTTCGGCCTCGACCGCATGAAGGCGCGGCCAGCCAATCTCTTGCGCATGCTGATGCTGACGCCGATGGTCGTGCCGGGCGTGGTTCTGGCCATCGGCATCTATGCCGTCTATCTCGATGCGCAGCTCGTGGGCACGCTGACCGGCTTCGTGCTTGCGCATACGATCCTGGCGCTGCCCTTCGTGCTGATCGCGGTTTCGGCCAATCTCGAAGTGTTCGACAGGCGGCTTGAGACCGCGGCGGCAAGCCTCGGCGCCGGCGCGCTGACCACGTTCCGCACGGTGACGCTGCCGCTGATCCTGCCCGGCATCCTGTCGGGGTTGCTGTTCGCCTTCGCCACGTCCTTCGACGAGATCGTGGTGTCGCTCTTCATCACCAACCCCTATCTCAAGACGTTGCCGGTGCAGATATTTTCCTCGATCACGCGCGATGCCGACCCGACGGTCGCGGCCGTCGGCACCATTCTGTTGTTCGCCACCACGATCCTGATCGGCGGCGGCATGCTCCTCCTTGGCCGCGAGCGGAAGGGACGCCTATGAACCCGAGAGCGGAAAATCGCGGCGCCGCGATCGATCTCGACATGGTCAGCAAGGCCTACGGGTCCTTCAAGGCGCTGGACGGTGTCTCGCTCAGGATCGAGCCAGGCGAGTTCATGACGCTGCTGGGGCCGAGCGGCTCTGGCAAGACGACGACGCTCAATGTGATCGCCGGCTTCACCGACGTGACCAGCGGCAAGCTTTTGGTCGGGGGAAAGAGCGTCGTCGGCGTGCCGGCGCACAAGCGCAATATCGGCGTCGTCTTCCAGCACTACGCGCTGTTCCCGCACATGACGGTCGGCCGCAACGTCGCCTATCCGCTGACATTGCGCGGCATCAAGCAGGACGAGCGCAAGAAGCGGGTCGCGAGAGCGCTCGACATGGTCAAGATGGGCGACTTCGCGCATCGCTATCCGAGCGAATTGTCCGGCGGCCAGCAGCAGCGCGTCGCGCTTGCACGCGCTATCGTCTTCGATCCGCCGCTGCTCCTGATGGACGAGCCGCTCGGCGCGCTCGACAAGAAGCTGCGCGAATGGCTGCAGCTCGAGATCAAGCGCATTCATCGCGAGCTCGGCACCACCTTCGTCTATGTCACGCACGACCAGGAAGAGGCCCTGGTGCTGTCGGACCGCATCGCCGTCTTCAATCGCGGGCGCATCGAGCAGGTCGGCACCGGCCGCCAGCTCTATGACGAACCGGCGACGCTCTTCGTCGGCCGCTTCATCGGCGATTCCACCGTGTTGCGCGGCGAGGCGAAAAGCGACGGCACCGGGACGGCTCTGAGCGTCGCCGGCGAGACGGTCACCGCGCCCCGTCGGCTGGCCGGCGAAGCCAATCCGGTCATGCTGCTGCGGCCGGAGAAGCTTGCCATCCGCCGATCGGGCCAGGATGCCGCCGGCACGAACCGGCTGTCGGGGACGATCGCCGAGGCGATCTATCTCGGCTCGGGGTCGAAATATGAAGTGAAGCTCGCAGACGGCTCGACCGCGATCGTGCGCTCGCCGCTCGCCGGCGAGAGTTTTGGCCTCGGCGAGAAGGTCGAGCTCTGCTTCGACGGCGCCGATGCCAAACTCCTGCCCGACGACAGCACGGCCGACACAACGCTCACCTGATCCATCTCTTTGGTTTAACGCAATCCCGGACGGAAAACCGTTTCACACTTTTCCTGGAATTGCTCTAGCGGAAGCCATCCCATGCAAGTCAAGCGCAACGGCGACATCTCGTTCTGGTATGCGGATATGGGTCATATCCCGGCGCCGCGTCCGCCTTTGCCCGGCGACATCGAGGCCGATGTCGCGATCGTCGGCGCCGGCTATACCGGGCTTTGGACAGCCTACTATCTGAAGAAGGCGAAGCCATCGCTGCGCATCGTGCTCGTCGAACGCGAGTTTGCCGGCTTCGGCGCCTCGGGGCGCAATGGCGGCTGGCTATCGGGCGGCTTCGGCTGGTCGCGCGAGAAGTATTTGAAGACGTCGACACGGCAAGGCGTCACCGCCATGCAGAAGGCGATGGCCGGCTGTGTCGACGAGGTGATCCGGGTGGCGACGGAAGAAGGCATCGATGCCGACATCCGTCGCGTCGACAATCTGACGGTTGCCACCAATCCGGCGCAGCTGGAGCGGGTGCGCGAGGAATTCGAGACGATCCGCTCCTGGGATGCCGACCTCGAACGCATCAAACTGCTAGACCAGGCTGCGACCCGCGCGCGCATCAATATCCACAATGTACTCGGCGGCTTCGTCATCCACGGCCAGGCGCGCGTGCAGCCGGCCAAGCTGGTGCGCGGGCTGGCGGCGGCGGTCGAGCGTCTCGGTGTTTCGATCTACGAAAAGACGACGGTGACGGCGATCGCCAAGGGCGTTGTGACAACGGACCGGGGCACGGTGCGGGCCGAGACCGTCATTCGCGCCACGGAAGGGTTCACGGCCGGCATTCCAGGAGAGGAGCGGACCTGGCTGGCGCTCAACAGCGCGCAGATCGTCACCGAGCCACTGTCGGAAGAGCTCTGGCGCAAGATCGGCTGGGAGGGGCACGAGTTGCTCGGCAATGCCGCGCATGCCTATTGCTATGCCCAGCGCACGCGCGAGGGGCGCATCACCATGGGCGGGCGCGGCGTGCCCTACCGCTACGGGTCGCGCACCGACGTCAACGGGCAGACGCAGCAGGCGACGATCGACCAGCTGCACGCGATCCTGACGACGCTGCTGCCGCAGACCGCCGGATGCCGCATCGATCATGCCTGGTGCGGCGTGCTCGGCGTGCCGCGCGACTGGTGCACGACGGTCGGCCTCGATCCCGCGACGCGCATCGGCTGGGCCGGCGGCTATGTCGGGCTCGGCGTGTCCAGCTCCAACTTGTCGGGGCGCACGCTGAGCGATCTCGTGCTCGGCGAGAGCACCGAACTGACGCGGCTGCCCTGGGTCAACCGCAAGGTGCGGCCATGGGAGCCGGAGCCGTTCCGTTGGCTGGGCGTCCATTCGATGTACCAGCTCTACCGCATCGCCGATAACCGCGAGGCCGCTGGGCTTTCGCATACCTCGAAGCTGGCCGCCCTGGCCGACAGCCTGACTGGCCACTAGGGCGGTTCGGCGTCCGCCCAATCGTTCGTTTTCGCGCAGTTCCAGACCGCTGGAATTGCCCTGACCCATGGAGACCAGCTTGATCGATCTCTCGACTTTCCACGACCTCGCCAAGGCCGACATCGGCGCTTTTTCACCGAAGCCGACCTCTTTCGAAGGGGATCAGCTGGAGGCCGCGCGGTCGTTCTTCCAATCGCCGGACGGAACCATCGATATCGGCATCTGGGAATGCACGCCCGGACGGTTCACCGCCGACCGCACGAACTCGTCGGAGATCTGCCACATCATCTGCGGCCGCGCCGAGGTGAGCCGCGCCGATGGCGAGATGCGCGAGCTGGGGCCGGGCGACCTTCTTGTCCTGCCGCAGGGATGGAAGGGCGAGTGGCGCATCCACGAGACCACCCGCAAGCTCTACATGATCCAGAGCGCCGATTGATCCCTGACCCTTCGGCGCACGTCGTTTGCCGGAAGCGTGCTTCGAACGACGTGCCGTCAGTGATCGATCGGGCCTTTCGGCGAGACGAGCGTCGTGCCCGCAGTGGTCGGGCGCTCGATCATGCGGCGCACGCGCGGCGGGTTCTCGCCGCTGTGCAGCGCGCGGATGCGTTCGCCGACCACGGCGTCGGCATGGGTGGCGCGCCGGTTGTGCCGGATATACTCGACCCAGGTCGGCGTGTGGTAGTGCTCGATCCAAACCGACGGATTTTCCAGATCCCGCGCGAGCGTCCAGTTGCGGGCACCGTCGCGGCGGCGGATACGGCCGCGCTCGGCCATGGTCGCCAGAAATTCCGGCACGTCGTCCTCGCGGATGACGTACTCGATCATGATGGCGATGGGGCCGCTGCGCGGCTTGAGATCGAGCGCCAGCATCGGCTCCTTGAAACGGTTGAGCGGATCGAGGTTGAGCACCGTCTGCCGCGGCAGCGGCAGGGCGAAGCCAATGGCGCTGCCGGCGAGCATCGCGACCGCCGCCGCGATCAGCGCGGTCTCGGCGCCATGCGCGTCGGCGACGACGCCCCAGATCCAGCTGCCCAGCGCGATGCCGCCAAAGGTCGCCGTCTGGTAGATCGACAGCACGCGGCCGACCACCCAGCGCGGCGTCGACATCTGCACCGTGACGTTGAAATGCGAGAGCGCGATCACCCAGCAGGCGCCGCCGATGAGCAGGCCCGCCGACGTCTGCCAGCCATTGTGGCTGACGGCGGCGTTGAGGGCGCATAGGGCGAAACCGCAAAAGGCCATGCGCACCATCACCTCGCTCGACAGCAGCTGCCTGAGCCGCACGCTGATCAGCGCGCCGCCGACCGCGCCGATGCCGAAGGCGCCGAGCATGATGCCGTAGGTCAGCGCGTCCCCCTTGACGACGTCGCGCGCCACCAGGGGAAGAAGCGCCAGCACCGCGCCGGCGCTGAAGCCGAAGGCCAGACCGCGGACCAGCACCTTGGCGATGTTGGGCGACATGGCGACATAGCGCAGGCCGGCGCCCATCGCCGCGCCCAGCGACTCGCGCGGCAGGGTTTGCTCGGGCAGCGCCGGCTTCCAGCGGGCGAGCACGACGATCAGGCCGATATAGCTGACGGCGTTGGCGGCGAAGGCGGCCGCCGCACCCGCTGCGGCGACGATCACGCCGCCGATGGCCGGGCCGACGCTACGGGTGATGTTGAAGCCCAGCGAGTTGAGCGCGACGGCCGCCGGCACCTTGGCGCGCGGCACCATGTCGCCGACCGAGGCCTGCCATGACGGGCTGTTCAGCGCCGTGCCGCTGTCGATGAGGAAGGTGAAGGCAAGCAGCGTCCACGGCGTCATCCAGCCTTGCCAGGTGAACAAGGTGAGCAGCGCCGAGACGACCAGCATGAAGGTCTGCGCCACCAGCATCACCTTGCGGCGGTTGAAGCTGTCGGCGATGGCGCCGGCAACGAGCGCGAACAGCATGATCGGCAAGGTGGTCGAGGCCTGGACCAGCGCCACCTGGTAGGGCGAGGTGGCGATCGTGGTCATCATCCAAGCGGCGCCGACACCCTGGATCAGGCCGCCGAAATTCGACACCAGGCTGGCCGACCAGACGGCGCGGAAGATACCGTGCCGGAACGGCGCCAGCGCGGAGACGCGTTCGCTTTCCAGCTCGTCGTCGATCATGGTTGCGCCTTCGTCCGCTGTAGAAGCTCGCCGCACCCGGAGGGGCAGGCGACTCGCCAAAGAGTGCGGCCCAACAACAGGAAGGCAAAGGCGAAAATGCGTCGGCGGAGCTTTAAACCAAGCATCTGGCCGGTCTGGACCAACTTTTGGCTATTTCGCGTTTCTCGCCTCGGCATGCAGGGCCTCGGTCAGGCCGCCTGCCGTCTCGCCATTCATGTAAAGCCTGAGCAGCATTTCCATGCCGACGAGACGCAGGCGCGACGTTTCCTGGCTTCTTGCCATGTCGATCAGGTCGTCCAATTCGGAAGCAGACCATTTCATCGCGTCGCGCAGCACACCGCCGCGCAGCATCCCTTGAGTGCCAGCTGAAAAGGCGGCATCCATCTCGAAGCCGTTCTTCGCGGCGCGAATGTTTTCGCGCGGCAGATGGCGCTCGGCGGCCTTTTTCAGCAGCCACTTGCCGGTTCCGTCGCGGTATTTCTGCTTGCGCGGCAGGTGAAGGGCAAAGTCGATCAGCCGGTTCTCGAGGAACGGCACCCTGAGCTCGACGGACGCCGCCATGCTCAACCGGTCGTGCCGGTGCAGCAGGTCCTGCAGATGCGAGTAGAGGTCGTAGAAGCAGCTTGCCAGGAAGGCGCGGTCGCTGGCCGGCGCGACGCCTTCCAGCCTGTCGAACAGCTTTGTCTGCAGGAAGTTCAGCTCGGGCGACAGGGCTCTGAGCGCCATGATGCGGTCAGTCGGCGAGCCGCGACCGATCGAGTTGCGGAATGGGGCGCGGCGCAATTCGGCGAATTTGCGGTCCTGCCTGGCCTTCGAGCGGAACAGGCGCTGCAGCCAGGACTGGCGCCAGGCCCTGATCGTCGATGCTTGCCATTTGTAGCCGCCGAAGAGCTCGTCGGAACCCTCGCCGGTGAGCAGCACCTTGACGCCGTCGGCGCGGCACTGCTCGGCAAGCGCCAGCAACGCGGCGTGGCTGGCATGCCAGCCGTCGGTTTCAATGTGCCAGACCGCGCGCGGCCAGAGCTCGAGGAACCGGTCCTTGTCGAAAGCCACCCGGCGCAGGCTGACGCCGACATGGCGACCGGTGCGCTCGGCGTCCGGCGCTTCACTGTGGCCGAGCTTCTGGTCGATGACGTAGCCGTGCAGCTCTGGCCTGAAGCGCTTGGCAAGCGCGGTGATCAGCCCGGAATCGACGCCACCGCTGCAGGCGGTTGCAAGGCTGGCATCGGCGATGCAATGCAGCTCGACACTTTCCTCGAGCAGCCTCTCGAGCGTCGCCATATGCTCGGCGTCGGACGTCCTGTCGCCGGCGATGCGCGTGGTATCGAGAACATCGAGGACGTGCCAGAAGCGGCGCCTGTCGATGCCGTCTCCGGTGATCCTCCAAAGGCCTGCCGGTGGCAGCCGCTCGATGCCGTCAAAAACGCTGTAGCTCGAATCGCGGCTCTGCCAGGCAAGCCGCAGCGTCAGCTCGCGCGTGTCGATCCGGCGCGCAAAGTCGTGGCAGGCGAGGATCGCCTTGTCCTCCGAGGCGAACAGCACGCGGTCGCCGGTTTCGGCGACCGACATCGGCTTGATGCCCAGCCTGTCCCTGGCAAGCCACAGGGCGCCGTCGCGGGCATCGAAATAGGCGAAGGAGAACATACCGTCGAACAGCGGCACAGCTTTTTGCGGACCCCAGTGATGCAGGGCCTGAAGCACCACCTCGGTGTCGGAGACCGATTGGAACGTCAGGCCTTCCGCCTGCAGCGTCTTGCGCAGCGCGCGAAAATTATAGACCTCGCCATTGTAGCACAGCACGCCGTCGCCGGACGCGGTCAGCATCGGCTCGCGCGCGGCGGGCGATGGATCGATGATGGTCAGCCGACGGTGGCCGAGCGCCAGGCGGGCGTTATTCCAGTTGCCGTGATCGTCGGGACCG
Organism: Mesorhizobium sp. B2-8-5; assembly: GCF_006440675.2. NCBI lineage: Bacteria > Pseudomonadati > Pseudomonadota > Alphaproteobacteria > Hyphomicrobiales > Phyllobacteriaceae > Mesorhizobium > Mesorhizobium sp. B2-8-5. The sequence goes on from NZ_CP083951.1 coordinate 2,117,089, forward strand.
CGATGCGCCAATGCCTTCATCATGCGCGCGACGTCGTGACGATCGCCGCTGCCGATCGGATCGCGCTTTCGCCAGACGCCGGCTATTCCGCACATGGCCCGCCGGCCGTTCTTGCCTGATGCATCGCTTCCTGAATCGCCTGAGACGTCGGCCGACGCCGTCGCGCCTACAATCTAGCTGCAAGAAACGCCGCCGCAAGCGATCTCGCGGCTTGCGAACAGGCCGCCAGACACTTGCTGCGGCTTCGCGTCAGAAGCCGTGTTCGATGCGCTCGAAGATGACGTTGGTGAAGGCCGAGATCTGGCCGCCGATGAACGGGCCGGTCAGCGCCACCACGAGCATGATGGCGACGATCTTCGGCACGAAGGTAAGCGTGATTTCCTGGATCTGGGTCAGCGCCTGGATGAGCGCGATGCCGATGCCGACCACCATCGCCACCAGCACCACGGGGGCGGAAGCCGTAAGCACCGTCCACACGGCGTACTGGACGATATCGAGGGCGTCGGCCTCGTTCATGGGCTGCCCCTGTGCGAAGCCGGCTAAAGCGGGTCGCGTGAAAAACGTTTCACGCGACCTGCTTTAGCTTTTTTGATTTTAAGCATGTCTTTATCCCGAAACCGGCCCCCCTTTCGGAAAACCTGCTTAGGCGGCCGGCTTGATCGACACACCCGCGCCGACCGGGACCTGGGTGCCGTCCTGCAGCACCGCGATCAGGCCGCTGCTGGAGAGCGTCACCGAAGCCACCGTGCCGGTGGTTTTGCCGTCGGCCGAGGTGATCGAGCGGCCGATCAGCGCGTCGGCCTGCGACAAGGCCGAGGACTGCATGATCTGGTCGAGCTTGGTGTTGGTCTGCACCGACTGCTCAACTTGGGAGAAGGTGGCGAGCTGCGCGACATACTGCGTCGAATCCATCGGCTTGGTCGGATCCTGGTTCTTCATCTCGGCGATCAGGAGCTTCAGGAACGACTGGTAATCCACCGCCGTCTTCGAGGTCTGCTGGCTGGCCTGGTTGGCGCCAACCGGGATCGTTGTCGTCATGTCCACGGCCATCTTATGCTCCTACAGCCAATGCGCGCGGCGTTTCGGGAATGTCGTCATTGTCTTCGAGCGCCCTGCGCTCGAGCGGATAGAGGGCGCGGATCGCTTTCAGCGCCTCATAGATATCATCCTCGCCGACCATCCGGTCGATCTGCTTCAGGCCCTTGCAGATGTCCTGGTTGTCGAAGCTTGCGATCAGCATCGGCAGCGAGCGGCGGAACATGTCGCGCGCCTCGGAGGCGCCGACCGGGTTGATCAGCATGATCTGCACGATGAAATAGAGCTGCCTGAGAGGCGTCGACGCCTGGTCGGCCTGGATGACATGGCTTTCGAGCAGGAACTGCACGTCGTTCATCAGCTCGATGGTGACCTTGCGGTCGACGCGGATGACCGCGCCGTTGACATAGATCTTCTCGTTGGGCTTCAGCGAGATCTTCAGCGTGTTGGTCATTGGATGCCGTCTCGGATGATCTGGGAGACCTCGATCAGTCCTTCGAAATTGTTGGTGCGGCCCTGGCGGATGTCTTCCGTCTCGCGCAGCAGCCACAGGCCGATGGAGATCAGGTTGGCGCGCAGCTCCTTGGGCAGGGCGTTGTCGCTGGAGCCGAGATCCTGGACGAAGGTGGTCCAGATGCGGTTGGTGAAGTGCAGCGCCTCAACCGCTTCCATCGACTCGGTGCCGACGGCTGCCGCGGCGGCCAGCATGTCGATCGAACGGGTGAGCAACTGCCGCTCCCGGTCCTTGGCATCGGCGACGGAGTCGGTCTGGATGTCGGCGTAGGAGAATTGATACATCGTCGGCGCTCTGGCGTTCCGGTTTATGTGTTCAAGTCAGATAGTTCAGCAGGCTGAGCTGCTGCAGACGCGCGGTCAAGGCGAAGGAGGTCTCGATATGCTGCGTCAGGTCGGCGACACGGGTCGCGGCTTCGGCCGGATCGACGCCTTCGAGATCGACGATATGCTTCTCGAAGAGATCGACCTGGGTCTTCATGCGGTCGCTGGCATCGGACACGCGTTGCTGGGCAATGCCTGTCTCGGCCCGTATCTGAGTGATGCCGCCGATGGCATCGCCGACCAGCGCCTGCGCGCGGCTGACGATGGCGTTCTGGGCGGCCTCGCTGATGCTGCCGGTGAGCATGCTGCTGACCATGGTAGCCGCCATGGCGAGCTTGCGGATGCCTTGCTCGTTGGCGCTGACCGAGGTCTGGGTGGTCTCGTTGAGCGAAATGCGGCTGGTGATCTGGTCGTCCGTGGCGCTCGACCAGTTGGCCTGCCAGCCGGCGCCTAGGAATTGCGGCTCGACCTGGGTGGTGATGAAGTCGTCCATCTGCGCGGCGGTGATGTTGGCCGCCGCCGGATCTGTCTGGGTAAAGCCGAAATAGCTCGAAAAGGCGGCATCGAACGCGGCCTTGGCCGGCGAGCCGGCAGCGTTGAAATCGTCGACCGGCTTGACGTCGGTGTTGGTGCCGGCAAACAGATATTCGCCGTTGACACTGGTGTTCAGAATACCTGTCATCTGCTGCAGCGCCGAGGCGCCGGCGGTCTGCAGGATGCTGGTCGAGGAGTCGCCCGACACACCGCTGGTCAGGGCCGACAAGAAGCTCTGCGCGGCACCGGCGATCTGGCCGAGCGAATCCTGGGTCGATGTCAGGCGCGCTGAGACGAGCGCGTTGGAATCGACGATGCCGTTCAGCCGGTCGAGGTCGCGCTGAAAGGTGACGGCCTGGGTCGTGCGGCTGCCAAGCGCCAGGCCGACATCGGCGACGGTGCCGGTCTGCGATTCCTTGGTCGCCTTGATGAGGTCAGCCTGCATCTTCGCCTGCTGGTAACGCAGCGCGTTGGAAATGGCAGCTGAGGAAACGCCTGTCGCTTTCATGGATTATCCTACCGCGGCCATCAGCGAGTCCAGCATGTCGCTGACCGTCTTCATCATATGCGCCGAGGCCTGATAGGTGTGCTCGAGGTCGAGGAGCAGGGACATCTCCTGGTCGACATTGACCCCGGTGTCGTTGGACAGCGCCTCGGCCGTGCGCGCCGCCAGCGCCTGCTTGCTGTCGGCATTGGCCGAGGCCTGCTGGCGCACGCCTTCGAACCAGCCGATGGCATTGGCCGCGTAGTCGGAGACGCCCGAGCTGACGGTGATGCCGGCCGAGCCGTCGAAGGCCATCGGCTGATCGAGCTTGTTGCCGTAGCCGATCAGCAGGTCCGAATAGGATGCGCCACCGGTGTTGACGACATAGGCCGCGCCGTTGGCGCCGCCGTCGCGCAACAGCGCGGGGTTGCCGCCGGCGCTCGGATCGAAGGCGGCGTTGACGCTGATCGTGCCGGCGAGGCCGTCGACCAGGGTGCCGGCGGCCGGAATTGCCGGGGCGCCCGACCATGTGAACAGGCCCGCAGCATTTGGCTGCGACGACGAGGTCTCGGCAAATGCCGTGACAAGGCCGCGCGCGATCTCGTCGAGCTGGCTCTGCATGGTCGAGGCGACGCCGTCGCGCAGCTTCAGAAGGCCCGCAATCTTGCCGTCGGCGGTGGTTGTGTCCCCGGTGCCCGCCGATACGGGCACGTTGTCGATATAGATGGTGTTGCCGGTCGTGCCGGCCGTATAACCGGCCGACGGCGCGAAGGTCACCGAACGCGGCACGGTCTCGAACAGCGTCGCGCCGTCCTTGGTGGTGATGACCATGTCGTTGTCGCCGCGCGTGAAGGTGGAGACCGGAACGTATTCCGATATCTTCTTCAGGATGGCGTCGCGCTGATCGAGCGCGTCGGACACGTCGGTGCCGGAGCGAGTGCCCGAAATGACCGCCTTGTTGGCGTCCTGGAACTGGCTGAGCAGCGAGTTGAGATCGTCGACGGCGGTGGCGATCTGGCTGTCGGCCTGGGTGCGGAAGTCCTGGATCGCCTTGGTGCCGCTGTTCAGCGAATTCACCACTTGCTTGGCGGCGTCGACGACGCTGGTGCCGAGGTTCTGGTTCGATGGCGTCGTGGCGTAAAGCTGCAGGGACTGCTGCAGGTTGGCGATCGCCGTCGAGGGGGACGACGCGTTGTCGACCCCGTTGACCGACAGATCGAGCTGATCCATGCCGTTGTAAAGCGCGCTCTGGCCGCTCCATGCCGACAGCGCCGAAAGGTTCTGGCGGAACAGGAGATCATTCGCGGCGCGTTGGATTTCCACCGCCCGGGCGCCGGGCGCCGTGCTGGTCACCACGGCGATGCGGCGTGTGTAGTCCGGGTTCGACGCGTCGGCCACATTGCGCGATACGACGCTGGTCTGCTTGGACGTGGCCAGGAGCGCCGATTGGGCAATGCTTAGTGCGGAGGAAAGCGACATGCTGATCTTTCACGGGCGGCGCCCGTCGTTTATCTCTTCAGGTTGACGAGGACATCCATCAGGTCCGAGCCGGTCTGGAAGACCTTGGAATTGGCGGTGTAGCTGCGCTGCGCCGCAATCATGTTGGTCAGTTCCTCGGCGATATCGACGTTGGAGTTTTCAAGCGCTCCGGAGACGATGGAGCCGAGCTTGCCTTCATTGGCAAAGCCGATGTGGACGGCGCCGGAGTCGGTGCTCTGCACATAGACGTTGCCGGGCATTGCGGTGAGGTTGTCGGGGCTCTGAACGTCGGCCAGCGGGATCTTGTAAAGCGCTTTGGTCGAGCCGTCCTCGAACTGCGCGTAGATGATGCCGTCCTGGCCGATCTGGACCTTCTGGATGGAGCTCGGCGCGTTGCCGTTGACCTTGGCGTCGGCAACGGTGAAGCCGGTGCCGAGCTGCGTCAGCTGGGAGAGATCGAGGTCCAGCGTCGAGCCGCCCGGTACCGTGAACGAGACGCTGTCCGTCGCGCCGGTAAGCTTGCCTGTCGTGGTGTCGAAGGCGAGGTTGGCCGATCCCAGCGCGCCGCCCGTATAGGGGAAAGAGGTGCCCGCGGTCGCCTTCGACTGGTCGAAGACCGAGACCTGCCAGGTGCCGGCGCCGGTGTTGGTGAAGTAGACGTCGAGCAGCTTCTTGTTGCCGAGATTGTCATAGGCAACCAGCGAGGTTTTCGACGTGTATTCGGCGTTAGGGTCATTGGTGGACGGCAGCGGGCCGGAGGGTGGCGTCGCGCCCGCCGGCAGGTTGCCGGAGAAGAGGCCCTCGGTGCTCGGCGTCGCCGTCATCTGCTGGTCGGAGATCTGCACCGGCACGAGGCCTTCGAAGCCGTTGGCGGTCGCGGCCGGGTCGCCATTGGCGTAGCTGTAGGCCATGAGCTGGTAACCCGCGGCATTGACCAACCGGCCTTGCGCGTCCGGAACGAAGGAGCCGGCGCGGGTGAGATAGGGGGTGCCGCTGGCATCCTGGACGACGAAGAAGCCGTCGCCGTTGACGGCAAGGTCGGACACCGAGGTGGTGTAGGTCATGACGCCTTGTGTGCCGACGGCCGAGCGGATCGTCGTGGTCACGCCACCGGAATTATAGGCGCCCCCGGTGCCGGGCATGATCAGTGTCGAGAACTCGGCCGAAGAGCGCTTGTAGCCCGTGGTGTCCGAGTTGGCGATGTTGTCGGCCACCGCGGAGAGGCGATTGGCCTGCGCGTTCATACCGGAAACGCCGGTCCGCATCATTCCGTAGAGGCTCATCGATCGATCTCCGCAGTGCCTGGGTAGGAGGCCATAAAATTATGCCTCGTGTCTTGCGCGAGGCTGGTGCGGGATGTGCCTAGAGCGTGATGGCGCTTCGTTGAATCGCCATCACGCTCTAACTCTTTGTTGGAGCATGACCTTTGTCCGAAAACCGGTTCCCACTTTTTGCTTTCGATGACCTTCGGTTCGGGATCATGCTTGAGGGCGGCCATCAAAACACCAGCCGGTAGCCGAGGAATCTCTTGGAATCGATCGGGTCGTGGCCGAGCTTCTCACGCAGCTTCTTGCGCAGCTTTGAGATGTGACTCTCCACCACGTTCTCCTCGACCTCTTCGTCGAAGATGCCGTAGATGGCGTTGAAGACCTGGGTCTTGGTCACGCGCCGGCCGCGGTTGCTGGCCAGATATTCCAGGATGCGCCGCTCGCGCCGCGGCAGCGGCAGCGGCTCGCCGTTGATCTCCGGATCGCGACCGTCCATGAAGATACGCATCGACCCGACTTCGGTATAGGCGGCCTCTTCGGAGCCGCGGCGGCGGATGGCTGTGATGCGGGCGAGGATCTCGCGGATGTGCACTGGCTTGCGGACGACGTCGTCGACGCCGCTTTCGAATAGCCGCAGCGTATGTTCCAGCGAGTGATGTTCGCTGAGCGCGATCACCGGCGCTCCGGTGCGGTCGCGGATCTGGCGCGGCGATATCGCGCCATCGCGGCAGTCGCCGATGAGAAAAGCCCTGACGCATCTGAGATCGGTGTCGGCGACGGAACTCACCCACTCGCCGAATTCGCCTGGGGCGAAGCCGGCCGTGGCCACGCCCTCGCGATCGAAAAGTGAAGAGTAGCCCTCTGTCACGAGCTCTCGCTCGTCAACGATCACGATCATCGGCCCGCCCTCCGAATCATTTCACTTGCCCCGTGCGGAAAGGGCTACCCGGCTCGACGAATCCTGAAAAACCATCATTTCTTGTAGCTATTTTCTTGGGAGTTTTTTTGGGAGCCGTAATAAAAGCGGTTGTGCGGGTGTGCTCGCGCCAACTGTTGGCAGACGAACATTGGCGCCGGCGGATAGGCTGGCGAAGGTCGACTGGATCCGAAATTTGACAACTATTGGTTGCAGAAAGTGCTGGCACTCGGCGTCCATTTGCCGAAGCCGGTGGCGACCATGTTGGCGATGACGCGGCAGACATAGACCTTCTGTGCCGGGTCGTTGTCGGGACCGGCATGGTAGCGAGCGACGGCCATCGACCAGGTCATATGCCGGGCATGCAGGCTCGCCAGGAAGCGCGCCGCGTAGTCGACATTCTGATGCGGGTCGAGCATGTCCTCGACGCTGCGGAAATGATCGCCGTGATAGCGATGGTTGATCTGCATGCAGCCGAGATCGATCAACGTCTTGCCCTCGCGACGCGCGTCCTCGAATGCGGCGAGCGCTTCGCCGCGACTGCGAGGGAAAACAGCTTTTCCTTCTATATTCAAAGCATTAGGCTGAAGGCTGCCCTTCTTTCCGGTCTCGGTCAGGCCGACGGCGTAGAGGATCCCGGCAGGCACACCATAGCGATCGGCAGCGCGCAGGATCTCCGGCTCGCAGGAATTGGCGGCGGCGCTGGCCGTGCCGGCAGCAAAACTAGATATACATATCGTCGTCAGCGCGCTCGCGAAGAGGCGAAGCGGCACGACCGAATTCCTGTGCGCCATTGCCATCGTTCCTTCCCGGTTGCCGGCCGCCGCCCTCGTTGTTGCCGCCCGAGTTCCCGGGCTGGAACGAAGGCTGGTCGCGGCCCGTCGACATCGGCATGGCGCTGGTTGCGTCGGCGCGGCTGGCCGCATGCGCTGCTATCGAGGGTTGCAGGATGGTAACCTTGTCGACGTCGAAACCGAGGCTGCGCATGGACTTGACGATGGCGTCGCTGTCGGCGGTGAGGCGGCGGTATGCCTCGTGTGTCTCGGGCTTCATCTCAATCGAAAGTTGCTCCCCCGAGAGCCGCAGGCTGGCGATAACCGACCCGAGCTCCGAAGGGTGGAACTCGATCTTCAGCACATGTGTCGGAACGGCAACAGAATTGGTCGTCTGGGAGCCTGCCGAGGCGCTTGCAAAGGCCTGCTGAACGCCATTGTCTGAGGCAAGCCCTTCAACCAGCGCCGATGCCGTCTGGCCGAGCGGGTTTTGCGCCGGCGCCGGGAAGCTCTGCTGGCTGACGACTTCCATGCGTGTGGCGGAAGAAGACGGCTTGGCCGGTGTCTGCTGCGTGCTCGACTGGGATTGCTGCGATGCCTTGGAGGCGGAAGCCGGCCGCCAACCTTGCGGCGGTACCGGGTTGTCGGCCTGCGGTTCATTCCCTTGCTTCGGCAAGATCTTGGTATCGCTGTGGCCCGACATGTCGAGAGCCATGTCCGCCTTCACCGGCTTTTGCTCGAAGTCGGGTCCGGACTCTTCAGCCGCCATCAAACGAGCGGATCGCGACTGCGGCTCGGCGGAATCGTCGACCGCCTCGCGCTTGCCTGGGCGCAGCCGCAATTCCAACGATGCTCCGTCGCTCGCGGCCTCTTCACCGTCGGCGGAACCCGCGCTGCCCGTGCCCGACGATTGCGCGAAATGTTTCATGTCGCTCAGCGCCATCAGCAATGGCAGGCGATCCTGCAGCGGCGCGGACTCGTCGCTTTGCGCCGTGGAATCCTTGTCCGCCGTCGGCTTTGCCTGATCGGCCTGGGCGGTGGTCTTCCCGGACTTTCCCGTGGTTGCTTTCTGCGAGCCGGTCTTCCCCTCCTGCGTGCCCTGGTCCGGCTCCTGTTTGCCGGCATTGGCCGCCGAGCGCCTTGCCGGATGCGCGTCCGGCATCACCGGTCCGGTCGTGTGCTTGTCCTGTGGCCGGTCGGTCTTCTCGGGCCCATGCACCAGGTCACCGAAATTCTGATCCTTGTCCTCGCCGCCGGTCGAGTGCTGCCGGGGCTGGGTCGAAGCAAAGCCCGGCAGGGTCTGGTTGACGCTGGTCATTTGGGGGCTGCTCCGAGCAACTGGTCGATCTGGTCTAGCTGACGCCGCGTGCTGGTCACCGCCGCATCGATTGGGTCTTGCGCATCGGTCGTCGCCGGCGCCGATGCCTGCACCACCGGCGCGGCGTCGATCGGTGCCGGAGTGGACGCCGGCGTTTCGGCCGATGCTTGCGCCGGTTGCGGGACAGCGGGCGGCGAAGGCGTGTCTTTCGCCTGATCGCTTGCAGCGACTGGCGGATCGCTCGCCGCGACCGGCGGATCGCTTGCAGCGACCGCTGGCTTGTCGGGTATCGCTCCTTCCACCGGCGGCAAGTCCGCATTGGCCGGATCGGCCGAGGCCTCCGTCGCCGATTTCGCCTCGTCACTTTTCGCAACGGTTGCCGGCTTAGGTCCAGCATTGGCGGCCGCTTTCACCGGCGCCATCACTTCGCCCGCGACAGCTTGCGCGGCGTCGAGCAGGTCGCGGTCGCCTTGCGAGAGCTTGCCGCGATCGATCTTGCCCAACTTGGCGCGTACTTCATCGACATTGGCCGATGTCATGGTGGAGAGGCTCGAATAGAGCTGGGTGCGCGGATCATCCCGGTTGCCGTCGCCGTTGCGGCCCAGTTCGGCCTTGGCCGAGGCGAAAGCCGAGAGCTCGGTCATCCCGTCGATCGCGGCACGGCGCGCGATGCGCAGGTAGATTACTTTCTCGCGCTCGGGATCCATCATCGAGGTGATGTCGGCGATCTTGTCCTGGCTGATCGCCATGTGAAGCGTGATGACGCCGGAAACAAAGGCATCGGCGAACTGGCTGGCATAGGGCGAATAAAGAAAGGACGCGACATACTGGGTCGAAGCCAGCGCGAAACGGGCGGCGTCGCCCTGCGCGGCCGCGATGCCCACGGAGCGGCGAAGCGCAGCCTCCTCGACCAGCGTGCCGGGGCTGAGCAGGCGTGCTTCGTCGAGCAGCGCAAGCGCTGCCGACGGGTCGTCGGCCGCAAGCAGCGAGCCCTTGACCAGCGCCAGGAAGGCGCCGAGATCGGCGGGCACGCTCATCGGATCGATCGGCTTCAGCATTTCGATCGCCTGGGCCGGCTGCCCGCTCAGATAGGCGACGACGCCTTTGGCGATGGCCAGGCTTTGCGGGTCGGTTACCGCGCGCGAAGCCGCCGCCGCGACCGTCACCGGATTGCCGCCGCTCATGCCATAGACGAGCAAGGCGCGGAAGTTCTTCGGCTCCTTGAAATCCTCGGCGTTCGCGTCGCGCATCCGGGCGTCGATCATTTCGAGGAGTTTTGCCTGCATCGGCAGCGCGGCGTGATCGCCGCCGGCAATGCGATCCTGGACCAGCTGCAGCGAACGCACCAGTTGATAGGGCTGCAGCGCATCCTGCGCGAAAGCCGCCGGTGACGACCCCGCGCCTAACAGCAGCAGCGCTATCGCGCCGCCGATGACGGTCCTGGCCCTCATCCGCCGGCCGCCATCAGGATTTCGATGCGCCGGTTCGCGGCAGCCATCGGATCGGAGGCGATCTTGGGCTGCCGGTCGGCGAAGCCCGCGACCTCGGTGATGCGGCTTTCGTCGACGCCGCCGCGCACCAGCATATAGTAGGCCGAATGGGCGCGCGCGGTGGACAGCCGCCAGTTGTCGTAAGTGTCGCTGCGGAACGGCCGCGCATCGGTGTGGCCGCTGATGGTGATGGTGCCCTTCTTCTCGTTGATGATGCGGCCGATCTTTTCCATCGCCAGCACCAGCTCGCGGCGCGGCATGGCCGAGCCGATCTCGAACATGCCGAAATCGAGCTGGTCGGTGATCGAAATGACGACACCCTTGTCGGTGGCTTCGACCGAGACGCCGTCGGCGAGCTTTTCGCCCGGCAGGAATGCCTTGGCGAGTTCCTTCTTGATATCCGCCGCTTGCTGAAGGGCGGCTTTGCTCGGCGCCTTGTCACCTTTGTCGGCGGCCTCCTCGGATTCGGTCTTTTCCGCCTTGGCCGCTTCAGCCTTCGTGTCGGTGTCCGCAATCTCGCGCTTGTCGTCGCCGGCTTTCTCGCTCTTCTTCCCTTCGCTCAACAGCTTTCCGGCCTTGCTTTGCGCGGCTTTTTGCTCGCCCTTGGCGTCGGTGCCTTCCGGAGCCGCCAGCGGTTCCAGCGGCGCGGCCGTCAGCGGAGGGGCGGCCCGAACGGCCTTCACCTTCGGCACCGCGACGGTGGCGATCTTGTCGCCAGGCTTGACGACCGGATCGCCATCGATCTTGGCGCGCTCGGCTGTTGCCTCCGCGTCAGGCGCCGCCACCTGCTGCGACCAGAAATCCGGCGCGAACGGATCGCGATAGGATTCGCCGCCGGAGGCCCCGGTTGCCGGACCGGCCGTCTGGGCGCCCCCTTCACCCTTGGCGCTGACGTTCTGCATCACGCCCGTATCGGCGGCGATCTCCGCCAGCACCGCATAGGGATCGGCGAACAGCTTCTCATCGGAGAGCTGGGCATCCTGCGCCCCGTCCTTGGTCTGCCGGCGCTCGGAGGAACCGGCGCCGCCCTTGCCGTTATCGCCCGCCTTGGTCGCGCCCTGCTGCGGGTTGTCCGCGGTCAGCCCGACCTTGCTCGGGCCATCGCCGAGGTCCTCCAGGCCCTTGCGGCTGGAATTGCGGTCGATCAGCTCGACCGGATTGAAATAGCTGGCGACGGCTGCCTTGGTCTGCTCGTTGGCGGCGTTGATCAGCCACATGACGAGGAAGAAGCACATCATCGCCGTCATGAAGTCGGCGAAGGCGATCTTCCACACGCCACCATGGTGAGCGTCGTCATGACCGTCGTGATTGCGCTTGACGATGATGATCTCGTGCCGGGGGTCGGCATGGTCGACGGCGCTCATGACAGGACCTCCGACAAGGACGCCGACCACTCGGCGATACGCGTTTCGAACACCGTTTCGTCGATGGTGACGGTCAGGTCGAAGCCGGACGCCTCGGTGAAGTCGAGATTGGCGGCGCGGGATCCAAGCGTCGCCTTCAGCGGCTCGAACAGCGAGAGCGGCCCCCGGACGCCGATACGCACGGCCTCGCCGTCGGCGACCGCGGCGCCGATCACGCGCGAAAGGGCCAGGAGCGAACGCTGCTGCAGGTCGTCGCTGAGAAGGCCGCCGACGATGCGCGCGACGGTCGCGCCGGCAAGCTCGGCAACGCGCTGCTCCATGGCCTCGATGCGCGTGGCGACGACAGCGCCGAGATCGCCGCCGAAGCTCTCAAGGAAAGCTTTCGCCGCATCGTCGCTGGCCTGACGCTCGGCGTCGAGCGCGGCCCGATGGGCAAGCGCAAGGCGTGCCTCGAGCGACGCCTCCGCATCGGCAACCGCCTCGGCGATCAGCGCGCCGATATCGGCCTGCGGCGGCGGCGCGGCGGCAGGCATATGCTCGGCGGCGCGCGCGGACGGCGGCTGGCTGGCACGCGGGGTCCGCGAACCAAAATCGGGCAGGAGATCGAAAAGCGCCGAGGCCATGGCCTAACCCACGGCTTCCGGGGCGGCAGCCCATTTGCGCAGGATCTGCGCGGTCCGCTCCTCGTTGAGGTCGACCATGCGGGCCAGCCGCTCCTGCGGCGCCGGCCGGATTTTCTGACGCAGGTCGTCGAGCGGGGTTGCGCCGGCGCGCGCGCCGGGCAGGGCGCCGGCAGGGGTCTCGGCGGTGATTGCGGCGACGGGCGCGTCCGGTGTCGGCAAGGAACGCTGTACGTCGTCGAAGCTCGGGCCGGCAATGGCCGCAGGCTTCGCCGACGCCGTCAGCGCGGCGGCCATCGGCTTCAGGCCGAAGAAGGCCACCAGGAAAACGACAACGATGAAGGCGCCGGCATTGATCAGCGTGCCGGTATAGGTGCCGATCGAGGCGAGAATGCCGGGCTGATCGATCGGCTCGCCGTCGAGGCCGTTGATGAACTCGACTGCCGACACGTCGATGACATCGCCGCGCTTGTCGTCGAAGCCGGTCGCCGAGGCCACCATCTTCTGGATATCGGCGACGCGCTTGGCGATCTGGTCGGGCGTGGCGTCCTTGCCGAGGATGGTCTTCAGGCGATCCTGGTTGACGACGACCGCGATCGACATCTTGTTGACCGTGTAGCCGTTGGAGACGGTGGCGATCTTCTTGGAGTTGATCTCGTAGTTGGTGATCTCCTCCTTGCGGTCGTTCTGCGAGGTGGATTGCGGTCCTTCGGTGCTGGTGGTTTGCGTCTCGGGCAGGTTCTGCTCGACGCTGGTCGGGGTCGAGGCCTGTTTCTGGTTGCTGGCCTCGTTGGTCTTCACCGACTGCACCGAACGCTCGACGCGCGAGTTCGGATCGAAGATCGTCTCCTCGGTCTGGCGCGTGTCGGTATTGACGTCGGCCTTGACGCTGGCGCGGAAATTATCTGGGCCGAGATAAGGAGTGAGCGCGCGGCGGATGTTGTCGCCGATCTGCGCCTCGACCGTCTGCTCGACGCCGAGCGTACGCGCGGCGCTCGTGTTGGACGGGTCGTCGCCGGCGGCCAAAAGGTTGCCGTTGGAATCGAGCACGGTGACCTTGTCAGCCGAGAGGCCGGGAACAGCCGCGGCGACGAGGTGGCGGATCGACATGGCGCTCTTCTCGGCATCGTTGCCGGCATAGCGGATGACCACCGAGGCGGAGGGCTGCTGCTCGTCGCGGCGGAAATTGGCGCGCTCGGACATGACGATGTGGACGCGCGCCGCCTTGACGCCGGAAATCGACTGGATGGTGCGCGCGATCTCGCCTTCCAGCGCGCGCACGCGGGTGATCTGCTGCATGAAGGAGGTGAGGCCGAGCGAGCCGACATTGTCGAACAGCTCGTAGCCGGCATTGGCGCTGGTCGGCAGTCCTTTCTCGGCAAGCAGCATGCGCGCCTGCGCGGTGGTGCCGGCCGGCACCAGCACGGAGGTGCCGTCGGAGCCGACATCGAAGCCGATGCCGGCGTCGGCCAGCACCAGGCCGATCTGGTTGACGTCGGAACGCTCGAGGCCGACATAGAGCGTCTCATAGGCCGGTCGGTTGAGATAGACGGAAGCGATGCCGATGACGGCCATGACCAGGGCCGCGATGCCGCCCATGAGCGCCAGACGCCTGACGCCGAAGCTCTTCAAATTCGCGATGACGCTCTGGATCTGTTCCGGCACGATTCAACCGCTCCCAGCATGACTGTCCGCCGGAAGACTAGACCGCGAAGCTTGTGCGAGGATGATAGGCGTGCCGCCGAAGAGCCCGCAAAGCGTCGAACCGGCGTCTTATCGAGCAACGAAAAAGGCCGCGTCTCAGGCGCGGCCTTTTTCTGGTGGGAATAATCCCGCGGCTTAGCCGTTCTTGAACAACTGCAGGATCGACTGCGAGGAGCTGTTGGCGATCGACAGGGATTGGATGCCGAGCTGCTGCTGAACCTGCAGCGCCTGGAGGCGGGTCGATTCCTTGTTCATGTCGGCATCGACGAGCTGGCCGACGCCGCGGTCGATGGAGTCCATCAGGCTCTGGGTGAAGGTCTTCTGCAGGTCGATCGAGCTCTTGGCGGCGCCGAGCACGGTGGCGGCGTCAGTAAGCTGACTCATGACGTTGTCGATCTTGGTGACCATCTGCGTGATGATGTCGTCGGTCACGCCCGTTGCCGTGATGTCGAGATTGAAGGCGGAGACGTTGTCGATCTTGACGGGCGTGCCCGTCACAGCGCCCTGGCCCGCGGTGTTGGCGGCGATGTCGGTGGCGCCGCCGGCGATCGAGGCCGCATAGGCGGCGTCATATGCCGACTGGTCCGCGGCGGTGGAATAGATCGAAGTCTTGCGATCAAGAATGCCCTGGTTCTTGACCGCCGTCGCGAGGCCGGAATCGAACAGCTTGGTGCTCTCGACATCGATGTCGATCGTTCCGAGCGAGATGGCGCCGGACGACGAGCGGTTGAACGAGGAGACGATCTTGGCGTCGGCCTGGACGCCGTCATTGGCGGCCGCGACCTGCGTAGACGTCACCGAAAGATAATTCGAGCCCGAGAAGGTGGCGGCGTCCGCGAAGGATTTCATCTGCGCCTGCAGCGTGGTGATTTCGGTCTGCGTCTTGGCCTTGTTGGCACCCGACTGGCCCACAGCCGACAAAAGCTTGGTCTTGATCTGGCCAATCGTCGAAAGGACGTTGTTCATGCCGGTATAGGCGGTGTCGACCTTCGAGGCGCCGAGGCCGAGCGCGTCCTGCACGGTCGACAGCGCCGAGTTGTCGGAACGCATGGTGGTGGCGATCGACCAGTAGGCGGCGTTGTCGGAGGCCTCGGAGACCCGGTAGCCGGTCGAGATCCTGGCCTGCGTCTGCTCGAGCGATTTGTTGGTGGCGTTGAGGCTTTGAAGTGCAGTCAACGCCGCAGCGTTCGTCATGATGCTCGCCAAGAAACTCGCTCCTTCTCAAAGGCCGGCATGCCACACAGGCCAGGTCCGGCCTGCCCATCGGTTGCGGTCGTGCCGGTCGGGCCGACTCGACAACCTGTCGTAAGTCGTTGGTTAACCATATCTAGCGCGATATGGTTAATGGCCTGTTAAAAGTAGGCTTTCGAGAAGTTAAGAAACGAGGGTTGCGCGGGCCTTGAGCAAACGAAAATCGGGCCGCGCTTTTGGCGCGGCCCGATGCTTTAGCCTGGTCAGTATAGAGCGATCAGCCGCGGAAGAGCGACAGGATCGACTGCGACGAACCGTTGGCGATCGACAGCGCCTGGACGCCGAGCTGCTGCTGGACCTGCAGCGCCTGGAGGCGGGTCGATTCCTTGTTCATGTCGGCATCGACAAGCTGGCCGACGCCGCGGTCGATGGAGTCCATCAGGCTCGAGGTGAAGGTCTTCTGCAGGTCGATCGAGCTCTTGGCGGCGCCGAGCTTGGTGGCGGCGTTCGTCATGTCCTTCAGCGCGGCGTCGACGACGTTCATCATCGCCTGGATCTGAGTGTCGCTTGCAGCGGTGGTACCGGAGAAGATCTTCAGGCCGGCGACCGAATAAGTGTCGGTGGCAGCGGCAGCAGCGCCCAGGGTCGGGGCCGAGGCCGCGGCGACAGCGGCGCCGGTGGTGCCGAGACGCTCTGTGTCGAGGATGCCCTTCGCGGTCGGGGCAGCGCCTGCGTCATAGAGCTTGATGCTTTCCACGTTGACGTCGATCGTCGAGATCGAAACCGAGCCGGTGGCGCCGCGGTTGAAGGCCGATACGATCTTGACGTCCGCCGCCGTGCCCGAAGCCGTCGATACCGACAGCATGTTGGTGCCGGAGAAGGTGGCGCCATCGGCATAGGCCTTCAACTGCTTCTGAAGAGCGGCGATTTCGACCTGGGTCTTTTCCTTGGAAGCATCGGTCTGGCCATACGAAGCGGTGAGCTTCTGCTGGATCTGGTTGATGGTCGAGATCGCGCTGTCCATGCCGGTGTAGGCGGTGTCGACCTTCGAGGCGCCGAGGCCGAGAGCGTCCGAAACGGTGGACATGGCCTGGTTGTCGGAGCGCATCGTGGTGGCGATCGACCAGTAAGCGGCGTTGTCGGAAGCCTGGGAAACGCGATAGCCCGTCGAGATGCGGGCCTGGGTGGTGTCGAGGTTCTTCTGGGTGGCGTTCAAGCTCTGCAGAGCGGTCAACGCCGAGGCGTTGGTCATGATACTGGCCATGGTACACGTACCTTGTTTTTACACGGATTTTTTTGACATACCGGCATGTCCGGTATGACGGTGCGGCATCATGCCAATGACCGCTCAGTTGGGTCACCCGCCATCTGCGAGCGACTATGGCGGCAAGTTGCTACCAAAGAGCTAAATCGGACGGTTAATCGAAAATATATTGCGTAAAATTCGAGTGGAATGGGGCGCCGTTTCGGCACCCGCGCCGGGAACGATCAGGTGAAGGATCGCACCAGGCTGCCGACCAGAAGGTTCCAGCCGTCGATCAGCACGAAGAACAGGATCTTGAACGGCAGCGATACCACCGTCGGCGGCAGCATCATCATGCCCATGGCCATGGTGACCGTGGCGACGATGAGGTCGATGACGAGGAAGGGCAGGACGATGAGGAAGCCGATCTCGAAGCCGCGGCGGATCTCCGAGATCATGAAGGCCGGCACCAGGATGCGCAGGTCGACGCTCTCGCGCGAGACGGTCTGGCCGCGCTCTCGGGCGAGGTCGGCAAAGAGGTCGAAGTCCTTGTCGCGCACATTGTGCAGCATGAAGTCGCGGAACGGGCCGGAAATCTTCTCGAACGCCTCGGCCTGCGTGATCTGGTTGTCCATCAGCGGCTTGACGCCGGTGTTCCAGGCCTGGTCGAAGGTCGGCGCCATGACATAGAAGGTCATGAACAGCGAGAGCGAGATCAGGATCAGGTTGGCCGGCGTCGATTGCAGGCCGATGCCGGCGCGCAGGATCGAGAAGGCGATGACGAAGCGGGTGAAGCTCGTCACCATGATCAAGAGGCCCGGCGCCACCGAAAGCACCGTGAGCAGGCCGAACATCTGGATCAGATAGCCGACGGTCGTACCGTCGGCTTTGCCGATGCCGCCAAGATCGAGCTGCTGGGCCGCGGCGACGGAAGTGGTGACGACGATGAGCGCCGTGGCTATGAGGAACTTTCTCATTCGAGCAGCATCGTCCTGACGAGAACCTGTTTGACGTGGCCGCCGCTGCGCAGCGCCGCGCGCTCTTCGAGATCGGCCTTGAGATGCTGGTAGCCGCTGGCGCCTTCGATCTGGTGCAGCTTGAGCGTGCGCACATAGGCGAGCAGGTCCTGGTGGATCTGCTCGGCTATTTCCGGCGGCTGGGGAGCATCGTAGAGCAGCGACGCCTCCAGCCGGATCCAGACGTCCGACGGTGAGGCGAGATTGGTGGTGATCGGCGCCAGCTGAACCAGCGCCGGCCCGGCGGCCGCCTTGCCGCCTTCGGCGGGTTTTTCCGCGGTGCCGGCGTTTTCCGGTGCCGCGGGCACCGGTGCCGGCGTTTCGCCTTGCTTGAGATAGCCGCCGGAAAGCCAGCCCATGCCGACCGCCGCGCCCGTTATGACCAACAGCATGGCGAGTTGGATCACCAGGGAAGGTCCCTTCTTGGGCTGGACCTGCTCGACATTGGCCACGGCAGCGCTCTCCGGTCCTAGAAGGGAAGAACCTGGTCGAGGACCTGCTGGCCATAGGCCGGCTGCTGGACCTCGCTCACACGGCCTCGGCCGCCATAGGAAATGCGCGCCTCGGCGATGCGCTCGTAGGGGATGGTGTTCTCCGCGCCGATGTCGGACGGACGAACCATGCCGGCGATGGTCAGCACCCGAAGCTCGTAGTTGACGCGGACCTCCTGCGAGCCCCTGATCATCAGATTGCCGTTGGGCAGCACCTCGGTAACGACGGCGGCGACGTTGAGGGCGATGTCCTCCGAGCGCTTGATCTCGCCGTCGGCATTGGTCTCGGTGCTGGAGCTCAGGCCGGCGTCGCCCTTGCCGCTGGTGCTTGCGTTTTCCCAGCCGAGATTGACGTCGTAGCCGAGCTTGCGCGCGGCGGTGCGGCTGCGGTCGTTCTGGTTCTTGAAATTGGCCCGGTCGTTGAGCTTGATGTTGACGGTAAGGATGTCGCCGGCGCGCAGCGCGCGCGGATCGGTAAAGAGCCGGCTCTGGCGATCGTCCCACAGCGAGAATTTCTTCGGCCGCGAGGCAGGCGGCTCGGGGTAGCTGTAGGGGCCGGAACCGCCCTCACCGATGCCGGAACCGACCGGCGACAGAGCGGGCTCCCGGCCGATCTCCTTGAAATTGGTGCCGCAGCCGGACAATGCCGCAACCGCGACGAGGACAAAGAATTTCAACTTCATGACGGATCAACCCTTCGCGCCGCGCTGGCCATGATGCCGGTGAGCGTCGCTGCCGCCTTCTGGTCCATTTCGTTCAAGATGACGCCGGCCTTGCGCGAATCGAGCTTCATCAGGATGGCCGCCGCGAGCTCGGCATTGACCATCGCCAGCCGTTCGGCGGCGGCGTCGGGCTTCATGCCGGCATAGATCTTGACGACGCCGTCCTCGGCGCGCGCCAGGAACACTTCGCGGCGCTTCAACCATTCTTCGTACTCGGCCCGCTTTGCCTCGAGCGCTTTCATGCGTTCGTCGATGCCGGCCTGCAACTGCTTCAATTCCTCGGCCTGAAGCGCGTAGCGGCGGTCGCGCGCGGCGTCGGCGATGTTGGAGCAGAAGCGCTGGACCTCGCTTTCGTCAGGCGCCTTGCCGGCCGCGAGCGCAGCCGGCTGAAGCGGCGCGCTTTCGTGTGTGAGCTGGGCCGGCTGAACCGGCGCCTGACCGCCCGGCAACACCTGTCGTACCTCGTCCGCATGGGAGGCCGTCCCGCCAAGCAGAGCAACCATTGCTCCGATGGCGCAGAAGCTCAGGTGACGGCGGGGTGTTGGGGAGGAAAGCGCGATCATCGGCGTGCCTATTGGAGAACCAGGTCGGCCTGCAAAGCGCCGGCCGATTTGATGCCTTGCAGGATGGCGATGATGCCGTCGGGCTTCACGCCGAGGCGATTGAGGCCGGATACAAGCGTTTCGAGATCGGGACCGTCGAGCACGGCGACGCGCGCGTCGGGCCGGCTCGCTTCGATGGCGGTGAAAGGCTCGACCGCGGTCTCGCCCCTGGAGAAGGGTTCCGGCTGGACCACCTTCGGCGCTTCGGTGATGCGCACCGTAAGCGTGCCATGGCTGATCGCCACGCGCGAGATCCTGACATTGCTGCCGATGACGATGGTGCCGGTGCGTTCGTCGATGACGACGCGGGCAGGGGCGTCGGATTCGACGACCAGATTTTCGATCTCGGCATAAAAACGCGCGGCGGAGACGTTCTTCGGCCGCCTGATCTGCACCGTGCGGGCGTCGCGTTCCGCGGCGACCCGCATGCCGAAGCGCTGCGAGGTGTAATCGTTGATGGCGTCGGCGATGCGGATGGCGGTGGAGAAATCGGGATTGCGCAATTGCAGCGTCAATACGCCCTGGTCGTCGAATTCGGCCGGCACCGAGCGCTCGACGATGGCGCCGTTCGGCACGCGGCCGGCGGTCGGCACACCTTGCGTCAACTGCTCGGCCTGGCCCTGGGCGGTGAAGCCGCCGACGATCACCGAGCCCTGCCCGACGGCATAGATTTCACCATCGGCTGCCTTCAGCGGCGTCATCACCAGCGTGCCGCCGGCGAGCGAGGTGGCGTCGCCCATCGAGGAGACATCGATGTCGATGCGGCTGCCCGACTGGACGAAGGGCGGCATGTTGGCGGTGACGATGACGGCGGCCACGTTCTTGGCGCGCGCGCTGCCGCCTTCGGTGGCGATGCCGAGATTCTCCAGCATGGCGCGGATCGACTGTTCGGTGAAGGGCGAGTTGCGCAGGCTGTCGCCGGTTCCGGCGAGGCCGATGACCAGGCCGTAGCCGACGAGCTGGTTGTCGCGCGCGCTCTGCAGCTGGGCGATGTCCTTGATGCGCGCGGCGACCTGGCCGGGCGGCAGCGTGCTCGGCCCGGTCGAGACCCGGAACATGCGCGTGGTGGTGGCCGGATCGTATTCCGGATCGTCGTAGACGCCGCCGTTCTTCTGCGCGAGCTCGCGCTTGGCCTTGGGCGTCAGCCCATCCGCCAATGCCGGCTGCAGGCCGATGGCCGCGCTCAGCAAAAGGAGAAGGACGCGCATCACGAAGCGCCGACCTTGACGGTGCCGTCGGCCATCACCGTGCCCGAGATGATCTTGCCGCTGTCGATGTTGCGGATCTTGATCTGGTCGCCGGCAGCACCTGGCTGCAGCGTGACGCCGGCGGCCGAAATGGTGAGCGCGCCGGCGGTGAAATAGACCTGTACGGAAGCGCCCTGCTCGACCAGCCAGGCGTCGCGGATGGCGCTGATCGGGATGTAGCGGCCGGGCAGCAGCGTGCGCTTGGCAACCTTGCCCTGGAGTTCCTCGGAGCGCGTCGCCATGCCGTCCGGCTTGTGCTTGCCGGGGATGAGCGTCACCTGCTTGAGCGAGGCGGGCTCGATGGTCTCGCCGGGATAGATGACTCTGTTGGGGATCAGCACGGCCTCGCCGACCGCCTGGCCAGCGGCGATCTGGTTTGCCGACTGGCCGGTCGCGTCCTGCGCGAAAGCCGGCGTGCCGGCGGCCACCAGGGCGGTGGCCAGCGCGACGCGACGGAGTGCGGAGGAGATCGGCCCGGCCATCATCCGTTACCTGATGTTCTTGGAGACCACCGAGGCCATGTCGTCGGCGGCCTGAATGACCTTGGAATTCATTTCGTAGGCGCGCTGGGCAGAGATCAGCTCGGTGATCTCCTTGACTGGATCGACGTTGGAAGACTCGAGATAACCCTGCTGGATCGTGGCGAAGCCCGGATCGCCGGGAACGCCGACATTGGCCGGGCCGGAGGCAGCCGTTTCCTGGAAAAGGTTGTCGCCGAGCGGCGCCAGGCCCGCCTCATTGGCGAAGTTGACGATCTGAAGCTGGCCGAGCAGCTGCAGGTCGGTCTGACCGTCGATGCGGGCAAAGACCTGGCCGGTCTTGTTGACGATCACCTCGACGGCGTCGGTCGGCACGGTGATGGCCGGGATGACGTTGGCGCCGTCGGCGGTCACGAGCTGCCCGGTGGCATTGGTGTTGAAGGCGCCGGCGCGGGTATAGAGCGTGCCGCCGTCGGCACCCTCGATCTGGAACCAGCCCCTGCCGGTCAACGCCAGGTCGAAGCTGTTGCCGGTGCTGGCCAATTCACCTTGCGTGTGGACGTTGCGCACCGCCGTGGTCTTGACGCCAAGACCGATCGAGACGCCTTCCGGCACCAGCGAGGTGTTGGAGCGGTTGGGCACGCCCTGCGTGCGGTCGACCTGGTAGAGCAGGTCGGAGAATTCGGCCCGCGCCCGCTTGTAGCCGGTGGTGTTGATGTTGGCGATGTTGTTGGCGATGACTTCCAGGTTGGTCTGCTGGGCGTTCATGCCTGTGGCGGCGATCGCAAGGGCTTTCATGACGCGCTCCTAGATACTCATGCGACTGATTTCGAGATAGGCCGAGACGACCTTGTCGCGGATCGCGATGGTGGTCTGCAGCGCCTGCTGGGCGCTCAGCACCGCATCGACGACCTGGCGCGTGTCGGCATCGCCCTTGAGCGCCTGTATCGACATCTGCTCTGCGCCCTGCAGCGTGTTGACGGTCTTCGTCGCCGCCTGGCCGAGGACTTCGGCGAAGGTGCTGCCGACGCTTTCGCCGGCCTGCGTTCCGACACCGCCCTGCAGCAGACCCGGTGAAGCCTGTTCCGCTCCATCGACCGCCGTTTTGAATTGTATTGCCCCGATACCGCCGATCATTACTGGTTCCTCATCAGGTCGATGGTCATGGAAATCAGATCGCGAGCCTGCTTGATCACCTGCAGGTTGGCTTCATAGGAGCGGTTCGCCTCGCTCATGTCGGCCATTTCGACCAACGTGTTGACGTTGGGCATCTTGACGTACCCCTTGTCGTCGGCGGCTTCGTTGCCGGGTTGGAATTCGATCGGGAAGTCCGAAGGATCGCGGGAGATCGCGCTGACTTCCACCAGCGAGCCGCCGGTTGCGCGGTCGACCTCGGACTGAAAGGTGATCGTCTTGCGACGATAGGGCTCGGCGCCAGGCGTGCTGCCGGTCGATTGGGCGTTGGCTAGGTTTTCCGAGACCACGCGCAGGCGCTCCGACTGGGCGCCAAGACCGGAAGCCGCGACTTTGAGGGCTGCAGTCAGCGCATCCATGATCAGCTCTTCACCACCATCGTCATCATCGAATGGAAGGCCTTGACGATCGCCGTGTTGAGCTCGAAGGAGCGGCGCACCTCGCCGGCCTTCATCAGCTCCTGTTCGAGGACCACGGTGTTCTTCGACGGCATGATCGCGCCGTCAGCGTCTTCCGGCCTGACGTTGAAGCCGGCATGGGCCGTTTCGGCGCCAAGGTGGCCAGTCTGCGTGGCGGCAAGCGTCACGGCGGTGCGGTCGAGGACCTTTTCGAAGGGCTCGACGTCATTGGCCGTGTAGCCCGGCGTGTTGGCATTGGCGATATTCGAGGCAATCGCCGACTGGCGCACGGCCAGCCATTGCGATTGCCGCGTGGCAAGATCGAAAAGATTTACGGGTTCCATGGGAATCTCCCGGGCAAGTACGCACAAGACTAGGCGGCCAGTCTTGCGCGGACCTTGCGCGGGACGAGCTGTAAGGCCCGGGTTCTTACTTGGTGAGCTGGATCACCTTGTCGGTGCTGGTGACGATCACCCACTTGCCGCCGCGCTGCTCGATCGAGGCGACGCGGCTGGAATCGGGCAGAACCGAGCCGCGCTGGACGATCCACAGACCGGTATCGTCCTCGATCATGGCGCGGCCGTTGGCGACATGCACCATCTTGAATTCCGAAGCGGCGGTCGGGAAGGGCTGGTCGCCGGGCGGTGGCGCGGGATCGTCCTGCACCGTTCCGGTGGCAAACAGGTCGATATCGGCATTGGGAACGTCCTTGGCCGTCAGCGGTCCGCTGCGTTCGGCCACGATGCCGCCGCCGGCGCGTCCGGAGTTGCTGCCGCTGCCGCCGAACTTGATGGCCTGAACGCCGAACTGCTCCTGGTTGAAGAAGATATACCAGGGGAACAGCGCGCAGATCAGGCCGAGTGTGATGCCGAGCGCGGCGATGACTAAATCGCTGCGGCGGTCGGCGCTCTTGTCGGTGAGGCGCGGGAACTGGGCTTTCGGCGGCTCGGGCCATTGGGTGCGGGGAAAAAGGCCATCGAGCAACGAATCGCGGCTGGCCTGTGCCATGTCGGCAGTGGATGTCCGCGGCGGATGCGGCTTGTCGGCTCTGGTCGGAAGCGCCGTTGCCTTCTCCGTCCTGGCGAGCGCGGCCTTCTGCTTGGCAGTTCTTGCCTCGTCGGCCTCAGCCCGTTCCGCCGCCTCGGCCTCGGCAAGCATGTCGCGCAACATGCGCTCGGTGTATTGGAATTCAGTCTCCTTGATCGCCATTCAGCTTCCCCTTGAGATGGCGGGCGAGGTCGGCGAACGGATCGGCCGATGCGCGGTCCCTCGGCGATTGCGTGAGCGCCTCGTAAATCAGCGGCACCTGGCGCACCGCGTTGTCGAGCTCGGCATCGGCGCCGCTCTGGTAAGCGCCCAGCAGACGGATGTCGCGTGTATCCTCGAAGCGCGCGATCATCGATTTCAGCCTTGTCACCAGCATGCGCTGCTCGGCGCTCCAGGCCTTGTCGGCAAGGCGCGAGATCGACGACAGCGGATTGACCGGCGGATAACGACCCTGCTCGGCGAGCGCGCGGTCGAGCACGACATGGCCGTCGAGGATGCCGCGCACCGAGTCGGCGACCGGATCATTGTGGTCGTCGCCGTCGACCAGCACGGAAATGATGGCGGTGATCGAACCCTTACCTTTAACCCCGGGGCCCTCGGCCCCCGGCCCAGCGCGTTCGAGCAACTTCGGCAGGTCGGTGAAGACCGAGGCCGGATAGCCGCGCGCGACCGGCGGCTCGCCCGTTCCGGTCGCCACCTCACGCAGCGCATGCGCGAAGCGCGTGATGGAGTCCAGCACCAGCAGCACGCGATGGCCCTGGTCGCGGAAATGCTCGGCCACGCACATGGCCGTGTCGGGCGCGCGCCGGCGCATCATGGCGCTTTCATCGCTGGTGGCGACGACGGCGACAGTCTTGGCCATGCTCTGGGCGCCGATCGTATCCTCGAGGAATTCGCGCACCTCGCGGCCGCGCTCGCCGATCAGCGCCACGACCACCGTATCGAAGGCCTCGGCGCCGGCCAGCATCGCAAGCAGCGTCGACTTGCCGACGCCGGAACCGGCGAAGATGCCGAGCCGCTGGCCGAAGCAGAGCGGCGTGAAGATGTCGATCACCCTGACGCCGGTGAGGAAGCCGGTGCCGACGCGCTGGCGCGCCAGGGCGCCGGGCGTCGCGCTATGCGCGGCATCGGCTGCATTCGGCCTGATCAGCGGCGGACCGCCGTCAATGACGCGGGTCAAGGCGTCGATCGCGCGCCCGCGCCAGGAGACATGCGGCGTGACCGTGAGTGGGCCGCGGCGAAAGACGGCATCGCCGATGCCGGCATCGGTGCTGCGCTCGAACGGCGCGACCACCACCTCGTCGCTGCCGATCTTGACGATCTCGCCGCGGCGTGCGCCGGCCTTGCCGCGCTGCTCGACGATGTCGCCGAGCCTGGCAATTCCGGACAGGCCGCGAACCTTGTAATGCGTCGGCGAAATCTCGGCGACGCGGCCGCCGCGCGAAAGCAGCGCCTGCGGATCGTCGAACCGCCGCCAGACGCGTTCGAGCGCGGCCAGCCTGTCGGTCCGTCCGGTATCCGCCGGGCCCTCGGAAGCGCGCAACAGGGACGAGCCGGTCGTCATGCCGTCACTTCGAGCCGAGCGTCTTGATCGCGTCGTCGGTGGAGGAATCGGTCTGCCGCATCAGCGCCGCCGTGTTCTCGAAAGCGCGCTGCACCTGGATCAGCCGGGTCATTTCCAGAACCGGATTGACGTTCGACTCTTCCAGAAACCCTTGAGCGACGCCGACGTCCGAGCGATCGGTGACGGGTTCGGGCGTGCGCGCCGGAACGATGCCCGAATTGCCATAGCGGACGAAATTCTCGCCGGGGTCGAAATTGTAGAGACCGATGGCGCCGACCAGCTGGTCGTTCTGCCTGAGCGAGCCGTCGGCGCCCGCCTTGGGCGGGCCGTTGCGCGGATCGAGCTGGATCGGAGCACCACCGCTGTCCAGCACCGGATAGCCTTCGATCGACATCAGTTCGCCGTTCTCGTTCATGGAGAAGCGGCCGTCGCGCGTCATCACCGTGCCGGCGGGCGTCTCGATGGCGAACCAGGCGTCGCCCTGGATGGCGAAGTCGAACGGATTGCCTGTTTCGGTCAGCGCGCCATGCGCGCCGGAAAGATAGGTCTTGCCGGAGGAGGCGAAGGAGACCGACCTCGGCCCGGTGCCCGAGACCACGTCCTCGAACTTCACGCCGGTGGCGCGAAAGCCGATGGTCGAGGCGTTGGCGACGTTGTCGGCGATGGTGTCGAGACGGCGCTCGAGCGCGATCTGCGAGGAAAGGGCGACGTAAAGACTGTCCTGCATGATCTTCTCAGAACTTCAACTGCTGCATGGCCATCATCAGATCGGTGGAGATGCCGACACTGGTCGGCTGCGCGAAGAGCACGCTGACAGACGTCACCGCCGTCGAGGTCGGGTGGTTGATCTCGTACATGCTGGTGAAGCGGGTCAGGAACTTGCTGAGCTTGTCCGGGTCGGTAAAGTCGTTGATGTCGAGCTTCTGCTCGAAGAGCTGCGCCTGCTTGTCGATGTCGGCGGTGGCAAAGGAATCGGGCAGGCCGAGCGCTGCGCGGACCACGCTGGCTAAAGCGGTGTCGGCGAGCACGTCGTACCAGCTGGTGATGTCCGGCGCCTTGCGCTGGAAATAAAGCGCCAGCCGCACGCCTTCGTTGGTCTGGCCGGCATTCTCTTCCAATGTCTGGCGCAGATACATGTCGACGGTCGGCTGCTGCGCCGCAACGCGAGTGGTGGTCATGTCGCCGTACTGTGCGAAGTTGAAGGCGGCGGCGAGCCCGGCATAGGCCTTGTTGGTTTGCTGGTTGGCGACGCTGTCGGGATCCTTCACGCCGCCTTGCAGGACGGACTTGATGAGGTCCTTGTCCTCGGTGGCCGAATCCAGGCCGAACGCGGCCAGCGCGTAAGTGTAGAGCCGGTCGTTCGACATCAGATCGTCGATCGACTTCACCTTGGTGATGTTGGCGAGATAGTAGGTCGTCTCGCCTTTTACATAGTCCGAATCCGGATCAAGGCCGGCGATCTCGGCCTGTGTGGCGTAGTTCGCCGTAACCTGCTGCTGTGTCGGGTTGTAGATCGTCGCACTGGTGCCATCGGCCGCGAAGTTGAAGGCAGCGACGAACTGGGCGTAGCGCTTGTCGGTCAGCTTGTTGGCGAAGCTGTCGGCGTCGGAGATGCCTTCCTTCAGCGCCTTGACCATGAAGGCCTTGGCATAGTCCATGTCCTCCAGCCCGTAAGCCTTCATGGCATATTTGAACAGGCGATTATTGTTTACGAAATCGTCGATCGATGTAACCTTGCCGATATTGGCCAGATAATACTGCGTATCGCGATCGACCGTCGGCTGTTTCTCAACCTGGACGATCGATTTGTTGATGTCTTTCGCGATCAACTGGTAGCTGGTGTAGGTACTGAGCAAGGATACGCCTCCGGCCGAAGCTATCCCTGCACAATAACGTCACTTCCTTGCGCGAAGCTGAATCGCGTTCGCGGCCTTCGATTCAAGCCTCACACAAGGCACGAGGACTATCCCTGATCACGACGTGACATGCGGAAGGACCTGTCGTGGGCATTCTGATCGGACTTGTGGTGACGCTCGGCTGCGTCCTCGGCGGCTTCATGGCCATGGGCGGGCATCTGCATGTGCTGATGCAGCCATGGGAAGCGGTGGTCATCTGCGGCGCTGCGCTCGGCACCTTCCTCGTCGCCAATCCGATGAAGACGGTCAAGGATACCGGCAAGGGTATTCTCGAAGCCTTCAAGCAGGCGGTGCCGAAGGAGCGCGACTACCTCGAGACGCTGGGCGTCCTGCACAGCCTGATGCGCGAACTGCGCTCGAAGTCGCGCAGCGAAGTCGAGGCGCATATCGACAATCCGGAGGAGTCGGCCATCTTCCAGGCTTTTCCGACCGTGCTGAAGAACCACGACCTGACGAATTTCATCTGCGACTACTGCCGCATCATCATCATCGGCAATGCCCGCTCGCATGAGATCGAAGCGCTGATGGATGAAGAGATCCAGACGATCCGCACCGACAAGCTGAAAGCCTATCACGCGATGGTCGCGGTCGGCGACGGCCTGCCGGCGCTGGGCATCGTGGCGGCCGTGCTCGGCGTGGTGAAGGCGATGGGCGCGCTGGACCAGTCGCCCGAAATCCTCGGCGGCCTGATCGGCGCGGCACTCGTCGGGACCTTCCTCGGCATCTTCCTGTCCTATGCGGTGGTTGGTCCGGTCGCCACCAAGATCAAAACGGTGCGCGAAAAGAAGAATCGCCTCTACATCATCGTCAAGCAGACGCTGCTTGCGTATATGAACGGCGCCCTGCCGCAGGTGGCGATCGAATTCGGCCGCAAGACCATATCCTCCTACGAGCGTCCGACGATCGACGCGGTGGAGCAGAGCACCATGAACACCGGCTCCGCCGAGAAGAAGGCGGCCTGAGCATGCTGCATCCGAGACAGGGCCGCCTGCCGTCATGACAAGTCCGGGCAGTCCTTCGCAAACCCGGGAGTTGATCATCGAGCGGCTCGTCGGCGACAGCGGCGAGGCGGCGCAGGTGATCGGCGTCGGCCGCGGCATGGCCGAGCGGGCGCTGCCGGTGCTGCAGAAGGCGCTTGCGGGCGAGCTCGGCGCGCCAGTGATCGTCGATCTGCAAGTGGTGGAGGTCGGCCGCGTTCCCGAGGCGCGTTCGCGCGCCGGCGATGCCTTTGCGCTGACCGTTGTTGCCTCGCCGGCCTCGGCCGACGCCATGACGCTGGTGATGGATGCGCAAGCGGTCGCCGTCATGGTGAGCGCGCTGTTCGGCGGCGATCCCGACCAGCCGGTGGCGCCGATCGAGCGCGACCTGTCGCAGATCGAGGCCGACGTCGCGACCAGTGTGTTCCAGGAGGTCGCGACGGCACTCAACGGATCCGGCAAACGTTCGCTCGAGCTGCGCCTGCCGGTGCCGAAAGCAATATCCGGCAACGATGCGAGGCGGCGGGTGCTGCGCGACGGCGCCGCCGTGCGCATCGTCTATGGCCTGTCGACGCCGTCCGACAGCGGCACGCTCACGGTGATGATCCCGCAGCGCCTGCTGCTTTCCTCGCGCAGCGGCGACGTCGCCACGGGCGAGGACGGCGAGACCACGGAATTCGACTGGCGGGCCCGCTTCTCCGAAGAGGTGATGCGCTCGACCGTCCGGCTCGAAGCGACGATGCCGCTTGCCCGGCTGACGCTCGGCGACCTCGCCGCGTTCGAACCCGGCCAGGTGATCGAATTCGAGGAGAACGCGCAGCTCAATGCCAGGCTCAGCGCCCGCGACAAGACACTGTTTGTCTGCGAGTTCGGCAAGCTGGGGCAGAATTACACCGTCCGCATCAGTCATCCGCATGATGCCGGGCAGGATTTCATCGACGGACTGATGCCGGGCTGACGCCAGGCCCGGGATTCATGGAGACGAAGCATGGCAGCGACAAATGTGGAAGCCGAGGCCGAAACGGAAACCGGCCAACCTAACGAGCAGCTTGATCGCGCTATCGAAGAACTGCGCGGCGTGCTCCGTGAAGAGGAGGGCCGTCCGGATGCTGCGCTTCGGTCTGGCGCCAATTCCTCGATCATCATGACCATTCCGGTAGACGTGCAGATCATCCTCGGCAGCACGGAGATGCCTGTGTCGGAGTTGATGGCACTGCAGAAGGGTTCCACCGTCGCGCTCAATCGCCGCATCGGCGAGCCGGTCGACGTGGTGGTCAACGGCCGCAGAATAGCGCGCGGCGAGATCACGGTGCTGGAAAGCGATCCAACGCGTTTCGGCATCCGGCTCACCGAAATCATCGCCGCGACGAAGAGCGCCTGAGAATGGCCGGCGAGCGGACCAATCGGCAGCGAGGACAGCACGCATGACGACGGCATTGGCGCTCACACGTCCGCAAAAGGCGGCGGCCATATTGGTGGCCATGGGCAAGCCCGCGGCCAGCCGCCTGCTCAAATTCTTCAAACAGGACGAGTTGAAGGCGCTGATCGAGGGCGCGCGTCTCTTACGCACCATTCCACAGGCCGACCTGGAGCGCATCGTCGCCGAGTTCGAAGCCGAGTTCACCGAGGGCGCCGGCCTGCTCGATTCAGCCGACCGGATGGATACGATCCTGAACGAATCGCTGTCGCCCGAGGAGATGAGTGCCATCATGGGCGAAAAGAAGTTCGAGCCGGTTCCGGAAGGACCGCCGCCGATATGGCCGGACCTCGAGAAGCTCGAGCCGGCGCGGCTTGGCGGCTTCCTTGCCGGCGAGCATCCGCAGACGTCGGCCATGGTGCTTTCGAAGCTCGCGTCGCAGACGGCCGCCAACGTGCTGCTCACCATGGAAAAACCGATGCGCAGCCAGATCATCAAGCGCATGGTGACAATGGCCAACATCCCGGACGCGGCATCGCGGATCGTCGAGAACCAGCTGCGCGTGAGCGTGCTGTCGCAGAAGGCCAGCAGGGACACGTCCGCCGGCCAGGAACGCGTCGCCAGCATGCTCAACGAAATGGCGAAGCCGGAACTGGACGACCTCATGCAGGATCTGGAGGATCTCGGCACGCCCGATCTCGCCGGCGTCAGGTCGCGGCTGTTCGCCTTCGACGATCTGCCGCTGCTGCCGCAGAAAGCCCGGGTTTTGCTGTTCGACGGGCTATCGACCGAGCTCGTCACGCTGGCGCTGCGCGGCGCGGCGCCGGAACTCGCCGAATCGGCGCTCTCGGCGATCGGCGCGCGCTCTCGCCGCATGATCGAATCCGAACTCGGACAGGGATCGGAAGGCATTGCGCTTGCCGACATCATGGCGGCGCGCAAGAGCATATCGGTCGCCGCCATCCGGCTGTCGCGCGAAGGAGCCTTCGAGCTGCCCTCGACGCAGACCGCCGCCGCCGAAGCCGCTTGACGATAATCACCCGGTCAGAGCGCCATGGCTGAAGCGGTCGACAAGGATTCCAAAACAGAGGAAGCCACAGAAAAGAAGATCCGCGACACGATCGAACAGGGCAAGCTGCCCCATTCGCGTGAGACCGCGATCTTTGCGTCCTTCCTCGCCATACTGGTTTTCGCCGTCTTCTATGCCAAGGACGCGATCGTCGATCTCGGCATGTTCCTGTCGACGTTCCTGGAAAAGCCGGAAGCCTGGCCGATGGACACCGAGACCGACGTCATTTCGCTCTACAAGCAGGTCATGGTCGAGATCGGCGGCGCCGTCGTCAGCCTGCTGGTGCTGCTGACGGTTGCCGGCATCGGCGCCTCGGTGTTCCAGAACATGCCGCAAATCGTCGGCGAGCGGATCAGGCCGCAGCTGTCGCGCATCTCGATCGCCAAGGGCTGGAGCCGGATGTTCGGCGTGCAGGGGTGGGTCGAATTCCTGAAGTCGCTGGCCAAGCTCGGCTTCGCTATCGCGGTGTTGACCTTCACGCTCTCGGAAGATCATCGCAAGCTGCTCGCCGGCATGATCACCAATCCGGTCTCGTTCGGTCTGGTCATACGCGGCATCTTCGTCGACATATTGGTGGCGATCGTCTTCGTCATGGGGCTGATCGCGGTGGTCGACATCGTCTGGTCGCGTTTCCACTGGCGGAGCGACCTGCGCATGACCAAACAGGAAGTAAAGGACGAGATGAAGCAGTCGGAAGGCGATCCGATCGTCAAGTCGCGGCTGCGCTCGCTGGCGCGCGACCGGGCGCGCAAGCGCATGATGACGGCCGTGCCGCGCGCGACGCTGGTGATCGCCAACCCGACGCACTATTCGATCGCGCTGAAATATGTGCGGGAGGAAGATTCCGCGCCGATCGTGCTGGCCAAGGGGCAGGACCTGGTGGCGCTCAAGATCCGCGAGATCGCCAGGGAGAACAACATCCCGATCTTCGAGGACGTGGCGCTCGCGCGCTCCATGTACAAGCAAGTTTCGGTTGATAGCGTGATCCCGTCGCAATTCTACCAGGCCGTCGCCGAGTTGGTGCGGATCGTCTACTCGAAGAAGGCCACGCGCAAAGCAACCCAATGAACGGACGCCGCTAATCCATGGACCGGCAACCACACGCCAACTCCCGCGAGCTGATCGTCGCCAGCGCCATCGAGCCCGTGGTGGGCGAATTGAGGCTCATCGACGTTGCCGACTATATCGCCTTCATCCGGCTCGAGCATTTCGCCTGCCTCTCGGACCTGGTGGACTCGGCGGCCGAGCTTTACTTCCGGCCGGGCAAGCTGCGGCTCGGCCATGGGGGCGAGGCGCATGTCGACTGGAGCGGCAGCCCGCGCATCGTGCTCGATCTCGAGCTGCGCCCGCGCGGCGTGACGGTCTATTTCCAGCTGACGCTGACCGAGCACGAGGCGTCCGTGGTGGTCAACTACGTGTCGTTCGAGAAGCCCGGCGAGACGCCCGAGCACAACACGGCCTTGCTCGAGGACGCGATCGAAGAGGCTCGCATCCGCAGGACCGAGCCGCTCGCATTCCCCTGACGATTTGATTGCAGCCGTGCCAATCTCGCTGCAGCGCGTTTACAGCGCCGCGGCTGTGTAGCTATTCGATCAGGCCGAGCCGCAACGCCTTGGCGACCGCCTGGTTGCGGTTGACCGCGTTGAGCTTCTGCGTCGACTGGGTGAGGTACTGGTTGGCGGTATGCACCGAGAGCTTGAGGAGCTTGGCGATCTCCTCGCTGGTGTTGCCGTTGGCGGTCAGCTTGAGGCATTCGAGTTCGCGCTTGGAGATCGAGCGCGTCCTGCCGGTGTCGCCGGGGCGGATGCGGGCGACCGCCGCGAAAAGCGCGAAGGAGCGGGCATGGATCTCGCACAGCATGTCGTCGGACAGCGCGATCTCCGAGCCCAGGAAGACGACCAGCCCGCATTGGCCGCGATCGGCATGCACCGGAAAGGCGATGCCGTTGGTGCCGGGCGCCAGCGGCGCGGTCGGCTCGGCCCAGGCGAGCGGCTGAAAGGCGTGCCGCGATCCGGCGGCGCCGTCGTCGGCCCACCAGCGCGGCGCCGTCGAGATGCGGCTGTGGCGCACCATATCCTCGCCATTGGCGCCGGAGATGAATTTGGTCGCGACCGCGGTGCCGGGATAGTCGGAATCGAAACACGCCACGAGACGCGCGCGCTCGGGCGACGGGCTGACGAAATAGAGGCCGAAGGCCGAGGCGTTGATATCGACGGCGATCCAGCGGCAGCGACGCACGGCATCCGGAATGGTGACCGCGTGATGGGTCTCCGAGCCGAGCGAGAAGGCGCCGAACGGATTGCATTGATCGTTGAAAAGGGCCGCGGCGGCCTCTTTGACCTGTGCGTGCTTCAAATGATGCCGCTCCTGATCGCGGTCGCGATCGCCATCGCGCGGTTGCTGGCCGCGAACTTCTGGATGGCGTGCGTGATGTAGCTGTTGACGGTGTTCGACGAGACACCGAGGATGACGGCCACCTCGTCGGTGGTCTTGCCTTCCGAAACCCAGAACAGGCATTCGCGCTCGCGGTCCGACAGCGGATCCTGCATGGACGCCGCGGCGATCAGCTGCGGAATGCTGGAAAGCGCATAGCAGCATTTGATCTGCGCCTTCATCAGGGCGGCCAGGTCGATCTTGCCCGCCTCGGCGGCTGAGAACAGCACGAACAGGCGCTGCCGGCCGACATTGAGCCGCAACGAATAGATTTCGGCGTGGCCGAGCACGTCGAGCAGGCGGGCTTCCTCGCCGGTCAGCAATGCGCCGGCGTCGGGCGCGTGCGCCGCCACCAGCGGCTTCGGGCGTACGCCCGGCGCCACGGTCAAGGGGCCCAGCGCCAGGTTGGCAATCAGCCTTTTGCCGATCAGCTCTATGCCGTCGAAGATCCAGTTCGAGGAGACGATGCGCGCATCGTTGCGGTCCTGGTCGTGCACGATGGCGACCAGCATGTAGCTGTCGGCGCTGATATCGGCGGCAAGCTGCATGAAGAAACTGGTGAGATCGCCGCGCGATGTCAGGCGCGAGCCTGAAGCGTCGGGTTGGAGAAGCGCGGCGGAACTGCTCATTTTAATTCTTGGATTCTTGCCGGAATCGATCCTTGTGCCCGGTGCTGGCAAAACCAGCGGCCGGACCCGAAACGCGTCACGTTTACGAAGACACACCCACGGGCGCGAACGGCGCCCAACCGCGCCGAATCCCTCTAGGGAACGCGAAACCGTCCGCGTCTGGTACCAGCCTGGCGCCGGAACTTGAGACTTTGGGTGGTCGCCGCGCCCCCCATGGACCGGCTGATTCGGGTCTAATCTACCCGCAGATGAATCCGACATCAAACGCGATTTGACAAAATCGAATCCGGTGGACTCGCTTTGCGACTCAGCAGCCGGTCTTCGCGTTACTTGGCGGTGATTTCACAGTCGAATTGAGCCGATGATTTCGCGGCGGGGTCGCAAAAATACGCCCCCGGTTGCATCCAAGGGCGTATCTCCTTGACGGGGATTGGCTTAAAGCGCGTCGCGCTGAAACGGATTCCACAGTACACGACGCAAGGGTGAGGACGGCTTGAAGTGATTTGATTGGAGGATTCTTCGCCAAAAGGATCCGCCGATGCCGATCACGATTCACACCGCCCTCATCGAGACCCTAAGCCGTCATTTTGCACTGCGCAATTCGCGCCTGGAAACACTCGCGGTTCTGATCATCGGCATGGTTCAAGGCCGCACGGTCAATCTGAGCCATGTGGCGAGCCAGTTTCCGGGGGCCGCGCAACACGGGTCGAACTATCGCCGCCTGCAGCGCTTCTTCCAGTCGATCCGGCTGGATCAGGCACTCGTCGCGCAGCTCGTCGTGCGCATGCTGAACCTGTCGCGGCCCAAATGCCTGGCGCTCGATCGCACCAGCTGGAAGGTCGGCTGCAAGGACATCAACATTCTCATGCTGGCCATCGTGACGCGACGCTTTCGCGTACCGCTGCTGTGGACGGTGCTCGACCACCAGGGCAACAGCAATACGCACCAGCGCATCGAGTTGATGCGGCGCTATCTCGACCTGTTCGGCGCGGCTTCGATCGAACTGCTGCTCGCCGACCGCGAGTTCATCGGCGCCGATTGGGTCAAATTCCTGATGCAAAACAAGGTCCCGTTTGCCATTCGCGTCAAGGTCGGCCAGTGCGTCGCCCTGGCCGATGGAAAGCTCTGGACACTCCAGACCCTGCTGAGAAAGCGCCGCAAGAGCCGCAGCGTCACGACGCTTGAGGCCGGCCTGCCGGCTGCATCCGTCCGTTTATCCTTCGCTGCCAAATGGATCGACGGCAGAAAAGGCCAGCAGGGCGAATGGCTCATCGTCATGACCAACAGCCAGGACGCCAAGGCCGCCATCATAGCCTACAAGAGCCGTTGGGCCGTCGAATGCCTGTTCGGCGATGCCAAGACCCGCGGCTTCAACATCGAAGACACCAGAATGACCGCGCCAGACAAGATCGATACCCTGACAGCCATTCTCGCCATCGCAATCACATGGGCCTATCGATGTGCAACCCAAACCATGGGTATGAAGGCCATCAAGCGAAAGGCCCACGGCCGACGCGAAAAGTCATGGTTCCGCATCGGACTAGACGCCCTCAGGGCATGGATCAACTTCTCACCCCAAAACGCTCTAACCGCATGGCTCAGCGCTTTCCCTAAGACCATCAAAACCCAATGAGTCGTGTACTGTGAACGGATTCCACAGTACACGACGCAAGGGTGAGGACGGCTTGAAGTGATTTGATTGGAGGATTCTTCGCCAAAAGGATCCGCCGATGCCGACCACGATTCACACCGCCCTCATCGAGACCCTAAGCCGTCATTTTGCACTGCGCAATTCGCGCCTGGAAACACTCGCGGTTCTGATCATCGGCATGGTTCAAGGCCGCACGGTCAATCTGAGCCATGTGGCGAGCCAGTTTCCGGGGGCCGCGCAACACGGGTCGAACTATCGCCGCCTGCAGCGCTTCTTCCAGTCGATCCGGCTGGATCAGGCACTCGTCGCGCAGCTCGTCGTGCGCATGCTGAACCTGTCGCGGCCCAAATGCCTGGCGCTCGACCGCACCAGCTGGAAGGTCGGCTGCAAGGACATCAACATTCTCATGCTGGCCATCGTGACGCGACGCTTTCGCGTACCGCTGCTGTGGACGGTGCTCGACCACCAGGGCAACAGCAACACGCACCAGCGCATCGAGTTGATGCGGCGCTATCTCGACCTGTTCGGCGCGGCTTCGATCGAACTGCTGCTCGCCGACCGCGAGTTCATCGGCGCCGATTGGGTCAAATTCCTGATGCAAAACAAGGTCCCGTTTGCCATTCGCGTCAAGGTCGGCCAGTGCGTCGCCCTGGCCGATGGAAAGCTCTGGACACTCCAGACCCTGCTGAGAAAGCGCCGCAAGAGCCGCAGCGTCACGACGCTTGAGGCCGGCCTGCCGGCTGCATCCGTCCGTTTATCCTTCGCTGCCAAATGGATCGACGGCAGAAAAGGCCAGCAGGGCGAATGGCTCATCGTCATGACCAACAGCCAGGACGCCAAGGCCGCCATCATAGCCTACAAGAGCCGTTGGGCCGTCGAATGCCTGTTCGGCGATGCCAAGACCCGCGGCTTCAACATCGAAGACACCAGAATGACCGCGCCAGACAAGATCGATACCCTGACAGCCATTCTCGCCATCGCAATCACATGGGCCTATCGATGTGCAACCCAAACCATGGGTATGAAGGCCATCAAGCGAAAGGCCCACGGCCGACGCGAAAAGTCATGGTTCCGCATCGGACTAGACGCCCTCAGGGCATGGATCAACTTCTCACCCCAAAACGCTCTAACCGCATGGCTCAGCACTTTCCCTAAGACCATCAAAACCCAATGAGTCGTGTACTGTGGAACGGATTCAGGCGACGCGCTTTAAGGCTTTGTTTTCATGCATGTCGTTATCGCAAAACCGCTGCACACTTTTGCGCGACACGCATTAGCGATCCTCGAAGCCGGTCAGCACGCCGACGGTGTTGATGCCGATCTCTTCGACGGCGTAGCCGCCCTCCATGACGAACAGAGTGGACAGGCCGAGCCTGGCGATGCGGCGGCCGATCTTGGGATAGTCCTCGCTCTTCAGCTTGAACTGGCTGATCGGATCCTTCTCGAAAGTGTCGACGCCGAGCGAGACGATGACGACATCGGGGGCGTAGGCCGCGAGCCTGGCGCAGGCGTCCTCCAGCGACGCGCTCCAGCCGTCCCAGTTGGTGCCGAAGGGCATCGGGTAATTGACGTTGAAACCTTCGCCTTCGCCTTCGCCGCGCTCGTCGGCATGACCGAGGAAGAAGGGATACTCGACCATCGGGTCGCCATGCAGGTTGAGGACCTGGATGTCGCCGCGGCGGTAGAAGATCTCCTGCGTGCCGTTGCCGTGATGGTAGTCGACATCGAGGATCGAGACGCGTTTGGCGCCCTGATCGCGATACCACTGCGCGACGACGGCGGCGTTGTTGATGAAGCAGTAGCCGCCCATGAAGGCAGCGCCGGCGTGATGGCCGGGCGGGCGGCAGAGCGCGAAGGCGGTGCGCTCGCCGCCCTTGACCAGTGCGGCGGCGGTCAGCGCGACGTCATAGGAGGACTTGATCGCCGCCCAGGTGCCTTCGACGAAGGTGGCGCCGGCGTCGAAGGAATAATAGCCGAGCAAGGCATCGACGCGCTTCGGCGGCACGTCGCCGCGCAGGCCGCGCGTCGGCCAGGTGAAGCCCATGGCCGAGCCCTTGAAGCCGGCGGCAACCCATTCCGGCCACACCGTCGGCAGGAAGTCGATATAATGGGCTTCATGCACGCGTTTGGCGGCGGCGAGGTCGTGTTCGGTCGGTCCGATGATCGGCCCGAGCTTCTCGCTCTCCACCCGCGCCCTGATGAATTCGGCCCGCGACGGCTTCTCGAAACCCGGCACGATCGCCGATGTGACCAGTTCCATCTGGCCTGAATGGCCGGCATGAAGCGGCGAATAGACAGTTTTCATAGAAATTCCCCTGGAAGTGCGAAATCAGTTGGAGGTGCGAAATTCAGTCGAGATTGAGATGGGGGGTCACCAGAGCGAGCCACATGGCTTCCACATCGTCCTCGATGAGGTCGAATGTCCTGCGGTCCTTCTTCAGCCCGACAAGCCGGCAGACATGGCCGACTTCCATCATCAGCACGCCGAGCCGGCTGGCGATCTTGTCTTCGAGAGCCGGATTCACATGCTGCAGCCAGGCGGCGTAGAGGGCGATGATCTCCTTGTCATATTCGTCCTGGATCGGCCTCAGGTCGGCATTGCCGGATATGGCCTCGATCACCGGCATCAACGTGGCGTTGTCGAGATAGAGCCTGGACGTGTCGATGAAGAGCTTGCGCACTTCGCGCCGAAATTCGTCGCGGTCGGTTGGCCGGGGGACGTCGATGCGCTTCTGGATGACCTTGGGAAAAGACGACAGCCAGCGCCGGGCCAGGTCCAGAAGAATGGCCTCCTTGTTGGGAAAGTACTGATAAACCGAACCGACCGACAAGCCCGCGCGCTGCGCGATGGCGAGCGTCGTCGGCGTTCTGGTTCCTTGCTCGCGCGTCAGGATCAGCGCCGCGTCGAGAATCCTGTCGACCACCTTGCTTGACCGTTGCTGCCGCGGCTGCTTGCGCGGTTCGAGCGCTATCTTGGTCTTGCGGTCGAGACTGCGCTTCACTGCTCGTTGCCCCCGTTCCCCGCCCGGCCTCACCATCGGCGCGCGGTGCAGTCCACTATACATTCCAGATTCCGGCTGTTGACAAACGCGAATAAACAGTCGCATTCTTTATCCACGCTGTCTTCCACGATAACAAGGGGAATTTCGAAGACGGCGCATCGGCATCGGCTTTTGTTCACGGCGTCGCCCGGTGGAGCGGCGGCTCGTCGGACGTGGCGTTGTCGATCCCTCAGCAAAATGTGGAGTCGCGATGTCGGTTGCGGATGGTGGTGCGGATCTGGTGGTCGTCAACGGCCGAGTGCTGACCATGGACGATGACAATCCCGCCGCCGAGGCTGTTGCCGTCAAGGACGGCGTCATCATTGCCATCGGCGACCGCGCTTCCATCGAAGAGCTCAAGGGATCGGCGACAAAGGTTGTCGACGCCCAGGGCAGCTCCGTCCTGCCAGGCTTCATCGAAGCGCATATGCATCTCTTCGGCGGCGCGGCCGAGCTCGATAACCTGCATCTGGCGGGCGTGCACGGCTTCGACGCGCTGCGCGATGCGATCCAGGATTTCGCCGCCAGGCGCCCCGACGCCAGGCTCCTGATCGGGGCCGGCGTCGATTACGCGATCCTGCCGGAGCCGGTGACGCGCCACGATCTCGACCGCATCATTCCCGACCGTCCCTTCGCCATGTCGGCTTCGGACCACCACACGATGTGGGCGAACACCAAGGCGCTGGAAGAGGCCGGGCTGCTGCATGGCAGGCAGGTCGGACAGGGCAACGAGATCGTCATGGGCGCCGACGGACTTGCCGCGGGCGAGCTGCGCGAAGGCGAGGCCTTCGGGCCGCTCCTCGACCATTACGGGGCAAGCCGGACGCGGCTTGGCCTCGAGGGCGCCGAGCCGGATCCTTATCCTTCGGCGAAGGAACTGGCGGCCGATCGCGACCTGATGCATCGCGGCCTTGAATGGTGCGCCAAGCATGGCATCACCTCGATCCAGAACATGGACGGCAATCTCTACCAGCTCGAGCTGCTGGCCGGGCTGGAAAAAGAGGGACGGCTGCTTTGCCGCACCAAGATCCCGTTC
This sequence comes from Mesorhizobium sp. B2-8-5, assembly GCF_006440675.2. Taxonomy (NCBI): domain Bacteria; kingdom Pseudomonadati; phylum Pseudomonadota; class Alphaproteobacteria; order Hyphomicrobiales; family Phyllobacteriaceae; genus Mesorhizobium; species Mesorhizobium sp. B2-8-5. The sequence goes on from NZ_CP083951.1 coordinate 2,156,274, forward strand.
CACTTCAAGAATTTCATGAAGCTGGACATGCTGGAAAAAGCCTCGCGGATGGCCGCGAGCTACAATTCGGAATTGCTGTCGTCCGGTATGGTCAAGGTCTTCTATGACGGCGTGCTGGATTCCTGGACGGCGGTGATGGTCGACGACTATGCCGACCGTCCCGGATGGCGCGGCGAACCACTGTTTTCGCCGGAGCATTTCGCCGAAGTGGCGGTCGAGACCGACAGGCGCGGCCTGCAGATCGCCGTGCATTCGATCGGCGACGGCGCGGTACGGGCGGTGCTCGACGGCTACCAGGCGGCGCTCAAGAAGAACGGCAGGCGCGACAGCCGGCATCGCATCGAGCATATCGAGGTGATCACGGCCTCCGACGTGCGGCGCTTCGCCGAACTCGGCGTTCTGGCGTCGATGCAGCCGGCGCATCCGCCGGGCGCGCTGAACTTTCCGATGGAGCCGACGATCTCGCGCATCGGCCGCGACAAGTGGGCGCTGAGCTATGCCTGGCGCACGCTGAAAAATGCCGGGGCGCGCGTCGTGTTCGCGTCCGACTGGCCGGTCTCGCCGGTCGATCCGATCCTGTCCATCCAGGCGGCAGTGATGCGCAAGCCTTGGGCAGAAGGCATGCCGGACCAGAGCTTCTCGCTGCAGGAAGCAATCGAGGGCTACACCGTCGAGGGCGCCTATGCGGAGTTCATGGAAGATCGCAAGGGTCGCCTCAAAACCGGATATCTTGCCGATATCGTCGTTTTGTCGGCTGATATCGAGGCGACCGCGCCGGAAGCGCTGCACACCGTGCGTCCGGTGACCACCATCTGCGGGGGCAAGATCACCTACCAAGCCTAACGATGGCATAGGAATTGCTTAATTGAATAGGGACTCGGATCGAGTCACTGCTCCGCAGTTGCCAAGCCGACCGGCTTGTGGTGACAATCAAACAGGAACACACCTGCCGACAAGAGCAGGCTCTCTCAATGGGGTAATCGTGCCGGAACAACCGGGTAAGAACGCGATTGAAGTTCGCGGTGTTCGCAAGGTCTTTGGCACCGGCGAAAACCAGGTAGCCGCTCTCGACACGGTGTCGGTGTCGATCCGCGAAAACGAGTTTTTCACTTTGCTCGGCCCGTCCGGATGCGGAAAGACGACGCTGCTGAGATTGATTGCCGGCTTCGATTTCCCGACCGCCGGCGAGATACTGCTGCACGGGCGCGACATCGCGCCGCTGCCGCCCTTCAAGCGCCCGGTCAACACTGTCTTCCAAAGCTACGCGCTCTTCCCGCACATGACGGTGGCGCAGAATATCGGCTTCGGGCTGGAAATGCTCGGCAAGCCGAAAGGAGAGACCGAAGCGCGCGTCGCCCAGATGCTGAAGCTGGTCAAGATGGAGGCGCTGAAGGCGCGCCGCACCAGCCAGATTTCGGGCGGCCAGCAGCAGCGCGTGGCGCTGGCCCGGGCGCTGGCGCCGCAGCCGAAGGTGCTTTTGCTCGACGAGCCGCTTTCTGCTCTGGACTACAAGCTGCGCAAGGAAATGCAGATCGAATTGAAGCGGCTGCAGAACGAAACCGGCATCACCTTCATCTTCGTCACCCATGACCAGGAAGAAGCGCTGACCATGTCCGACCGCATCGCGGTCATGTCGGCCGGCAAGATCCTGCAGGTCGGCACGCCGCGCGACATCTACGACCGGCCGGCCGAACGCTTCGTTGCCGACTTCATCGGCGAAACCAATTTCCTGCCTGGCACTGTGGTGTCGAAAAAGCCGGGCGTGGCGACGGTCAAGTTCGCCAGCAACGCGACGATCGCCGCGGGCTATCCGGAAGGCTTCGATCCGACCGGCGAGGTGACGCTGGTGGTGCGGCCCGAGCACGCCGACCTGGTACCCGATCCGGCCAAGGGCACGGTCGCCGGGACGCTCTCCAACATCGTCTATTTCGGCACCGACACGCATTATCATGTCAAGCTCGACGGCGGCGAGAACTTCATCGTGCGCCACCAGAACAGCCGCTCGGCGCCGGTCACCTACGAGACCGGCGCGAAGGTCGGCATCCAGTTCGAGGAGGACGCCGCCCGCGTCCTGAAAGACTGATGACGACAGCCACGCTCTCCCCGACCACGCTCTCCAAGGCCGCGTTGTTCGAAGCCCAGGCGGTGAAAACCAGCGCGCGGCGCAACCGGCTGCTGTCGCTGCCGGCGCTGATCATCATCGGCATATTCGGCGTGCTGCCGCTCCTCATCATCTGCGTCTATTCGTTCCTGGTCGCCGCGCCCTATGGCGGCGTGCAGTGGCAGTTCTCGACCGATGCCTATCTGAACTTCCTGTTCCAACGCGACATTTTCGACGACACGCTGCAGTTCACGTCGGATTTCCTGATCATCTACCTGCGCTCCTTCCTGTTCGCGGTGGTGACGACGGTGATCTGCCTGCTGCTCGGTTTCCCGACCGCCTATTTCATGGCGACCCGGCCGCCGGCGCAGCGCAACTGGTGGGTGCTTCTGATCACCATCCCGTTCTGGTCGAACCTTCTGGTCCGCACGCTGGCGATCATGTTCATCATCCGCGACGAGGGCCTGATCAACAACGCGCTGCTGGCGCTCGGCGTGATCGATAAGCCGATCACGATGCTCTACACCAATTTCGCCATCCAGCTTGGCCTGCTCTACGCCTTCCTGCCGTTCATGGTGCTGCCGCTCTATTCGAGCCTGGAGAAACTCGACTTCCGGCTGATCGAAGCCGCGTATGATCTTTACGCGACGCGCCGGCAGGTGCTGTGGCGGGTGATCATCCCGATGTCGAAGCCCGGCATCATCGCCGGCTGCCTGCTCGTCTTCATCCCGGCGCTCGGCGCCTATGTGACGCCGCTGATCCTGGGCGGCGGCGTCCACCTGATGATCGGCGATCTCATCGCGCAGCAATTCGGCTCGGGGCGCAACTGGCCGCTCGGCTGCGCGCAGGCGCTGATCCTGATGGCGGCGGTGTTGGTGGCGCTGTTCTTCTATGTCCGCAACACGTCGGGGAAAGTGCAGCATGGCTGAGCCCCGCGTCATGGACATCAAGGACCAGCCGGGCTTCCGCTCGATCGCCATCATCTGCCTGCTGGTGCTCTACGTGCCGGTGCTGATCCTGATGATCTTCTCGTTCAACAGCGGCTCGCTGGTCACGCATTGGGAAGGCGTCACGCTCAACTGGTACGGCAGCGCGCTGCGCAACGAGGAGTTCCACAGCGCGGCGCGCAACACGCTGATCATCTCGGTGACCGCGACGATCGTTTCGACGATCTGCGCGACGCTGGCAGCCATCGGCATGACGCGGGTGAAACCGTGGCGCGGCTTGGCGGCCGCTTTCATGGTCATCAACCTGCCGCTGATGGTGCCGGAGATCATCACGGCGGTGGCGACGCTTTCCTTCTTCGCGTTGATCGCCGGCACGCTCGGGCTCAATTTCGGCATCGGCAATCTGATCCTCGCCCACACCGTGTTCTGCATCCCCTTCGCCTATATGCCGATCAGGGCGCGGCTGGAGGACATGGACCTGACGCTGGAATATGCGGCGGCGGACCTCTATGCGACACCGTGGAATGCCTTCAGGCGCATCACGCTACCGCTGCTGGTCCCCGGCATCATGTCGGGCGCGGCACTTGCCTTCATCGTTTCCTTCGACGATTTCACCATCACGCAGCTCGTCGCCGGCCCCGGCCAGACGACGCTGCCCCTCTATATCTGGAACCAGATCCGACGACCGATGACGCCCGAGATCAACGCCATCTCCACCATCCTGCTCCTGGTGTCGATCCTGTTCGTCTCGGTCTCGTTCCTGATCGCGCGACGGCGCGCAAAATGACAAGGGGCTCCAACACAACAATGGGAAGGCAAGGAGAACATAAAATGTCTGCAAAACTGATGGCGGCCGTTTCCGCGGCCGTTCTGCTATCGGCAGTGCCAGCGCTCGCCGACGGCGAACTGCATATCTACAACTGGGGCGACTACACCAACCCGAAGCTGATCGAAAAGTTCGAGAAGCAGTACAACGTCAAGGTGACGCTGGACGACTACGATTCCAACGAAACCATGCTGTCCAAGGTGCGTGCCGGCAATTCCGGTTACGACATCGTCGTGCCGTCGGACTACACCGTGAAGATTATGGTCGAAGAGGGCCTGCTCGAAAAGACCGAGCCCAACGCGATGCCGAACGGCAAGAACATCGATCCGCGCTTCGTCGACGTCTATTGGGACTCCGGCCGGCACTACACCGCGCCGTGGCAGTTCGGCACGACGGCGTTCTCGGTCAACATGGACAAGTTCAAGGGCGACATCAATACGCTGGCGATCCTGTTCAACCCGCCGGACGAGCTCAAGGGCCAGATCAATGTGCTCGACGACGTCAACACCGTCATGCACGCGGCCGAGCGCTACGCCGGCGTGCCGCGCTGCGGCGCCGACAAGGCCAACCTGAAGAAAGTCAACGACATACTGATGGCCGCCAAGCCGTCGTGGAAGACCTTCAGCTATGATACCATCACCAAGATCACCTCCGGCGACGTCATCGTGTCGGAGCAGTGGAACGGCGCCAGCTACCGTTCGCGCCAGAAGATACCGGCGATCAAGTATGCCTATCCGAAGGAAGGCATCGAAGGCTGGATGGACAATGTCGCGGTGCTGAAGGGCGCCAAGAACCTCGACAACGCCAAGCTGTTCCAGGACTTCGTCATGGCGCCCGAGAACGCGGCGTTGATCTCGGAGTTCGCCGGCTACGACAATGGCATCGCCGGCAGCCACAAATTCCTGCCTACGGAATTCGCCAACTCGCCGGAAATCAGCCCTCCGGCCGGTTCGCCGACGCCGGAATTCGTGCCGCCGTGCTCGCCGGACGTGGTGGAGATCTACAACAAGATCTGGACCAACCTACGCAAATAATTTTGCCGGAACGCATGAAGGAGGGGAGGCTCCGGCCTCCCTTTCTTGTGTCTGCCGGGAGGACACTATGACATCTTATCGCAACTCCGAGCCGCGGCCGCCGATCATGCAGGGCTCGCCGCCGAAGCTGGTGCCACCGAAGCTCGATTGGGACCGGCCGCCCTGGAACCGCTGGGCCTTCCAGCACATCCGCGAATTCCTGCCGACGGTCGAGGTCTGGCGCGGCAGCGGCCATCGCCATCGCCTGGAGCGCAACGAAGTCGACCTCGATGGGTTGGCTGTCGTGGACAGCAACGGGGCGCCGACGACGCTCGCCGGCTTGCTCGACGAAACCTATGCCGACGGCTTCCTGGTGCTGAAGGACGGCAAGATCGCCTATGAACGCTATTTCAACGGCATGGACGAGCGCACGCTGCATCTGTCGCAGTCGATGGCGAAATCGGTCACCGGCGCGGTGTGCGGCATCCTGGTCGGGCGCGGCTTGATCGATCCCGGCAAGCTGGTCACCGATTATCTGCCGGAACTCGGCGAGACTGGCTGGGCCGGCGCCACCGTGCAGCACGTGCTCGACATGACGACGGGCGTGCGCTTTTCCGAGGAATACACCGACCGATATTCCGAGATCGGCCAGGTCGACGTCGCGACCGGCTGGAAGCCGATCCCGCCGGGCAGCGATCCGGACTTCGCCTGGCCGTCGCACCTGTTCGAGCTGATCCTGCGGCTGAAGGACAGAGTGCGCCCGCATGGCGAGGCCTTCGAATACCGCTCGATCGAGACCGACGTGCTCGCCTTCATCACGGAACGGGTGAGCGGCAAGCGACTGGCGCAGCTCGTCTCGGAAGAACTCTGGCAGAAGCTCGGCGCCGACGAGAGCGCCTGCTTCACCGTCGACAGCGCCGGCTACGCGCTGGCCGATGGCGGCTTCAACGCGACGCTGCGCGACTATGGCCGCTTCGGACAACTGATCCTCGACAATGGCGGCGGCGTGATCCCGGCCGAGTGGATCGAGGCGACACGCACCGGCAAGCATGGGCCGAATTTCAGCCCGAGCCTGCCTGACGGCAGCTACCGCAACCAGTTCTGGATCGAGGATTCGCGCTCGCGCTCGCTGATGTGCCGCGGCGTGTTCGGCCAATTGATCCATATGAGCTGGGAACACAGGATGGTCGTGGTGAAGCTTTCGACCTATCCGGATTTCGTCAACTCCGCCTATTCGGTGGCGACGCAGAAGGCGGTGCACGCCATCGCCGCCGCTCTGGCCTGAAACCGCAAGTAAAATCCGGGAGAGTGTCATGACCGGCAAGACCGCGTTCGAGGCCCAGTACGGCTTTGCCCGCAAGGATGTGCGGCTCGAAACCTGGCGGCTGGCACCGTTCAACCGATGGTCCTTCCAGAATGTCGGCGAACTGGTGCCAAGCGCGCATGTCGCGGCGGCGCCCCGCGGCGAGGAGCAGGCGAAATCGCTCGGCGCATTGCTTGAGGAAAAGATACCGCTCGCCGGCGGCAGCGAAACCGTCGAGAGCTTCCTGAAGCGTTCCGACACGGACGGGCTGACGATCCTCAAGGCGGGCAAGCTGGTCGGCGACTGGTCGGCGCCGCATATGCCGTTCGGAGCCCGCCACATCATCTTTTCGATCAGCAAGTCGGTGACGGCGATCCTGGCGGGCATATTGGAGGGCGAAGGAGTGTTCGACCCCAGCGCGCCGGTTACAGAATACATTCCCGAAGCCAGGGGCTCGGCCTATGGCGATGCCAGCGCGCGCAACGTGCTCGACATGACGGTCAGCCTCGATTTCGAGGAAGCCTATCTCGATCCGGAGAGCGCTTTCGCCCGCTACCGCCGCTCGACGTTGTGGAACCCCGGCGGCGGGTCGGAGAGCCTCGCGGCGTTCCTGACGACGATCCAGCGCCTTGCCGAGCCGCACGGCCAGACCTATCGCTACCGCTCGCCCAATTCCGATGTGCTCGGCATCCTGGTCGAGCGCGCTTCCGGCAAGCGCGTCAGCCAATTGCTCAGCGAGAAACTGTGGCAGCCGCTCGGTGCCGCAAGCGAAATGTCGGTGACGGTCGACATGGAAGGCACGGCGCGCACCGCCGGTGGCATGTCGATGACGCCGCGCGACCTTGCCCGTATCGGCGAGATGGTGCGGCAGGGCGGCACGGCCAATGGCCGCCGCATCGTCCCGGAGGCCTGGGTGCGCGACACGGTCGCCACCGGCGGCAGCCATGAAGCCTGGCAGCGCGGCACGATGGCGTTCCTGTTCCCGAAGGGGCGCTACCGCAACAAATGGTACCAGACCGGCAATGACAGCGGCGCCTTCTGCGGCATCGGCATCCACGGCCAGTGGCTCTACGTCAATCCGAAGGCGGAAGTTGTCATCGCCAAGATGTCGTCGCAGCCGGAGCCGGTGGACGACAAGCTGGACGAGGACATCGTGGCATTCCTCGCGGCGTTGAGCCGAATAGCCTGATCCGGCCTGGCGGCCGGGCTCAGCGTCTTTCCTGTGGACCTTCCTCGCTGGATGAAGCCGGCGCGGTTGGCGCGGCCGGCATCCCGGCCTATGGTCGCCGCTCTTTTCTGCAGGAACCAGCATGGCATCGGACATCAAGCGCATCGCAGCAATCATCGCGGCCGAGATCGGCGCGCGGCCGGAGCAGGCCGCGGCGGCAATCGGGCTGCTCGACGAGGGCGCGACGGTGCCGTTCGTGGCGCGTTACCGCAAGGAAGCCACCGGCGGGCTCGACGATACGCAGTTGCGCGACCTTTCCGAGCGTCTCGCCTATCTGCGCGAGCTCGATGCGCGGCGCGAGACGATCCTCGGCTCGATCCGCGAACAGGGCAAGCTGACCGAGGAGCTCGCGGCGAAGATCGCCGCCGCAGGCACCAAGGCCGAGCTCGAGGATATCTATCTCCCGTACAAGCCGAAGCGACGCACCAAGGCCGAGATCGCCAAGGAGCGTGGGCTCGGGCCGCTTGCCGAAGCAATCCTTGCCGATCGCTCGAAAGTTCCGGCCGAGCTTGCGCTCGCCTATGTCACCGAAGAGGTGGCCGACGCCAAGGCGGCGCTCGAAGGCGCGCGCGATATCCTGTCGGAGCAGTTCGCCGAAAATGCCGATCTGGTCGGCAAGCTGCGCGCCTATATGAAGGAACGCGCCTTCCTGCGCGCAAAAGTCGTCGACGGCAAGCAGGAAGCGGGCGCTAAATTCTCCGACTATTTCGACCACGTCGAGCGCTGGGCAGGCGTGCCCAGCCACCGCGCCCTGGCCATGCTGCGCGGCCGCAACGAGGAAGTGCTGTCGCTCGACATCGAGGTCGATGCCGACGATCAATCGCCGGTGAAACCGGTCGAGCGGATGATCGCCAATGCCTATGCGATCGGCGGCAGCCTGCCCGGCGACAAATGGTTGATGGACGTAGCCGGCTGGACTTGGCGGATCAAGCTGTCGCTACATCTGACGCTCGATTTGATGCGCGACCTGCGCGAGCGGGCCGAGGAAGAGGCGATCCATGTCTTTGCCCGCAACCTGAAGGACCTGCTGCTGGCCGCGCCCGCCGGCTCGCGGCCGACCATGGGGCTCGACCCAGGCATCCGCACCGGGGTCAAGGTGGCGGTTGTCGACGGCACCGGCAAGCTGGTGGCGACGACGACTGTCTATCCGTTCCCGCCGAAGAACGACGTGCGCGGCACGCAGGCCGAACTTGCCGTCCTCATCCGCCAGCACAAGGTGGAGCTGATCTCCATCGGCAACGGCACCGGCAGCCGCGAGACCGAAAAGCTGGTGGCCGACATGCTGGCGGACCTGCCGGCGGGTGCCGGACCGAAGCCGCTCAAGGTCATCGTCAGCGAAGCCGGCGCCTCGGTCTATTCCGCTTCGGCCACGGCAGCGGCGGAATTCCCGGGCCTGGATGTCTCGCTGCGCGGCGCGGTGTCCATCGCCAGGCGCCTGCAGGATCCGTTGGCCGAGTTGGTCAAGATCGAGCCGAAGTCGATCGGCGTCGGCCAATATCAGCACGATGTCGACCAGTACCGGCTCGGCCGCTCGCTGGAAGCGGTGGTCGAGGATGCGGTGAACGCCGTGGGCGTCGATCTCAACACGGCGTCGGCGCTGCTGCTGGCACGCGTTTCAGGCCTTGGCCCATCGCTTGCCGAAGCGATCGTCGCGCATCGCGACGCGACCGGGCCGTTCGCCAGCCGCAAGGACCTGCTCAAGGTCTCCCGCCTTGGACCGCGCGCGTTCGAACAATCCGCCGGCTTCCTGCGCATTGCCAATGGCAGCGAGCCGCTCGATGCCTCATCTGTGCATCCGGAAGCCTATGGCGTGGCCAAGAAGATCGTTGCCGCCTGCGGCCGCGACGTGCGCGCCCTGATGGGCGACAGCGCAGCGCTCAAGGCGCTCGACCCGCGCGTCTTCGTCGACGAGCGCTTCGGCTTGCCGACGGTGCGCGATATCCTGGCCGAACTGGAAAAGCCCGGCCGCGATCCACGCCCCGGCTTCAAGACGGCGACCTTCGCCGAGGGTGTCGACGACATCAAGGATTTGAAACCCGGCATGCAGCTCGAAGGCACCGTCACCAATGTCGCGGCCTTCGGCGCCTTCGTTGACATCGGAGTGCACCAGGACGGGCTGGTGCACGTCTCGCAACTGGCCGACCGTTTCATCAAGGACGCGCATGAGGTGGTCAAGGCCGGCGACGTGGTGAAAGTGCGCGTCGTCGATGTCGACATCAAGCGCAAGCGCATCGCGCTATCGATGCGCAAGGATGGCGGCGAGGGCGGGGTATCGCGCGGGCCGCGCGACGGTGGCGGCGGCAAGCCGGCGCCACGTGCGCCGGCGCCGCAGCGGCAGCCGGAACGGCCGGCGCAGGGAGCCTTCGGTGCGGCATTGGCCGAGGCGCTCAAGCGCAAGTAGCTACCACGCCAGGACAGCCGGCTCCTTGCCGATCTGACCCAACAGCCAGTCGCGAAAACTGGCGGCCGGCGGATGGCCGCGCTTGTCGTGCGGCACGACGAGATAATAGGCGCTGCGGCTCTGCATCGGCCGGCCGGGCGCCGGCACCAGCTGGCCGCGCTGCAGTTCGCCGGCGATCAGGATTTCCGGCAACAGCGCGACGCCGAGCCCGGCCATGCAGGCTTGGGCGACGGTGCCGAACTGCTCGAACTGCATGCCGGGACCGGTCGGCGCATCGAGCCCCTCATGCTCGAACCATTCGCTCCAGGCGCCGGGGCGCGTTGCCATATGCAGCAGCGGCATGCGGCCGATATCGGCCGGCGTGGCGATGGCGCGGGCGGCCAGGAATTCGGGCGAAACCACAGGCATCACGGTTTCGCGCACCAAAAGCGTGCAGTCTGCCTCCGGCCAGTCCGGCATGCCGTGATGAATCGCGGCGTCCAAGCGTTCGCGGGCGAAATCGAACCGTCCGATGCGGGTGGCGAAGTTGATGGTGATGTCCGGGTGGCGGGCGACGAAATCCGGGATCAGCGGCATCAGCCAGCGCGTGCCGAAGGTTGGCAGGATCGCAACATTGAGGACACCGCTATGCCGATTGCTCATCAATCCAAGTGCTGCGTCGCGCAACTGGCCAAGCGCCGAGCGCACCGCTTCGGCATAGATCTCGCCTGCGGCCGATAGCCGGACATTGCGGCTGTCGCGTTCGAACAGTCGCCGACCGAACTGCTCTTCCAACAAGCTGATCTGCCGGCTGATGGCACCTTGCGTCAGATCGAGTTCGCGGGCGGCTGCCGTGAAGGAGCCGAGGCGCGCCACTGCCTCGAAAGCGGCAAGAGCGGCGGTATTGGGTAGAAGGCGGCGCTGGACATTCATGATCTATTACTAACGCTCATTGATCCGTGATGCAATTTTGTTTGATTTTTCGCTGGCACGGGCGGATAAGCCGGGCACATCAAAAAATACCGGGAGCGAGTCATGGCCGCCGAGAAGAATGCCTTCGTGTGGAACGATCCTTTCCTCATCGAGGACCAGCTTTCCGAGGACGAGCGCATGGTGCGTGACGGCGCTGCCGCCTTCGCCGCCGACAAGCTGGCGCCGCGCATCGAGGAAGCCTATGCCGAGGAGAAGACCGATCCGTCGATCTTCCGCGAGATGGGCGAGGCGGGCCTGCTCGGCATCACCATTCCGGAAGAGTATGGCGGGCTCGGCGCCGGATACGTGACCTACGGATTGGTCGCGCGGGAAGTTGAACGTGTCGACTCGGGTTATCGTTCGATGATGAGCGTGCAGTCCTCGCTGGTCATGTATCCGATCCATGCCTATGGCTCGGAAGCGCAGCGCAAGAAATACCTGCCGAAGCTGGCGTCGGGCGAATGGATCGGCTGCTTCGGCCTCACCGAGCCGGATGCCGGCTCCGATCCGGGCGGCATGAAGACGCGCGCCGAGAAGACCGCGAATGGCTACAGGCTCTCCGGCTCCAAGATGTGGATTTCCAACGCGCCGATCGCCGACGTGTTCGTCGTCTGGGCGAAGCTTAAGGGCGATAACGGCAAGGACGAGATCCGCGGCTTCGTGTTGGAAAAGGGCCTGAAAGGGCTTTCCGCGCCGAAGATCGGCGGCAAGCTCAGCCTCCGCGCCTCGATCACCGGCGAAGTGGTGATGGAAGGCGTCGAGGTCGGCGAGGAAGCGCTGCTGCCCAACGCCAAGGGCCTCGGCGGTCCGTTCGGCTGCCTCAACCGGGCACGCTACGGCATCTCCTGGGGCGCGATGGGCGCCGCCGAGGATTGCTGGCACCGGGCGCGGCAGTATGGCCTCGACAGAAAACAGTTCGGCAAGCCGCTTGCCGGCACGCAGCTGTTCCAGAAGAAACTCGCCGACATGCAGACCGAGATCGCGCTCGGTCTGCAGGGCTCGTTGCGCGTCGGCCGGCTGATGGACGAAGGCAAGATGGCGCCGGAGATGATCTCGATCGTCAAGCGCAACAATTGCGGCAAGGCGCTCGATATCGCCCGTCAGGCGCGCGACATGCATGGCGGCAACGGCATCCAGATCGGCTACCATGTGATGCGCCACGCGCAGAACCTGGAGACGGTCAATACCTATGAGGGCACGCATGACGTGCATGCGCTGATCCTCGGAAGGGCGCAGACGGGTATCCAGGCGTTTTTCTAAGCTGGCAACGCTGCTTAAATTAGGTGCAGCGCAACATCTCTGCTTGGAGAATGGCCAGCATTTATGTCAGGGTTCGGCGACTGAAACGCCGAACTCCGGGGCACCATGGCAATTCTGGCAGCCGTCCATCACCTGACCCATTACAAATATGACCGGCCGGTGGTGCTCGGTCCCCAGGTGATCAGGCTGCAGCCGGCGCCGCATTCGCGCACCAAGGTGCTCAGCCACTCGCTGAAGGTCGAGCCGGCAAACCACTTCGTCAACCTGCAGCAGGATCCCTACGGCAACTTCCTCGCCCGCTTCGTCTTTCCGGAGCCGGTGACGGAACTGAAGATCGAGGTCGACCTCGTCGCCGACATGACGGTCTACAATCCGTTCGACTTCTTCGTCGAGGAGAGCGCCGAGACCTTTCCGTTCGATTATCCGGAAGAGATCAGGGAAGACCTCGCCATCTACCGGAAACCGGAGCCGACCGGGCCGCTGTTGTCGAAATTTCTGGAAAGCATCGACCGCAGCCCGGCAAACACCGTCAATTTCCTCGTCGACCTCAATGCAAGGCTGCAGCGCGAGATCGCCTATATCGTGCGCATGGAGACGGGTGTTTATTCGCCCGAGGAGACGTTGGCCGCCGGCAAGGGCTCGTGCCGGGATTCGAGCTGGCTCCTGGTCCAGATCCTGCGCAATCTGGGCGTCGCCGCGCGCTTCGTCTCCGGCTATCTGATCCAGCTCAAACCCGATCTCGTCTCGCTCGACGGGCCGCCGGGAACCGCTGTCGACTTCACCGACCTGCATGCCTGGTGCGAGGTTTATATTCCGGGCGCCGGCTGGATCGGTTTCGACCCGACTTCCGGCCTGCTCACCGGCGAAAGCCATGTGCCGCTGGCGGCGACGCCGCATTTTCGCAACGCCGCGCCGATTTCCGGCATGGCGAGCTTCGCCAATGTCGAATTCGGCTTCGACATGCGCGTCGACCGCATCGCCGAGCATCCGCGCATCACCAAGCCATTCTCGGACGAAAGCTGGCAGGCGCTCGATCGATTGGGCGAAAAGGTCGACGCGGTGCTGAAAGACGGCGACGTGCGGCTCACCATGGGCGGCGAGCCGACCTTCGTGTCGATCGACGATTTCGAATCCGCGGAATGGAACACGGCGGCCGTCGGTCCATCCAAACGCGACAAGGCGGACCAGCTCATCCGCCGGCTGCGCGAGCGCTTCGCGCCGGGCGGCTTCCTGCATTACGGCCAGGGCAAGTGGTATCCGGGCGAGAGCCTGCCGCGCTGGACCTTCTCGCTCTACTGGCGCGCCGACGGCGAGCCGGTATGGAGCGACCCGTCGCTGATCGCACGCGAAAAGAGTGACGCGAAGGTCGGGCCGCAGCAGGCCGAGAGCCTGCTCAAGGCGATCGCCGGCGAGCTCGGCATCGACAGGGCGATGGTCAGCGAGGCCTATGAGGATCCAGGCGAATGGCTGCTCAAGGAAGGCAAGCTGCCGGACAATGTCGATCCGTCCAATTCCAAGCTGGAAGACCCGGAAGAGCGCAGCCGCATGGCGCGCGTCTTCGAGCGCGGGCTGACCAAGCCGTCGGGCTATGTGCTGCCGGTGCAGCGCTGGAACAGCCAGGCCGCCGGACAGCGCTGGCGCTCGGAGAAATGGAAGACGCGGCGCGGCCGCCTGTTCCTGGTGCCGGGCGATTCCCCGGTCGGCTACCGCCTGCCGCTCGGCACGCTGCCTTACGTGCCGCCGGCGCAGTTTCCCTATATCGTGCCGGTCGATCCGTCGCTGCCGCGTGGGCCGCTGCCGGCGCGCGAGGCTATCTTGCCGGGGGCCGCCACGGCGGAGCCTGAAGGCGCCGACGAAATGGCGCGCCGCCAGCAGGCCGTGTCCTTCACCGCCGCGACCGGCCAGCAGGATCGCGTCGAGCAGGAGATCACGGAGATCGGTGGCGCGGTGCGCACCGCGCTTTCGGTCGAGCCGCGCGATGGGCGGCTGTGCGTGTTCATGCCGCCGGTCGAGGCGCTGGAAGACTATCTCGAACTGGTGGCGGCGGCCGAGAACGCGGCCAAGGCCATCGGCCTGCCGGTGCATATCGAGGGTTACGCCCCGCCGCAGGATCCGCGCCTCAACGTCATCCGCGTCGCGCCCGACCCGGGCGTCATCGAGGTCAACATCCACCCAGCCGCCAACTGGCGGGATTGCGTGGCGACGACCACGGCAATCTATGAGGAGGCGCGGCAGTCGCGGCTCGGCACCGACAAGTTCATGATCGACGGACGCCATACCGGCACCGGCGGCGGCAACCATGTCGTGGTTGGCGGCGCGACGCCGAACGACAGCCCGTTCCTGCGCCGGCCGGATCTGTTGAAGAGCCTGGTGCTGCAATGGCAGCGGCACCCGTCCCTGTCCTACCTGTTTTCCGGCCTGTTCATCGGCCCGACCAGCCAGGCGCCGCGCATCGACGAAGCGCGGCACGATTCACTTTATGAGCTGGAAATCGCGTTGGCGCAGGTGCCGTATCCCGACAAGGGCGCGGCGCCTTTGCCGTGGCTGGTCGACCGGCTGTTCCGCAACCTTTTGACCGATGTCACCGGCAACACGCATCGTTCGGAAATCTGCATCGACAAATTGTTCTCGCCGGATGGGCCTACCGGGCGGCTGGGGCTGGTCGAGTTCCGCGGTTTCGAGATGCCGCCCAATGCGCGCATGTCGCTCGCCCAGCAATTGCTGGTCCGCGCCATCATCGCCCGCGCCTGGAAGAACCCGCTCGACGGCCGTTTCGCGCGCTGGGGCACCTCGTTGCACGACCGTTTCATGCTGCCGCATTATGTCTGGGCGGATTTCCTCGACGTGCTGGAGGATTTGAAGCTCAACGGCTTCGAGTTCCGCCCCGAATGGTTCGCGGCCCAGCTCGAATTCCGCTTCCCGTTCTGCGGCGAGGTAAGCCAAGCCGGCGTCAAGCTGGAATTGCGGCAGGCGCTGGAGCCCTGGCACGTGATGGGCGAGCAGGGCGCCATCGGCGGCACTGTCCGGTTTGTCGACTCCTCGGTCGAGCGACTGCAGGTAAGGACCGAAGGCCTCAATCCGGAGCGCCACGCCATCGTCTGCAACGGCCGCATCGTGCCGATGAAAGTCACCGACAACCGCGAGGTCGCGGTGGCTGGCGTGCGCTTCAAGGCCTGGCAGCCGGCCTCCGGCCTGCATCCGGCCCTGCCGGTCAACACGCCGCTGGTCTTCGACATTTATGACCGCTGGTCTGGGCGCTCGATCGGCGGCTGCGTCTACCATGTCGCGCATCCGGGCGGGCGCAGCTACGACACCTTCCCGGTCAACGGCAACGAGGCCGAAGCGCGGCGGCTTGCCCGGTTCGAACCGCGCGGTCATACGCCGGGCGCCTATGTGCTGCGCGACGAAGAAGCCTCTGAAGACTTCCCCATGACCCTTGACCTCAGGCGGCCGGCGAGATTCTGATCGACAATGGCCAAGGGGAATCAGAAACGGGCAGGCGGCAGGCCGCGGGCGCAGGGCCTGCTGGAGCGCTACCGGCCGATCGAAGGCGTCGTCGACGAGATGGTCGACGCGTCGGGCAGCCCGCGTCCGGCCTGGCGCTTCTTCATCGACGCGCTCGACGATCTGGGCGCGGAACGGCTTGGGCAGCGGTTTGCCCGCGCCGACCAGTATCTGCGCGACGCCGGCGTCTATTACCGCGTCTATGAGCAGGCAGGGGCCAATGAGCGGGAATGGCCGCTCGCGCATGTCCCG
Source organism: Mesorhizobium sp. B2-8-5 (assembly GCF_006440675.2). Classification (NCBI taxonomy): domain Bacteria; kingdom Pseudomonadati; phylum Pseudomonadota; class Alphaproteobacteria; order Hyphomicrobiales; family Phyllobacteriaceae; genus Mesorhizobium; species Mesorhizobium sp. B2-8-5. The sequence continues at coordinate 2,172,060 of NZ_CP083951.1, forward strand.
CTGCTGATCGACGAGAAGGAATGGGCCGAGATCAGTGCCGGCCTCGTCCAGCGCGCCGACCTGTTCGAGGCCATCCTGGCCGACATCTATGGGCCGAACCGGCTGATCGAGAAGGGGATCCTGCCTGCCGGGCTGATCGCGGCGAGCTCCGAATATCTGCGCCCCGTCGCAGGCGTCCGGCCGGCCAGCGGGCATTTCCTGCATATGGTCGCCTTCGAGCTCGGCCGTGGCCCGGACGGGCGCTGGTGGGTGCTGGGCGATCGCGCCCAGGCGCCGTCCGGCGCCGGCTTCGCGCTGGAGAACCGCGTCGCCACCACGCGCGCGCTGTCGGATATCTATGGCGAGATGCATGTGCATCGGCTGGCCGGCTTCTTCCGCCGTTTCCGCGATGCGCTGAACGGCATGGCGAGGGAATCGGGCGGCCGTGTCGCCATCCTGACGCCGGGACCACTCAACGAAACCTATTACGAGCATGCCTATATCGCCCGCTATCTCGGCATCATGCTGCTCGAAGGCGAGGACCTGACCGTATCCGGCGGCAGGCTGATGGTGCGAACGGTTTCAGGCCTGCTGCCGATCGGCGTCCTGTGGCGGCGGCTCGACGCGGCCTTCGCCGATCCGCTGGAGCTCAGGCCGGACTCGCAGATCGGCACGCCCGGGCTGGTCGAGGCGATCCGGCGCGGCGCCGTTTCGGCTGTCAATGCGCTGGGTTCCGGCCTGGTGGAAACGCGGGCCTTGCTTTCCTTCCTGCCCAGGATCGCGCGGGAACTGCAAGCTGAAGATCTGTCGTTGCCGAACGTTGCCACTTGGTGGTGCGGGCAGCAGAACGAACGCGACCACGTGCTTGCCAACATCGACCATATGGTGGTCGGCCCGGCGCTGTCGACGCGGCTCGCCTTCGAGGACGATGGCGCGACCAGCCTCGGTTCGGCGCTTTCGGCGGGGGAACGGGCGGAGCTTGTCGCGCGGATCGAAGCCGACGGCGCCGGCTTTGTCGGCCAGGAAGCGGTGACACTCTCGACCACGCCGGTGTTCGTCGGCGGTGTGCTTGAGCCGCGCCCCGCCAGTCTGCGCGTCTATCTGGCGCGCACACCGGAAGGCTGGACGGTGATGCCCGGCGGCTTCGCCCGCGTCGGATTCTCGCTCGACCCGACGGCGATCGCCATGCAGCGCGGCGGCCAGGCGGCCGATGTCTGGGTGGTCAGCGACAGGCCGGTCGAGCGCGAGACGCTCTTGCCGCAGGAGCATGACGGATTCACGCGCACCATGCCGGGCAGCCTGCCCAGCCGCGCAGCGGAGAACCTGACCTGGCTCGGGCGCTATATCGAGCGCTCCGAAGATACGGTGCGCGTGCTGCGCGCCTATCACGTGCGGCTTGCCGAGACCTCCGATCCGGACATGCCGCTGCTCGCCGATATCAGGGACTATCTCGAGCCGTTCGGCATCGAGGCCGAAACGGCGATACCGCCAGGGTTGATCGGCACTTTGGACAGCGCGGTCTACAGCGCCGGCCAGATTCGCGACCGCTTCTCTCCCGACGGCTGGCTGGCGCTGAAGGATCTGTCGAAGACCATCCACAAATTCGCGGAGACGGTCGCGCCCGGAGACGACGCGACGCGGGCGATGACGGTGATGCTGCGCAAGCTCGCCGGCTTTTCCGGCCTGCTGCACGAGAACATGTACCGCTTCACCGGCTGGCGCTTCCTGGAGATCGGCCGCAGGCTGGAGCGCGGCATCCAGATCGCCGGCACGCTCAGCCGGCTGACAAGGAATGGGGCGCCGGAAGGGGCGCTCGACATGATGCTGGAGATCGGCGACAGCGTCATGACCCATCGCCGGCAGTATCCGGTGCAGGCCGGGCGGCGCACGGTGATCGACCTGCTCGCGCTCGACCCGCTCAACCCACGCTCGATCCTGTTCCAGCTCGAGCGGCTGAAGGCCGAGATCGCCATGCTGCCTTCGATCGGCGGCGAGGGGCATATGTCGCCCGCCGCCAAGGAAATCCTGCAGCTCAACACGGCAATCGCCGTCATGGAGCCGTCGGATATGAGCGCCAAGGTGCTCGACGACTTGGCCGGCCAGATCGGCGCTCTCTACAACAGCCTCGCCAGAGGCTATTTCGGTTAGAGCATTTCCAGCGAAAAGGATCGCCTCCAATGCTCTATCTCTTTGTTTTTGCGCAATTCCGGACGCAAAACCACTGCGCACTTTTGCTGGAATTGCTTTAATGCACTACGACATCAAACTCCATCTGCATTACGACTATGCCGCCGCCGCCGGCGGCGGACGGCACCAGGTGCGCGTCATGCCGCAGACGATCGCCGGCGTGCAGCGCGTGATCGCGGCCTCGCTGTCCTTCCAGCCGTCGCCGGCCGAACGTGCCGATTTTTCCGATTTCTTCGGCAACAACGTCACATCGATCGCCTTTCGCGACGCGCATGAGACGCTCGACATCCGAATGAGCGCGCGCGTTTCGGTGTCGCGGCCCGAGCCGGGTCTCGATGTCTCGCCCGATATAAACGGGCTGAGGTCGGAGCTCGATCTGGTGCGCTCACTCTCGCCGTCCGCGCCGCATCATTTCCTCGCCGCCAGCGATCATGTAGGCATCGACGCGGCGATCACGGCCTATGCGCGGGACAGTTTGTCGGGGTCAACCGTCGCCACGGCGGCCGATCTCTGCAACCGCATTCATCGCGACTTCACCTATGACGGCAAGGCGACGACCGTGCAGACCCGGGCCAGCGACGCCTTTGCGCTGAAACGCGGCGTCTGCCAGGATTTCTCGCATATCATGATCGCCGGCCTGCGCGGGCTTGGCATCCCGGCCGGCTATGTCAGCGGCTTCCTGCGCACGATCCCGCCGAAGGGCAAGCCGCGGCTTGAAGGCGCGGATGCCATGCATGCCTGGGTCAAGGCCTGGTGCGGACGCGACGCCGGCTGGCAGGAGTTCGACCCGACCAACGGCATGCGGGCGAGTAACGACCATATCACGGTCGGCTACGGCCGCGACTATTCCGACGTGGCGCCTATCGTCGGCGTCTTGAAAACGACCGGTGGTCAGGTCGGCGAGCAGGCGGTCGACGTCATTCCGGTGGCAGCGTGACGCGACGGCGTCGATGATGCGCACCGCCGTTTGCATCCGGAACCAGTCATCGGCGAGCGGCTTTATCTACGGATAATTCGCGGAGCCGGCATGTTGCAGCATTCACAATTGTCCTCGGACCGCTCAACGCGTAACGAGGAAACTCGAAGGAACGGTGAGCAAGATTCGGCCGAGCGCGCGTCGCTCAGCTATGTGAGCGATGCCGATCCCGGCGTCCGACGATTGAGGAAAGGCAAGGGATTTTCCTATGCCGGTCCGAACGGACGCGCGGTCAGCGCGCAGACCCTTGCCCGCATCAAGGCGATCGTCATTCCGCCGGCCTGGACGGATGTGTGGATCTCGCCCGATCCGGACGGCCATATCCAGGCGACAGGCCGGGATCAGCGCGGCCGTAAACAGTACCGTTATCACCCGCAATGGACCGAGGAGCGCGACGGCGTCAAATATTCCAGCCTCGTCGCTTTCGCCGAAAGCCTGCCCGCGCTGCGGCTGCAGATCGATGCGGACCTGCGCCGCCACGGTCTGCCGATGGAGCGCGTGGTCGCATCGGTGGTCTGGTTGCTCGACAACACCCTTATCCGCATCGGCAACGCCGCCTATGCACGGGACAACAAGAGTTTCGGGCTGACCACGCTGCGCGACCGCCATGTCGAGATCACGGGCTCCAGCCTGCGCTTCGCCTTCAAGGGCAAGTCGGGCAAGGAATGGAAGCTGAAGCTGGTCGATCGCCGCATCGCCAAGATCGTGCGCGGCGCCCAGGACCTGCCCGGGCAGAAGCTGTTCCAATATCTCGATGAGAATGGCGACCGGTGCCCGGTGCGCTCGGAGGACGTCAACCGCTATATTCGCGAGGCATCCGGCGCCGATTTCAGCTCAAAGCATTTCCGCACCTGGGGCGGCACGATCCATGCGGCGTCGCTGTTTGCCGGGACCGAGCTGCCGGAAAGCAAGACGCAGCAAAAACGGATGATCAACAGTGTCGTCGACAAGGTCGCCGAGCGGCTGGGCAATACCCGTGCCGTCTGCCGCAAATGCTACATCCATCCGCTGGTGTTCGAGGCATGGAGCAAAGGGCGCCTGCTCGACGAAATGGCCGGGGCCAACAAGCGCAAACGCCGGATATCCGGCCTCGACGAGGAAGAAACGCTGGTGCTCAGATGGCTGCAGGCGCGCGGCGCCTGACAGGCAGGCGCGAAGGCAACCAAGTCCGGGATCCCTCGATAAATTTTTTTATCGACCTTGTGTCGGGAAGGGTCCTAGTGTCGCGTCCTTTGATACGGAAAGGACGCACCATGCTCTACGCCATCCTCTGCTACGCTTCCGAAGACGTCGTCTGCTCCTGGAGCAAGGAACAGGACGACGAGGTCATGGCAAAGCTCCTCAACGTGCAGGACAAATACGCCAAGGCGGGCCGGCTCGGCCCCGTGGCGCGCCTTTTGCCGACGACCGCGGCGACCACGCTGAGAAAGGTCAAGGGCGAGGCAGTCGTGCTGGACGGCCCGTTCGCCGAAACCAAGGAACAGTTCCTCGGCTTCTACACGCTCGAATGCGACGATCTCGACGAAGCCGTCGAATTCGCGCGCGAGCTTTCCGAAGTCAATCCGAGCGGCGGCTCCTACGAGATCCGGCCCGTTTCGGTCTTCAATCCGACAAAGGTAGCAGTATGACGGAGCTTGCCTGGATAAGCACCGCAATCAGCAACGCCCGTCCGCAGGCGATGGGCGCGCTGCTGCGCTACTTCCGCGACCTCGACGCCGCGGAGGAGGCTTTCCAGGACGCGTGCCTGAGGGCACTCAAGAACTGGCCGAAGAACGGGCCGCCGCGAGATCCCGTCGCCTGGCTGATCTTTGTCGGCCGCAACAGCGGCATCGACGCCGTGCGCAAGCGCGCCAAGCAGGCGCCGATGCCGGAAGAAGACCAGGTCTCCGATCTGGAGGACGCCGAGAGCGACATCGCCGAGCGGCTCGACGGCGCGCATTACCGCGACGATATCCTGCGGCTTCTGTTCATCTGCTGCCATCCGGATCTGCCGGCGACGCAGCAGATCGCGGTGGCGCTGCGCATCGTCTCCGGCCTTACCGTCAAGCAGATCGCGCGCGCCTTCCTCGTCGGCGAGAGCGCCATGGAACAGCGCATCACCCGCGCCAAGGCGCGCATCGCCGACGCCGGCGTGCCGTTCGAAACGCCGGGCGCGGTCGAGCGCTCGGAGCGGCTCGCCGCTGTCGCCGCGATGGTCTATCTGATCTTCAACGAAGGCTATTCGACCAATGGCGGCGAGGCGCCGGCCCGCGCGCCGCTGTGCGAGGAGGCGATCCGGCTTGCCCGTCTGCTGCTCAGGCTCTTCCAGGCCGAGCCGGAGATCATGGGGCTGACGGCGCTGCTTCTGCTGCAGCACGCGCGGGCGCCGGCGCGTTTCGACGAGAATGGCGAGATCGTCCTGCTCGAGGACCAGGACCGCTCGCTATGGAGCCGTAAGATGATCGACGAGGGCCTGGCGCTGGTCGACAAGGCGCTGCGCCACCGCAAGCCTGGCCCCTACCAGGTTCAGGCGGCGATCGCGGCGCTGCATGCGCGGGCGGCGACGGCGGAAGATACAGACTGGACCGAGATCGACCTGCTCTACGGTCTGCTGGAGCAGATGCAGCCTTCGCCCGTTGTGACGCTGAACCGCGCCGTCGCGGTCAGCAAAGTGAAAGGTCCGGACGCTGCGCTTGCCATGATCGAGCCGCTGGAAGAGCGGCTCTCGGGCTATTTCCATTTCTTCGGCCTCAGAGGCGGGCTGCTGATGCAGCTTGGCCGCAACGAGGAGGCGCGCGTTGCCTTCGACCGCGCCATCGCTTTGGCCAATACCGCCGCCGAGGCGGCGCATATCCGCATGCATATCGACCGGCTGATCAAGGAAAGCAGCCAGAGGCCTTCGGTCCAGAAGGCGCACTGAGGCGTATTGAGTTTCAGGTGATGCCGGTCTGCAAATGCCGCGTTCCTGCGCTTCCGGACTTCGCCGGCCGAAGCGCTCGTGAGTGGCGCGGCAGCTAAATTAAGGCTACGGTTCTCGGAAGCCACCACTTGGTCGCTTCGCGCCTGTCTTCGATTCCGACTCGGCCTGACCTGAATCCACAACACACCTTGGCCGTGGTTTGCTGTCTGGCCCAATTCCGCGCTCCAGCCTTGGACCATGCCGGGGTGGCGGTTTTTCCCTGAAACGAGTAATGCCACGCCATCAAAGCGCCCGGACTGTGCCCGACCGCACGTCCAAGAGATGGCGCATGGCTCCATTCCTGCCCATGAGAGGCGGAACCTGAAAGGGACAGAAATGACGTTAGCGAAGGAAACGGCCGCACTTCTTGAGAAACTCGGCGTTGCCAAGGATGCGCTTTCGGGCGGCGACCTTGTCGTGCGCAGCCCGGTGACGGGCGAACAGATCGCGGCGCTGAAGTCGATTTCGGCCGCCGATGCCGGCAAGGCCATCGATGCCGCGCACAGGGCCTTCCAGGACTGGCGGCTGGTGCCGGGGCCGAAGCGGGGCGAACTGGTGCGTCTGCTCGGCGAGGAGTTGCGCGCGCATAAGGACGAGCTCGGCCGCCTGGTGTCGATCGAGGTCGGCAAGATCCCGTCCGAGGGTCTCGGCGAGGTGCAGGAAATGATCGACATCTGCGACTTCGCCGTAGGCCTTTCGCGCCAGCTCTATGGCCTGACGATCGCCACCGAGCGTCCCGGACACCGCATGATGGAGACCTGGCATCCGCTCGGCGTCGTCGGCGTGATCTCTGCCTTCAACTTCCCGGTCGCGGTGTGGTCGTGGAATGCGGCCCTTGCCTTTGTCTGCGGCGATGCGGTGGTGTGGAAGCCGTCGGAAAAGACCCCGCTGACCGCACTTGCCTGCGAGGCGATCTTCAAGCGCGCCGTCAAGCGTTTCGGCAAGGATGCGCCGGCAGGGCTGCTGCAGGTGCTGATCGGCGACCGCGTCGCCGGCGAGGTGCTGGTCGACCATCCCAAGGTGCCGCTGGTCTCGGCCACCGGCTCGACGCGCATGGGCCGGGAGGTCGGTCCTAGGCTCGCCAAGCGTTTTGCCCGTGCCGTGCTGGAGCTCGGCGGCAACAATGCCGGCATCGTGACGCCCACCGCCGATCTCGACATGGCGCTGCGTGCCATCGCCTTCGGCGCCATGGGCACGGCCGGCCAGCGCTGCACGACGCTCAGGCGCCTGTTCGTGCATGACAGCGTCTATGACGCGCTCTTGCCGCGGCTGAAGAAGGCCTATCAGTCCGTCTCGGTCGGCAATCCGCTGGAAGGCAAGGCGCTGGTCGGCCCGCTGATCGACAAGGCCGCCTTCGACAACATGCAGAAGGCGTTGGAGGAAGCTGAGGCGCATGGCGGCAAGGTGACCGGCGGCACGCGCGTCGAGAACGGCCATCCGGACGCCTATTACGTGCATCCGGCACTGGTCGAGATGCCGAAGCAGGTTTCGCCGGTGACGGAAGAGACCTTCGCGCCGATCCTCTATGTGATGAAATATTCCGATTTCGACGAGGCGCTGGAGCAGCACAATGCGGTCGGCGCCGGCCTGTCGTCGTCGATCTTCACGCGCGACCTGCAGGAATCGGAGCGCTTCCTGGGTGTCGACGGTTCGGACTGCGGCATCGCCAACGTCAACATCGGCACCTCGGGCGCCGAGATCGGCGGGGCGTTCGGTGGCGAGAAGGAGACGGGCGGTGGCCGCGAGAGCGGCTCGGATGCCTGGAAGGCCTACATGCGCCGCGCCACCAACACGGTGAACTATTCCAAGGCGCTGCCGCTCGCGCAAGGCGTGTCGTTCGACATCGATTGAGGACGAGCGACGGGTTAGCCCTCACCCGCGAGCTGACCCGGCCCGCCTATCGATCAGGCCATGCAGGCGGAAGGCGGGCGATTGGTCAGAAAGCCTTGCCGGTGGCCGGATCGAAGAGGCGGAGCGCGTCCGCATCGAAGACGAACGCGCATGGCTGACCCTTGGCGACGCGGGCGCGCGGCGGCAATGTCGCCGTCAAGTTCTGCGCGCCGATCCGGGCAGTGGTGACCTGTTCGGGACCGGTCAGTTCAACGACGTCGATCTCGACCGGCAGCGACAGATCCGCGTCGGCGCTCGACCCCAGCCGGAGCGCTTCCGGCCTCACTCCGACGATGACCTGAGCACCGTCGCGGCCTGCGTCGGCGTAGCGAGCCGGAATCGCCAGCCGCGCATCGGTGCCTGCAATCGCCAGCTTGCCGTCCTCGACGGTCGCTTCCAGCATGTTCATCGACGGCGCGCCGACGAAGCCCGCGACATAGAGCGTCGCCGGATGGTTGTAGATCTCTTCCGGCGTGCCCAGTTGTTCGATGCGGCCGTCGCGCATGACGGCGATGCGGGTCGCCAGCGTCATCGCCTCGATCTGGTCATGGGTGACGTAGACGACCGTGGTGCGCAGCATTTCATGCAGGCGCTTCAGTTCGGTGCGCATTTCCAGCCGCAGCTTGGCGTCAAGATTGGAGAGCGGCTCGTCGAACAGGAAGACCTGCGGCTTGCGCACCAAAGCGCGGCCGATGGCGACGCGCTGGCGCTGGCCGCCGGAGAGCTGGCCGGGCTTGCGGTCGAGCAGGTTCTCGATCTGCAGCAATCTTGCCGCCTCGCGCACCGCCTTGTCGCGCTCGGCGGCGGGGACTTTGCGCATTTCAAGGCCGAAGCCGATGTTGCGGCTGACGGTGAGGTTCGGATAGAGCGCGTAGGACTGGAAGACCATGGCGATGTCGCGGTTTTTCGGATGCACGCCAAGCACCGACCGGCCGCCGATCAGCACATCGCCGCTGGTCGCCTCGGCGAGACCGGCGATGATGTTGAGCAAAGTGGACTTGCCACAGCCCGACGAACCGAGCAGCACCAGGAACTCGCCATTCTCGAGCGCGATGTCGATGCCTTTCAGGGTTTCGACGCTGCCGTAATTCTTGCGGACATCGCGAATTTCAAGCGCGCTCATGAACAGCATCCTCGAACTGGATCGGCCCGCCATAATCGCGGGGCAAGGTTGAAATGGCGCGCGAGGCCACAAGGATGGCGGCGGACAGGCATTTCACCAACGATTGCCCCTGTGCCAGTGCCGCCAGGAAGGCGGCGTTGAAGACATCGCCGGCGCCGATCGTGTCGATGACGGCGACTCGAGGTGCCGGCACTTGAATGAGCTCGCCGTCGGCGCCGATGGCGATCGCGCCGTCCGGCCCGCGCTTGACGACGACCGTCGCTTCGTCCCGCATCCCGTCGCGGATCTTGCGCGCGGCTTCCGATGGACTTGCCAGGCCGGCCAGCGTGGTCGTCTCGACCTCGTTGAAGAGGGCCAGTGCGCAGCGCGACAGCCAGCCGCGCGCGGCGGTGCAGTTCGCTTGCGTCCAGCCATCGATCGGCCAGCCTGTGTCGAGCGCAACGGCGACGCCATGCGCTTCGGCCCAGTCGAAGAAGGCGTCGTAATCGCGCGTCAGGTCGTCGGTGAGGAAAGAGCCGCAGAGCAGCGCGTAGCCGCCAGCAAGCCGATTGCCGTCCAGCACGGAGAGCACGTCAGCCAGGCTGAAGCGAGGCAGGTGGCCGCGCGTGGTGAAGAAGGTGCGCTCGCCATCTGGATGGGTCATGCCGACCGACAAAGTCGTGCCTTCGGGACGAACCGGCCATTTCTGCGCGCGGCGTCCGAAGGCTTCGCACAGCCAGCGCCCGAACTGGTCGTCGCCAATATTGGCGGCGATCTCGAAGTCGATGCCCAGCGCCTGCCAGGCAAGCGCGGTGTTGCCGGCCTGGCCACCGACCCGCAGGTCGTCATGATCGACGACGGTCTCCGTGCCGGCCTTCGGCCAGGGCGCGACGGGCCCGACGATCAGGTCGACATTGACGTTGCCGATCACCGCGAGCGGCCGCATCACTCGCTCCTGGTGATCTTGGTGGTGCGCACCGGCGTTCCGGCATTCTCGACGCGGGAATCGGCGAAGGCGATCATCAGGCGTTGCGCAACCGGCAGCATGGCAAAGATCGCCGCCAAGCCCGTGGCGGGCTTGAAGGCGAACGTGACCGCGCCTGCGACCGGCGGCTTGCCAGAGGCATCGAACATGATCAGCGGCGCGCCGGTCTCGACCACCGAAACGGCCATGGCGGTGATCAGCTCCGCGGTCGGGTCGTCGCCGCGGAAGAGGACGACGCCGATCTTGGGCCCGAGCATCTCCATCGGTCCGTGGCGAAGCTGACCGCCTTCGAGCGAAAAGCACGGCAGGCGCGACAATTCGGTCAGGCCGAGCCCCAGCGCCTCAGCGAGGCCCTGCAGCCTGCGGCCGGAGGTCACGACGGTCGCGACCGTGCTCAGCGCCGCGAGCGCGGCATCGATCTCGACCTCCTGAGGCGTCTTGAGAACGGCGAGCGCGCCGGCGGGATCGTCGCCAAGCGCGGCCAGGATGGCGAGGTGCAGGGCGAAGGTCACGGTCAGGCTGCGGGTCGCGGCAAAGGCAAGCTCGGTGCCGCCGGCGCCGACGAGGCAAGGCACCGTACGGCCGAGGAAGGAACCGGCCTCCAGCGTCAGGCCGAAGGTTTCGGCGCGATCGCCGGTCTCGGCAAACCAGCGCAGGACTTCGGCGCTTTCACCGGATTGCGAGGTGACGAGCACGGTCCGGCCTGTAAGCGGCAGCGGCTGGCCGAGTTGCTCCGAGAGCGGCATGGCGATGGCATCGATGCCATGCGCGCGATAGAGCGGCTCGACGGCGCGCGCGACGGCATGCGAGGCGCCCATGCCGAGCAGGACGAGCCTGCCGTTTTTCCTGATCGAGGCGGCGACCTCGGCGGCGGCCTCTCGATTGCTCTCGAACGAGGCAAGCGCATCCTCATGCTGACGCGCCATCTCGCGGTCGATTGCGACAAGCCCTGCCGGGCGTTTCTTCTCTGCAGTCATGATTATCCTTTCACTCCGCCGCTGGTGAGGCCCGAGATCAGCGCGCGTTGCATGACGAGGCCGATCAGCACCGGCGGCAAGGCCGCGAGCACGCCGGCGGTGGCGATCAGTCCGTAGTCGGAAACGCGGCCGCCGGCGAGATCGGCGATGGCGACCGTCAGGGTCTTTGCCCGCTGGTCCGAGGTGAAGAGCAGGGCATAGAAGAACTCGTCCCAGGCAAGCAGCACGGCAAACAGCGCCGATGTCGCCACGACGGGCGCCGCCAGCGGCAAGGTGATGATGCGCCACGTCTGGAGCAGCCCGGCCCCGTCGATCATCGCCGCGGCCTCGATCTCGCGCGGGATGGAATCGAAACCCGATTTCATCAGCCAGGTGGTGAAGGGCGCGAGGATCGTCAGATAGATCAGCGCCAGGCCGAAGACGTTGTTGAGCAGGCCGAGATAGGACAAGCCCATATAAAGCGGCACGGAGAGCGCCACCGGCGGCAGCATATAGGTGGCGATCACCATCGACAGCGACCAGCCTACCGAAGGCGTGCGTGAGACAGCCCAGCCGGCCGGCACGGCAAGAACGATAGCGGCAAGCGTCGCCATGCCGGCGACTTCCAGGCTGTTGCGCAGCGAAGCGGTGAAGGCGGCGCCGGCGCTGTTTTCGGCCGTCGACAGAAGCTGCGCGTAACGGGAGAAGTCGGCCGCCTGCGGCCACCAGCGCAGCGGCTTGGCGGCAAGATCGGCCGCCGGCGATATGCTCATGACGAAGAGCCAGGCAAGCGGCGCCAGGATCACGGCGGCAAGCAGGATCGCGCAGACATAGATGAAAGCGGTGAAGACCGGGCTCTTGCGTTCCATCAGGTGGCACTCCCCGCGGTCTTCCTGACCAGCGCCGCATAGGCGACGGCGAGCACGGTGACGAGCAAGGTGACGATCAGCGCCAGCGATGCGCCGGAGCCGGCGCGCTGGAAGGAGAAGGCCTCCTGATAGACGAGGATCGACAGCGAGCGGGTGCTGTTGGCCGGGCCGCCGCGGGTCATGACCCAGATGATGTCGAAGACCTTGAAGGCCTCGATGGTGCGCAGCACCAGCGCCACCATCAGCGGACCGGCGAGATAGGGCAGGATGACGAAACGAAAGCGGTTGAACGGGCCGGCGCCGTCGACAAGCGCCGCAGCGGTGATGTCGCGCGGCACCGCTTGCAGGGCGGCGAGCGCGATCAGCGCGACAAGCGGAAAATTCTTCCAGCAGTCGGCGACAATCAGAGCCGCGAGCGCCGTGCCGGGCTCACCCAGCCACGAGCGATAGTCATCGAGGAGATGGAGTTGCGTCAAGGCTGCGTTCAGCGCGCCATATTCGGGATTGTAGATCAGCCGCCAGAGCGTCGCGTTGACGACGGTGGGCAGCGCCCATGGCAGGATCATCAGCCCGCGCAAGACCGCGCGGCCACGGAATTCCTGATTGAGCAGAAGAGCCGCAAGCACGCCGATCACCATCTCGGCGGCGACCGAGATGACCGCAAACCAGGTGGTTGTGACCAGCGTGCGGCTGAAGTTCGAGCTCGTCAGCATCTTGGTGTAGTTGTCGAAGCCAACGTAATTGCCAGCCGTGCCGACCAGCTGGGCGTCGGTGAAGGAGAGCCTGACCGTATCGACCAACGGCCAGCCGATGACGGCGACCATGATCACCAGAAGCGGCAGCATCAACAGCCACGCGCGAGTCGTCATCCAGGTGCCTGACATGGCGCCTCTCTTCCTTCATCCGGTCAGAAATAGCACGGGCGGCGCTCATGTATGAGGCCGCCCGCCCGTCGGGGAACGCCGGATCAGAGGCCGCTGTTTTCGGCAGCGGTCTTGAGCGCGTCTTCCGGCGCCGTCTGGCCGAGCAGCGATTCCTGGATCGCCTGCTGCAGTGCCGTCGACAGCTGCTGATATTTCGGCGTGGTCGGGCGCGGATACATCGCGGCGAGACCGAGCTTGGCGGCGGCGATCAGTTCTTCCTGGCCCTTGGTGACGGCCGGATCGTCATAGGACGAGGCCCAGATCGGCAGCGAGAGCTTGGCATACTGGTTCTGCGTCGCCTGCGAGGTCATGAACTCGATGTATTTCCAGGCTTCGTCCTGGTGCTTCGACACCGCGGTGATGCCAAGGCCCATCGAGCCGTTGACGGCCGAGACCTCGCTGGTGCCGGCAACCCCCGGCGCCGGCACCACGCCGACCTTGCCCGCGACCTTGGAGTCCTTCGGATCGTTGGCCATGTTGTACATGTAGGTCCAGTTCAGCGCGAAGGCGGCATCGCCGTTCTCGAACACCTTGCGGACGTCTTCTTCCAGGAATTCCTTCGAATTCGGATTGGTCAGGCCCGACTTGTAGCTGTCGACCATGTATTTCAGCGCCGATAGGCCGCCGCCGTTCTGGAAGTCGGGCTTGCCGTCCTTGAGGAAGTCGCCGCCATAGGCGCTGACCAGCGTGGTGTAGTCACAAACGGCGGCTTCGGCCTGCGACCAGCTCCAGGCGATCGGCGTCTTCAGCAGGCCCTTGTCCTGGATGATCTTGGCCTGCTGGCCGAGCTCTTCCCAGGTCTTCGGCGGCGCCTTGATGCCGGCCTTTTCGAGGATTTCCTTGTTGTAGAACAAATACTTGGTGTCGAGGATCCACGGCATGCCATAGTACTTGCCGTCATACTGGACGGTGGTCCAGGCGCCGGGCAGCACGCCCTTCTTCATGTCGTCGGTGATCTTCGAAGACACGTCGACCAGCACCTTGTTGGTCGCATATTCGGCCGGCCAGATGACGTCGAACAGCACCACGTCGTAGCCGCCGCCGGATCCTTGGGCGAGCACGGTCTTGTCGTGCAGGCCTTCATAGGGGACGAATTCGAGATTGACCTTGATGTCCGGATTGGCCTTGGTGAAGGCCTCCGTCATCGAGCGCACGTCGGCCTCGCTGTAGGCGGCCTGGGCCATGAAGAGCGCGTTCAAGGTGGTTTCAGCAAAGGCGTGCGGGACGAGCAGTCCGCCGACGAACACCGCGCCCAGAAGTGTCTTACCGATCGATTTCAGCATTTGTCTTTCTCCCATTTTCGACAACTGCGAGTGGGCGGCCAGGACTGCGCCGCTTCCCCAAATTCGCATCGCGTCTGACCGGATCCGTCCCCAACGGCCTGCGGCGGAGCCCAAAAGCTTTTGCCGTCTTTTTGTAGAGCCGCAGGGGTCTCACCTATTAAGTCAATTCGCTTGACTTAATTAGTCGATCAATCCTTTAATGGAGTCAAGAGGGGAAACGACGGTGCACGACATCAGCCCGATCCGTGCCAAAAGCGGCACCAACCAGGAGGGTACCAGCGCGCATAACCGCCGCGTCATGATCGAGGCGCTGCGGCTCAACGGCGCGCTTTCGCGCGCCGACCTGGCGCGGGCGACGCAGCTTACCAAGCAGGCGGTTTCCAACATCATCGAGGATCTCGAGCGCGACGGGCTGGTTGTCGCGCTGGATGCGGTGCGCAAGGGCAGGGGGCAGCCCTTCACACCCTACCGGCTGGTTCCCGAGGGAGCCTTCGCCATCGGGCTGCAGATCGACCGGCATCTGACGCGCGTCGTGGTGGTCGACCTCGTCGGCAAGGTGATCGCGCGCGCCGAGGCGGGGCTGCCGCTCGACGAGCCTTCGGCGGGCGTCAAGATCATCCTCGGCCTCGTCGACCGCGTCAGGCGCGAGCTGGCTTCCTTGTTTGCCCAGTCCGAGCGGCGGCTGGTCGGGTTGGGCGTCGCCATGCCCGGACCGTTCGGGCTGAAGAACCCCGACAACAAATGGATGATGCCGGCCTGGCAGCAATTTCCCCTGGTGCAGGCGCTTGCGGCCGGCACTGGGCTCAATGTCGGCCTGCAGAACGACGCGGCGGCCTGCGCGACTGCGGAGCGGATCGTCGGCGCGGCGCATGGCGTCGATCACGCCGTCTGCCTTTATGTCGGTTACGGCATAGCCGCCGGGCTGATTCTCAACGGCGAACTCTATAGCGGCGGCAACGGCAATGCGGGCGAGATCGGCATGGCGTTGCTTGCGCCGGCCGGCCCCGGTTCCACGCCGCTCGAACACCGTGCATCGCTGGCCTCGCTCTACCAGCATCTCGGCCTCGACCCCACCGAGAGGGGTCTCTACGAGACGCTCGGCGCGCTGGCGCTTGCGCGGGATCCGCGGATCATGGGCTGGGTCGAGAAAGCCGCGTCCGACCTGCGCTGGAGCGTGCATCTGATCGAAACGATCTTCGATCCGCAAACCGTCATCCTCACCAGCAGCGCGCCCGAGGCGCTGGCCCGGCTCCTGCTTCAGGCCATGCATCCGCTGCTGCCGTCGATCGCGGATCGTTCCGTCCGCCGCCTGCCTCGACTGCAACTCGGCACCACCGATCCCTGGGCGATCGCGGTGGGCGCAGCGGCAGAGCCGATCAGCCGGGCCTTCGATCCGCGTTTTTCCGCCATCCTGAAGGCCGGATAGAAGCGGTCAACCCATCCTTTGCGTCGCGGTGGCGGCGAAAGCCGCGTCGATGATGGCGAGCTTGACCGCCTGCGCGGCGAGGTATTCGCCGTAGAATTCGTTCGAGATCCACATGACGGAATGGCCGCGCTGCCCGAGCCAGCCGACGCTGCCGAGCGCCTCGGCGTCGCGCAACTTGCGCGCAAGGTGGGTGCGCGACAGCTTCAGCCATTTGGCGAAGTCACCGATGGAGAGGACGCCCGTCGGGATGCGCTCCCGGCCGGCATCCCGCGGGTCGACGCCGGAGATCAGCCAGTCCATGACGACGCCGCCATTGTTGAGCCAGGTGAACAGCGAGAAAGTCTGTTGCGGCTCGCGCACCGGCGCGGAGGAGATCAGGCCGTCCGCGATCAGCGGCTGCAGCTTGGCAAGCATCTGCGGCCTTGCCTGGAACGTTTCCAGCCGGTTCCCGCCGTCAAGGGCATCAAGCGTGTTCAGATGCATATGAATCCAGCCGATCAACGGCTCCAGGGTCATGGCGGGCAGTTGCAGGGGGCGAATGCGGCCGTCATCGGCCGTCGGCCCGGCCTCCAGGAAATTATAGTGCTGCATTTCCTTGATGAAGGCATGAGCCGTGTTTCGGCTTGCCACCGCATGCTGAACGGTGACGTCGGCAAAACGCGCCGCGGTCAGTTCCTTTCGATAGTCGCTGGGATCCCGGCGGAAATGCAGGGCAAGACCGATATGCGCCATCAGCCAGCGTTGCTGGGTGGCGAAGACCGAGGAGGCTCGCGGGTTTCCTTGATAGGCCTGCTGCATCGCCATGGCTTGCGCGCGCACGCAAGCGGGCAATGCCGGGTGACCGGCAATGTCTTCATAGGTCAACGCACCCTCCCAGCTTCCACCCAAAGATGCTGTCATGCTCGCAAGTTGCGGATAGCAGTTTTGGCTGGCGCCTGCCAGTAGCGGGCCGGTTTTGCGCGAGTTGCGCCGATCTCCGGCTGTCAGCGGCCTTGCGGAGCTGAAATACAGGCTTCGAAGGCCTCGTCAACGACGGCGAGCTTGGCTGCCTGGACGGCCATGTACTCGTCGAAGAAAGCCCTCGAAACCCACATCACGGAATGACCGCGCTGGCCGACCCAGCCGATGCTGCCGAGCGCCTCGGCATCATGGAGTTTGCGCGCCAGATGCGTGCGTGAGAGCTTCAGCCAGTGCGCGAATTCGCTGACCGAGATAACGCCGGTCGGTATCTTGTCGAGATGGACGTCCTCCGGATCGATGCCGCACATCAGCCAGTCCATGACGATACCGCCGTTGTTCAGCCAGATAAATAACGAAAAAGTCTGTCCGGGCTCCCGCACGCCGTCGCTGGCGAGCAATCCGTCGGCGATCAGCGGCTGCAAGACAGGCAGCATTTCGGGCCGATCGAGGAAGGCTGCCAGCCGGGTTCCGCCGTCTATACGGTCGAGCGTCGTCAGATGCGCGTAAATCCAGCCGGTGAAGGTCTCGATGGTGCCCGCCGTGACCCGCATGGGGTGGGCGCGGCCATCGCCGCTGGCCGAAATATATTCGGCGATGTCGTAGTGCAGCATCTCCTTGACGAACGCCTCGGCGGTGTTGCGGCTGGCCACCGAATTGCGGCGTACGACCTCGATGAAACGTGCCATCGTCATTTCGGTGCGGCGGTCGTCGGGATCGCGCCGGAAATGCAGCGCCAGGCCGACATGGCCGAGCAGCCAGCGCTGCTGGGTGGCAAACACGGCGGCCAGCCGCGGGCTCGTTTCGTAAATATGGATGAGCGCCTTGGCCTGTTCCTGGACACCGCGAAGCGCTGCTGGATGACGGGCGATCTCTGCGGCACTCAGCGGCATTTCCTGCGGCACTCCATGCGATTCCAAGCAACGACAAATGAAGATTCCCAGTCTTCGCCGATTGTGTCCAGTTGCCTATTGGAACAACGATCGAATAAGTGGTGCATTCCTCGCTAACTCTTTGCACCGGTTCGGGAAAGCCGTCCCGATAATAGCCGGGCCGCGGCCCTGCGTTGAATCGACGAGTCCCGCCAAGCAGGCACAGGTTCCACGCCATCGGGGCCGCGGGGGGCGGCTGGCGTCGGCCGATAATCCGCGCGGCCTTTGCAGCCCGCGGCCGGCGGCCTATCGTGACGGTTGATGGCCGGCCATGGCGCAGCCAATGCCACAGAGTGAAACGATGCCGAGAACAATCCGGACCCTGACCGCCAGCGAAGTGGAAACGCTTGTCGACTGGGCGGCGAGGGAGGGCTGGAATCCGGGCATAGACGATGCCACGGCGTTTCGGGCGGCCGATCCGGATGGATTCATCGGCGCCTTTGCCGGGGGCGAGATGGTGGCCGGCATTTCGGCTGTCGCATACGGCTCGGGCTTCGGCTTCATCGGCCTCTACATCTGCCGGCCCGACCGGCGTGGAGAAGGCCATGGCAAAGCGGTCTGGGACGCGGGCATGGCGCGCCTCGGCAACCGCATCATCGGTCTCGACGGGGTAGCCGAGCAGCGGGCCAACTACCAGCGCATGGGCTTCGTGCCAGCCTATGAGACCGTCCGCCACAGCGGCCGCCCCGCCGGCTTGCCCGGCGGTGGCGACATGCGGCCGGTGACGGTTGCCGACATGGCCGGGCTGTTCGCCTATGATCGCCAGTGCTTCCCGGCGCCGCGCGAGGGCTTCATTGGCGAGTGGCTACGGCAGCCGCGGATTGCGCTGCTCTCAGCCGGATCCGACGCTATCGCCGGTTACGGCGTGGCGCGCCGATGCCGGGAGGGTTTCAAGGTCGGGCCGCTGTTCGCCGACGCGACGGACGTGGCCCTGGCGATGGTGGCGGACCTCTCGGACGCAACGGCCGGCGAGGAATTGCATATCGACGTGCCGGCCGGCCAGGTTCAATTCACCACCATGCTTCAAGCCGCCGGCTTGGTTCCGGGCTTTACGACGACACGCATGTACAAAGGCGGCAAGCCCGGCAACGCCCCCTCGACGGTTTTCGGCGTCACGACGCTCGAACTGGGATGATCGCGCTGAGATCATTGTTTTGCCTGGCTGGTCCATGCGACATGGCCCAATGACGTGGTTGCCTTTGCCGGGCTGCGTTGCGTGGAGGTTATCGAATGGCTGGCAGGACGATCCTCATCGCCGGCGGCGCCGGGGGAATGGGTCTGGCGACCGGACTGCGCTTCGCCGCTGACGGCGAGCGGATCGCGCTCGCCGATCTTGCCGGCCCCAAGCTCGACGCCGCCGTGGCGAAGATTGCCGCGACCGGGGCGGACGTGATCGGTTTGCCGCTCGACATCCGCTCCGTCGACGCCTGCCGCGAGGTGGTGGGCAAGGCCAAGGAATGGGGCGGCGCCATCGACATCCTCGTCAACGCCGCAGGAGTCTGGCTGGAGGGGCCGGCAAGCGAGGTCGAGGAGGAGCAGTGGGACCTGGTGCTGGACGTCAATCTCAAGGGCGCGTTCTTCCTGGTCTCGGCCGCCATTCCGCATCTGTCGGCCGCGCAAGGCGTGATCGTCAACATTGCCTCCGACGCCGGCATCGTCGGCAACAATGGGTCGGCCGTCTATTGCGCCTCGAAGGGCGGGCTGGTGCTTTTGACCAAGGCTCTTGCCCTGAGCTTCGCCCCGCACAGCATCAGGGTCAATGCGGTCTGCCCCGGCGACACGGCAACGCCGATGATCGAATATCAGGCCAAAACCTATGGCGCAGACGACCCCGACGGCTACAAGCGCCGGCTTCTCGGGCACTATCCGCAAGGGGACAGAGCAAGGTTCATCCAGGTGGAGGAGATTGCTTCCTTCATCCATTATCTTTGCCAGCCGGGCGCGGCGCCGATCACCGGAGCCGCGCTTTCGATCGATTTCGGCGTCACCGCCGGTTATTGAACCGGTACGGCTCATCGCGGGTGTGATTGGCCGCGCCGGCATGTCGGCACCTTTATCCTGGAGGGCAAATGGTCGTGTTTCGCAAATCCCGCAAGGCGCTGGTGACCGGCGCGGGCGCCGCCGACGGCATCGGTATCGCGATCGCGCGTGCGTTGGGCGAGGCAGGTGTTTCGGTCACCATCACCGCTTCGTCCAAACGCGTCGAGCAACGAGCGGCGGAACTGCGGGGGGAGGGGCTCGATGTCCGCGCTTTCATGGCCGACCTGACGCTCTCCGGCGATGTCGAGCGGTTACGTGCCGAAACCGGCGAAATCGATATCCTCGTCAACAATGCCGGGATGGGCACCGTCGCCCAGCCGGCGTTGCAGCGGCGGTTTCTCGATCTCAGCGAAAGCGAATGGGACCGCGGCATCGATGTCAGCCTGAAAACCGCCTTTTTGAGCACGCGCGGATTTCTGGCCGGCATGGTGCAGCGCGGCCATGGGCGCGTCGTCAACATGGCCTCGGTGACGGGGCCTTACGTATCCAATGAAGGCGAGGCCGCCTATTCCGCTGCCAAGGCCGGCATGGTCGGCCTGACGCATGCGCTTGCCCTGGAGGTCGGCCGCAGCGGCGTCACCGTCAATGCCGTGGCGCCGGGGTGGATCGCGACGGGCGCCTCGACGCCGGAGGAACTTGTCGCTGCCCGGAACACGCCGCTAGGCCGCGCCGGCAGCCCCGCGGAAGTCGCGGCCGCCGTGCTGTTCCTGGCATCCGACGCAGCCAGTTATGTCAACGGCACCGTTCTCGTCGTGGACGGCGGCAACATCCTGCAGGAACGCAAGGGCTGACCGCGTGCGCGAAAGCCAAAATGTAGGGAAATGGTAGCGGGAGACCGTTCTGTCCGCTTTCAACACTGCCCACAATCCCATTCGAATTGTTTGCCGCCGCCTAGCAGAGGCCGATGCACAGGATGTAACAGCACGGTTGTCTTGAGTGGCGCGAGGCGGTCGCTTGGGTTAGGAACGCATTCTCGCTTCGCGCTCTGGGGCAAACGCCAATGATTTCAGACGACAAATTCATCGAACTCATTACAGCTGGAATAAACCGGCTAACAATGGAGAGCGCCGAGGTCCAGTGGAATGTGAAGATCGACCGTCGGCAGTTCGACGTTCTCGCCACCATTCAGGCAGGACTTTATCACGTGCTGATCGGGTTCGAGGTCAAGCACAAAAAGCGATCAATCTCGGTTGAGATGATGGATGCCTTTGTAACCAAGGCCAAGGATGCGAAAGTCCATAAGGCGGTTTTCGTTAGTACCAGCGATTATCAAGAGGGTGCAATTCGAGTTGCAGAGCGCCACGATGTTGATCTCTTCAAGATCACCTTCCCGACCAATGACTTTAGGCTCCCTCCCATCACTGTGTTGGCTGGCGATGGGTCGCCACCATTCATGGTACAACCCGAGGTACGAGACCTAGGGGAGACAGATGCCCATCGGGTTGTTCGCGTTACGCTCGAATACGACGACGGCTCGAAGACAAATCTGCCTAGTGAGCCTTCGCAGATGAACTACTATCTCCAAAAGACGTCGGTTGAGGGAGGGGGAAGTTTGCTCGATGTGGTGCAGCCGCAAGCTGCGCAACCGATTGCCGATGGTACATCGATCATTCGTAGGGTGGCGCTCGGTCGCGCAGTCATCTCACCAGACACCTACTTCGTCAGGTCCGGGATAGTTGCGGCTATCGAGGCGGAGATCGTGCGTATCCGCGCCCGTGTGCTGGATGCTGACGTCAGGGTGGAGTTGTCAGCTGTTTCCGCGCAGGTTTCATACGAGAACGTGTTGACCGGCCAGAAATTTGAAACGGACCTTTCGACATTGCCGCTTGGCGGGACGTCATTCGAGGCCGGAAAGTTCTATTTCCTATACCATCCCCTTCGCTACTACTACGTGGACGAGGTCGTCGGAGATCGTATTACCTTGTATCTCGTTGAGAGCTTTCAGGACGGCGAGCTGATCGCAGCGATCATGGAAACGAACGTTAAGCATTCGGTTTTCTATATACCGCTGACAGACTAGACGATCATTCGACGGTTGGAGGGGCGGCTCGCAAAAATGAAGGCTCGGTAGCTGAGGGCCAGTGCCCAATCGATAGGCGAAGATCGAATTGCACTGAGTGTTGCGGGGATGTAGCGAGACAATGCACACCCGGAACGGAGACCTCTCGACCAGCCGCACGCTCGGTCTCGTCGCAAAGTCAAAGAGCCTATGCATGCCAGTGAGTTGACGAGTTCATGTCCGTAAAACCGGACCCATGTCCTCGGCTTGAAAATGAGAACTCATTCCTCTGTAGGGACACGTTCCAAGCGTGAGCACGTCCCGGAAGTGGCCATGAACGTCTCTGATGCAGAAGCTTTGATCCCGGCTCGATTTTAGTTCGCATGCTAGGCATTAATCCGCCATGCCTTGATAGCGGGGCATTGGTTTTGGCCTCCCTCGAAAACAGGGAGACGGAGAGACACTGACGACAAAAGCCATGCCGAATGCGATGCTCGTCGCGGCGTGAAATCAATTTCACATGCTCGCGGGAGTATATCACTCAGCCAACACTGCTGGCCGTTGTGGACTAGCTGCTGGTGCAACAGTAGACCAGTTGGCCCTCATCCAAGCACTTTGGCTCGATGTTCCCAACCTTGGTTGTTGAGACGACGGTAATGTCGCCGTTCTGGCTCTTTTTGCACTCCATGCACTGCGATTTCGAGGCGCACAACTTGTCGATTAAGGCTGCATAGGTTGGCGCACTTGTGTCCAAAAAGAACAGCTTCCCAAGCAAGGCTTGGTCTTGATCGGAGCCTTGGAGCTGTATCGAAAGATGTGCGTTTTTATCCTTCTCCAGCTGCGCTACCAAGTTCCTCAGTTCACCGCTATGCGAAACTGACCGTGGCGGACTTGGCGCGCTAAATTTGTACAAGGCATAGAAAATTAGCCCCCCGAAAACAAGTATAAATAATACCGCAATAAGTCCGGAAAAAACGGGACCTATCTGCGAGAACGAAAAGCCAAGCCTGTCGCTGCCGTATTGATAAAACAGGTAGAGGGCGAGACCCGGAATGCCGAAGCTGACCAGTGCAGTTACTATCTGTGCCATTGGACTACCGCTATTTACAAGTTCCGTTTTTACTGGAGCTTTGCGCGATTATCATAATGTGAAAGTCGTTCAATTCTGCGTCAACACAGCCCTCCTTGTTGAAATTTTGAACCATGCCTTCGAGGAATAATGAGTTCGTGAAGATGGCCCCAAATTTGTCGGCCAGTTCCTTGAACCGCTCCGGGGGCACGGCTGTGGCGGCCACGGTGGCAAGAACACTGGCAGTTACCGGTTCTTTGCTCCACGCTTCGAGCGCGCTGAAAGCTGTCTTGGGAGATGCAAAATCAATCTTATAGCCCGCAGCCTGCCACTTACTTGGATCGGCGAAATCACCGGAGGCGTCAGATGCCGGGAAATTAATGGTGCAATAATCAGCACTCTCGCTTCGGGAGCAACTGCCGGCACCTGCAGCCTCTGCCTCATGCTGGTCGCATTTGCACGTCTTGGCGATTACCGCACTGTTCAAAGACCCAAGCACAAGCGCTGTGGCGTAAAAAAATCGGAGCAAACGCATTGCCGCCTCCCTCAAAGCGGGTTTGAAATTAGTTGTAGAAGAAGTTTAGGACAAGCCACACGCCGGATTATGCACTACCGACTTTCGGGCATGTCTTTGTGGGAATTTGACGGGGCGAAAGCAATTTGGTCGGTATGCATGACCCCGCCCTTCAGGGTGCTCAGCTTTCGCGAGAGAGCGGGCGATTAGACAAGGGGCGAGGGCTGGATGCCGGACACAACATTCAAGGAAAAATCTCATCGCCGCCGTTCCCTTCGAGAGGACCCAATACGACGTGGTGAGATAGCGCAAAAGATTGCAAGCGCGATCAATGCCACCGTTTCGAACGAAATCATCTCCGGCATGCATGAGCCGGTGATCACGACATCAATAAGAAACAAACTGGAAGAGATGTCGCAACGTGGCGATCTGAACATTCAGGGATATTCCCTTGCCGTCTACGGATGCGAAGCAGTGGCAATGGGGAAGTCGTCACAGGAGATAACGACCGGGATCGATCTCTATTTTGGCGTCGAGATATCTGATGATGACTACGTTTCCAAGGGTTTGCTGATACAGGCGAAGAAGGCCAATCAACTGCGAGGGGAAAAGCTTATAACCCAGTGTGCAAAAATGACCCGGCTTAACCCGGAAGCTTACGTCTGGATTTATGAACCCGAAGGCGTCCGCATACTTTCGGCGTCGAGTATACTCGGGCGACGCGAGACCAGCGTCGCCAAACTCAAGCGGGAGGATATGGTGGATCATATAGACGCAATTCTGGAATGTTCCAAAGGCTCACCATTTCTTGCTCTGCCCACCGGACCAAACAAGCGAGCAGCGCTTAGTGAAATGATGAACCAATTGCATGCCAAAGCGGCCTTGGAACTGGTTATCTCCCGCAGTTAGACATCGATCTAGCCGATAGCGCCCGTCTGTTACGATAGGTCTGCGGTCGATTTAGTTCGTATGCTAGGCATTAATCTGCCATGCCTGATGGTGGGAAACAGGTTGTGGTCCTCCCTCGAAATAGGGAGACCGAAGATGTTCCAACCTCTACCGTTGTTTGACGCAGCCAATCCGACTTTCCGGATACTGGCGTCCGATCACAAAGCCCCGACCATCGAGCCACTGCACACGTCGCCATGGGTAGCTATGTCCGCGATGCAGAAGGGTATCCGCCGGGGTGATGTCGATCTTGCCACCCGCGCCGCTGCTGCCCTCTTGAAGGCCGATCCGGCGAAGCTATGGCGGCGTATGGCGGGCATCGCCTTCGAGGATGTGGGTCTGGCGTCGGTCGAGACGGTCAGATTGGTCGTGGCAGCCACGGCAGGCAAGACCTTCCGTCAGCGGTTTGGCGGGGAATGGGTTGTGGCATCGCTGCTGGTCGAGCGCCTCTGTGCTACCCCGAAATGCAGGGCGAGTGATGACCTGTTTCTCTCGGTAAGTTACAATCATGAGCTTGCCGAGTTACGGGCCTCTCTGGCAGGCGAAGACCTTCCCGAGCACCTTTGCCGCATCAAGGAGCGTGGAGCGCTTCTGGGAGCATCCCTCGCGGCGCTAAACGCCTCTGGCGTCAGGTGGGAGGGGCACGTCACGGGCAAGGTAACCGACGCCAAGGAGCGCAAGGCTTTGGGAGCCTCGGTGTTGTTAACGATGGTAGCGGGAGAGCGCTACCGCCTTTCCCCCCACTCATCCAGCTGCCAGTTCCGGCTTCGCTGCAATGGGTGAGTTGAGGCTATCGTATTTGGCTTTTAGATGCCATCAGCATCCAGAAATTGGCTTCGCGACGCACGATTCCGCGGCATTTCTCACCCGATTTCATTTGGTATCGATCACATGGAAACCAGTATCGCTGGAACCGGACTGGTCGTCATCATATGGCGCCCTTCGCCGGGGGCTGTCGGTCCCGCATCCCGCCTTACGGCGGCGCTATGCTGATGCTCCTTCGGCCGCCCCTGTTGAACCGGTCTCAGGCCATGAACCTGCTCCAGCACCGAACTGACTTATTTGCGCTTATGGACATTTCGGTGCCTCCACTTTGTACGCCCTTTTCACATTGGTCAGGAGAGCAGTGGACTCTCCTGAAGGAGAGTCTGAGAAGGGCCGGCTTTTCAGCGACCGGTTGATAACGGAACGAGAGGAGCAAAGCCCTTGCTCTCCTGCCGAAGGATCGCACCTACGGCGTGTGATCGTCAGCGGCCCGTCGGGAGCGAGCGCCGATTTTGGGCCCGACTCGAGGCGTATGCGCACGGGTGAAGCCTTCCGGCTCCCGTTTGGTTACGCCCGTGACAAATTGGGTGGCTGCGAAATATCCGATAGGGGCTCATTATCGTCCAGGTGCCTCTCCGACCGTGTCGCAATCGACAAGCGGTCCTAAGTGAACCTTATAAGCTGCAACGTGCGCGCTTGCAGGCAAGCCGGCAATTTCATTCACGAGCTTGCTTCGGATCGCGTTTGCAAAGTCGGCTGTGCTCGCGACGGTGACAATGAACGTCCCGGAACCGCCAATAACACAGCTCTCATAATAGAACTCAACAAAGCCCGGCCCAAAGCTATCCAGCGTGTCGTGTGCGTGCAGCGAGATCACCAGTCCATTGATGGTCACGCCGTCGGCTATGAGCGCGTCGTGCACCGGTTGCAGAGGTAGACCGGCATTGTTGGGCCCGTCTCCAGAAACATCGATGACTTGGCGATCGCCTGCGGGCCCACCCGCCAGCAGCTTGCCCGCCAACAGAAGCGCCCCCGAGATTGATGTGCCGAGCCCTCTGACGATTGGTTGGGCCCGCAGCGCCTGGGCGAAGGCGGCGGCATCTTCGGGCCCTTCTAGAATAGTCCATGGAATGCGCACGCTCTGGTGGTTCGGGCCTGCCCATTCGACATAGGTTATGCCAATTCTGCCGCGCCGGCCGGATTTGATTGACTGCCAAACTTTGGCATCCTGGAACGCTTCGATATAGCCTTGCCGCTGCAGCCGTTGTTCCGCCTCGCTCATTGAAGAAGATACGTCGACGCTCAGAACCAGTTCGAGATCCACCGAGGCAACCGGCTCCGCCGCGGCCGACATCGACATTGTTAAGCTTACCGCGACAGCGAACAGTCGGCCTCGTGCCTGTCCTGTTTGTGCAGCGCGGCGTGGAACGAAGCACATCATCTCAGCGCGTCAACTCGATGGTCGATCGGAAGATGCTGCCGGCGACTTCGTCTGCCATCACCCGTTTGGGTGTATGGGTGAATATTAGGACTGCGCTTCTGCTATAATGTCGGCCGAATCCAGCGCCAACGTGCTGAGATTTCTGCCTGTCCAACCGCGGAGATGGTGGATGCCTGAGCAGGCAATGAAAGTTTGTTACGACGCCCTTGGCACCGGCACGCGAAGGGCGGTCGCCGAAGATTGTCTCTTTACGAAAGATTCAAAGCTACCTACTGCCCGGCCAGGATGGCCAGGCGTACCTATCGTCGCTCTTCGTTACGTCCCGCAAGCGGCGTAGATTGACTTGCTGTACTGAATTTCACCCATCTGTGATATCGTCGCGCGTGAGTGGTAACTCGTCCAAATGAAGGTGGGTTCGAATGGCTGCCGACGCAATCGCACTTGCCATCGAGGCTTGCTACGACGCCGCTTTCGAATTTGAGCGGTGGCCGGGAGCACTGCAAGGACTTGCGGATTCACTGGGCGCGAGTAGCTGCGCTCTCCGCACCTGCGAACAAGCGCACCCTTTTGCGGCCGATCAGCGTAATAAAGTCGGCCGCGTGCCGGACTCGACGGAACATGCTCAATTTTCGGCTCTTTGGCACGAGCGGATCGGAGACGCTCCGAGTCCACATCTTGAGAGGCCGCAGCTGCTGGCGAAACCCCCGGTCAGTTTCACCGTCGAGGACGAAATCACAACTCCGGAGGAACGGAAGGTTCTGCCTTATTATCGAGAGATCGCCCGTCCTGGACACCGAGAATGGTGGGCCTCCGTCGGCACAGTGGTGAACAACCGCAAATGGTGTGTGTCGCTGTACCGCGATGCTCATATCGGACCGTTCTACCCGAGCGAAGCTGACCATTTCCTGAGGGTGGCGCCGGACTTGAGCCGGGTCATCAGTGCAGCAGAGAAGTTCGGGGAATTGTCTGTCGGTCCGAGCCTAGTTACTCTTGATCGGCTCAATTGTGGCGCAGTGCTGCTAGACAATCGTGGATGCGTGAGGCGGTTTAACGAACGCGCAGCGACCCTGTTCGGCTCCGACCTCGTTGTCCGACACGGCCGAATCCGCGCGACCGATCAGCCGAGTGACGCCCGTCTTCAGGGCTTCCTCAGAGCCGCCGTTTCGGTTGTGTCGGTTCGGTCCAAACCTGTTGTCATTACACGCCAGGGTTCCCCCTGGCTCATAGCGGGGGTGATGCCCCTGACTGCACTAGGGCATGATCTGTTCAATGGAGGCGACATTCTGCTGTATTTCACAAATCTTATGACCGAGCCGGTTCTAGATGAGCAATTGCTGAGCCTAACTTTTAAGCTGACAGTAGCGGAAGCCCGCCTAGCATCGCAATTGGCATCCGGAGAAGGCATTGGCACGGCGAGCGCAAAATTGGGCATTAGCCGGGAGACTGCCCGAACGCAGCTGCGGGCTGTCTTTGCGAAAACGGGGACGTGCCGGCAGGCCGAACTGGCGGCACTGTTGTCCCGCTTGCGTATACCTTCTCTGCATTAGACGGCCGCTGTCCCAGTTCAGTTTGGCCACAATGTTAGAGAGAGGCGATCCAGGGTCGGCCTTTGGTCATAATGAGCCTACCTATCCGCTACATGCAGTGCAGCTTTGCGCGTCTAAGCGGAAGTCATCCCGCACGCGCGAATACGCTTGCTTGACAGTGACGAAACGACCCCATGTTCCGCATGAGCTCAAATCGATTTCCCTGAGGTGGGTACGGCCGACTGGTAGACTTCTCAAACAATGCCGATCCGACGCGTGACCTGGCCGTTGCTTTCCCAGTATGTATGTTTCCTGGTAATCCATGGATCATCCATGGCAGGCTGGATTTGTCCCGCCATATCAGTGGCACGCGAGGTGACCGTGTGCTCGCCCTTTGCTGGGTCTTTCCAGTCGAGGTACCACACCTTCCAGGCGAATTCAGCTTCTTCACCATGGTCTATCGTCGCTTCAAGCCATGGGCCGTTATCAACCTTCACTTCGACCTTGGCGATTGGGGCCCCCCAGGCTGCGCCGCTGATCCGGTATCCGGCATCGCTACGCGTCACTCTGGCAGGCGCCGACTTCAGCAATGCACGGCCGACCGAGGTCTCGGCCCACACCGTCTCGCCATTGTGCTCTTCCTCTCGGATGGTGACGTAGTCTCGCGCCATCAATTGACTCATGAAGCGCTTGTTGCGTATCTCAATGAGCTTAAGCCACTTGACGTTGGCGATGCCATACCATCCAGGGGCGATGAGCCGCACCGGGGAACCGTTGGGTGGCGGCAGCGCGGCTCCATTCATCTCGTAGCAGAGGATGTTGTTGGGGCTCATCGCATCGGCGAGCGACATGCTGCGGGCGAAATTCTGATGCATCTTGACGTCGCGGTTATTGTCCTTGAGAGCGATGTCACCGACGTCAGTGCCCCAGAAAACAACTTCGATGCCGTTTTCGTTGACCCCTGCCTCCTCAAGTATGGCGGCGAGCGGCGTGCCGGCCCAGCGGGCGTTGCCAATGCCGCCGGTAAAGAATGGAAAACCATGATTGCCCGAACATTCCACCGTGAAAGCCACTTCTTGGCGCGGCCGCGACTTGATGTCGGCGAGCGACAGGCTCAGAGGCTTCTTCACCAAGCCATCAATTTCCAGCTTCCAGGCATTCACATCGATGCTTGGCCGATCAAAATGAGCGATGCTGAAGAACTTGTCATTAGGCGTCACCCATGAATCCATATCCTCCCAGACAAGCTGGCTCTGGATGACCGCGGGAACAGGATTGGGCTGCGGCTGGTCCAGCCACGGGATCACGGTCTCACCCGCCCGGCTTGGAAAGGCTTGGGCAAACTGTGAATTGAAGACCGCCAGTGCGGCAACGGCCGCGCTGCCTTGAACGATGAATTCGCGGCGTGCAAGATGATGCATAATGGTTCCTCCTCCAGTGTGAAAAGCTGTTTTCTCCTCCAGGCATAAAAGTGACAGCGGCCCGAATCGCACGAGGGGATGCCGGCCGAGGCGGGCAAATCTTGAGAGCGCTCGGATCTGGCGAGTAGAAGCGCGCCGTGTTTAGGCGGATTCTCCCGCTCTCAGTCGCAGGCTCTATCAGGTCCCAGCCAGCGATGCGCAAATGTACGCCTTATGTGCGTTCGTGGCGAGGGCAAACGTAAGGATCCCCTAATTAAGAAACGATTGATACAATCAAGAAGGGTCTGTCCGCCGATTGCGTCCATCCTGTTCGGCGAGATCAGCGCTTGTTAGGTTGTTGCACCAGCTATTCTGGAGAGCCTCCTGGTTAATCACCCATCTCGTAGCTGCCACTAGCTCCTGCGCCGCAGTTCAACGCAATATACGCCACCGGCCGACAGGCTCGCACAGGTCGAAAGCGGAATGGCGGCTTCTGGCTAGTTCGCTCCAGAGCCGGATCGTCGGCTTCCGCGAACCAACCCGCCGGACCGCAACGCGCCCTCATCTCGGACGCTCGGCAAACTTTACCTTCGCTCGAAAGCGGACGGTCTGCCGAAGGTAAGATGAGTGCATGCTCGACGATGGGCCTGATCCAGCAATGACCCCGATGTTATGTCGATGATCATCGCCGCCGTCTTCCTACTGCTCACATACACCGAAATGCGGAGATGAGTTCTCGGACCGACTGGATCCTATAAAAAGCCGGCCTTTTTGAAGCCGGAGAGGAAGAGCTCGAAGGATGACGGGTCTGCGAAGGGAAGGTGGGCAAGGTAGCCGAGCGAGAGGTCCGGTTGCCGACTCAGTGTAGCCTTGACTGCGACATGCGCGTTTTCCATCTCGCCAAGATGTGCGTAGGCCGCCGCAAGAAAGGCATGGATGAAGAACTGGTCGCCGGCCTTCCGATAAGCGTCGATGGCCTCGGCATATCGGCCGAGCAGGAAGAGCGCGCTGCCCTTCACCTCCCAGAACCAGACCGGGGGCAACGGGTCGAGCAGTATGGCCCTTTCGAGGACCGCCAAGGACTGCTGAGGCTGGCCGCCGTAGTTGAGCCAGCTTGCATAGTCTCCGGCAATGTTGACGTCGTGCGGATTGAGCGTACGAGCCTGCTGGAAATGCAGTCCGGCATCCCCATGCAGGCGCATATGTACGAGCACGAGACCCATGCTCTGGTTGCATATGCCGTCATTCCGGTCGAGCAGGAGCGCCGTGCGCGCAGACTGCAAGGCACTTTGCAGCGTACGAGGATCGCGGTCGTACCAGAATCGCGCAACCAGGCACTGCGCCAGATAGGCATGACCTTGAGCAAAAGCCGGATCGAGTTCGGCGCTCCGGGCGAACATGGATTCGCCCTTGTCCATTTCATACTGATGGTAGTGCGCGCGACCCTGCAAGTAGTAGTCGTAGGCGGCCCAATCGGCCGGCGGGGTTCGCCGCGAGCGGCTAGTCGCATCTGCCTCGGCAGCGCCTTGGACGGTTGAAGCCACGAGGGCCGCCACCTCCTCCTGAACCGAAAAGATGTCCTCAAGCGCCTTGTCGTAGCGTTGAGCCCATAAATGGAAGCCGCTGGCGCCGTCGATCAGTTGCGCTGTGATCCGGATGCGGTCCCCGAGCCGTCGCACGCTGCCCTCGACGAGGTAGCGCGCGCCGAGTTGCCGGTGGACTTCCGCGGGATCCGGCGCTGGTCCACAAAACTGAAAAGCTGAATTGCGGGCGATCACCACGAGCGACCGGTATCGCGCCAGTTCGGTGATGATATCTTCGGTGATGCCGTCGCTCAGATATTGTTGGTCCTCATCGCCGCTCAAATTGGCAAAGGGCAGCACGGCGATGGCGGGTTTGCCGGACGGCGCGATCGGTCGCTGCACTGAACCTTCCACGCGCTCGACAGGAGCGGTGAAGCGGTAGCCGACGCGAGGCACGGTGGCGATCCAGTCGCCACCTTGGTCGGTAGGGCCGAGCGCCTTCCTCAGGGTCGCAATCTGGACGGTAAGATTGCTTTCCTCGACCGCCAGGCCCGGCCAGGCGGCTTCCATCAGCTCGGCCTTGGTCAGGATGTCGCCGGGCCGGGCCGCAAGCGTGGTGAGCAGCGTGATGCCGCGATGCCCGATGGAGATCGGTATCTCTTGCCGCAGGAGCGTCCCCTTCACAGGGTCGAGCACGAACGGACCAAAGGCGAAGTGATGCATCCCGCCATATTAGACGTTTCGGAATTTTTCGAAACAGTTTCGGCCGCGCTTTAGTACGCAGGTCCGCGCATCCGCCAAAGTAGCGTCATCGATTTAGCAGCACCAAGAAAGGACGAGCCAAATGAGCACGCAACTCTCTCTTACCTCAAGATTCTACCAGTCTTTCTGGAGCGAACAGCGGACGTGGACGACTGGACCGGCATCGGTCTTGGCGAGACTCATCGCCCTGCGCGGCCTCTGGCGCGAGCGCATATACTATCGCGAGGAGCTGAAGCGACTGGCGGAAGATGGGCCTCAAAGGGTCGACGACGTCGGTCTCACCCTGGCTGCCGTCGAGGCGGAACTGCAAAAGCCGTTCTGGGAGGCGTGACTTGCATTCATAGTTTGAACTAGTATCTCCCTGACTGTCGAAGCGCTTGCGGGCTTCAAATTCGGGGTGCCGCACTCGAACTGTAATCATTGCCGCTCAAAATGAGCCGCTGAGCAGCGGCTTTCGGGGAAGTGCGGGGGGCTTGGGAAGGTCCGGGATGGCGGTCGATAGCGGCCATTTGGCTTGCATAGGCTAACGTCTGCTCCGCTATTATCGTCACAGCAGAAGGGCCAGTCCGCACGCGACCCCGCCGCAGTCAGCTCCATCTAGTTACCCCTCCCGCCCAATCAAGGCCGAGTAGAAATGAGATGGGTTACTCATCACCATGATGCTGCGGCTCGTGGCCGTGCCGCCTGGAATGCGGGAAAGACCGTCGGAACGAAACGCCCTTTGACGCAGAAACAAATATGGGCAACCCGCTTCTTCTTGGATCGAGACGGGAGGATTGCGACGCATTCTCTGCGCAGAACACAGGCTGCAATGATCTACAAGGC
This sequence comes from Mesorhizobium sp. B2-8-5, assembly GCF_006440675.2. Taxonomy (NCBI): domain Bacteria; kingdom Pseudomonadati; phylum Pseudomonadota; class Alphaproteobacteria; order Hyphomicrobiales; family Phyllobacteriaceae; genus Mesorhizobium; species Mesorhizobium sp. B2-8-5. The sequence goes on from NZ_CP083951.1 coordinate 2,204,275, forward strand.
GACGGGCAATGTGCGTGCCATTCAGATCCTGCTCGGGCATACCAAGATCGAGAATACAGTGCGGTATTTGGGCGTCTATATCGAAGACGCTTTGCTCTTAGCAGAACGAACTGGAATCTGATGCCGTAGGGGGGCATCCGTGTACGCGGATGACCTCTTCGCTCGACGGCATTGTTGTGCTGCGAGTTCGGGCTGGGGAAACGGGCTGCCAGGTTTCGTAATGTCTTCGCGATCCTGACGGACTTGGCCATAGTCGTGTCAGGTGTGGTCAAGAGCTACGAAGTCAACGCATAGCAGTAATAAAAGAACAGAGATGTTTGGGCCAAATGAATGAAAACTCTGATCCAGAACATTGATTGTGGCGGCTTCTAGATGGTCTATTTCTTGGTAAAAGGCCGCGAATTCCAATTTTATTGAGTGTTTTCGCTATCATTAGGTATATGAATATCAACCATTAAAAGGGTTGGATTGACAAAATCCACACCATAGCTGGTTGTCAGCAGTACTGACTTGAATTCGTATCACGGTGGCATGGGATGGTGGGCGGGGAACCGGACGACGTGCGGGTGAAATCTGCCGGCACCGAGTGGGTAGTCCGCGCCGTCGAAAAGGGGACCGCAACCATTCACCTATTCATCAACAAATTCAGAGACTAGTCTTCATTTTAGTTTATCGAACTTTCTCATATGGTCTGTATCCCAAAATATTTGCCCTGCGCGTCTCCCGCCACCATACCCCCCTCCCTTGTGAACATCACGCAGCAACGTGGCCGAGCAGTCGGCCTCGACTTTACGAATGGTCGAGCCGATTAGTACCCATTGTCAATCGGTGGCTTCAGCACGACGGTCAGCGAAGAAGATCGGCAAGTCTCGATGACGCTCACTCAGGATCACTATGGCTATTTCCTGATTGGCTACTTCACCGGAAGCCCACAGATCTCGGTGAAGTCGGTTGCAAAGCAGACCGGACAGGAAACCATCTGCATCATCGCCCAGGATCCCAAGGGCGCCGGTGTGCTCAAAATCGAGGGGAACGCCAAGGTTACTGCCAACGGCTGCTCGGCCTATTCCGGCTCCTATGACAACAAGGGGCTCTCGGTCAAAGACAATTCGACCCTCATGACGAAGGTCACCTGCACGGTAGGAGGTTACGAAGGTTCCTCGAGGAACTACTCGCCAGCTCCAATCACTGACTGTCCCTGGATTTCTGACCCGCTTGCGGCACGGGCGCAGGAGGTGGACCAAACCTTGCCGAACGGCTGCGACTTTCATAAAACCGAAATCAAGAATGCTCAAGCAACGCTGACGCCGGGAACCTACTGCCAGGGTCTGAAGATTTCCGGAGGTGCAAAGGTTACGTTTTCACCGGGGCTGTACATCATTCGCAATGGCCAATTCAGCGTGGACGGAAAGTCGTCGATCAGCGGCGAGCAGGTGGCCTTCATCTTCATGGGAGAGCAGGCCACGTTGAACTTCGCTCATGACTCGAGCGTATCTCTATCGGCTCCTGAAAGGGGATCATGTCCGGAATCGTGCTCTACGCCCAGCCAGTCGGCATGAAGATCTGCGACTTCAAAATCCAAAGCAGGGACGCCGGTCGGATTATCGGTACAGTCTACCTTCCTAATGACAACCTCACAGTCGGAGGTGATAAGGATGGGGATGGCTTGTGCGACACTGACGAAACGATGACACTTTCGCAGCCTGTAGCGGAGCAGTGCCTTTCAGATGTTGGAACCGTCTCCGCCTGGACCGCGATCGTGACCTACAAATTGCACGTGACTGCTGGTGCTACCCTCGTGATCAACTCGAACTACTCGGCATCGAAAATACCGGCACCGGACGGCATTGGCCCTAACAGTGCGCGAATTGTGCTGGCGCAGTAACGGTGCGGTCCATTTTGTGAATCGAGCCAAGCGGATCGCGCCGGTCGACGTTGGGCAGTGCTGACGTCCGGCGTCCAGTCGCGGTCGGCCCCTTTCGTGCATAGTCTCCGAGCGGCGAGGCCACCCCTGGTCAAACCTCAGTTCCCCTCCTAAGACAGTGCGAGCCTGACTTATTCAGCTTTTCGCCGCAATGCGCGCGAGATCGGCACAGTGATCTGTTAAGGTCAGCTCGAATTCGCCCGGCAAGCCTTGAATGGGCGTCAAATAAGCCCGGTCATATGGATCAGACGCAAGATCCGCGTGCCGATAGCCAGGACGAATTCACCACCATTGGCGGCCAGGTCCCAGCCGAAAAATGCCGCCCAGCAGGAGAGCAGAATAGTAAAGCGCATTAGACTATTCTAAAATACAGTAATTGATGGATCGTTAAGGTATGGAGAGCCCGGCTCGCGGCATCGAGAAGAGCCTCAATTGCAAGATGGGCGGACCGGGCCGCTTCGTAGTTCGGGTACGGAGGCGCACCGCCACACTTGCCGGGAAGATCCCGCCCTTCAATTTGCACAAATCCGATAACACGGGGATACCGCTGCAGGAGTGTTCCGCTTTGAGGGGGACTGGCTTCTTTCGGACGAGTAATCGTAGCTGCGGACGTTCAGCTCCGCCTGAGGCTGTGAATTGCATGAAGCATCGTCAACGGGGTTGCAACGAGACATTCGGTGTCGCGCGCAATTCATGTCGGTTACATAAATCCGTTGCGACGGTCTCGTACATGATGGGGACGGCTTTGTTTGAAGCCGTCCCTGGAAAAAAGGATGGAAAAATGTCGAAGCTCCCCGGCAAGACCGAAACGATCGAAGACGTCGAATCCCCCACCTTCGACCCGTCCAAAGCTACCGAGCAAGTTCGAGCTGTTGTCGACCAGGGCGTTGAGCAGTCGAAGCAAGCGTTTTCCAAACTGAGTTCGGACGCCGAAACAACACAAAAGGCTCTTGAGTCGACCTTTGAGGTGGCCAAGACCACCGGCAACGAGGTGTCCCTGAAGATGATTACGGCTCTGAGGGACAATGCCGAAGCCGGCTTCACACACCTTGAGGCGCTGGTTGCCGCGAAGTCGCTGTCCGAGTGCATCGAATTGCAGACCGCTTTCCTTCACAAGCAGATCGAAAAATCGGCCGAGCAGGCCAGAGACCTCCAGGCCGTGATGATGAGGGTTAGCGAGGACATGTCCATGCCGATCAAGAATGCCTTTGAGAAGGCTTTGAAGGAACGCAAGGCTGCCTGATTGCCTCAGACATCCGAGACCGAAGGTCGTGCCTAGTCTCTGGGCCCATTCCGCCGGTCTTCTTCCATTTGGTCGGACGGCTTTTGTCCGCCCGACCGCTTCGGCGTGCTATCGCTGGTTTCGAGGTTTCTCAGCCCGTGTCAGCAATAAGTTGCAGAGTGATCGGCAATCATTGGGACGCAAGGCTCGCCTCACTAAGCCTCGCCGCTCACTCGCCCTGCGATGGCGAATGCCTGTAGGTTTTTGACCTTTCCGTGGTCCTGGTCAGCGTTAGCGATAATCGAGAAGAACGCCGCGCGGACGATGTCTTTCTTTGACGCGTCCGGGTGTTCCTTCCTTGCCGCCTTCAACAGTTGTTTCGGCGTCATATCTGGCGTCACAATCCGCATCAGAGTGTCGCTGATCGACTGTAATTCCGTTGCATCCATTGGGAAACTCCGTCCCTGGCTCCCCACCAACAACTTTTGCAGAGCGCCATTGTTAGCTGAAACTAAATTCACGTTACAATGGGAGACGAGCCAGCGCGCGTCCCGGCTGCGTCGGCTGTCTCATAAGGGCGAAAGCGCTTCGCTGCAACGGCGTCAACCAGCCAGCGCGTCCCAGTGCCGCTTGGAAACGGGGAAGCCGTGCCGACAATTCAGTCTTCCTTCAAGTCTTCGGCTTCGTCCCTGAGCTTGGTCCAGTCGGCACCATACTTTCGCAACAATGCGCGTGCCTGTTTCGGCGTGACGTCGGCAATTTCCGTCAGGTGCTCTACCTCCAGCTTTTGCCCCTTCGCCACGCGGCTCGCCTTCTTCTTTTTTTCTTTGGTAGCCATCTCCTATGTCCTTCTCTTGCATCCTCGGATGAACGAGAACTGACAGGTGTGGTTCCGGCTCGCGTATTGTCGTCTGTCGACTTGAGGTCCGGCTACAGTTGGTCGAGGCGAGCGGTTGTTTGTGACAGCTTTATGACGCACCATGCGAGTTGGGGTTCCCTTCGATTGTCGTGAAGTTGCGCGGCGCCGAGGACATCATGCAGGAAACGGAACTGAAGCTCGAGCTTTCGCGAACGGGTGCGGGATCGCTCCTCAAGAAAAATCCGTTCGGATCCTCGCCTACCGTTCTCCAGCAAAGATCGATCTATTTCGACACCCCGGGATGGGACCTGTCCAAGCGCGGCCTGTCGCTTCGCATTCGGCAATCGGGAAATGAACGGATACAAACCGTCAAAGCCAGCGATGACGCCGCGGCCGGATCGTTCGCACGCGAGGAATGGGAGCAACCGGTCGCCGGCGATATACCGATGCTTGACGATCCGGAGATCCGAGACCTGCTCGCCGGGGCTGGCCCCAAACTCGCGCCCCTGTTCGAGGTTCATGTCAAACGGCATCGTTGGAATGTGACGGACAGCGGCGCCACGGTCGAAGTCGCTTTGGATCTTGGCAAGGTCGTTGCAGCCGATCGCGAGGCGCCGGTCTGCGAGATCGAGTTTGAAAAGAAGGCGGGCTCACCGAGAGCGCTGTTTGCACTCGCCCGGAAAGTCGACCTGATCACGCCGGCGCATGTCGGGGTGCTGAGCAAAGCTGAACGGGGCTATCACCTGCTTGGCAGGGCACCCGGTGCTGTGAAGGCGGCTTCGACACTGCTCACCTCCGAGATGAGCGCGGCAACGGCTTTCGCGCGTATCGCCGCTGCCTGTCTCAGACAGTTTCGTCTCAATGAAAAGGTGCTGGGGTGGTCCCGCGATGCCGAGGCCCTGCACCAGGCCCGCGTGTCGCTGCGGCGGCTGCGCTCCCTTTGCTCGATCTGCAAGTCGCTGTTCCATGACAGCCGTTTCGACCACCTGCGAGAAGAATTGAAATGGCTCGCCTCGGAATTTGGCGATGCGCGCAATATCGACGTGATGATCGACCGCGCTTCGAGCGAGGCTCTTTCAAGCCGTCTTCAAAACGCGCGAGACGACGCCTATACGGCGGTCGAAGCATCGCTCTCCTCGGTGCGCGCCCGCTCCTTGATGATCGATGCTACCGAGTGGATCTCCATCAGGGACTGGCCGACCGACCAATCGGACGAAACGTTGCGCGAGCAGTCGTCAAGGGATTTCGCCTCCGGTGTATTTGAGAAATTTTGGAAAAAAGTGGCGAAGGGCGGCAAGAATCTCATCGATGCCGATGACGAGACCCGCCACAAAGTGCGCATCGCCGCAAAGAAACTGCGCTACGCTGCGGAGTTCTTCGAGCCGCTTTACAACAGCAAGGCGGAAGCCAAACGCCATCGACGGTTCATCGACGCGATGAAGGGCCTGCAGGATCAGCTCGGTAACCTCAACGATATCGCCACCGCCCCCGATATGCTGGCAGCGCTGGAGCTTTCGGACGTGGCTGGTGCGCAGGATCTCTTCAGCGCCGACGACAAGTCCAAGCTTCTCAAAGAGGCCGCGGAAGCACACGACGCCTTTGTCAATACCAGGCGCTTCTGGCGTTGAGGCAGCATGCGGAGGGAGTGACTCCAGCACCGATATGCCCGCCGCTGGGTTCTCAAATGCAATGCCCGCTTCTCGCGCAAACTAAGCGTATTCCCGGCAATGTCCGCTTTCGGCGAATGGAGAAGTCCACGTAATGACTGACGTTGGGCGCGTTCCTGACTTTCAGTCGGGGAAAAGCGGATAAGGCGAATGGCGGCTGACCTCAAGACGACCCACGACTACCGAGGCGTGGACGACCGCTTTGCGCCCAAAACCGGTCGTTCAGAGGTGTTTGCCGACTACCCGGAAGCGGACATTTGCCCTTGGTGAAATCAACGTCCTCCTTGCCGGATTATCCGCGGTCATTCGTTTTGGACCGCCCGGCGCAACGACCCGAAGCGCAAGCGGTATTGCATCGGTGTAATACCGACCTTGCGGCGGAACAGGCGCCCGAAGAAACTCGTGTCCTCGTAGCCGACCTCATTGGCGATCGCCTCGATGGCCTCGTCGCTCGTTTCCAGCAGCCACTTGGCTTCTTCGAGCCGCAGCGCGTGAACATAGTCCAACGCCTTCATGCCCGTTGCCTTGGCGAAGCGACGCGCGAAGGAGCGTTCGGGCAAACCTGACAGGCGCGCCATGACGGCGACCGGTGCCGGATTGCGGAAATTCGATTCCGCCCATTGCTGACTTTGCTTGATCACTGCGTCGCTGGTCTGCCGCGAGCGCGCCAGCGTGGCGAAGGGCTGCTGGCCGAGGTCGTGCCATTGCAGCATGTAGACCCTCGCCACCTCGATCGCCTCACGAAGACCGACGAAGCGCGCGATCAGATACAGAGCCAGATCCTGCCAACTCGATCCGCCACCAGCCATGACGATGCGCTGCGCCTCGCCGCTCAGCACCAGCGACTGCTCCACTTTCACCTTTACGCCGGGATAGTTGTTCGTCAGCGTGTCGACATAGCCCCAGTGGATTGTCGCCTCGCGGTTCGCGATAAGCCCGGCTTCGCCCAGCAGCACCGCGCCTGAACAGGCGCTCGCCAGCAGCGCGCCTTCCTCATGCACGCGCTTCAGCCAGCGCGCTTCAGGGTCATACTGCCCGGCGACGCTTTCGCCCGGATTGACGAAGAAATCGGGGATGCAGACGATATCAGGACGCGGACAGTCGGCAATCGTGTGATCAGGGTGTACCCAGACGCCGTTCGCAGCGCGAAACCGGTCTGCTCCGCGCGCCACGACGTAGGGCCGCATCCGCTGGTCACCAGCCATGCCCTGCGTGATGAAGCGAAAGTCCCGCCCCGGCGAGGAGAACAGGTCGACCATCCCATAGAGCGCCGAAGCCGTGACCTCGGGCACGGCGAGGATCGCCACATTGAACGGAGCCACCTGTTCAGGCATGGCAGAAATGACCGTTTCGTTGCGTTTTCGACTTTAGCCGGCGCATTCGTTCCGCGCTAGCATTCTGGAAACGGAGGATGGGACGATGAACGCGACGACCACGCCTTCGCTTTCGCCAGCCAGCATCGAAAACCTTCGCTCCAGAATGCGCGGCGAGGTGCTGGTTCCGACGAGCGAGGCCTACGATGCCACCCGGGTCGTTTGGAACGGCATGATCAACCGAAGCCCAGCCCTCATCGCCCGCTGCCGGAACGCCGCCGATGTCATGGTCTCAGTAAATTTCGCGCGCGAGCACAGACTCGCCATCGCCATCCGTTCTGGCGGCCACAATGTCGCGGGTTATGCGGTCTGCGACGGCGGATTGATGATCGACATGTCGCCGATGAACGCGGTGCGCGTCGTGCCCGGCCTCGACCGCGCCATCGTCGGTGGCGGTGCGACCTGGGCGGATGTCGACGCCGCGACGACGCCTTTCGGCCGTGCCACGCCGGGGGGCCTCATCTCCGCGACCGGCGTTGCGGGCCTGACATTGTCCGGCGGCATCGGGTGGCTCCGCGGCACTCATGGCCTCTGCGTCGACAATCTCGTCGCGGCCGATGTCGTCACCGCCGAGGGCAAGCTGATCCGCGCCGACGAGACGGAAAACCGCGATCTTCTCTGGGCGCTCCGCGGCGGCGGCGGCAATTTCGGTGTCGTGGTGAGCTTCGAGTTCAAGCTGCACCCGATCGAATCTGAGCTGATGTTCTGTGGCCCCGCCTATCCCGAGGAACGCGCGGACGAGGTCATTGCGCGCTGGCGCGACTTCATGGAAACGGCACCGGACCGGCTGAGCGGACTCGCTGAATTCTCGACGCTGACTGACGATCCTTCCCTCCCCGAGCCCGCGCGCGGCCGGCGCGTAGTGTCACTTGCGCATGTGTATGACGGCCCGGCGGATAAAGGCGAACGGATCGTAGCGCCGCTCCGCGGTTTTGGCGAACCGCTGGTCGATTTCAGCGGCCGCATGCCCTATCGCACCATTCAGTCACTGTACGACGCGCTGTTTCCGAAGGGGCGCGACCGCTGCTACTGGAAATCAACCTATCTCTCCCGCCTCGACGACGGCGTCATTGCGGATATCGTGCGGCAGATGGCGAAACGTCCGTCCGAGATGACCTTCGCCTCGATCTGGAAATTCGGCGGCCACGTGCAGCGCGTGCCGGAAGACGCGACCGCCTTCGGCGACCGGTCCATGCCCTACATGCTGAGCCTCGACGCGATCTGGTCGAGGGCTTCGGACGACGACGCGAATATCGGCTGGGTGCGCACCTTCTGGCAGCACATGCAGCGACACTCGACCGGCCGGCTCTATCTCAATTTCCCAGGCCATGGCGAAGGCGCCGACCTCGTCCGCGATGCGTTTGGCCCTCAGGCTTACGGACGTCTTCAACAGGTAAAGCGGCGCTATGATCCCGAGAACATCTTCCGGATGAACCAGAACATCGATCCTGGAGCCGCATAGTGACCCTGGAGGCTGAATTTCCTCGACCGACGATCCTTCAAAACAAACTCTCCTGCGCCTTTTGGGGCTTCGATCAGCTCATCTAGCCGGAGGCCAAACGGCAGCTGTCCGCTAAACGCGCTCTGATAGCGGACCGACGGCTCTCGGCGCAAAACGCGACATCAGAACATCTGCTCTGCAAAGACCGCTTCTGGCGCATTTGCGACGTTCGTTGGCACCATAAGGTAGCGGGCTCGGCCCGGAAATGATTTGAAGATTTTTCGGACAGGGCGCTACCAAGGCTCATGTTTTTATTGTGATTTCAATAGCTTATAAGTAGGTTGGTAGCGGGAGAGCTACCGCCTTTCCCCCCACTCGGAGAGCATGCGATCTTTTACAGTGTCGGGCATGATGGCCTGTCTCGGTGCTGCAAAGACCGGTAGGGAACGGGAGAGTCTGACCCGAAAGCTATCCAGGACGCGAACGGCAGCTCTGCGCCTCATGTCGGTCATCGAGACCCATTTCTGCGGTCCCCGAAAGCGGACATTGCGAGTGCCAAGCGGCAGATCGCTCTCCAGAAGCTGCTAGTCCGCTTTCGTGAAGAGTTTCGGGCGCCGGCAGGCGTACGAAAGTCCCCGAGGAAGGAACCCGCGTTCCGTCATGGGGCGCTGCAGCCTTGCTCGTTACTCGGCATCGCCCGGGTACGTCGCGTCGAGCGTCACGATCTGCCGCCCTCTCCAACCACGTGCTCGAGCTGACGGCGGGCGGCGACGGGCAGTATCAGTCGAGCCCGGCTAGGCGCAATCCTTCGATATAGCGCGCGCGATCCTTTTCGTGGATGATGGGGTGGTATTTCTCGACCCAATCCACGGACACGGATGGATGTAGGCGCCGCGTTTGTGACAGCGCGTGGGTGGCGGCCGCGTGATCGCCCGCCATGCCTGCGGAGGCGGCGTAGGTGCGCCAGGCCGTCCCGAAATTCTGCCTGAGATCCACAGCCCGCCGCTCGAACTCGGCTGCCTCGACATAACGCCCGGCCATGAAATGACAGAGCCCGATGACGGAAAGGCTTCCCGCCTGCGTGAAGTCGCGCGGGCTGAGCCGGTCGGCAAGCGCGACATGGTGCAGGCCGTCGTCGGGCATGCCGGCATAGGCATAGGTCGATCCAAGGATCATGTGCGCGTAGGCGAGGCTCGGATTGAGGGTGATCGCCTCAGATAGGGCTTTCACGGCGGGATCGAAACGGCGCGAGGCCATATGCACGAAGCCCGCGGCGAAGTGCGTCCAAGGGTCTTCCGGATCGCTGCGGATCGCCCGTTGCGCCATGTCGTGGGCGGTCGGCAAGGTGGCTTCGGCATCAGCCAGTCCAAGCATCACCTTTGCGCCGAGGCCCCAGGCTACCAGGCAGTTGGCGCGTGGATAGTCGGGGTCGATGTCGATAGCTTTTTTCAGCAGCCGCTCGGCGATCTCGAAATCCGGCATCGAACCCCAGGTCCAGACATAGGGCATCGCCTTCATCACGAACCCCCAGGCGTCTAGGCTGCCGGGCGACCGGCTCTGGAAACGCTCCTGCTCGGCCACGTAGAGTCTGGGCTCGATGGCACCGATCACGCTTTGGGCGATCTCGTCCTGCAGCGCGAAGAAATCGGCGATTTCGGCATCATAACGCTCCGCCCATATCTGGCGCCCGGTGTTGGCATCGCTCAACCTGGCATTAATCCTGAGCCGCTGTCCGGAACGGCGCACGCTCCCATCGAGCACATAGCGCACGCCAAGTTCGCGCCCGATATGCTTCACGTCGACCGCTTTACCGCCATAGGTGAAGGAAGAGTTGCGGGCCGAAACGAAGAGCCAGCGCAGCCGCGCAAGGCGAGTGATGATGTCTTCGGCGAGACCGTCGCCGAAATATTGCTGCTCGGTGTCGTCACTGAGATTCGCAAAGGGCAGCACGGCAATGGAGGGCCCGGCCTCCTCCTTGTCGGATGGGGTCGAGGTCGCGTCGAGGGACTCTACCGCGCCGCCGAAGCGGTACCCGATCCGTGGGACGGTTGCGATCCACTCGGTATCGTCGGACGCCGGCCCAAGCAGTTTGCGCAGCAATGCGATTTGGACGGAGAGGTTGCTTTCCTCCACCGCCGCGCGCGGCCATGCCGCGTCCATGAGCTCTGCCTTGGACAGAACCTCGCCGGCTCGCATCACCAGCGCTGCCAGCAGCAACACACCGCGATAGCCGACGGGAACGGGAAGGCCTTGCCGGAGCAGCGTCCCTGCCTCCGGATTGAGCTCGAACGGGCCGAAGGCAAAACGCTTCCCCATCATGGAACAAACTAACATCTTTTTGGAGCTTCTCGGAACTATTCGGCCATGCGCCCGCGACCTTGCCGCGCGCCGGGCTCACCCTGTCGCAGTGTTTCGAGACAGGAGAGCCGAGATGTCCGCTGTTGTTTTCTACCGTATCGGGTTTGAGACCGAGACCACCCAGGTAACCCCGGTGAGCACTCCGCGCCCCCGCGTCGAAGAGTTTCGCGCAGCCCTCGATCACTATATGGCGGCCTACATCGCCTGTCAGAAGCGCCGCACGAAGGCCAGGAATGCCGCGTCTGTCGGCGGCCGCCGCGACCGTTCTTTCGCATGTCACCTGCGCAGCAATGGCCATCAAGATTGATATTGATCCGGTGACGGCTTTCGCCTGCTCGGCTTGGCTCCAAAAGGTTTTGCGTCTTTACGCGCGCCTGTCGAGCATTTGTCTCAACATATGAAGGACCAGCCGCAGGATAGGGCAGTGACGTCCCTCCTATGCCGAGGCGGGATGGCGCCCGGGCGTTCCGACCATGACGACGAGATGGAAAGGGGATGGCTTTTGCCATCCCCCACCAGTGGTCTCTATCTGTGGCCACGCTGCCCTATTCGAGCAGATCGGGTCGTTGCCTGAGGATGCGGTGGCAGAGCGGCTGGCATTGAAACCAGCCCGCTGTGGGCGTTCCGTTCACCGCGCGAGCGGCTCGGGCGTTGGCCGGATCGACCTGCAGCGGCGTCCCCACGCTCTCGGCGAGGAACTGCGCCTGGCAACAGCGTTCCATTGAAATGAACCACCAGACTGCTTCGTCGACACTCTCACCGACCGTAAGCAGACCGTGATTGCGCAGGATCGCCGCTTTGTGAGCACCAAGGCACTCGGCGATCCGCGCCGCCTCGATTGCCTCGGTGATCAGCACCCGCGTGTCATCGAAAAAGACGTGATCCTCATAGAACGCGCAGGCGTCTTGCGTGATCGGATCGAGCAGCCGGCCCACCGCCGACCACGCCTTGCCATAGATGGAGTGGGCGTGCGCGGCCGCGACGACATCCGGCCGCGCCGTATGGATCTGATGGTGAATGGCGAATGCGGCTACATTGACCGGCATCGTGCCCTCGACCACATCGCCGGAGCCGTCGACGCGAATGAGGTCCGAGACGGTGATATGTGCGAAATGCATGCCGAACGGATTGACCCAGAATGTATCGGCGAATTCCGGATCACGTGCCGTGATATGTCCGGCAACGCCTTCGCTGAAGCCCAACTCCGCGAATATGCGGAAGCCAGCAGCGAGCCGCTCCTTTCGGTGTTGCCGCTCCTGCTCCAGAGTTTCGAAGCGCGGCGGCCCCCGCCGTTTGAAAAACGGTTCATAGGCCTGCTGTTTGCGGATGGCTAAATCGCTTTCAGTGTCTGGAATTGACTTGACGACGTTCATGGCGCGCCCTCCTTGGGGTCTGCACCGTCGGCGTGACGGCACGCCTCAGATTGGGGAAGCTTCTTGCGCGCGTCTCGAAGGCTGCATCAAGTGTTCCGAATTCTTCCGAATGGATACCGAAAAGAGTTGAGTGTCGCGGCAATGATCTGAATTTCACCTTGCGCCGGATCGAAGCCACGCTTGCCGGCACCGGACTGTCGCGAAGCGACATTGTCTCCTGCACCTGTTATCTCGTGCGCAAGGAAGACCTCCCCGGCTTCAACCAGGCGTATCACGCCTTCTTCAGTGAAGACACCCTGCCGGTCCGCACGACTGTGGTAGCCGATCTGGTTCTCGATGCGTTGCTCGAAATTTCGATTATCGCACAGTGCTCAGACAAGTGATTGCGCATGGGCGAGTTTGTCATCCTTGGCGCCGGCATGATCGGTATGACGACCGCGCTTGCACTGCAAGAATGGGGGAACGAGGTCATTGTCAGCGACCGTCGGCAACCCGGCGGTGGGGCAAGCTACGGAAATGCCGGGATTGTTCAGGTCGAGGTGATGGAGCCCTATGCATTTCTGCGGGCCCCGCTTGATGTACTGCGTTTGGCACTAGGGTTCGGCAACGATGTCAGGTACCATCTTGCGGCTTTGCCATCCGCGGCACTGCCGCTCGCCCTGTACTATCTCAACTCTGCCCCCCGAAGGTATCGGACAATTTCCGCAATCTATCGGCAATTGATTGGCCGCTGCGGCGCGGATCACGACAAGCTGATCGCGGAAGCCGGCGCAGAACACTTTTTCAGCAGGCGCGGCTATATCCAGATGCATCGCGACGCCCGTGAGCTCGATGCGGATGCCGCGCAGGCGGAACGCTACACCAAGGACTTTGGGGTTCAGTCGCACATCTTGAACAATCAGGCGTTGAGACGCGAGGAGCCCTGCTTGAAAAAGGATCTTGCGGGCGCTGTGCATTGGCAAGAAAGCCGAAGTTGCGCTGATCCGGGCGGGCTCGTCGCGGCGTATGCAGCGCTTTTTCGCCATCGCGGTGGCAACCTGCTGGAAGAAGAAGTGCAGTCACTGACGCAGCCTGCTTCCGGCTGGCACGCTCACTTGCGGAATGGGCGTCGCCTGTCCTCCGAAAACGTCGTCATTGCGCTCGGAGCTTGGTCGCCGTCGCTACTCAAGCCGTTGGCAGTTTCCATACCCATGGTTCGCAAGCGCGGTTACCACAGTCACTACCAGGCCGATCGCCTTCCAGGCAGGCCGTTGTTCGATGTCGCGGCCTCTGCCCTCTACTTCCCGATGAGACAAGGGCGCCGGTTGACGACGGGCGCCGAGATCGCGCGCTTCCCCTCGGCAAAGACGCCCCGACAACTGGCCCATGCCGAACCCATGGCGCGCGAGGCGATCGATTTCGGTGAAGCCGTCGAGCCTGAGCCTTGGGCAGGCTGGCGACCATGCATGCCGGACATGCTTCCGGTCGCTGGCGCCGTCTCGGAAAAGCCCGGCCTATGGTGTAATTTTGGCCACGGCCATCAGGAATTTACGCTGGGACCCACAAGCGCCCGGCTGTTATCGGAACTGGTACACGGCAGAGCCCAAGATAAGGTTTCTCAAGCTTTGTCACCTGGCCGATACCTCTGAACCACGGGCATGCCTGCGACAGGCATCCCGTCACTTTTGACTGTGTGCTTATATCTCTGATATCGCAGCGTCGGCTTGCTCTGAACAAGAACTAGATTAAACCTGACAGGGTTTTGGATGGTGCGCATTCTCTAGTCGTCGTGTAAATCTCCGGTCCGTGAAATCTCCTTCGACTGCTTTGGCGCGCTTCAAGCCCCGGCGAATCGCGGGTACCGTTGCTTTGAAGCTGCCGCGCGCCGAGGTGCGAGCTGGAGAGGGGAGCTCCGACTGGGGCACGTGGCCTCATCAACGCTGTGGATGTTCTCCGATGTGTCTGCGCCAATCCTCGATGAATGTACTTCGCTGGATTTCGTCCTGTGCGGCAAGAAGCGCCGGGCCGATGCGGATGGGGCGACCGATCCCCGAGTCCATCAATGCCTCGGGTCCGTCGACGCCGACGGGCAGGGGGGCGTCCTCGGCAAAGAAGAATGAAGCGTCCATCGCGACCTGCCGGCCGCGAGCCGACAGGAGATAGTTAAGGAAACGCTTCCCGAGATCTGGGTGGGCCGCAGCAGCGGGAATCAAGGCACCCCGCGACAGGATGAGCGCGTAGTCCCGGGGCAGCACGATGCGCAGATCTGGATTGGCGAGCACCGCCGCATAGGCGTAGGAGCCGAGCACGTTGTAGGCGATGCTGATCCGCCCCGCTGCAAGCTCGCCAAGCACTTCATTGTTGCAGCAGCGCACGATGGTTTCCACGCGGCTCAGAGCTTCGAGCAGTCGCCCGTTTGCTGTAGGCGCCTGGCGGGAATCGTAGAATGCCAAAAGATAGCCGATGCCGGAAGCTTGGATATCGTAGGTTCCTATGCGTGTGCGGTAGGCTTCGGGCTTTCGGCGCAGGAGTTCCAAAAGCGCGTCGTGACTTCTCGGCACTTCCTCGGGCGGAACCCAGCGCCGGTCGTAAACGAACACGACGGGTTCGAACGTGAAACCGAAAACCTCGTCCCGCCAATTCGCCCAGTCTCGCACCCCCCGTGTTTCAGGCGAGTCGTGCCGTTGGGCGCAGCCATCGTTGGCGAGCCGAACCAACTGGTCGACCGACGAGGAGAGGAGGATGTCCGCCTCGGAGGTCCCCGCTCTGCATGCGTCCCGTGCCTCGCGGAAAAGATCGTTGGTGACGTAGTCTACGTAGTCGATCCGGATGTTAGGGTCGAGTGCCTGGAAATCGCGCAGCAGCGGTCGCATGGCCTCGAGATCCGTCGCCGCGTGGATCACCAGGTGGCCCGTCTCCTTCGCTCTCGCGGGGAAAGTCTCGCGTTCACCTTCCAGGGCGCCGGCAAGGGTGGGGACCACCAGCCAGGCGAGCCCGACGAGCGCGAGGGTGCGAATGCGCGCTGTCATGGCTGTCCTCCCACTAGCGGCAACTCCAGGTAGACACAAAACGGCTCGTTTTCAGATCGCTTACGGAAACCGAGCTGGCCACGCAGGACCGTCGCGACTTCCGACGCGATGGCGAAACCGAGCCCTGAGGACCCGCGCGCATCGGGGCTTCGCGAATAGAAGCGGCTGATGACATTCGGCCAATCGTCCTCCTTGATCCCCGGTCCATCGTCGATCACCTCGATTCGGCCGAAATTTTCTCGCTGACGCACACGCACCTCCAATTTGGCGATCGCGCCATGACGCAGCGCATTATCGATGACGTTGACGACCGCCTCCCGAAGGCTGAGGACGTCGCCCATCGCCATGAGGTCTTCATCTGCCGGCTCGAAGGAGACGATAATGTCGGGATCCACAGTGATCGGGACGGCGTTACGAAATGCCATGCGCGCGACATCGTTCAGCGAGACGGGCGCGAGCTGGACTGAGTCGAAGCGGTGGATGACCATTGCATGGTTGAGAAGCTGATTGGTGAAGCCCGCCAATTCGAGAGTGCGGCTTTGAACGCGCTTCAGATGGCGGCGATCTTCCGGCGCAAGCTTCTGTTCGTCGATCAGGCTCACCTGGGCGGAAAGCGCCGTCAGCGGCGTGCGGATCTGGTGGGCGCTGTCGGCGATGTAGCGCTGTAGCAGTTTAATGCGCTCGTCGAGGCGGATGATGAAGTAGTTGATGGACGTCACGAAGGGGGACAGTTCGTCGGGCACCGCGACCGTGAGAGGTGTAAGATCCTGCGGGTCGCGTTGCCGCAGCGCGGCGGCAAGGTCATCGACCGGTCGCAGCGAGTAACGCACCGCCAGCGCTGTCCCGGCGACGGCGAAGAGGCTCATCAGCGCGACCAGCATCGTCGCCCGCGCCGTCAGCTCCGAGGCGAGCGCATGGCGGGCCTCGACAGTCTGCGCCACGACGACATAGGCCCAGCCCGGCCCTTCGGGCATGCTCATGGCGTGCGACACGGTTACAGTGCGCACCGGGGCGCCCAGATAGGCGTCATCGCCGAAGATGGGGGCGGCACGGCTCGCGGAAAGGTCCGCCTTGGCTGCCAGATCGGCATAGCCGGTAAGGGTCGCGCCGGAAGGGTCGATGACCCGGTAGAAGATGCGGTCGTCATTGGCGAGCCCGAGAAGTTCGAACGCCGAGGGCGGAAGGATGAACCGGAGATTTCCGTCGGCGACGCTGAGGCTTTCGCTCATCTGGAAGGCGGCGCCGAGGAGCAGTCGGTCATAGGCATCGTCCGCGGCGGCGCGCGCGTAAATCCAGGCGGCGGTGATGAGTGTTCCCGCACCCAGCGCCAGAACGACGCCGACGCGCCCCATGAGGCGGGAGAACAACGAACTTCTATGCGGCATCGTCGGAGACCAGTTGATAGCCGCTGCCCCTGAGTGTGACGATCCGCGCGCGCGCGCCCTCCAGTTTCTTGCGCAGGCGCCCTATATAGAGTTCGATTGCGTTCTCGCCCGCAGCCTCCTCGAAGCCGAACAACTGGTCCAGCAGTTCATCCTTGCTGAAGACCTTGCCGGGGCGCGAAGCGAGGATCTCGAGCAAGACGATCTCGCGGCGCTTAAGCTGGATCTCGCGCTTGCCTACCATCACATTGCGGTTGGCGCGATCGAGGCTGATATCGCCGCAAACGATCACGTTGGTCGGCTCGCCGCCGCTTCGCCGTCGCAGAAGGACGCGCGCCCTCGCCTCCAACTCGCGAAAATCGAAAGGTTTGACCAGATAGTCGTCGGCGCCGAGATCGAGCGCACTGACCCGGTCGTCCACCTCGGAGCGGGCCGTCAGCACGAGGACGGGGACGCCGCTCCCGGACTGGCGCAGCTTCCTGAGGATGGAGAAGCCGTCGACGCCGGGGAGCATGACGTCGAGGATGACGAGGTCGTATTCGGTGAAGTTCAGGATTTCGGATGCGGCAACCCCATCGGTCTCCCAGTCGACGGTGTGGCCCGTCTGCTGAAAGCGCCGGCTAATGGCTTCGCCCACGTCATGAGTGTCTTCGACCAAGAGAATACGCACGCGCCATGATCGCATGCGTCCGTGCCGCCAACAAGTTGATGAAGGGACGCGCTCACAGCTGCGGCAAAGGCGTGACAGGATGGTGACAGGAACGCGGGCTAGTGTGATCGTGCCGGCCCGGTGGAGAGCGAAGGGGCCGGTCCGGGAGGAAATCAGACATGTCCACTGACATGCCAGGCCAAATGGTCTGATGCAGTCAGCGGCGTGCGGAATTCTCTCGTTACCGCTCAAGATTCCGTGGGAGGAACCCTATGAAACAAGTTTTCAGCAGTGCCCTTTTTGGCGCGGCGATGGCCGCTCTGGCATTTGCAGCATCCGCAAAGGCGGAACCGACGAAGCCGGAATGCCTTGCCGGCGCTAAGCCCGGCGGCGGCTTCGACTTGACCTGCCGACTTGCGGCTAATGCTCTGCTCGAGACGAAGCAGATTTCCAAGCCCATGGCCGTCACCTACATGGAAGGCGGAGTTGGCGCCGTCGCTTACAATCACGTCATCGGCAAGCGCGGCAAGGACGGCAACGTGATCACCGCGGCGTCTTCCGGATCAGCGCTGCTTCTCGCCCAGGGCAAGTTCGGCCAGTATGATGAGAACGCCGTGCGCTGGCTCGGTGCGCTCGGCGCCGACTATGGCGTGCTCGTCGTCGCGGCGGATTCGCCCTACAAGTCACTCGGCGAACTGGTCGAGGCCTACAAGGCCGATCCGGCTAGCTTTGCAATTGCCGGTGGCGGCGCCGTGGGCTCGCAGGACTGGATGAAGGGTTCGCTGCTCGCCAAGGCGGCCGGCCAAGAGCCCAAATCCATGCGCTATGTCGCGCTTGAAGGCGGTGGCGCGGTTCTGACCGCCCTCGAAGGCGGCCATGTGAAAGTCGGTTCGGGCGATGCGGCTGAGATGGTCAAGCACCATGTTGCCGGCAAGATCCGCATCCTTGCGGTCATGTCGCCGGAACGTCTGCCGGGTGACCTTGCGGATGTTCCGACAGTGCATGAACAAGGCTTCGACATCGATTGGCCGGTCTGGCGCGGTTACTATGTCGGCAAGGACGTCTCGGATGCGGATTACGACTGGTGGGTGGATGCTTTCAAGAAAGCTTCCGAAACGTCGGAATTCGCCAAGGAGCGTGAAGCGCGGGGCCTGTTCGAGTTCACCCTGCTTGGCAAGGACTTCGAGGAGCGCGTGAAGACGGATGTCGCCCGCTTCAAGATCCTCGCCAAGGAAGCCGGCATGTAATGCGATGCCCTCGCATACTCCCGTCAAGACACAAGGCGGAGGACCCTCGCCATCGGCATGCCGATGGCGCGGGTCGGAAAGCGAGGAAGGCAGCGGACATCGGCCGCGGTCTCGGAAATAAAGGAATGCCCATGTCTGATGAATCGCATCCCTCTCCGCGGGCCGTGCAGGTGATCGGCCGCGGCGCAGCCACATGTCTGCTCGCGCTTGCCGTCGCCTACGGCATTGGCGGAGGCGTCATCGAATACTCCTTCTCCTCCGATCCCCTCGGCCCGCGGGTCTTTCCAATAGCGCTTGCCGTGGTGCTCGGCCTGCTTGCTGTCTGGTATTTCTTCTCGCCTGGCCCTGCGAAGGGTTTTCCGTCCGGCGCTCTGCTTGCCCGCGTGCTTGCGCTGCCGGTTCTCCTGGTCGTTTCCGTCGTCCTGTTCGAATCGGCAGGCTTTGCTGTTTCCATTTTCATCCTAACGCTCGGCTCCGCAGTTATCTTCGGTGCGCCGCCGGGTAAGGCGCTTATCGGAGCGGCCGGCCATGCCACCCTCTGGTGGGTCATCTTCTCCTACCTGCTGGAAGTCTACCTGCCGGTCGGCACGCTATTCAGAGGCTGAGACAGGTCGGAATCGGAAAGGTCAATTCCATGAACCTCGAATATCTCTGGCAGGGCTTTGGGGTCGCTCTGACCGGACAGAATCTGCTCATCGGCTTAATCGGCTGCTTCATCGGTACGCTCGTCGGCGCACTGCCAGCCATTGGCCCCATAAACGGTATAGCGCTGCTGCTTCCCATTGCCTATACGATGGGCCTGCCAGCGGAGAGCACCATGATCCTGCTCGCGGCAATCTATTGCGGCGCCGAATATGGCGGCCGCATTTCCTCGATCTTGCTGAATGTGCCAGGGGATGCCGGCGCCGTCATGACGGCAATGGACGGCTATCCCATGGCACGCCAGGGGCGTGCAGGAGAAGCACTCGCCCTCTCCGGCCTCGCCTCCTTTGTGGGCGGCATACTCGGTTCCATTGGCCTCGCGCTGTTCGCGCCCCTGCTGGCGGGTCTGGCGATCGGTTTTGGCCCCGCCGAATACTTTGTGCTGATGATGTTTGCCTTTGCGACACTGGGTTCGATGGTCGGCAGCTATCCTGCGAAGACGCTCATCGGCTGCACGCTCGGCCTGATGCTGGCAACGGTCGGTCTTGACGCAACGTCTGGCGCCTACCGCTTCACCTTCAGTGAGCCGGAGCTTGGCGATGGCATCGAGTTCGTCGTGCTCGTCATCGGCTTGTTCTCGATCTCCGAAGCGCTGATCATCCTGGAAAACCAGGGCCGCGGCATGACTGTAATCCGTGAACTGGGTCGGATGACCGCACGCATGAGCGACATCGTGAAATGCACCGGCACGACCCTGCGCAGCTCACTCATCGGCTTCGTCATCGGTGTTCTGCCGGGTACGGGCGCCTCGGTCTCCAGCGCCATCTCCTACACGACAGCCAAGCGCTTATCCGATACTGAAGGAACCTTCGGCAAGGGCGACGTGCGTGGCCTCGCCGCGCCCGAAGCCGCCAACAACGCGACGGCCTGCGGCGCCTTCGTGCCCATGTTGACGCTCGGTGTTCCCGGTTCGGGCACCACCGCCGTCATGCTTGGCGCGCTGATGCTCTACAACATCCAGCCGGGCCCGATGCTACTCACCGAACGGCCCGAGATCGTGGGCGGTCTCGTCGCCTCGCTATTTGTAGGCAACCTGATCCTGCTGGCGCTCAACCTCCCGCTCGTCCAGATATTCGCTCGCGTCCTGACCGTGCCGAACTGGCTGCTCGTACCGGGCATCCTGGTCCTGTCGGTGGTCGGCGTCTATTCCACTCACTCGTCGGTCTTCTCTATCTTCCTGATGATGAGCATCGGCATGGTGGGGTGGCTGCTGCGTAAGGCGGGCTTCGAGATGGCGCCGATCATCCTCGGCTTCGTACTGGGCCGGCTGATGGAGGTGAACCTGCGCAATGCTTTGGCGATCAGCGGCGGTGATCCGTCTATCCTCTTCAGCAGTACCATCTGCAACCTGCTCTGGGTTCTGGCCGCGGCCGTCGCCATCTTGCCTTTCTACCTGTCGCGGCGCTCCCGCCGGCGCAAGATGCTGATGGCCACCGAATGATGGGGCCGCCAGGCGAGCAGCGCCTTCCGTCAGCTCAAGTGGTCGATGCGCTGCGGTCGATCTGTCCAAGTTCGGGTTGGGTGCCGATTGGGCGGATCGGGATCGAGCAACTGCTTGCTCTCGTCAACGACGACAATGACAAGCATACCGGCTAGCGCGCGGGTGGGAATCTGTCATGTGTCAACCTTTGGTCTCCAGATATTCCAGAGATACCCCGTTGCCAATCAGCGGTTTCATCATTCATCAAGTCCAACCAGCGAGCGCATCAGCGTTGCTCTTGCCGAAGCCAGATGCGCTTCGCAGGCTCGCTCAATCCGCTCGCAGTCGCGGCTTTCAAGGGCGTCGATATAGGAGAGATGCTCAAGGATCGCCGCTTGGTTGCGCTGCTTCTCGTCCCGCTTGTTCCACTGATAGTGATAGTGAAAAATGAAGGTAATGATGTCATAGAAATCGTCGATAAAGCGGTTCGGCGAAGCTTCGTTTATGAGGCGATGAAACCGGTTGTCGAGACCCGAGAAGTCCTGAAAGCGGCTTTCAATCCGCTTTAGTAGTTCGGTATGGGCGCTCTTGAGCGCTGCGAGTTTTCCCCAAAGTGGCGAGTTGTCAGGCTGCCTTGAGAACAAATGCGCCGACCGCAACTCGAACATCACCCGAATCTCGAACAGTTCGAGGGCGAAGTCTTCTGTGAACCCCTTGAAGAGCCAGCCGGTATTCGGCCTTTTTTCCAGCAATCCAAATCGGCTGAAGCGGATGAGGAACTCGCGAATGCCGTTGGTCGCAACGCCGAATTGCCGCGCGAGCTCGAGTTCGTTGATGCTGGTGCCGGGTCTGGTGTCACCCCGCAGCATCCATTCCATGAACTGCTCTTCGACATGCTTGGCACGTGACGTGGTTTCGGCGTCGGGATAGTAGTCGCTATCCTCCACCGCACGGCCTGCCATCCTGACGCCGCTGCGCTCGGCGATAAGTTCGCGGTGAGCAAGTTCCTGCAGGACCTTTCGGACCGTCGTGCGGCTTACTCCCACTCGCCGTCTGAGCTCATTTTCTGAGGGCAGTTCGCCAGTCAATTGTCCATCGCGCAGCATGGTGGCGGCGCGGTTGAAAGCCTTCTTGTAGACAGTGTCTGTTCGCATCGGACTTGCCTCTCACCAACCTTGTTCTTTTTGCATGAACTTTATCCATAAAAAACAACTTGACCAAGTGGGGGTTGATTGTTTTTTATCGATAAGAGGAAGCTGAAATACAGTCTTGGTTCTGACGCTCCAAGCTTAGGTAAGCCTGGGCGGGGAGGGGGTTTTGCCCAAAACGGAAAACACCGGCACCGCTGTCAGCGAAGCCTCAATGCTGAGGCCGAAGAAGGCGGGCGCCCTCCCTGGCCTGGCGCTCGGCCTAGCATTGCTGAGCGCTGGTCCGGTCGTCATCTTGGTGTTGCTGATAATCGTCCTCAGCTTCCTGTCCCCGTATTTCCTGACAGGGCGCAATCTCAGCAACATCCTCGCCCAGACCGCCGTCATCTCGGTGGTTGCGATGGGACAGCATCTGGTCATCCTGACCCGCGGCATTGATCTTTCCGTTGGCTCGAACCTGGCACTAGCCTCCGTCGTGGGCGCCCTCAGCTTTCATGCCGGCGCCCCTGCTTTCGTGGTGATCGCGGTAATGATCGCCTCGGGTGCTGCGGTCGGCGCCATCAACGGGCTCTTCTACGTCTTCGGGCGGCTGCCGCATCCTTTCATCATTACGCTGGCGACATTGAGCATCGCCAAAGGCTTGGCGCTTCAACTGGCCGATGGGCGCGCCATTCCTGGAATGCCGGATTCGATAGATGCGCTTGGGCGCGATGCGGTCTGGGGTCTGCCCGGATCGGTTTTTGTCGTTGCAGGCGTTGCCGCGGTCCTTTTCGCCGTGGCCAAGACGATGGTCTGGGGGCGGTGGATTTACGCCGTCGGCGGTCGACCCGACGCCGCCTTGCGCATGGGCATTCCTGTGTCCTGGGTCCTGGTTTCGGTCTATGTAATCTCAGGGCTGTGCGCCGGCATCGGCGCGGTCCTACTCGCCGGTCGCACCGATGCCGGTTCCCCTTTGTTCGGCAATTTGCTCGAACTGGATACGATTGCGGCGGTGATCATCGGCGGCGCCAGTTTTCTTGGCGGCCGCGGCCATCTCGGCCATGCCTTGATCGGCGCCATCATGATTGGCGTCATCCGCAACGCACTCAACCTGCTCAACGTGAACGTCTTCTTCCAGCTCATTGTCATCGGCGTGGTCATCGTCATCGCGGTCGAGTCCGACGTGCTGCGCAACTATCTCGAAGGGCGTGTGCGTGTCATGCAGGCTGGGAGGCAGCCATGACCGCCGTTGCGGCCAACGCCGATCGTGCCGCCACTGCCGACCAACCCGTGCTGGCCGTACGCAGTGCTACCAAGCGTTTCGGTTCGGTTCTGGCCCTGGACGATGTCAATATCGAAGTGCGCCAAGGCGAGATCGTCGGCCTGCTCGGCGACAATGGCGCGGGCAAGTCGACGCTGACCAAATGCATCAGTGGTGTGCACCAACTCGATGCCGGCGCGATCCTTCTGGACGGTGCGCTAACGCAGATACGCTCCCCTGCGGATGCGCGCTTCGCCGGCATCGAGACCGTCTATCAGGACCTGGCGCTGTTCGACAATCTGACGCCGGGACAAAACTTCTTTGCCGGTCGCGAGTTGGCCTGGCCGCAATGGCTTCCTCGCGGCCTGCGATTTCTGCAGCAGCGCAGGATGGATGCCGAGACCCGCGTTCTGTTGGCAAACCTCAAGGTTTCGCTACCTCGATTGGATGCCGTCGTCGCCATGATGTCGGGTGGACAAAGGCAAGCCATCGCCGTGGCCCGGTCCACCGTATTTGCCCGCAAGGTGGTCATCCTGGATGAGCCGACCGCTGCACTGGGTCTGCGTGAATCACGCCAAGTGCTCAATCTGGTTGCAGCGCTCCGCGACCAGGGCAATGCCGTGATCATGATAACTCACAATATGGAGCATGTCGTCGAACTCGCCGATCGCGCCGTGGTGCTTCGCCAGGGCCGCAAGGTCGGCGAGCTGGTGCCGACAAGGCACAACAAACAAGAGCTGGTTTCCATGATCGTTGGAGCCTGATCCGTTCGAGATTTTGGGGACCGCTGCGGCCCTCAAATGCCTGAAGCGTTTCCCGCCGGGAGGCGTCTCAATTCAAGGGAGGAATGGAATGCCAATCAACTCAAAACTGTTCGCTGGGCTGGCGATCGCCGTTGCGGTTGCGGTGCCGGCTTCGGCGGCCGACAAGATCAAGGTCGGCCTGATTACGAAATTTCCTGTGCCTTTCTACTCGACGATGGAGGATGCCGCCAAGAAATACGCGGCCGCTCATCCGGAGATCGAACTGGTCACCGGCCAGGGTCAGGCCGCGACCGACATCGAGGGCCAGATTGCGCTGATCGAGTCCATGATCACGCAAGGCGTCAAGGGCCTGGCTGTCACTCCGGTCGATCCGACGGTTGCGCCGGCGCTCGACAAGGCGGTCGCCGCCGGCATCAAGGTGGTTCTCGTCGACAACAGCATTCCCAACTGGAAAGGTCAGACGGCACTGGTCTCGACCAACAATCTCAACGGCGGCAAGATCGCCGGGGAGTACCTCAAGACCGTGCTGAAGAGTGGCGACAAGATCGGTATCCTGCAGGGCGTTCCCGGGGTGCCGGCACTGGACGACCGCGTCACCGGCATGATGCAGGGGTTGGGCGACGTCAAGGTCGACGTTGTCGGCAAGGGCGCAACCAACTGCACGCTCGAACTTGGCACGTCGGTGACCGAAGACATCCTCACCGCCAATCCCGATCTCAAGGCGATCTACTCGGCCTGTGGCCCGCCAATCCCAGGCGCCGTCAAGTCGATCAGCAATGCGGGCATGGCCAATCATAAGATCATACTGGTCGGCTTCGACGCCTGCTGCGGCGAGATCGAAGCGATCAAGTCGGGTGCGGAAGACGCCAGCGTAGCACAATTTCCGGCGAAGATGGGCGAGCTGGGCATCGACACTGTGGTCAAGGCGATCCGTGGAGAGGCCGTCGACGCCGATGTGGACACTGGCGCTGGCCTCGTAACGCCGCAGAACGTCAAGGACTTCGAATAGGCTCCCACACCTTGGCCCGGCGGTCTTCTCAACCGCCGGGTTCGTTTTGGAACACTCCAAGGAAGGTGATCCGCATGAAAGCGCTCGTTTGCCGACGACCCGGCGAACTGATCTTCGAAGATCGCTCCCCACCCGGCCCGCCGGAGGCAGGATGGGCGCTGGTCAGCATCAGCCATGTCGGAATATGTGGCACCGATTATCACATCTTCGAAGGCAAGCATCCCTATCTGGCCTATCCCCGTGTCATGGGGCATGAACTTGCAGGCACGGTGACAGCGATCGGGGAAGGCGCCCCTATCCGCATCGGCGAACGCGTCGTCGTAAATCCCTATTTTGCTTGCGGCAGATGCATAGCCTGCCGTCATGACAAGCCGAATTGCTGCACGGGGATCGAGGTGTTGGGCGTTCATCGCGACGGCGGTATGTGCGAAGAGTTGCTCGTGCCTGCCGACAATCTCTATCCGATCGGAGGATTGTCGCTCGACCATGCGGCAGCGATCGAATTCCTGGCCATCGGTGCCCACGCCGTGAGGCGCTCCAGGCTTGCTGCCGGTACACGTGCTCTGGTCATCGGTGCCGGTCCTATCGGACTCGGCACGGCTTTGTTTGCACGTATTGCCGGCCAGATAGTGACGATCATGGACGTCCGCCGGGAAAGGCTCGATTTCGCCGAAGGTCAACTCGGTTTTCCCGTTATCGATGGACTTTCGTTGTCACCCATCGACCTGGTGCGAGAGCGAACCGATGGCGAGTGTTTTGACCTCGTTTTCGATGCGACCGGCAATAAGGCGTCGATAGAGGCTGCTTTCGCTTATGTGGCGCATGGCGGCGCCTTGGTCATGGTCAGCGTCATCAAGGACGAGATCAGCTTTTCCGACCCCGAGTTCCACAAACGCGAGATGATGTTGATCGGCAGCCGCAACGCGCTTCGTGTCGACTTTGACCACGTCATGGCGGCAATGCACAATGACACCGTTCCTGTGGCCAAGCTTATAACGGACCGCACGACCCTGCGCGATAGCGTCCGCGATATCCCGCATTGGGTCAACCAAAAGTCGGGACTTATCAAGGCCGTGATAGCCGTTTAGCTGTTCACAGACGCTGCCTCCATCACAGATCCTCAAACCATTTGGCCTCGCCTGTCGAAGAAGTCACAGCCTCAAGAAAAACCCGCGCACGCCGTTGTGCGAGGCGAGCCAAGACGGGGCGCCTCTCAAGAGGCAGCCCCTGATTTATTTTCATGGGTGATGGTCAGAGCCGGCCTTGCGCGACTAGCTCGCGGGTGCGCTTCAGCGTCGACAGAAGGGCAGCCTTGTAGCCTTGGTCGCTGTCGAACTGCGCCTGTTCGGCCTGCTCCTCCGGGCCATCAGGCTCTTTGCCGCGCAGGCCGAGATAGCAGTAGAAGCGCAGATGGAGCGTGCCGTCGGCTTCCTCGAACAGTTCGTTGATGATCGCGCCCTCGCGCGGCCCGGTGGCTTGGAAGAATGTGACTTTGCTCTCCGGTTCCAGCGTGATGATCTCGCGCAGATCCGCACCCGCGATGGTCGCCTCGCGCACGAAATGCGTCGCGCTTTCTTCCACGACGTCGCAGCGCGTGCAGAGGCCGGGCGGCAGGAATTCGCGGGCGTCGCGAGCCTTGAGTTCCAGGCCGGCCCATGCTTGCGCACGGCTCAGCCTGGTCGCGCCTTCGGGATTCACCGGGACAGTGGCGGTTGAATAGATCATGGTCGTATCCTCTTTGTCGGGGTTGATGTCGGGTGGCAGGCTGCCCTTGGCGTCAGGCCGAGGCAGCGATTTCCGCAGCGAAGTCGCGATAGGTGCGCAGCGGACGGCCGAGCAACTTGGTCAGGCGGTCGACATCGCCGGCATCCGGCACCATGCCCTCGCTGATGAAGCGCTCGCCCATCAGGCGCATGTCGAGCGCCAGCCAGCCCGGCATGGACTGCCGCAGGTTCTGTTCGAAGCCTGCAAGGTCTTCGCCGGGGTAGGCGATCGGGCGACCCAGCACATCCGACCAGATCGCCGCGACGTCCGGGCCGGTCAGCGTTTCGGGACCGACGACGTTGATCCGTGTGAGCGGGAGGGCAATTTCGGCCTGCTCGCGGCGAAGCAGCTCGATCGCCGCGACCCCGGCTATGTCGCGCGCGTCGACCATTGCCAAGCCTTTGCTGCCGATCGGCATCGGATAGACGCCGTGGCCGAGGATCACGTCCTTGATCATGAACTCGTTGTTCATGAAGTAGGCGGGGCGAAGGATGGTGGCGTTGAGGCCCATCTGCTCGATCATGCGCTCGACCGCGAGCTTGCCGGCAAAGTGCGGCACGTTCACGTAAAGCTCGCCGTGCATCACCGACAGGTAGACGATCCGTTCGATGCCTGCCTCGCGGGCCAGGTTGAGCGCAACCAGCGCCTGGGTGAATTCATCCGCCACCACGGCGTTGAGCAGGAACAGGGTGGAAACGCCCGAGAAGGCGCTGCGCAGGGAATCGACGTCGAGCAGGTCGCCCTGCACGACGGCGACGTCCGCAGGGAAGCTCGCCTTCGAGGGATCGCGGACAAGAGCACGGACGTCGGCGCCACGCTTGACGAGTTGGTCGACGACATGGCTGCCGACATTGCCGGTCGCGCCGGTAACGAGAATGGTCATGGGGTTCACTCCGGGTTGGGTCAAAAGACACCCTGTAGATGAGTGATCCACATTCGAACCGATAGACGCTATATCTGGACATGGCGTCTCAATGGTGGAACAGATGGATCTTCTCGCCCTCGCTGATTTCAACCTGGTTGCGCGGCACGGAGGGTTCGGCAAGGCGGCGCGCGCCGCGGGGCGCCCGAAAGCGACCCTGTCCCGCCGGGTCGCGGAACTGGAGGCCGCCCTCGAGTTGCGTCTGTTCGAGCGCGGGGCGCGCGCGCTGAAGCTCACCGAGGAAGGACGCGCGCTCTTCGAGCGGACGGGAGCGCTGCTGACCGAACTCGACGAAACCGCGACGGCGATAGCTTCGGGCGGACACACGCCACGCGGCAGGCTGCGGATCAGCGCGCCGCTGCTCTTCTCCCAAACCGCCATGGGGAGGCTGGCCTCCGGGTTCGCGCTGAAATATCCTGAAGTCCGGCTCGAGGTCACGACGGAAGACCGGTCCGTCGATATGATCGAGGAGGGATATGACCTGGTGATCCGGGTAAATCCCGAGCCCGATGAAAGCCTTGTCGGACGGATTTTCCTGCGCGATCGGCTGGTCGTGGTCGCGAGCCCGGGCCTCGCCAGACCGCCCGACGATCTCGCCGTTCCGGCCATCGTGCGGGGGGCCGGCGACCGTATTGCAGCCTGGGACATCGTGGCGCCAGCCGGACGGTCACGCATCGCGATCGAGCCCGTCCTTCGCCTTTCGTCGCTCCTCATGATCCGCGATGCCGTGCGGACGGGAGTCGGCGCAGGACGTCTCCCGATCTCGCTTGTAAGTCACGATCTGGCAGCCGGAACGTTGATGCATTGGGGCGATGTCGACGGCCCAGACATCGCATTATGGACGCTCTATCCGTCCCGGCGCTTGCTGAGCGCCCGCGTGTCTGCGTTCCTCGGCCATTTGAAGGAAGCCTTTCCCAGGGGGACACCTGATGAATTGGCGGCCTACATCGGCGGATGAGACAGGATGATCGAAACGCCGTCTGGCGCTTCCGCCGGCGACCCTGTGTGGTTGGGAGCGGCAGCTTGTTGGTGGCCGGCCTAAAAGCAGACTGGCCGTTCCCGTCCAAAGGCGACATTAGAACATCTGCTCAGCAAAGACCGCTTCCGGCGCATTTGCGACGTACGTTGGACCACAAGGTAGCAGGCTCGGCCCTGAAATCATTGAAGATTTTTCGGACAGGGCGCTACCAAAGGCTAATGTTTTTACTGTGATTTCAATAGCTTATAAGTAGGTTGGTAGCGGGAGAGCGTTACCGCCTTCCCCCCACTCATCCAGCTGCCAGTTCCGGCTTCGCTGCAACGGGTGAGTGGTTGAGGCTAGCGTATTTGGCTTTTAGATGCCATCAGCATCCAGAAATTGGCTTTGCGACGCACGACTCCGCGGCATTTCTCACCCGGTTTCATTTGGTATCGATCACATCGAAACCAGTATTGCTGGAACCGGACTGGTCGTCATCATATGGCGCCCTTCGCCGGGGGCTGTCGGTCCCGCATCCGCCTTACGGCGGCGCTATGCTGATGCTCCTTCGGCCGCCCCTGTTGAACCGGTCTCAGGGCCACGAACCTGCTCCAGCACCGAACTGACTTGTTTGCGCTTACGGACATTTCGGTGCCTCCACTCTGTACGCCCTTTTCACATTGGTCAGGAGAGCAGTGGGCTCTCCCGACGGAGAGTCCGAGAAGGGCCGGATTTTCAGCGACCGGTTGATAACGGAAAGAGAGGAGCAAAGCCTTTGCTCTCCTGCCGAAGAATTCCAGTACGGATCGCAGCTACAGCGGAACCAACGTGCTTATCGTGGGGGGTGCCGTCGTCGAAAGCGGATTTCCAACTCAAAGGTGTCTAACCTATCGACAGGGTCTCGCGCTCAGGAGGCGTACGGGGTGGCGATCTCGGCGCGAAAAATCATAGCTAGAGACCTTAGGTCGCTTCGGCCCGGCGAAGCAGAAGCTGCGCCGCCAGTCTGTCGAGGAAGGAGGCGATTGATTTAGCATCGGGGCCGCAGGCGCATCTGGCCGGCGCGCTAGCTGCCGGCGTTCAGGGCCTTTTCGATCTGTCGGGCCGAGGCCAGAGCATCATCAAAGCTCGGTGCCGCGCCGAAAATCATGGCGGTCGTGTTGGCGTAGTCGCGGGCGAGCGCATCCGCCATTTTTTTCGCAGGCTCGATCGCGAAGGTTCCGGGGACGGCGGAGGCCAGGTCGAAGTCCGGGCGATCGAAGAACATGCGGGCATGCCGCACGCAATCGGCGCCGAGATCGAGGTCGGCGAGCGCAGCCTTGCCGGTGTCCGATTGCACAAGGCAGTGCAGGTCGTAATAGTGGCGCGACACCCGCTGGCCCTCCTGTCGAAGTTCCCCGCGCTGCTCAAACCAGCGGCGCAACCCATGAGCAATGACCACCTTGTCCCAGAAGGTCCGCGCCGCCTCGATCGTCGTCACTTCGTGCACGGCCAGATCTGTGCCGGCCGCTTCCTCGGCGACATAGGGTGTGATCGTCAGCGGCCCGTGGGGATCGAGCGCCGATTTTGCGCCCGACTCGAGGCGTATGGCCGGTCGAACATATGCCCTGTCACGCGGCTCCACCTCTGGGTACCACAGCAGCAAGGTCTGTCCGTCGGGATCGGCGTCATCGACCTCCACGCGTCCTGCCCCATTGGTGACGTCGGCCAATTGAGCGGCGAGGAACGCGTTGAGCGGCCCGGTGATATAGGCGCGGCATGCGTTTCGAATGGCGTCGAGTTTGGCGCGGCGCTTTTTATTGGACAGCGCTTCGAGTTCTTCGACTGAGGCTGGCTCCTCGAGGTCGCCGCGGAACACGGTAACGTCGATGTCCTCGGAAAACCGCTTGATGAGGTCATAGCCTTTCGACAGCGAGGTGCCGCCCTTGAAGAGCAGCCGCGGCTCGCTCGCGGGCCGCTCGTGATAGAGCGCATTGAGTGTCCAGCAGACCCAGAAGTCTTTTTCCACATTGCCCACCGGAGCGCCAATGCGATTGGCCGTGGCGAGGAACAGGTCGAGCCTGTCGCGTGGTGGCGCGGCAATGATTTGGCGGTAAGCGTCAGTGCTCATGGCTTGCCTCGACCGAAGCATTGGGTACGAGCAACTCGCGCAAGAACTCCTGCATCCAGATCGGCACCGCGGAAAGCCCGCCGCGCAGGTCCTCGCGGATAGCCTCACCATGCTTCGGATCGTCAAGCAGGCGGCGCAACTCCGTGCGGATGCGTTCTCGTTCGCTCTCCTGGGCGAGCATGTCCTGCATCCAATGCAATGCCTGGACGACCCGCATCCCCGGCCGCCCAGACCAATAGAGGCGACTTGGCGCCGCGTATTTGAAGTGAATTTCCTGGGTGC
Source organism: Mesorhizobium sp. B2-8-5 (assembly GCF_006440675.2). Classification (NCBI taxonomy): domain Bacteria; kingdom Pseudomonadati; phylum Pseudomonadota; class Alphaproteobacteria; order Hyphomicrobiales; family Phyllobacteriaceae; genus Mesorhizobium; species Mesorhizobium sp. B2-8-5. The sequence continues at coordinate 2,235,094 of NZ_CP083951.1, forward strand.
CCAGCTTAATCGGTTTCAATCGCGCGTCGACCAGCACCTCGATCTTTGCCGGCACGGCCGTGGTGAGGCCCAAATCGTTGGCTGCCGTCATGCCATCGATGACGGCCCGCGCATTGTCGCGCCGGGTCACAGCCCGGATCACGGCCCGATAGTCGGGCACAGTCGCTCGCCCGGTCAGGCTGTTCGTCCGGGGTCGATCGTAGAGGCCACGATCGATCCGGCGCAGCTCATGGGCCGCCGCCAGCCGCTGCAGCGTCTTGTCGATCGCCGCACGCGCGCCCAGATCGGCGAAGTCCCCCGGCGTCCACACCTCGTCGGGCTTGGACTGGATGCGTGCAAGCACGCGCCTGCGAGTGTCGGTCTCAGGTGTCACCGTGATCATGTCCGAAATATGCCACAAGTTTCGGACAGCAGCAACGTTTAAAGTCCGAAGAATGCTACAAGTTTCGGACAAGACGCTCGCGCAGCGCCACGCTGCCCTGCCCGTGCCGAGTTCTACCACTGGGCCAAGGTGGGCTGCGAGGTCGCCCGAATCGCTCCGTTTGCGGAAATGAACATCGACGCGATGCGTGCAGTGGTCGCGGAGGGGGAGCGTCACCGAAACTGACGGTGGCGCGCCGTGCCGCTTGCGTGCCGCGCCCGGCAAGGGAAGCTGCGCCGCGGCGCAACCCGTCACTATCGCCGCGTTGCATGCCGCGCCCTTGCCCGCCTTGCTCTTCGCGGCCTCTCCTGTTCCTGCCCGAGTGTTTGGGCGAGAACCGAATAGAAGGGAAGCGCTGCAAAGGTGCGCGGGCGAAAATGGAAAAAGCAGAACTTGAAAGGCTGAAGGACAAGGTGCCCTGCGCTGCGGTGCTGGAGCGCGCGGGGTTCGCCCTCGACGTCAAGGAGAGCACGCGAAAGGCGATGAAGTATCGCCGTGAGGCGTTGATCATCATCGTCATCCATGACGGCAAGGGCTGGTTCGACCCGCTTGGCGACGACAAAGGCGATGTCTTTCGCCTGGTCGAACATCTCGAGAGGGTGCCGTTCGTCGAAGCAATGAACGACGTCGCCAGCCTCGTCGGGTTCGTGCCGTCCGCGCCGGTCTGGCAGCGGGTATCCCGCGAGCGGGAGCCTGACCTGTCGATACCGGAGCGCTGGCACGCACGGCGCAGGCCATGGCGCGGATCGGCGACCTGGCGCTATCTCACCGACGCTCGCCATCTTCCCGACTGCATCGTCCGCGCCGCAATCAGCGCCGGCATTCTGCGCGAAGGCCCGCACGGCTCGATGTGGGCTGCCCATGTCGACACCGACGGCACCGTTACCGGCTGGGAAGAACGCGGACCGGACTGGCGCGGCTTTGCCGCCGGCGGCGCCAAGGTGCTGTGCCGCCTCGGCCGTCCTGATGCGCTGCGCCTTTGCGTGACCGAAGCGGCGATCGATGCCATGAGCCTTGCCGCGCTTGAGGGCCTTCGCGCCGACACGCTCTATCTCAGCACCGGCGGCGGCTGGTCGCCGGCAACCGATGCGGCGCTCCGCGCGCTTGCCGCCAAGCCGGGTGTTGAGCTCGTCGCTGCTACCGACAACAACAAACAGGGCGACATCTATGCCGACCGCCTGCTCGGACTGGGGGAGGAAGCTGGGTGCGGCGGTGATCGCCTTCGACCTGTGGCGGACGACTGGAACGCCGATCTGAGAATGAAAGCGGAAGCAGGAGGGGAGGAAGGAGGGAGCTGCCGCATGCCCGCCGGTCGCCTCAAGGGTGAAGCTTCGCCCGGCTCGCGCCGGCCCTTGACCCGCCCGGGCGGAGAGGCGGCCGCGGGGGAGGGGTCCGGAAGAGCCGAAGAAGATGGTGATCCATAGGGGATGAACCGCGCTCCGGCCCGCACAAGGCCAGGAGCCTCCCCATGACCCAATCCTCCATCCGCAAGATCTACTTCGGCGTCGCCGATCGCCGGCAGATGTTCCGCCTCTTCGACCGCCACGCCCAGCGGCCCAATCGCTGGGAGAATGACGACGGCGGCCTGTTCGCCGGCGAGTGGTTCGAGATCGCGCGAGCCGAGCACGACTACATGCTCGACCTGCTGCCGCCGCTCTGGATGCGCGGCGAGATGTTCGCCCTGCGCGAGTTCCTGACCGAGAGCGTGACCAGCGTCTTCTACACACTGCGCATCGACGGCAGGACGCGCTACTTCCATGCCTATTGCGACCTCGCGCGGCCGCGCTCGCCGGTCGAAATGCGCGACGCCATCGTCGAGCGCGAGTCCTGGCCAGTGAAGGCGATGACGCGTGCGGAGCGCCTCGAGCATGTCTGGAGCGCGACCCATGACGAGTACCGCGGCTACGCCGGGGAGCGCTTCGGAGCCGAGCATCGCGGCAAACGCACCATCCTCGTCTATGGCCTGGGGACGACCGAGCAGAAGCTGCTCGATGACCTGACCGATGACGAGATCGCGGCCAAGCTGCCGGTGCATCTCAGGCACCTCCCCGTCCGCGCAGCGGCGTGAGGGAGGCGGCGATGTTTACCTTCCCGATCGTAGCGGTGCGCAAGGTCATAGAGCGCGGAATTGACGATGCCGCGGCCAATGGCGGCTTCCGCAATCCCTACTACGGCACCCGCCCCGGCGAGGGCGAGAGGCCGGGTCTGTGGCTGGTCGGCGACGAGGGCGTCTACATCATGTCCAACGGCAGGCTCGTCGAAGGGATACGCGCGCTCGTCATCTATGCCGAGCAATGCCACCCCAGGGGCGACATTGACTGGTGCGACTACAAGCGCCGCCACTTCGGCGCCGATGACGGCATCGAGTTCATCGAGGCCGAGCGTCTGCTTCCGCTGTTCGACCGCAACTTGCGGGCTACTCACCTCAACATCGAACTCACCGAGACCGAAATCGCGCTCTCGCTGATCACCCGCTGACTTCCCAACCCACGACGTCGATCGCCTGGCCGACCCGCTCGGCCGGGGGGCTCGCGCGCGCCTTCACGACGAGGATTTCTCCAGATGTCCAACGACGATCCATTCACGCTCGATCTGTTTAACACCACCACGCTCTCGTCGGGCCTCGGTCTCGGCGTCACCGCCTTCGGCAACGACTTCGGCGCTGGCGAGCCCAAAACTAAAGAGACTCCGACGCCCGCCGTGCCGGAGCCACAGCCGGCCTCCCCGCCAGTCCACTCGCCGCGCCGCGCGGCCGGGCTCGGTGGCGATGACTTCGTCCTCCAGACCGATCGCGGTCTTGGCCGGGGCTGGAAGCAGCGAGCCCGCGATAATCTCGATGCGATGCGGCTCGCCGCCGAAATCGAGAGCGCCGATCGGCCCGCGACGCGCGAGGAACAGGCGCGGCTGATCCGCTTCACCGGCTTCGGTGCCTCCGAGCTCGCCAATGCCATGTTTCGCCGTCCCGGCGACGATGGTTTCCGCCCCGGCTGGGACGCGATGGGCGCCGAGCTCGAGGAGATGGTGTCGAGCACCGACTACGCCTCGCTCGCGCGCTGCACGCAGTATGCGCACTTCACGCCAGAGTTCATCGTCCGCGCGATGTGGGCAGGCCTCGTGCGTCTCGGCTGGCGTGGGGGCAGGGTGCTTGAGCCGGGTATCGGCACGGGATTGTTTGTGGCCCTGATGCCGGCAAAGCTGCGCGACCAGGTGCACGTCACCGGCGTCGAGCTCGATCCGGTGACCGTGCGAATTGCCAGGCTACTCCAGCCTCCGGCACGCATTCTCAACGCCGACTTCGCCCGCACCGACTTGCCGGCTGGCTTCGATCTCGCCATCGGCAACCCACCCTTCTCAAACCGTATCGTCCGCTCGGATCGCGCCTATAGGTCGATGGGGCTGCGCCTGCATGATTACTTCATCGCCCGCTCGATCGACCTGTTGAAGCCCGGCGGTCTCGCGGCGTTCGTCACCAGCTCGGGCACCATGGACAAGACGGATTGTTCGGTACGCGAGCACATCGGCAAGACCGCCGATCTCGTCGCCGCCATCCGCCTTCCCGAGGGCAGCTTCCGGGCCGACGCCGGCACCGATGTGGTGGTGGACGTCCTCTTCTTCCGCAAGCGAGGGCACGGCGAGGCCGAAGGCGATCTGTCGTGGCTCGATACCGACGAGGTCCGTCCAGCCCATGGCGACGATGGCGGAGGCAAGCAAGCCATCGAGTGGGTGCTCCGCGTTGCGCGCAACTGTCCCGAAGCTCTGTATTCCAACGATGGTCAGCAGATCCTGAGCTGGGTCGCTGAACTCGATATCGAAGGCTTCGCGCAACTGATCAAAGTTTATCTGATTAACAAGGACCCGCTCGCTAGAGGATTTGGCGCGCTAGCCATCTTCCGGCGATGCCTCGATGATCGAGACTGGTTGTCATTCGCCGAAAATTTGATTGAAGCCGATGCTGAGTATCGCTCTGCAGCAGCTGCGGTCGCCGCTGCCAATTTCGAATCTGCGCGCTCCGGTACCACTTGTACTGATTGGTTGATCCGGTTTTTCGACGATGACGAGACAGCCGTACGACAGGAGGCGTTTGACTGTTTTCGTCGTATGAAGACTGAAGACATCTCAGCTCATGCTGAGGTGTTTAAGGCTTATGCGGCGTCCAAGTATTTCGAGAGCGAGCGAACCTATTTCCTGCATCGGCTTGAACATGCACCTCCTGGTCTCGACGATCTCGTGCTCAACCTCCTTGAAGAAACGGTCAGGAAGAGGAATGATTCTGGTCGGGATCCTCGAGCATATGAATTGCACGAAATCGGCGAACTGGCGCTTAAGATCTATGCTTCAAATAGCGAACATCCAATTCGGCGTACCTGCGCGCTCGGCCTGATCGACCAGTTGGTTGAGCGCGGTCTCATGGGGATACAGAAGCTCGAAGCCGTCTAACCTTTGCGTTAAAACTGAGGCAATTTCAAGAAGACCAATGCGAACGAGTTCGCCGGCGAGATCGTCACCCTCAGCGTCCAGGCCAAGGGCGTGCGCATCGTCCCCGACACCCGGGCCAGCGGCGAGAACGCACAAGCCACCGCGTCGTGGTCGGCAAGGCCGAGATCGGCGCCGCTTGGTCCAAGCGCTCCAACGAGGGTCGCGATTATCTCGGGCTCAAGCTCGACGATCCGAGCTTCACCGCTCCGATCTACGCCAACCTCTTCGCCGACGAAGAAGGCGAGGGCCATAGCCTCATCTGGTCCCGCCCCAACCGCCGCAACTCTGAATAACTGTCAAGCGAGCCCGTTCGACTCCAGTCGGACGGCTTCTTCATTTGCAGTGGTCCTCAGTGGTAAAGCCGCGGTCAGCTGCTCTTTCGCAACAGAATTCCATTGTTGGGCAGTACTTCGATGCCAGCTCTCTCAAGCGCATTCACGATCGCTAATATGTTGTTTGCAATCGGAGTCCGCGCGCCGCGTTCGAAATCAGCGATTGTCTGCCGCGCGACGGTCGCCGCGCGGGCCAGATCATCTTGGCTCCATCCCAACATTGCACGTGCGCCACGGCACTGTTCGGCGCTGAAATTCGCCGCCTTCTCCCCAATATTATGATTGACCTCAATCAATTTGTATAATATCCCTGTCTCGAACTTGCGGTCGAAGAGGGTGCGCGAACACCCTTTTCGACCTGACCAATGCCAAGCTGTGTGGAGCTCGGATCATGGCTGATTCCGACAATACCACGAGTTTGCCTTCCGTCACGCTTGGACGGGAGCTTGACCTCCGTTGACCACAAAGCATCCCAGGCCTTCTGCCGACCGTGCAGCCGAGGACCGGCCGTCAGCCGATCCTGCGGTCCTAATTTCCCTTGCTTGGATTGATGCGTACGTTGCGATGCTTGCTTCCTGTGTTCGGCAGCAGCAGGCCGAGGAGAAGCTCCTGGAGAGCGCCGCGCACTTTTCAACCGGCGAAGTCTGCCGGCGCGGAAAGGGAGCTGACGCGGACCCCGGCTATTTAGATTTGCGAGCGGCGGAGCAGGATGCCGCCGACAAGGCCGACACCCTGTTGGCCGAGCTTGCGGCGACGCCTGCTCAATCGTTGGCAGGCGTGATCGCCAAGCTTGCGGCCGTGGTTCGGGAAGCGAAGAACAACACCGACATCTTCGAATTTCCGCTGCCGCACATCCGTTCGGCCTTGGCCGATCTGCGGCGTCTTACGCAGGACGCGATAAGCGATCAGTCAGCTGGCTTGCGCGCCGGCGACCAATCGATTGGCTCGTTGTTCGAGCAGCCCGCCTCGTCTCTTGCGGCCTGGCGCGCCTTCAGCGCGTGGTGCCAGGGTGACGACGAAGGCTATCGCACCTGGACGCGCACATTCAAAATACTGCAAGGCGCAAGCCAATAGGCATCGCTGACGTCCCGGCCTGATCGTTCGGCCCCGGGTTCTCTCCTCGTCCATTCGTCAATGACGGAATCCAAGGATTTCGCTTAACGCCGCGTCCCCCTATCAAATCCTTGAGAAGGGAAAGACGCGGATGAAGCCCAATACATCGCAGTGGCGTGACCCACAGGCATATGCATTCGTCAAAGGCGCATCCGCCGATGAGATCGCTTGGGAGTTCCTGCGACGCAATCCGCAGTATCAGCAGGACTTCGCAACCTCCCGCTCGGCTAAGGCGATGCGCGCATTACGCGAGCGCTGGGGTTTGCAGTTTCGCCGCCCGGCCTGACCGGTCCGCGGTCGAGCAGCCCGTCTATTGGGCGCCTCAGATTGACCCTGGGGTCGTCAACCTTGTCGAGGCTCCGGCCGAACTGCGCACGAGCCAGGGCAGCACCTCCGGCGTCCAGCTGGCCGCGGGCCGGCGTGACGAGGTCGGCCTTCATATGCGGTCTGGCGGCACACAACTGGCGCTTCTCGGCGACGCGCAGCCAGGTGAACCGCTCGCCGCCATCATACCGCTGGACGACACGGCGCACGAACGGCTGCAAGCCATCGAGCGGTTCATCCGCTCGATCGACAGGCAGCACCTTCCCGACGCCCGCTTGACCGCGGCCCAGCGCCGGCGCCTTGGCCACATGCTGCGATGCCTCGATGGCCGGGAAGAGCAGGCATCCCATTTTGAAGTCGCGACCGCCTTGTTCGGTCGGCGACTGGTCAGCGTCGCCGACTGGCACGACTCGAGTTTTCGCTACCAGACGCATCGCCTCGTGCGCGATGGCCGGACGATGGTTGAGCGCGGCTATCGCCAATTGCTGCGCGCACGAAGGCGCCATTCCTGAAGGCTTCCAACCGCCGCCTGGTCCACCTATTGCACTGTCTTCAGGCTCAGGCCTACCATTCTGAAGTGAACGGGAGTTTTGCGCCCCAAGTAGGTCGTTCCGCTGGTCGGGACGAACTCCAAAAGCTGCCATACTTCGCGTCGGGAGTCCGGCTCAAAAGGCTCAGTGTGCTCATTCGGCACCGTTCTCAGCCGGCTGCGTGTCGAGATAGGCCAGGCGACGGCTGATCATCTCTCGCATCTGCACCAGCGCCGCGCGGTCTGACGGCAATTTGACGAGCTGGAGTAAAGCGGCATGGTCAGCAAAGTCCTGTCCATGGAAGATCCAGTGGTTGATATGGCGCGCGAGCAATTCACGCAGGAATTGGCACATGTGGTGAAGATCGTCGCCCGACCCGCCAGCATGAACATAGTCATTCCTGAGCCGCGCGATATGCTCAAGCTTCCATCTCGATAGCTCGGGCTCGAACTCGGCGAACACCGCACGTTCGAGGACCTTGTCATTGGAGCGACTCTTCGCGTCGGGCTCGACATAGAGCTGTTCGAGCGCCGACCAGTAGCGCAAGAGGCGGTGACTGCTGTCGCGAGTCGCGAAGCCGTCCTGGAGCAGCATGATTGCCCGAACCAGCACATCGCATAACGGATGTGCATCAAGCGCGGCAAGGGCCTTGCGCGCCCAAGGGACGACCTGGAGGATGCGCTGCATCGGCGGCGGGAACCGTTCCCATGCCTCCTCCTCGTAATCAGGATTGAACCAGATGCGATCCTCACCGCGGAATTCCTTTTTTCGGAACACGAACTGATTTGGCCCGGGCCAGAGCTTGCCCTCGGTCGAATTGCGCCCGCCCCAATGGGTGTGCCGTCGCCAAGTTTCGTAGAGGTTGAGAAGCCCGTACATGAGCTGGAGCGCATCCATCATCCGATCAACCGCGCGATCCTCGTTCCGGTCGTCACATGCGAGGATCACATGCCCGTAGAAATCGGGCTTGCGCGGATAAATACGACCGACGCCGTTCAGAAGATATTCTTCGCGCTGCAACCAAGCGGGCAGATGCGAGGCGGTGCGAAGCTTCACTCCACGCCAAGCAAGCGTGAACCCCTTGCTGTGCGCCATGTCGCGGGCCCGGAATTTCGTCCATAGGGTATAGGGGTCCTGCGGCACGGCGAGCGCCTTCTTCTGAATTGCGGTTGCGTGTTTGATTATTGCCTCGGAGTTCATCGTGCCGGCCCGGCGGCATTCTCGGAGCGCCTTGGAGAACAGGCCGATCGCTTCCGAACGGCGAATCATGGGGCTCACAACGAAAGCGTCAGGCAAGATCTCGTACAGCTCCCTGAAGTCGTAGCGCTTGTAGCTGAGACCACCTTTGCTCAGTTCGGTGTTCACCTCATATTCGCGTAGTAAAGCGTTGAGCATCCGGTCAGACACCCATTTCGTGCTTCGGCTAATCTTCACGGTCCCCAGCCCTCCGAGGCGCGAACATGCGCCAAATCGAGAATAGAAGCCACATTCGAACCGAATTCGAACCTGGATTGCCTTTCTCGCCAGCAGGAGGTCCGAAGCCACGTCCAGGATCCGGCGATCACGCCTGCGAATGGCCAGTCCGCTTGCGGCCCCAACGCCGCCTCACCTTCGTCGATTGGCAGTGGACCAGTTGATCAGTTACAACTGCCGAGAGGGTGAACAAGCGACGGCATATGTCGGCGAGTGCTTATGCAATGACTGGATTCATCTCATGGGCACTGGCCCTGCTGATCGTCATGGAAGTCATCCGGACCTACCTGGTGATCTCGAGGCAAGTCCCGGCAAACGGCTTCACGCCAGACAACGCAACACTCTCCCCATTCATGCAGAGGTTTGCCCGCGCCCACGCCAACTGCATTGAAGGGCTTCCGATCTTCGGAGGTCTGATCGGAGTCTCCATCATGATTTCAAAAACAGAGGTCACGGATCCCTTGGCCTACACGCTGTTAGGCGCGCGAATCGTGCAGTCGATGATCCACCTCGTCTCGACCAACCGGCTCGGGGTCAGTCTCAGGTTCAGCGCGTTCGCCGTCCAAATGGCGATTGGTGCATATTGGTCTCGGATGCTGCTGACCTGAGGAGTGGCGCGACCTAAGAACGACCGCGATGTTCCAAATGAAAACCCGCCGCCAGAAGTCAGCGGGTCAAAGAAAGAGTTTGGAAGTCAAGGAGCCATCTGGCTGAAATCAATGTCCAAACCGGGGAAAGGTTCTTTTCCGGATCCAGGACATTCGGCCGTCGGACCACTGTTTTCGATGCGTTGCAATCGCGCTGCGACTGCCCTTATTGGCTGGAAAGCGTCCATCTGGCGGACTAGACTTGGCGAGCATGCTGGAACCGCTGGGATCGAACCTATGGATTGCGGATGGCGGAATCGTCTCGTTCAAAGGATTCGATTATCCAACACGCATGGCCGTTGTGCGCCTTGCCGATGGGGGACTGTGGTTGTGGTCGCCGGTCGAAAGGACGGCTGCGATCGAGGCTGAGATTCGAGCTCTGGGGCCTGTTCGGCATATAGTCAGCCCCAATAAGCTACACTATCTGTTCCTAGGCGAGTGGCAGGCCGCGTTCCCGGACGCGAGTTTATGGGCGACCGTGGCGACAATCGCCAAGTGCAAGGAACTTCATTTTTCCCGAGCTCTGACCGACGAGCCGCCAGCCGAATGGAAAGGACAGATCGACCAGTTCTATTTCACCAATTCACCATTCATGGACGAACTGATCTTCTTTCACCACGCATCGCGCACCGTCATCATCGCCGACCTCTCGCAGACCTTCAGCGAGACGTTCTTGAAACGCCATTGGCCCTGGTGGATGCGGCCAATCGCAAGACTTTCGAAAATGGTCGAAGGATGGGGCTATCCGCCGATCGACTATCGGATCAGTTTCCGCAACCGTGCAACCGCGCGCCCAAAGATTCGTGAGTTGATCGGACAACATCCCGAGAACGTCGTCGTGGCGCACGGCGAGATCGTCAGGACGGGTGGCGAAGCCTTTCTTCGGCGTGCCTTTTCATGGCTGCTCCAGTAGGAGCGCGTGTCTGGACCAGCTCCGATAGCAGCCAGCAACGGCATTACCCAGTCATGCACGCGGAGACAAGGTCGATCCGATCCGCAATCGCCAGATGGATCCAGGCTCTGATGCGGCACATGTCAGGCCGTGGTGGACATCAGCACCGGCGAAACGGTCCACATCATCTCCTAGTCGCAGATGATCCCATCGTCCCCGTCTTCCATTTCTCGGAGCGCACCAACGACCTCTCGAACGGGCTGATCTGGCCGAAGGACGGCTGCGCCTCGACCGCCTATGCCGCAATGACGCATCGCGAGTTTCTTCCCCTGGGCGAAGCCCATTCCTCGCGCAACCAAGAAACGCGCGCCTGCGCCATCCTGCGCTTTGCTGCGGTCGCAAGCGATGCGGCAGCGGTCGCCTTCGGCCTCAAGATCGCCATCGAGGCCGCATGGTGCGGGCTCGGAAACGAGAACGGAGACTGAAAATGGCTACCATCGGGACCTTCAAGAAGACCAATGCGAACGAGTTCGCCGGCGAGATCGTCACCCTCAGCGTCCAGGCCAAAGGGGTGCGCATCGTCCCCGACACCCGGGCCAGCGGCGAGAACGCTCCAAGCCACCGCGTTGTGGTCGGCAAGGCCGAGATCGGCGCCGCCTGGTCCAAGCGCTCCAACGAGGGCCGCGATTATCTCGGACTCAAGCTGGACGATCCGAGCTTCACCGCCCCGATCTACGCCAACCTCTTCGCCGACGAGGAAGGCGAGGGCCACAGCCTCATCTGGTCCCGCCCCAACCGCCGCAACGGCGAGTGAACTTGGAGATGCCTCGCCCGCTACCGGGCGAGGCATCTTCTGCCGGTGATCGCGCAAGCTCTCCGCGCCGCCGGCCGCCATGACGGGCTTCTTATCATCAGATACGTTGCTGATGCGCGACGGCGTGAAGATGGTCGAGCGCCGCTACCGCCGATTGCTGCGCGCTCGCCGGCGCCGCTCCTGAAGGCCTCTTAGCGGTGCGAAATAGCGCCCCTCAATTGCGCACCTGATCACCGTCCCCACGCTCCTCCATCCTGGCCATCGATTGCCGTTCAACCGCAACGGCCGGAAGGAGACACCTTATGAACGCCGCCGCCGCGCCATTGCCGCCGCGCTACCTGCGCACTTCGGAAGCTGCGCATTTCCTCAGTCTTTCTGCGCGCACCCTGGAAAAACACCGCACCTATGGGACCGGGCCTGCCTATCGCAAACTTGGCGGCCGCGTCGTCTACGCCGTCGACGACCTCCAGGCCTGGGTTCAGCGCGGCGCGAAGACCTCGACATCCGATCCGCATGGCTCGGTGCTGCCCGCCAAGCCTCAGGCCGCCCGCCTGATCCCCTATGCCGGGCGCGAAAGGCGTTGAGCCCGCTGATCTCCCCCTTGTCGGCCAGACCACGTCAACCATTGGAGCGCGAACAGCTCGACCTGTTCCAGGCGCTGCCGGGCGTCGTCGCGCCACGCGATGCGCAGGACCTCATGGCCTATCCCTTCTTCTCCCTCGGCAAATCCAGGCGCGTCGTGCCGATCGACTTTCGCGCCGGCGATGTGGCGATCCGTGTCGAAGCTATGCCCGATCACGGCATGGCGACGATCTGGGATGCCGATATCCTGATCTGGGCCGCGAGCCAGATCGTCAGCGCGCGGGACGCCGGATTGCGCACGTCGCGCCTGATGGCCGCGACGCCATACGAGATGCTTACCTTCATCGGCCGCGGTGTCTCGAAGCGAGATTACCTGCGCCTCAAGGCGGCACTCGATCGCCTGCAGTCGACAAGCGTCGTCACCTCCATCCGCCAACCCGCGGAGGGCCGGCGCCATCGTTTCTCGTGGATCAACGAATGGCAGGAGCGCTGCGGTCGAAACGGCCGCCCGCTCGGCGTCGAATTGATCCTGCCGGATTGGTTCTATCGCGCCGTCATGGACGACGCCCTGATTCTGACCATCGATCGCGCCTATTTCGGGCTGACCGGCGGCCTGGAGCGCTGGCTCTATCGGCTGGTGCGCAAGCATGGCGGGCGCCAGCGCGCCGGCTGGCGTTTCGAGATCAGCCACCTGCATCGGAAGTCCGGCAGCCTCTCGCCGCTCAAGCGCTTCGCCTTCGAGCTGCGTGACATCGTGCGCCGCCAACCGCTTCCCGGGTACCTTCTGTTCACGGAGGTCGAAGCCAGCGGCCGTGTGCTGTTGGCTTTCGAACCGGCGCCGACGCTTGTTGACAGGATCGTGCCATCAGGAACCCGAACTATCGTGCCATCGGGAACCGCATCGTCGTGCTTTCGGGAACCGCGATTTGGCTTAAGGGACGGGGCCGAAATGGGAAATCGCGCTCCTAACTTAGAGTCTAACTCCCAATCTAACAGTCTTGCGGAGAAGCCGCGGACTGGCGGCGGGGAGCAGAAGCGGAGGTGCGTTGGCCGGCGCGAGAGAGACGACACATGATGCCGTCTTCCCAACCGACGCCGCGTGGCGGCCTCACGACGGTCGAGCTGATCTGGATCGAGAAGCGGATCGAGCACCGCATCCGCTTCGGATGCCCTGCGCACGAGACGATCATCGACAAGCGGCGCCGCGTCGTCGGATTTGCGCCGGGCAGTGTCTTTGCGTTCGTGCGCTGGGCGGCGAATGACTTTGGCACTGTCGTTTCGCGCATCGACATCGTGCGCGCCGTCTTGCCCGCTGAACCTTTTCAGACGCTGCCTTACATCCGGCCAGGCGCCGAGATCCTGCTCAAGATCGCAGGCTGGGGCAAGGTTGAGCGGGTTCTCCAACTGATCGATGCGATCGAGGCGATCGGCCTCGATCCGGTCGACGCCGCCCCTGAGTACTGGCGTCAGACCCACAACCGAATGGTTGCCGGCGGAACGCCGTGTGCCTATTCGCTCGAGCAGCACCAGGCCTTTCTGTTGCGCAAGCGAGCGACATCATGAGCCGCGCCGCTTGCATGGCCGCGACGCTTGCGGCCGTCGTCGCGACGGCCGCTCCGGCTGCCGTGGAAATGCCGCCGCTGCTGCTATGGAACGCGTCGGCCAGCGCGCCCCTCGGGCTCTATGCGATCCGGAAAATGGCCGTTCCGGCGGCTGGCGCGCTCGCCGTCATCGAACCGCCAGAGACCGTCGCTCGGTTCGCCGCCGAGCGCGGCTACCTTCCGCTTGGTGTGCCAATGCTGAAGCGCATTGAAGGGCTTCCTGGACAGGAAGTTTGTCGCGTTGCCGGCGTCATCACGGTCGACGGGATCGCGATCGGCACCGCACTGGAGCGCGATCGTAACGGACGCGCGCTGCCTGACTGGCAGGGCTGCCGCACTATCGCCGCCGCCGAAATCTTCGTCATGAACCGGAAGGTCCAGGACAGTCTCGACGGCCGCTATTTCGGCCCGTTCCCGGCGAGCTCGATCGTCGGACGCGCGCTGCCGCTTTGGACAGACGAGAGGGGCGATGGCCACTACACCTGGCTCGCTCCCGCGAACTGAAATTCAGCACATCCAACAACAGGAAGGAGATAGTCCATGGCCGAGATCGGCGTCTTCCAGGAAACGGAATCCGGTTATTCCGGACGCATTCGAACACTGCTGGTGGACGTCGAGCTGGTGCTCGTCCCGATCAGGACGTCCAGCGGCAATGCGCCGGATTTTCGCATCCACATCGGCGATGGCAGCGGCCCCGAGGTCGGCGCGGCCTGGAAGGAAACCGGGCAGACGGCTGGCGACTATCTGTCTTGTCGACTGGAGGATCCGCTGTTTGGTCGACGCTTTCGCGCCGGTCTCTTCCGATCCGACGACGGTTCCTGGTCGCTGCGCTGGATCCGGCCGAAATGGCGGCCGGAGCGCGCTCGATGAGTGGGCTATCGGCGCCGAGATATGCGGACGAAAGCCGCCCCGTCAGTTGCTTGCCTGGTCGGAGGCAAGCACGTTGGCTTGTCGCTGGCACGCTGATCCTCTGCCACGCGATCACGGGGGCGGCCGCACAATCCGCGCCGGTCTCCCACAAATCCGCCGACGATCCATATGCCGCCCATATCGCCGAGGCGTCGCATCGCTTCCGCGTTCCTCAGCTCTGGATACGGGCGGTCATGCACCTCGAGAGCGCCCGCGACCCGCGTGCCGTGTCGCGAAAGGGTGCAGTGGGTCTGATGCAGATCATGCCCGAAACCTGGGCCGAGCTGCGCCTTCGTCACCAGCTCGGCAGCGATCCCTATGATCCGCACGACAACATCCTTGCCGGCACCGCCTATCTTCGCGAACTCTATGATCGATACGGTTCACCGGGCTTTCTTGCCGCCTACAATGCGGGGCCGGGGCGCTACGAAGCCTCCTTGAGGGGCCGCCCGCTGCCGGCCGAAACCCGGGCCTATGTTGCAAAGCTTCGCCCTTTGTCGGGCGGCGGTGATGCGACCGGCGCGCTCATCGCCAGCCATAGCAAGGCCGTCACCCGGAAGACCGCGCCGCTGTTCATAGTGCGGTCGGGGTCCCTGGCCGGTTCCGGTCTTTCGTCCGGAGAACACGCTTCCGTCGACGTCTCATCGTCACCGTTGGTGGGCAAACTTTTCGCGGCCAGTTCGCAGCCGCGGCAACTGTTCACTGGGTCCGACCTGCGGAGAGCGCAGCGATGACGGAGTCTCAGTCACATCGCATCCCGGCCTCTCGTTGGGCGTCGCGGCCTTTGATGCGCATAGGCCACGAGATAACAACCGAGGGATGGCAAGATAAAAGGGCGCACATTGTGCTGCGGTCGGTTGGTTGCATTTGCTGGGTTTTTTGCCGCTTCCCGCACATTGCAGCGCCACGGCGCAATGTGCTGAGAACAGGCAAATCATTGTATTTGCCGTACTTATGGCAAGGTGAGGGCCGGTGCCGTGTCCGATGAGCACGAGTTCCGCATCCGTCCAGGCCGCATTCGCTCGACGCGAGCCCAATCGTCGCGGCCCTTCATGGCCCAAGCGCTTGCGGCGGCGCAAAAGGCTGGCGGCGGCGTATCGCGCTCAGGCCGGATCGGGACAGGCAACAGTTCGCGGTTCGGGCGGGGCAGGGCAGCGAGCCTTCAAGCCAATCGCTTCCTCACCGCCCGCTCCCGCATCTGCATGATCAAGACCCGCGTGGTTCGCCATTCGAAACGCGGCGCGCCGCTGGCGACCCACCTCAATTATCTGCGCCGCGAGGGGGTCACACGCGACGACGCGAGAGCCCGCATGTTCGGACCGGAGGTCGACGATGCGTCGACCTCGGATTTCGTCGATCGCTGCAAGGACGACCGGCACCATTTCCGCTTCATTGTCTCGCCCGAGGATGCCGCCGAGATGGCCGACCTGAAATCCTTCACCCGTGATCTCATGTGGCGCATGCAGAAGGATCTCGGCACGACGCTCGACTGGATCGCGGTCGATCATTGGAACACCGACAATCCGCATGTCCACGTCATCCTGCGCGGCCGGGCCGACGACGGCCAGGACCTCGTGATCTCGCGCGACTACATCAGCCGTGGCATGCGCGATCGCGCCAGCGACCTCGTCACGCAGGAGCTCGGCCCCCGGTCGGATCTTGAGATCCTCCGGCATGTCGAGCGCCAGGTCGAGGCCGAGCGGTGGACCGGGCTCGATCGCCAGTTGCTCCGCGACGCACGCGACAACGGCGTCACCGATCTCACGCCACGTGCCGATCGCCGGCCTGACGAATTCATCGCGCCAAAGATCGGGCGGCTGCGCAGGCTGGAAACGCTGGGCCTCGCCGAGCAACTCGGTCCTGGCAAATGGATCCTCAGCGAGAGAGCCGAGGCGACGCTGCGCCAGATGGGTGAGCGCGCCGATATCATCAAACGCCTGCATCGCGCATTCTCAGCCCGCGACATCGAACGCGCGAGCGCCAGCTATGTGCTGGCCGCAGAGACCATCGGCGAGACGATTAGCGGCCGTCTGATCGAGCGCGGACTGGATGACGAACTGAGTGGCAGTGCCTATGCAATCATCGATGGCGTCGACGGTCGTTGCCATCACGTGCGGCTCGCCGATCTCGAGGCGGCGGGCGACGGTGCGCCGGGCGCGATCGTCGAACTGCGCAAATTCGAGGACGCTCAGGGACGCCCGCGACTGGCGCTTGCCGTGCGCTCCGACCTCGATGTCGACAGACAGGTGGTTGCTGAGGGGGCAACCTGGCTCGACCGGCAGGCGCTTGCCCGTCCTGCGGCGGCTCTTTCCGACGGCGGCTTCGGCGCCGAAGTGCGCCAGGCGCTCGATCGGCGCGTCGAGCATCTGATCGGACTGGGGCTGGCTGAGCGGCAGCCGGGCGGGACCGTCTTTGCCGGCAACTTGATCGACACGCTGCGCCGAAAGGAACTCGATGCGCTGGGCGGCAGGATCGCGACCCAATCCGCGCGCACCTTCAACCGTGCGGCAAGTGGCGAATCCGTGTCCGGCACCTACAGGCAGCGTTTTACGCTCGCGTCCGGCCGTTTCGCGATGATCGATGATGGCCTCGGGTTCCAGCTCGTGCCCTGGACGCCTTCGCTCGAGAAGCACCTTGGCCAGCATGTCAGCGGCAGCACTCGCGGCCACGGCGGTGTCGATTGGAGCTTTGCCCGCAAGCGCGGGCTAGGTCTCTAGCAGCTGAAAGAATGGATCCTGCCATGTCCGCCGCCAAATCCTTTGGGAGCAGATCCCCACCGTTTTCCTGAGCGTGGTGTTGACGACTTCGACGGCGACACAATCGCGGCATGGAGACTTGGCGTTCGGCCGCACCTCGGGCCGCGCTGGTCGATCGCGCCGGCTTGCCCGTCCACTTATGCGCCTGCGCGCGCAGGAGGCGGGCGAACGCTACCAGCCCTTCATTACGGTGCGAGACGGCCTGGCGAAAGGGGCGAAGCTGCGCCAAGATTTCGGAAGTTAGCGATGCCGTGGGTCCGAGAAGAGGCAGTCTTAGCTGCGCCGCAGGGGGTTGTCGAAGACATTGACTACAGGCGCGCCGATATAGCGGTCCTCCCGCAAGGGAAGCGAAAGCGAGACAGGGAAGGTACCGTGCCAGTCCAGCCATTCGCGGGCATATTGAAAGTCCACGGCGCCGGTGGATTGCCTGCGCAGCACGCCCACCAGCCGACCGTTCACGAAGACATTGAGCGGCGTGTGAGCCGGTCGCCGCGCCATCAGAACAGGTCCGCGATGTCGGTGGCGCTGCTTTTGCCGCGCGGGCGAACGACGAGTTCAAGGTCGAGGGCGGAGAGCGCAGCCATCAACGTACTGAGCTGCACTGCCGGCTCGCCGGCTTCAAGGCGAGACACGGTGGCCTGACGCAGGTGGATCCGGCTGCCAAGCGTCTGTTGCGTGAGGTCGGCTTGCCTGCGGGCGCGACGCAGAATGGCGCCGAGTTGCTTTTCGTTACGAGCGATCTGTTCGGTCATGATAGTCTCCTGAGCATATATACGCGATCGCGTATGACTTGGCAATATACGTGATCGCGTATAGATCTACCGTATACGCAACTGCGTATAGAGATCGGATATACGCAATCGCGTATGATGTTTGATGCTCAAATGCGCAATCCAGGAGGACGGCGCCCTCGCTCGCGCCCCGGGCTCTTGGGCTTCCCGATTCCCTGTCTTCCTTGCCGACAGTACGACGCGACGCGATCGGCGTGAGCCCGCTGTTGAATGTCGCGCCAACCTTGCTGACCTCTCGCCACAAGGAGAAGCGAATGTCGGGAACGAAAGTCCTTTGGGGACAGATTGTCGTGGTCATCTTGATCGTGCTCTTCACGATCTGGGCCTCGACGCAATGGTCCGCCTGGCAGCTGGGCTATCAGGAACGGCTGGGAGCGCCTTGGTTCGTCATTGGCGGCATGCCAGTCTATTATCCGCCCGCCATCTTCTGGTGGTGGTATTTCTACGACGCCTACGCACCAGCCATCTTCGCGCGCGGCGGTCTGATTGCCGCCTCGGGCGGCTTCATCGCGATCGCCGTAGCGATCGGCATGTCGCTATGGCGTGCCCGCGAGGCGAGGGAGGTCGCGACCTATGGCTCCGCGCGCTGGGCCGAAAGAAGCGAGGTGCAGGCGGCAGGCCTGCTTGCCCCCGACGGCGTGGTGCTGGGGCGCTATGGAACTCATTATCTGCGCCACGACGGGCCCGAGCATGTGCTTTGCTTTGCGCCGACGCGTTCGGGAAAGGGTGTCGGGCTTGTTGTGCCGTCGCTGCTGACCTGGCCTGGCTCGGCAATCGTCCATGACATCAAGGGCGAGAACTGGGGTCTGACCGCCGGCTTCCGCGCCCGCCACGGCCGGGTTCTGCTGTTTGATCCGACCAATGCAAGATCGGACCCATACAATCCTTTGCTCGAGGTGCGCCGCGGTGAATGGGAAGTCCGCGATGTGCAAAACATCGCCGACATCCTGGTCGACCCCGAAGGCTCACTCGAAAGGCGCAATCATTGGGAAAAGACGAGCCACGCGCTGCTGGTCGGCGCGATCCTGCATGTGCTCTATGCCGGACCGGACAAGACGCTTGCTGGCGTCGCGGCATTCCTGTCCGATCCGAAGCGGCCGATCGAATCAACCCTGGCCGCGATGATGACGACTCCGCATCTTGGGGAGGGTGGTCCGCACCCGGTCATCGCCAGCGCAGCCCGTGAGTTGTTGAACAAGTCGGACAATGAACGCTCCGGCGTGCTCTCGACCGCCATGTCCTTCCTTGGGCTCTATCGCGATCCGGTGGTGGCGGAGGTGACGCGCGCATGCGGCTGGCGCATCGCCGACCTGGTCGCCGATCCTCGTCCGGCGACGCTCTATCTCGTCGTTCCACCCTCCGACATCAGCCGCACCAAGCCGCTGATCCGTCTCATCCTCAACCAGATCGGCCGCCGTCTGACCGAGGATCTGCAGGCGAGGGCGGATCGGCATCGACTGCTTCTGATGCTGGACGAGTTCCCGGCGCTCGGACGGCTCGACTTCTTCGAATCCGCGCTCGCTTTCATGGCCGGCTATGGGTTGAAAAGCTTCCTGATCGCGCAGTCCCTCAACCAGATCGAGAAGGCCTACGGCCCGAACAACTCTATTCTGGACAACTGTCATGTAAGGGTCAGCTTCGCGACCAATGACGAGCGCACCGCCAAGCGCGTCTCGGACGCCCTTGGTACGGCAACCGAGCTGAAGGCGATGAAGAACTATGCCGGTCACCGGCTCTCGCCATGGCTCGGTCATCTCATGGTCTCGCGCTCGGAGACGGCGCGGCCATTGCTGACACCCGGCGAGATCATGCAACTGCCGGCAGGCGACGAGATCGTCATGCTGGCGGGGACGCCGCCGATCCGGGCGAAGAAGGCGCGCTATTTCGAAGACCCGCGGCTGCGGGAGCGCATCATGCCGCCACCGGCTGTCATGGCTCGAACCGAGGCGGAGCCTGACGATTGGACGGCGCTTCCGTTGCCGGTTCCGCCACCGGGTACGGCAGCCGTGAGCGCGGCGGCGAAGGTCCAGGAGGGATCGATCGAGAGCGAGTTGCGACGCCAGCCGGAGCTCGATCCGCTTCTCCCGGCTGCGGCGGAGTTGCCGCCCGTCAACGAATTCGAGATCGAAGCGCCTGACGAGACGGATGATCTCGCCGCGAAGAGCAGCCGGATGGCTCGCCTTGTTCGGGGCGTGGCACGTCAGATCGCGCTCGACCCGGACGATGGCATGGAGTTGTGAAGCTCGTGACAGCAAGAAAGAAGAAGGTCCAAATTTCCGTCTATCTCGACCCTGCCGTGATGGCCTTGCTGGTCGACTATGCCGCCCGGCGCGATCGCTCGCAGTCGCTCATTGCTGAGGCGGCGATCGCCTCGTTCCTCTCTCCGGATGCCGACGCGCAACGCGAGGCGGCGATCTCCAAACGTCTCGACCGGATCGATCGCCGGATCGCCCGGGTAGAGCGCGACGTCGGCATTTCGGTTGAAACCCACGCGGTCTTCATTCGCTTCTGGCTTGCCACCACTCCGGCCTTGCCTGAGCCGCTGGCCCAGGCGGCGCGCGCCAAGGCAAGCGAGCGTTATGACGCCTTCGTTTCCGCGCTTGGCAGGCGGCTGGCCAAGGGGCCGAGCTTGCGGCAGGAAATTCCCGAGGACATCGTGCCACCCGGCGATCCCGAGCGATAGTGATGCGAGGGCCTGCGGGCGAAGGCGCCGCCGGAGCTCGCGCGGCGCCTTCAGGTCCTGTCGATTGCTGGACGTCTTCCCGTTGCCGACCCGGTCAGTTGGCGGCTCCGCACAACTGCGAAGTCGTCAAACCTGGCGGCACCTTTTCCGTGGGACCAAACCCGTACCTCGCCATGATGGTGGCAATCGTGCCGTTCGACATCACCTTGGCCAGCCGTTGGTTGTAGAGGTCGCGCAGGTCACCATCATCCTTCCTGAACGCGATCGCGACGTAGCTGATCGACTTCTCATCGGTCGTGAATGGGTTGGCGCGCTCCAGATCGGGGCTCTTTTTGCCGGCCAGCAGCCCGATCGCAGTCGGGGACGAAAATACCGCGGCGTCGATACGGCCGGCGCGCAGTGCCGCGATGTTGGTCTCGATGTCGGGAAACTGCAGGATGCGATCCTGAGGGACGCCCTCGGCGATGGCGTTCTGGATGACGTTGCTGCCGCGGCCGCCACCCATGATGGTGTCGGCCTTCTTGGCAAGATCCGCATAGCTATGGATCGCCTTTGGGTTGCCGGCGAGTACGATCGCCGCGTCCTCCTGCCTCAGGTCGGGAGCGCCGAAGGCGACCTGCTGGCATCGCGGCGGCGTTATCGATAGGCCGGACGCCACGGCGTCGAAACGCCCGGCCATCAAGCCGGGGATCAACGCGCCGAACTCGGTGACCTGAAAGTCGATCTGCTTGACGCCGAGGTCGGCGAACGCCGCTCTGAGCAGGTCCGGGTGCCAGCCGAGCAACTCGCCGGTCTCTTCCTTCTTGTAGCCCCATGGCGCGCGGTTGTGGATGCCGATCACGATCCTGCCCTCTCTCAAGATGCGTTCCTTTGTCGTTTCCGCCGTGGCCGGCAGCACAGATCCGACAATCGCGGCGTAGGCGATGCAGGCCAGGCCGATGGCGGCCGATCGGGCTCGAAATTTCATCGTGCAGTCCTCCCATGAGATTGAGTTGCGCGCAGGGGTTCGGCCCCAGCCGTTCAACGCTACGTTGAGGGCAGGCAATGCGTCAATATAGATATACAAAATATGTACAAAATATTGCCGCCTCTCAAACAATGGGAGGCGAGGTGACCGGGCCGAATATTTGGAGTCTTCAATTTTCCAGGCCCCAACCCCGCAGACGATGCAGATCAGCAGACTCTCGGTCAGGCGCGCTTTTCACCGTTCGGTCTTCCTACTCGAGCCCTCTTTGGCGGCTCACCGCTGGACTGACCGTTGAGCGAATAAGGCTCAGCGCACGATCATTGCTACAAGGTTTCTAAAAGCTTCAGAGGCAGCAGCCGACCGCGCCGGCGGCCGCGATCATATTCAATTTTGCTAAACTCTTCGGAACCGATTGCTCCGGCCCGGTTTGAATCCCGGTCCAGGAGTTCGAGTGCATGCGGCATCTTGCGCGAGGCCGTGTTCAAGGGATTGCGCGAGGATCTCCAGGTGATCCCGGCGAAGCCGCCGTCCCCCTCCAAGCGCAGGTTGGAGGGCCAACATGGCGTTCCTCGCGAGAACATTCTCCAGCTGTTACCCGATGCTGTTGCACCTTCCAGGGAAGAGCTGATGGGCTACTGGCGGCGGGTGGCTGACCGAGCCCTGATCCATCTGGGACGAAGACCACTGAAGCTGGTACGTCATGCGCAGGGGGCCACCTTCTATCACAAGGGACCGCTGCCCCCGATACCAGGACCGGTGCACCAGCTACGCGTTCAGAAGCGCGAGGGCGGCGAAGGTGTCCGGGTCTGGGTAGATGGTCTCGACGGGCTGCTTGGGTTGGTCGAAATGGATGCCGTCGAGCTACATCCTTGGAACGCTACGATTGACGATATCGAGCATGCTGACCAGCTCGTGCTCGACCTCGATCCTGGCGAAGGCGTGCCATGGGATGCGGTGATCGAGACGGCGCTGTCGGTACGTCACATCATGGAAGCTGCTGGGTTGCGGAGCTGGCCGAAGGTCACCGGGGGCAAAGGCATTCACCTGACGGCTCCGCTGGCTTCGGGTGTGACCCACGACAGGGCGCGGCAACTGGCTAAATCGCTTGCCCAGTGCCTCATCGATGCTAAGCCGGACCGTTACCTCTTGTCAGCCGATCCAGCAGCCCGACTGGTCGCATTTTCCTCGACTATCTTCGCAACGGGCGCGGCAATACTGCAGTCGGTACGTTCTCGCCACGAGCGCGGCCCGGCTTTCCTATTGCCCATCCTGTCACATGGACGCAGATCGAGCGGGGAATCCGGCCGGACGCCTTCACCATCGACCATCCATTCAGGGCTGCTGTTCGAAAGGCAGCGTAGTGAGAAGCCGCTTAACTTGCGGCGCTCAGTTCATCCTTCTGGAAGCGAAGGCGAGCAACCACGCGGCCCAAATCACTTTAAGACCTCCGCCCACTTCGATGCCGACGTGCGCTTGCGAAAGGCCATCAGAACCGGGGTCCAGCCTTGCACTCAGTAAGCGAGCCTGGGGAGCGCCATCAGGTATGCGTGGCCAAAGCACCAATTTCGTCTAGGCGCAACATCCCAGGATTGCGTGCGTTCTTTAAATTGAAGAGTTGCGGCCGATCTGCCGCATCCTCATGTGCTGACCAGTCGGAGGCCGCCACAATGTCCAAGTTCAAAGAGGCCCTTGAGCGGGGAAAGAAAGCTCGCCGTCGGCAGGACGAGAGAGCGGATGGGAATACCCCAAAGGTGGACTTTGGCGCCCAAGCCAGAGCTTGGCTAACGGAGGTCGTCGTTGCGTCGTTGGAAGCGGCCAAGGCAGACGTGGCGGGAGAGGTGACCATCGATGTAAACCCCATGCCGCGCCGCGAGGCTAGCGCCATTGCGCCGTCTGTTGAATTCCGAATTTACCGGAACGGAGCAGGCGAGAAAAGCCAGGCAAGGGCGTTCAGGGTCAGCGTTTCGATAAGTGGGGAGGCGTCAGTTTCTGCACCCGGCATGGTGGCGGAAGATATAGGAAGCATTGGCGATAAGTCTGACCAAAGATTCCGCCACTTGCTGGCGAAATTGATCGAGGACGCGGCCAGGGACGGCCGATCTTGAGGCGCATCTGCCCTCGATCAGCGCAAGGGCACGCAGACCGGCTGCCGCCGCGATGGGCGTCCCAGAATACTCGCTCGATCATATGGGCAGGACTTCCGAGCGCTTGACCTGGCCCAGGGCGAAACTGCTTTCGATCGAAGCGATATTGTCCAGCCGCGTCAGCTTGTCCTTGATGAACCGCTCATAGGCCTCGAGGTCGCGCACCACGATGCGCATCAGGTAGTCGCGCTGGCCGGTCATCAGATAACAGTCGACCACCTCTGGCCAGCGAAGCACGGCTTGCGAGAACCGGTCGAGATCGTCCTCGCGTTGCCTTTCAAGCTTGATCGACGCGAAAGCGCTGATCGGCAGGCCGAGCTTCTTCTGGTCGACGACCACGGTGTAGCCCTTGATGACGCCGGCGTTCTCCAGGAGCCTGACGCGCCGCGCGCAAGGGGAGGGCGAAAGTCCGACGGCTTCGGCGAGGTCGCTCGAAGTCGCCTTGGCGTTCTTCTGCAGCGCGGCGATGATCTTCAGGTCGATTGCGTCAAGCGCCGGATTTGGCATGTTTCCCTCATCGGTGGGCCGTAATTGGCTGGATCAGCCAATATCATCGATCGCTTTGTGCAAGAATAGCCACATTCGGAAGATCGACGCAGGTATCGTTTAGGCGCGATTTCACAGGAGCCGACGATGACGATCCTTTCCGAGCTTGAGCGCAAGGTCCTCTGGCTGGCCGTCTGGATGATCCATCACGCCAATCATCTTCGCGAGTCGACGGACGGCCTCAAGGTCGGCGGCCACCAGGCGTCTTCGGCGTCCGCCTCGACCTTGATGACGGCGCTCTACTTCAAGATCCTGAGGCCGCAGGACCGCGTCGCCGTCAAGCCGCATGCCAGCCCGGTTTTCCATGCCATCCAGTATTTGTTCGGCAAGCAGACGCTCGAGCAGCTGCAGAATTTTCGTGGCTATCGCGGCGCGCAGTCCTATCCGTCCCGAACCAAGGATATCGACGATGTCGATTTCTCGACCGGGTCGGTTGGACTGGGAGTCGCGCAGAGCCTGTTCTCCTCCCTGGTCCAAGATTATGTCAGCGCAAAAGGGTGGAAGACCGATAAGCCGGAAGGCCGGATGGTCGCTCTGCTCGGCGACGCCGAAATGGATGAAGGCAATATCTTCGAGGCGCTTCTCGAGGGCTGGAAGCACGGCCTGCGCAACACCTGGTGGATCGTCGACTACAACAGGCAGAGCCTGGACGCGGTGGTGCGCGAAGGCCTGTGGCAGCGTTTCGAAACCATCTTTCGCAACTTCGGCTGGGATGTGGTGATCCTCAAACACGGGACATTGCAACAGGCCGCCTTCGAGAAGGAGGGCGGCGAAAAGCTGCGGGCCTGGATCGACGCATGTCCCAATCAGCTCTATTCCGCGCTGACCTTCCAGGGCGGCGCTGCATGGCGCAGGCGCCTGCTGGACGATCTGGGCGATCAGGGACCGGTCAGCCGCCTGATCGAGAAGCGCAGCGACGATGAGCTTGCCGTATTGATGGCAAACCTCGGCGGCCACGATCTTGAGACCATCATCGATGCCTTCGAAGAAGCGCGCGGGCATGATCGCCCGACCTGCTTCATCGCCTATACGATCAAGGGCTTCGGCCTGCCGCTCGCCGGCCACAAAGACAACCACGCCGGATTGATGACACCGGCGCAAGTCGAAGCCCTGCGCCAAGGTATGGGAGTGGGCGAGGGCCGCGAATGGGACATGTTCGAGGGCCTCGCCTACGACGAGGCTGCGATACGATCCTTCCTCGCGTCGTCGCCTTTCGCGCAGGCAGCCCCGCGTCGTCACAATGCCACAGCTATTCCGGTGCCAGCGCGCATCAGCTTCGGCGCTCAGCCGTCCATGTCGACACAACAAGGTTTCGGGCTTTTGATGCACGAGATCGCAAAGTCGGACAGCGATTTTGCAAGCCGTGTCGTCACGACATCCCCCGACGTCACCGTCTCGACCAATCTCGGCGCCTGGGTAAACAAGCGGGGTCTGTTCGCGCGCGGCGGTCAGGCGGACATTTTCCGCGAGGAGCGCATCCCCTCCACCTTCAACTGGACGTTTGCGCCGTCCGGACAGCATATCGAGCTGGGCATCTCCGAGATGAACCTTTTCACGATGCTTTCGGCGCTCGGCCTGTCGCACTCGCTTCACGGCGAGCGACTGCTTCCGGTCGGAACCCTCTATGACCCCTTCATCGAGCGGGGCCTCGATGCGCTCAATTATGCCTGTTACCAGGATGCCCGCTTTATCCTGGCCGCGACGCCCTCCGGCGTGACGCTGGCTCCCGAAGGCGGAGCGCATCAGTCGATCGCCACGCCGCTGATCGGCATGGCGCAGGACGGTCTCGCGATGTTCGAGCCGGCCTATGTCGATGAACTGGCAATCATCCTGCGTTGGGCATTCGAGTATATGCAGCGTACCGGCGAAGCCGAGCCTGACGACCATACCTGGCTGCGTGATCAAACCGGGGGTTCGGTCTACCTGAGGCTCTCGACGCGCTCGATCGAGCAGCCGACACGCCCGATGGAAAGCAAGCTGGCGCGCGACATCGTCGATGGCGCCTACTGGCTGCGCCCGCCCGGCCCGAACGCCGACCTGGTGATAGCTTACTCCGGGGCAGTCGCGCCGGAAGCGGTACAGGCGCTGGGCTTGATGGCCGGCGATCGGCGCGATGTCGGGCTTCTGGCCGTGACCTCGGCTGATCGGCTGAACGCCGGCTGGTCAGCCGCGGCCCGGGCGCGCCAATACGGCCATCCGCGCGCCTCAAGTCATGTCGAGCGCCTTCTGGCCGGCCTTCCGGCTTCCTGCGCCATCGTTACGGTCTTGGACGGGCACCCCGCGACGCTCGCTTGGCTGGGGTCGGTCCATGGCCACCGTACGCGCGCTTTGGGCGTCGAGCATTTCGGCCAGACCGGCACGATCGCGGATCTCTACCGGCATTACGGGATCGACGCGCAAGGTATTATGGCCGCGGCTCAAGCGGTTTCGGTTGGCCGGCCGCTGAGGCACCTCGGCTCCGCCGCCTGACGATCGATCCCACATCGCCTCCGGCTGGCTCGTTCGACAGGAAGCCGTCAATACCGGAATTCCTTGAGGGCGGGTGTCAGCCGTCGGCGCCATCCTCCTCCGCTGCGAGAGAGCGTGGGGGAGAACTGAAAATGGCTGGCGCCGGCGATTTTATGAGCCGTGAAACGCTGCGGTCTTCGATCGGGACGGGAGCGGCGATAGCGCATCACGGCGAACTCATCCAGGGCGTCTTCAAGGATGATGGCGGGCGCCTTCATCGCGGGCTCGTCACGCTGCCGGTCGCCGGTTTGAGGTCCGAGGCCACCTTTGCCAGAACCGACGGCGATGCGGTCATTGTCCACCCTGATCATAAGGTCAAGGCGTCGTCAGCCGCGCGGCTCACGCTCGATTTCTTGAAGGTAACCGGCGGTGGCGTGCTGACACTTCAAAGCTCGATTCCCGTGGGGCACGGCTACGGCTCATCGACCGCGGACGTCGTCGCTTCCATTCGCGCTGTAGCCGCGGCCCACAAGGTCCAGTTGCGGCCCTCGAGCATCGGGCGTCTCGCCGTTGCCGCCGAGCGCGCCAGCGACGCGATCGCATTCGATGAGCATGCGGTCCTGTTCGCGCAACGCGAGGGCACGGTGATCGAGAATTTCGGCGGCTCGCTGCCGCCGCTGCTACTGGTCGGGTTCAAGGCGAATGGCGGCGTCCCGGTCGACACATTGCAGCTGCCGCCGGCGCGTTACGACAGCGCCGAAATCCAGGAATTCGGCGTGCTTCGGGCGCTGGTGGCGCGGGCGGTCTACCTTCAGGATCCGAATCTTCTTGGACGTGCCGCCTCGGCCAGCGCCTTGATCAGTCAACGGCACTTGCCGAAAGAGGGTTTCGACGAGATCGCCGAAATCGCCAGGCGGGCTGGAGCGTGCGGGGTGCAAGTCGCCCATAGCGGCTCGTTGTTTGGTCTGATTTTCGATCTTTTCGCATTGAATCTGAAGCGACGGGCAGCTTTGGTCGCGCAACAGATAAGGCGCGCCGGCTTCAAGGAAGTCGAGGTCCATCTGGTCAATGCGGAGGGCTGGACATGGTGACCCTCGGAGTGGACTATTTCAGGGATCTTGAGACCCCACGCCTTGCTCGCCTGGCGCCAAATTTGGTGGCGGCGGCTTTTCCATTGATGAAGCTGATGCCGGCCCGCTACATCCTGGATAGGGCAGCGTCGAATGGCGAACTGAAGGCGGGGTCCCACATTGTCGAGACGACGTCCGGCACCTTCGGCATGGCGGTGGCGCTGCTCGCGGCGGCGCGTGACTATCGCCTTACCCTCGTCACCGCTTCAACGCTTATCGATGCCAAATACAAAGCCCGGCTGGAGCGCATCGGCGCCACGGTCATTGCACTTGACGATCCGCGCGGTAACGGCAATCAGCCTGGCCGGCTTGAGCGCCTGCAGGAAATCCTGGCCAAGGAGCCGGACGGCTTCTGGACCCGCCAATACGACAGTCCGGGAAATTGGCTCGCCTACGCGCGGCTGGCTGAACTGTTCATCCGGGCGGTGGGCAGGGTTGACTGCCTGGTCGGCTGCGTCGGCACTGGCGGTTCGCTATGCGGCACCGCGTCCTTTCTGCGAACGGTCTTTCCCCATCTGACGGTGTTTGCCGTCGACACCCATCGCAGCATTCTGTTCGGGCAGCCCGTCGGCAAACGCATGCTGCGGGGCTTGGGCAACAGCGTTCTGCCGAAAAACGTCAGGCATGAGCTTGTCGACGAGATCCACTGGGTTGGCGCCTATCCGGCGTATCTGAGCGCGCACCGTTTGCTGCGCGAGCACGGTATATTCATGGGGCCGACCAGCGGCGCCGCCGCGTTGGTGGCGCAATGGGTTGCAACGACCCTGCCGGACGCGCAAGTAGCGGTCATCATGCCTGACGAAGGCCATCGCCATGCCGAGACTGTCTACAATGACGACTGGCTTTCGACCCTGCCTGGCTGGCCCTGCAAGGACTTGTCCGAGCCGAGGACGCTGACGACAATCGCACCGGCCGCAGAGGCGCAATGGACGCGTTTTCTTTGGCTGCGCCGTA
This sequence comes from Mesorhizobium sp. B2-8-5, assembly GCF_006440675.2. Lineage (NCBI taxonomy): Bacteria > Pseudomonadati > Pseudomonadota > Alphaproteobacteria > Hyphomicrobiales > Phyllobacteriaceae > Mesorhizobium > Mesorhizobium sp. B2-8-5. Next base: position 2,263,627 of record NZ_CP083951.1, read on the forward strand.
GTCTCGACGATGTGCTGAAAACGCAGACAGCAAGTGAGGTGCCATCGGCTATTGGTGCGGTGGAGAATCTATGAAACGAGATCCAGCCCGCTTTTGTCGAGCCAGCGCCAGGCGTCTTCCGTCGTCTGGAAGATCTGATCGTGTTCGTTCGATCCAGTGGACCGATCGAGGTCCTTGAGACCGCTGGCGGTCACAACGGCCACGACGCGGTCTGTGGCTGCGATGATACCTTGATTCTTCAACGTCGATATGGCGATCAGCGGCGTGACAGACGCCAGTTCGGCAAAGATCCCTTCGTCCCGCGCAAGACGTTCCTGCATCGCGATCAGGCCGTGATTGTCGACGGGGACGGCGTGTCCGCCGGATTCGCGCAGAGCCTTCAGAGCCTGAAAGGTGCTGCGCGGCGTGCCGATCGATACGGCGAGGCTGTCGAAGAGCATTTTGCGTTCACTCAAGGCATCGGCGCCGCTGGCAAGCGCGTCCGCCAATGACCCGTGCACCTCCGCGGCGACGAGACGGGGCAGCTGCGTGATCGTCCCTTGCGCGTACAACTCGCAAAAGCCCGCCCACACGCCCGACAATGCATCGCCATAGCAGACCGGCAGGACGCACCAGTCTGGCGCCGTGCCATCCGATTGCTCGACGATCTCGTAGGCAATCGTCTTGTAGCCCTCGATGCCGAGTGGATGGCTGCCGACGACCGGACCGTGATAGGGCGAGGCGATGAACCAGTCATAGCGGGCAGCCGCCTGTTCCAGCAGCGACCATCGATCCATCTTGTTGACCAAGGGCAGCACCGTCGCGCCATATTTTCGGATCTGAGCCAGCATCGCGCCGGCCGACCCGGCGAAAGTCGTGACAACGCACTTCAGCCCGGCTCTGGAAGCGTAGGCCGCCAACGAAGCGCCGGCGTTGCCGGAGGAGGCGGTCGCGACGATCTTCGCGCCACGTGCGCGCGCCACGCTGACCGCGACCGTCGAAAAGCGGTCCTTATGCGACCACGTCGGGTTTCGGCCTTCGTCCTTGATTGCGAGGTTGGGCACACCGAGGAACGCGCCGATGCGTGGCGCCGCAAGCAACGGTGTCAAACCCTCGCCAAGGCTCACTGCATCCGCGGCTGTGCAAGGCAGACTATGCGCAAAACGCCATAGCGAGCGCGAGGGGGTGGCGCCGTCCAAGGGATCAGGATGCGGGTCCGGATAAACCGGCCGAAGATTTGCCGGCGCGGTGTTCTGGCACCGCGCGCACCCCTTGGAGTCGATGGTGACATCGGCGGGGTAGGGAGCGCCGCATCGGATGCAGACGAATTTAAGGACCCGGCTTTTGTTCATCCCGGGACGGCTGATCTCTCCCGAAGAATGCGCGGACATGTTGTGCGCGAGGTTGCGAAACGGCCGGCTCGGCATGGCTATTCCTGCGTCAGGAAACGATGAATTCGCTCGTTGTTTCAAACAGCGAACGGTGCAGCTGTCAATGCGGAATGTGCACTATAGTGTGTCGCACCATAGTGCGCGTCGTAGCATCCGTTGTTCGATGAAACTGCGCGGCGTTTTTGGTTTGAACGTGCAGCGGCTACGCAGAGAAAGAAGACTGTCTCAGGAGCAGTTGTCTTTCGTTTCGGGCCGCACGCGAGCCTATATCAGCAGCGTTGAGGCCGGTCGGCGCAACGCCACGCTGGATACAGTCGAGATCCTGGCGAAGGCCTTGGATGTCGAGCCGCAAGAGTTGATCGCGGCCGCTCCATCGAATCGGCGAGCTGTGCGTGTGACGAAACAAGGGGCTGCGAAGTCGACAGAATGAAGGCTCAGGTGTTCTTTCGAGATATTGAGCACATTTCCACTTTTGTCGACTTTAGCCGTCTAATTGACTCCTGCAGTGTACATTCGCTCTAGCTCCCATTGAAGATCGTGGAGACGCGCATAAGTGTGGCGCGGCGTGCGGCTTGGCTTTTGTCGAGGTCTGCCAATGGAGAGCGAAGGTGTTGCTGACCTTTACGCAGCAATCTCAAGGATCGACACTGCGCGGTCGACTGATGCAATCCTCCAGGAGTTTCGCTCCGTCATGGGACGGTATGGATTGCGCAATTTTCTGATCACCGGCCTGCCGGGGCCGCACGACGCGGACTGGCAACGCGAGATCCTGGGGGACGGCTGGCCTCCCGAATGGTATCTTCGATATGTCTCGGAGGATCATTTCTTGCATGATCCTTGCGTTGCTCAGTGCCGGCACTCGCCACAGCCCTTCCTGTGGGGCGACCTTCCAGCCGCAAGACTGTTTAAACGCGCAAGATTGGTGATGGACGAGGCGGCGGAGTTCGGGATGAAAGAAGGCATCTGCGTCCCGGTACACGTCCCGCTGTCAGGTCCCGGCGTCGTCACCGCCGCGAGTGACCGGATTGAATTACCGCCGAGCGCCATGCCCTTCATCGAGACGCTGTGCGTACATACGTTCCGAAGCCTTTCAGCGTTAGGAACACCTGGCGGGGGAGATCAGCCCACGCCGTTGACGGCGCGCGAGCGCGAGCTTCTGGAGTGGAGCGCACAAGGCAAATCCACGGAAGACATCGCTTGCATCCTCGGCGTTACCAGAAACACGGTCGAGAGTCATCAACGCAACATTCGAGGAAAGCTCGACGCCATCAACGTGTCCCACGCCATCGTCAAAGCTCTGCGACGACAGGAAATCCAGATTTAGCAATACCTGAATACCATTATACGGGCACGAAGCGCGTTTTCCTACGACCTCCACTTTTGGAGGCGACATGGTCCGTATTCATCTGGTCACTTGGGAAAACAGGAAGCAGTATAGAAGAGTGCTGGAGCGCTATTTCCGCATCCGGTACGACATTTACGTCAAGCAGAGACGATGGCGCGCCGTCGCCCGGCCCATCAACATCGAGATCGACGCCTTCGACAACGAGCATGCGCTTTATGTGCTGGCGCTCGATACCAACGGCAAGATCGTCGGCGGCTCCCGTCTTGTTCCGACGCTGGAGCCGCATCTGATGAGCGAGGTCTTCCCGGTTCTCGCCGGCGGCACGCCTCCGAGAGCGGCCGAAATTTTCGAATGGGCGCGGTTTTTTGTCGTCCCATCGCTTCGCACGCACGGAGCGTCGTCGCCGATCGCCGGCATCGTGCTGTGCGGTCTTCTTGAGACGGCGCAGAGTCTGGGGATTCGACAGATCAGCGTGGTGTGCGAGACATTCTGGCCGAAACGCCTGCGCGCGCTCGGCTGGTCGCTTTTCGAACTCGGCAACGCTCTCAAGCATCCGGATGGAGACATCATCGCGCTGCTGATCGATGTCACGCCTGAGGCCATTGAGCAGACGCGCCGCGCTTATGGCATCAGCGGCGTCATACTTGCGGATAAAATCTAGGCTGATTGCCACCGGCAGCTAAAGGTTCGCACGCCAGGGGATATTGTCATCGCGCCCATTTGCGCGGTAGTCAGCCCTATGATGCACCGAATTCGGTTGATGGACTCATGACGCCGCTGGTCCTGATCTCTTCGAAGGACCCGGATTTCTTTCTGGTTTTCGGGCACATCCTTTCAGTCGCCGGCTTCGAAACCCGCCTCATCACGGCAGACAAGGAGATTGCGCCTGCCATCGTGGCCGAAACGCCGCTTGCCGTTATCCTGGACTGTCATCCGGGCGACCGCGCAATCGCCAAGCAATGCCTGTCGCTGAAGTCGTCCGAAGCGACAAGAGCAACGCCTCTTGCAGGTCTCGTCGCGCCTCGTTCCGGCAAACTGCACCTGGACCTTATCAAGGCTGGCGTCGACGAGATATTTTCGCGGCCGTTTGCGCCCGAGCAGCTTCTGACCTGGCTGCATGGCAAAGCAGGTGTCGCGAAGCTTTCGCGCGAAACCAAGACAGGCGATCTGGTGCAGGGCGATTTCCGGCTGGAGCGACAGACCCACCGGACATTCTTCAAGCAAAAAGAGATCGTTATGCCGCCGATCGAGTTCAAGCTTTTGCGCAGCCTTCTGGCGCAACCTGGCAAGGTCTTCAGCCGGGAGGAACTGGTCGCGACCGCATGGCCTGAACACGCCGCCGCAACCGATATACGGGGTGTTGACGTTCATATTGCCAGGTTGCGCAAAAGGCTTCGGGCATGCGTGGGAAGCGATGTGATCCGGACCGTCCGCTCGGCCGGCTACGCGTTCGCGCCGGACTGGTAACCTGCTCGGCGATTCCGCACCTGCCGATCGCCCTGTTGGCGTTCGTGCACGTCCATTGCCGGCACGCCGGTGCATACGCAATCTGTTCTCAATGGCTCAGGATAGTATCCAGGAACAGCCGCGTGCGCGGGTGAGCGGCTCTAGAGAAAAAGTCGTTGGAAGAGGCATGCTCGACGATGCTGCCTTCGTCCATGAAAATGATCTCATCGGCGACTTCGCGTGCAAAGCCCATTTCATGCGTCACGCAAACCATGGTCACGCCGGTTTTCGCGAGCGCGATCATGACGTCGAGCACTTCCTTGATCATTTCCGGGTCGAGCGCCGAGGTGGGTTCATCGAACAGCATGATGCGGGGATCGAGGCAGAGCGCGCGCGCGATCGCCGCTCGCTGTTGTTGACCGCCTGACAGCTGGGCCGGATAGGCCCGCGCCTTTTCGGGGATGTGCACGGCCGTCAGATGCCGCATGGCGATCTCTTCGGCCTCGTGCGCCGATTTCAAGAGGACCCGGCGCAGCGCCAGCGTGCAGTTGGCAAGCACGGTGAGGTGAGGGAAGAGGTTGAAGCTTTGGAACACCATGCCGGTTAGCCGGCGCGCCGTCGCGGCATCGCGATCGCTTTTTCCCAGACTTCTCCCTTCAAACTCTATCGTCCCCTTTTGGAAACGCTCAAGACCGTTGATGCAGCGAATCAATGTCGACTTGCCGGACCCGGACGGTCCGCAAACGACGACGCGTGCACCCGGCCGTAAGGTCAGATCTATGTTTTTCAAAACGTGCAGGGCACCGAACCATTTGTTGAGGCCGTCGATCCGCACGAGGGGGAGGGATTCATGTCTCGAGGTCGGAAGCGCGCGCCGGTCGAGCATCAGCGACGCCCGCTCGCAAGCAGGAACTTCTCGATGCGCTTCACGCCATAAGAAACGATCAGCGCCAGGGCGAGAAACAGAACGCCGGCGACGGTCAGCGGCTCAGCGTAGCGATAGGTTTCGGAAGCGATATCGAAGGCGCGCCCGAGCATTTCCGGCACCGCCAGGATCGCGAGATAAGGCGTCGCCTTGAGGATCGAAACCAGGTAGTTGCCCAGGGGCGCGGCGATGTTGCGCAGCATTTGGGGTGCGATGACGAAGATGACCGTGTCGCGGCGCGTGAGCGACAAGGCTCTGGCTGCTTCCTGCTGGCCCCTCGGAATAGCGTCGATGCCCGCCTTGAACACCTCCGCCAGATAACCGCTGTAATACAGGCTTAGCCCCAATATGCCCACCGTCATGGCGCCAAGCCGGATCCCGTAGAAGGGCATGACGAAATACAGGAAATAGAGCCAGGCCAGAACCGGCGTCGAGCGGATGAAGTCGATCAGGAAGCGCACGGCGAGGCCAGGCGCACCCCCGCCGCGGCGGATCATTTCGAAAGTGAAGCCAAGCGCCGAAGCGCCAAGGCAACTCAAGACCGTGGCGAGCAGGGTGGCCCCGATCGCACCGATAATGGTCGGGATGATCGAGAGCGCGAAGCCGAAGTTAAATCCCACGAGGCGTTCCTCTTTCGGGACTGACCCGCGCCTCGAGCCAGCGGCCGGCGAGCGCGATCGGATAACAGACGACGAAGAAGGCTAGCAGCAGCGCCGAATAAATCGCGACCGGGTCGTACTCGGTCTGCGAGATTTCCTTGGCGCGGAAGGTCATGTCCGTCAACGTGACCAACGAGACAAGGGAAGTCGCCTTGACGAGCTGAATGAGATTGTTGACGAATGTGGGGCTCATGGCGACCAACGCCTGGGGCAGCTCGATCAGAAGCAGGATCGCCGGGCGCGAGAGGCCGAGCGCCATGCCAGCCTCGCGTTGGCCGGCAGGAAGAGATTGGAGCCCGGCCCGCACCGCTTGGCTGGCGTAGCCGCCGCTATTGAGGCCGAGCACCAATGCACTGACGGTCATTGCCGATAGAGTGACCCCCATGACCGGCAGAACGTAGTAAAAGACGAAGAGCAGGACGACGACCGCCGAACTGCGCCAGAATTCGATTACTGCCGTGACCAGAAAGCGCGTCAAGCCGGTGGTCAGAAACTGCGCGACCCCGAAAACAAGCGCGAAGGGCACTGCGAAGACCAAGCCATAGGCGGTAACCGCTGCCGTTATGCGCAGCCCTTGCAGGATCCCAAGCCAGATGTCGAGCATGCTCATGAAGCTTCGCCGCCCTTTGCCGTGAAGGGGCGCGGCGTTGCGACGGTCGTGGCGCCTCGAGCATATTTGGAAACGCCTGTTTGGCGCTGCGAAACCGAGCCCTCCGGACCAAACCGCATGACAATCCTCCGCGCCGTGGAAAGGGCGATCGCCCGTTCGGCCAGGTCATCGATGCCCTCTCATAAACCCGGTGGGAGTCAGGTGTCAATAAACATGTACATAGTATTGCGAAAGTTTATATTCTGCCAATCTTGGAACGCCGCGAAACGCCGCCACAGAGCTTCCTGAGCTCTGCGCCGCCGTTCGCCGGTTTTTGCTCGCTGCGCTACGACGGCGGTCGAAAGCTGTTGAACCGGGCTGCTTAAGGCCTCTCTTGCTCATCCCCGACCGGAACTGCTCGACGGGTTCCCGGGCCAAACGGGGACAGGATGGCTATCTCGCACAACGATACCGAAGGACGCGCGCGCAGCTCGCGTATGCTGCGCACCGCGCTCGGACCCGCCATCGCCCGGTTCCTGGACGACCCCGCGATCGTCGAGGTCATGCTGAACCCGGATGGCCGGATCTGGGTGGATCGGCTTTCGGAAGGTTTGGCCGATACGGGCGAAATGCTCGCGCCTGCCGCTGGCGAGCGGATCGTGCGGCTGGTCGCCCATCATATCGGCGCCGAGGTCCATTCCCGGTCCCCACGCGTCTCGGCCGAGTTGCCGCAAACCGGCGAGCGTTTCGAAGGCCTGCTGCCGCCCGTTGTTGCCGCGCCGGCCTTCGCGATCCGTAAGCCCGCGGTCGCCGTCTTCACGCTCGATGACTATGTCGCGGCGGGCATCATGACTTCTGGCGACGCCGCTATGTTGCGCGCCGCGGTTGCTGGCCGCGCAAACATCCTCGTTGCCGGTGGCACGTCGACGGGCAAGACTACCCTGACCAACGCGCTGCTCGCCGAAGTGGCGAAAGGGACGGACCGGGTCGTCATCATCGAGGACACCCGCGAACTGCAATGCGCTGCCCCCAACCTCGTCGCGATGCGCACCAAGGATGGCGTCGCCACGCTTTCCGACCTGGTTCGTTCCTCGCTGCGCCTGCGGCCCGATCGCATTCCCATCGGCGAGGTGCGCGGCGCCGAAGCGCTGGACCTCTTGAAGGCATGGGGCACCGGGCATCCCGGTGGCATCGGCACCCTTCATGCCGGCTCCGGTATTGGCGCTCTGCGCCGACTTGAACAACTGATCCAGGAGGCCGTCGTCACTGTCCCGCGTGCGCTGATCGCCGACACGATCGGCCTTGTCGCCGTGCTCGCCGGACGCGGCGCCGCGCGACGGCTGATCGAACTGGTCAGGGTCGAGGGTCTGGGCCCCGATGGCGATTATCGCATCGCTGAAGCTAACCCGATCAACACAGGAGAAATTTCATGATCCGCCTTTCTTCGCGCTGCCACGCCAGCCTGGCGGCGGCCAGTTCCGCCATTGCCCTCAACCTCATGGTCGCGCCGGGCGCCTTTGCGTCGGGCTCCTCGATGCCGTGGGAACAGCCGCTCGAGAAGATCCTGCAGTCGGTCGAAGGACCGGTGTCCAAGATCGTCGCCGTCATCATCATCATCGTCACCGGCCTGACGCTGGCCTTCGGCGACAGTTCGGGTGGCTTCAGGCGGCTGATCCAGATCGTTTTCGGCCTTTCGATCGCCTTCGCGGCCTCAAGCTTTTTCCTTTCGTTCTTCTCGTTCGGCGGCGGAGCGTTGATCTGATGACAACCGCTTTCGAACAGCTCGACACAGTGCCGGGGTGGACCGTGCCCGTGCACCGGGCGCTGACCGAGCAGATCCTGCTCGGGGGCGCGCCGCGCGCAATCGCGATCCTGAATGGCACGCTGGCGGGCGCTGTCGGTCTTGGGCTGCGGCTCTGGCTGGCCGGTCTTCTGATATGGGCAATCGGACATTTTACGGCGGCATGGGCTGCCAGGCGCGATCCGCTTTTTTTCGAAGTCGGGCGCCGGCACATGCGGCTGCCCGGGCATCTGTCGGTTTGAGGGCGCCGCTATGATGAGCCTTGCCGAATACCGCCGGACTGCTGCTCGCCTTGCCGACTTTCTGCCTTGGGCGGCACTCGTCGCCCCCGGGGTCGTGCTCAACAAGGATGGCAGCTTTCAGCGCACCGCGAGGTTTCGCGGACCCGATCTCGACTCCGCCGTAGCGGCGGAACTTGTCGCGGTGGCATCGCGCATCAACAATGCCTTTCGTCGTCTCGGCTCGGGCTGGAGCATCTTCGTCGAAGCGCAGCGGCACGAAGCGGCTTCTTATCCCGAGAGCCAGTTTCCCAATGCGGCCTCCGGCCTGCTCGATGCCGAGCGCAAAGCCGACTTCGACGAGGAAGGGGTTCACTTCGTATCGAGCTACTTTCTCACATTCCTGTTCCTGCCGCCGCCCGAAGACGCCACGCGCGCCGAGGGCTGGCTTTATGAGGGTCGCGACCAGGCCGGCGCGGATCCGGGCGAAATCGTCCGCGCTTTCGTCGACCGGACTGAGCGCGTGCTGTCCCTGCTCGACGGGTTCATGCCTGAATGCCACTGGCTCGATGACGGCCAGACGCTGACCTACCTGCATTCGACTATCTCGACCAAGCGCCATCCGGTGCGCGTCCCCGAGACCCCAATCTATCTCGATGCGCTGCTGGCCGACGAGCCGCTCGCCGGTGGGCTCGAACCGCGGCTTGGCGACAAGCATCTTCGCGTGCTCACCATTGTCGGCTTCCCGACCGCCACGACACCTGGCCTGCTTGATGACCTCAATAAGTTGGCCTTCCCGTACCGCTGGTCGACCCGCGCGATCCTGCTCGACAAGGTCGACGCTGTCCGCCTTTTGACCAGGATACGGCGGCAATGGTTCGCCAAGCGCAAGAGCATCGCCTCGATCCTGAAGGAGGTGATGACCAACGAGGCATCAGCACTCCTCGACACCGACGCCGCCAACAAGGCGGCCGACGCCGACGCGGCGTTGCAGGAGCTCGGCGCCGACATGGCAGGCATGGCCTATGTCACCGCGACCGTGGCCATATGGGATTCCGATTCGCGCGTCGCGGACGAGAAACTACGGCTCGTCGAGAAAATCATCCAGGGCCGCGACTTCACGGCGATCGTCGAGACCGTCAACGCCGTCGACGCCTGGCTCGGCTCGTTACCCGGGCATGCTTATGCCAACGTCCGTCAGCCGCCTATCTCGACGCTCAATCTCGCCCACATGATCCCCCTCTCTGCCGTGTGGGCGGGGCCGGAACGGGACGAGCATCTGGTCAGTCCTCCCTTGCTTTACGGCAAGACCGAAGGCTCGACCCCGTTCCGGTTGGTTCTTCATGTCGGCGACGTCGGTCACACGCTGGTCGTCGGCCCGACCGGCGCCGGCAAGTCGGTGCTGCTGGCGTTGATGGCGCTGCAATTCTGCCGCTACCGCAACGCTCAGGTCTTCGCCTTCGACTTCGGCGGCTCGATCCGCGCGGCGACGCTCGCCATGGGCGGCGACTGGCACGATCTCGGGGGTCATCTCACCGAAGGCATGGACGCTTCCGTTTCGCTGCAGCCGCTCGCCCGCGTTCATGACACGTACGAGCGCGCCTGGGCGGCTGACTGGATCGTCGCGATCCTGACGCGCGAGGATATCCAGATCACGCCGGACGCAAAGGAGCATATCTGGGCGGCGCTGACCTCGCTCGCCTCGGCTCCGGTCGAGGAGCGCACCATCACCGGGCTCAGCGTGCTTCTGCAAGCCAATGACCTGAAACAGGCGCTTCGTCCCTACTGTGTTGGTGGCCCGAACGGCCGGCTGCTCGACGCAGAGGCCGAACACCTTGGCCAGGCATCCGTGCAGGCGTTCGAAATCGAAGGTCTGGTGGGCACGCAGGCCGCGCCGGCCGTCCTGTCCTATCTGTTTCATCGCATCGGCGACCGGCTCGACGGTCGTCCGACACTGCTCATCATCGACGAGGGCTGGCTTGCCCTCGATGATGACGCGTTCGCCGGGCAGTTGCGCGAGTGGCTGAAGACGCTCCGCAAGAAGAATGCCAGCGTCGTCTTCGCCACCCAGTCACTCTCCGACATCGACAATTCGGCTATCGCGCCGGCGATCATCGAAAGCTGTCCAACCAGGCTGCTGTTGCCCAATGAACGCGCGATTGAGCCGCAAATTACCGCCATTTATCGCCGCTTCGGCCTGAACGACCGCCAGATCGAGATTCTGGCCCGGGCCACACCCAAGCGCGATTATTACTGCCAGTCCCGTCGCGGCAATCGTCTCTTCGAGCTCGGCCTGTCCGAGGTCGGGCTCGCGCTTTGCGCCGCGTCCTCGAAGAGCGATCAGGCCCTGATCGGCAGCATCATCGCCGAGCATGGCCGCGACGGCTTCCTGTCGGCGTGGCTGCGTGCCCGCGACGTCGGGTGGGCCGCCGACCTCATTCCCAACCTCTCCGTTCCCGAACCTGAAAAGGATTCCAAACCATGACTGTTCGTCAAAGCCGCCGGCGCGTCCTTCTTCTGGTCGCGGCGACGCTCGCCGCGCCGATCGCGATCTCGCCGATGATGACTTTGCCAGCGCATGCCTTGATCGTGTTTGATCCATCGAACTACTCCCAGAATGTCCTGACGGCTGCGCGCTCGCTGCAGCAGATCACGAACCAGATCACCTCGCTTCAGAACCAGGCCCAGATGCTGATCAACCAGGCGCGCAACCTGGCGAGCCTGCCTTTGTCCTCGCTGCAGCAACTGCAACAGTCGGTGCAGCGCACGCAACAGCTTCTCGGCGAAGCACAGAACATCGCCTTCGACGTCCAGCAGGTCGACAAGGCATTTCAGCAGCAATACAGCAGCGTCTCGCTCTCTGCTTCCGACCAGCAACTCGTCACGGACGCGCGCTCGCGCTGGCAAAACACAGTGGGAGCTCTCCAGGACGCAATGCGCGTCCAGGCGGGCGTCGTCGGAAACATCGACACCGGCCGCGCGCAGATGTCGGCGCTGGTCGGCGCCAGCCAGTCGGCGACCGGTGCGCTGCAGGCGACGCAAGCCAGCAATCAGTTGCTTGCGCTTCAGGGCCAGCAGCTTGCGGACTTGACCGCCCTGGTAGCCGCCAATGGTCGCGCCCAGGCGCTGACCGAGGCCGAGCGTGCTGCCGCGGTCGATCAGGGGCGTGAGCAACGCCGCCGCTTTCTGGCGCCTGGCTCCGGCTACCAGGCCGGCTCGGTCCAGATGTTCAACCGCTGAGGTCGATCGCCATGGACGGCAAAACCCTCGCTCGCGTCGTGGCCGTCGTCTTGGTCGCCGTCGCCATGACGGCGACGGCGCTCGAGATGAGCCGGAAGGAACACAAACCGGTGGGGGAGGGTCAGCACACACCGGCGGCCTCGGTCCCGAATTCGCATCGCGATGGCCTGCGCCGCTGCCAGGCGCTCGGCGAGGCTGCCCTGCGTGATGATGGATGTGCGCGGCTGTGGGCCGAACAGCGTGATCGCTTCCTCGGTCTGGAAAAGCCGTCGGGGAATTCGATCGTCGAGCCGGCCACTTCGCGGTCGCCGGATGCTAGCCAGCACGAGGCCCGGTAGACATGGGCAATACCGGCGTCATCGACCAATTCCTGGCCACCTTCACCCGTTATATCGACAGCGGCTTCGGCCTGCTCGGCGGCGAGGTCGCCTTCGTCGCCACCACGCTAATCGTTATTGACGTAACGCTTGCCGCGCTCTTCTGGAGCTGGGGCGCCGACGACGACATCCTCGCGCGGCTCGTCAAGAAGACGCTCTTTGTCGGTGTCTTCGCCTACCTGATTTCGAATTGGAACAGCCTCGCCCAAATCATCTTCGAGAGTTTCTCCGGTCTTGGTCTCAAGGCGAGTGGAACCGGCTTCTCGGCACAGGATCTGCTGCACCCGGGCAAGGTGGCGCAAACCGGCCTCGACGCCGGACGACCATTGCTTGAGGCGATCTCCGGTCTGATGGGCTACGTCTCCTTCTTTGAAAACTTCATCCAGATCGCTTGCCTGCTCTTTGCCTGGGCGCTCGTCCTGCTCGCCTTCTTCATCCTGGCGGTGCAGCTCTTTGTGACGCTGATCGAGTTCAAGCTGGCGACGCTGGCCGGCTTCGTGCTGATCCCCTTCGGGCTCTTCGGCAAGACGGCCTTCATGGCCGAACGCGTGCTCGGCAACGTCATCTCGTCCGGCATAAAGGTTCTGGTGCTTGCCGTGGTCATCGGCATCGGATCCACGCTCTTCGGCGAATTCACCCAAGGCTTCGGCGGCGAGAACCCCACCATCGACCAGGCCATGGCGATCGTGCTGGCAGCGCTGTCGCTGCTTGGTCTCGGCATCTTCGGTCCCGGCATCGCCAACGGCCTCGTCGCGGGTGGACCGCAGCTTGGCGCCGGTGCGGCCGTCGGGACTGGCCTGGCCGCGGGTGGCATCGCCGTTGCAGGCTACGGAGCAGCCAGCCTCGCGACGCGAGGCGGAACAGCCGCATTCGCGGGGGCGGCCTCAACCGTGCGTGGCGGGACCTCACTCGCTGGCGGCGGTTCGGCCGCCTATATGCTTGGCGCCGCCGGCCAGTCTGGCGTGACAAGCATCGCCTCCGGCTTGGGCGGCATTGCGCGCGCTGGCGCTTCAGCGGCAATCTCTCCACTCAAGCGCGCCGCTGCAAACACCGATCAAGCTCTTAAGTCGAACTTTGCCTCTGGCGTCGGTTCGGCCGCTGAAATCACCGGCGGCTCGTCGACCATGGGAACGATTGGCGGCGCCGCTGCGCCAACCGCGTCCGGCGTGGGCAAGCCATCCAGCACTCAAGGACAGCCCGAATGGGCCAGACGCTTGCATCGCTCCCAGCGCCTCGCCCACGGCGCCCAGACCGCCGCCCACGCGGTGCGCGCCGGTGACAGCCATGGCGGCGGAGCCTCGATTTCTCTTTCTGAAGGCGAATGAACCATGAGCACCTTTAGGCGCCCCGCCGTCCACTACGGCAAGAGCCCTCGACCGGAAACTTCCTATCAAAAGGCTGAGCAGATCTGGGATGAACGCATCGGCTCCGCACGCGTGCAGGCTCGCAACTGGCGCGCCATGGCGTTCGGGTCGCTCATCCTGTCGGCGGGGCTAGCCACCTCACTGGTCTGGCAGTTGGGCCGCGGCACGGTCGTGCCCTGGGTCGTGCAGGTCGATAAGCTCGGCCAGGCTCAAGCGATCGAGCCGGCAACCGCCGACTATAAGCCGACCGATCCGCAGATCGCGTGGCATCTCGCCCGCTTTATCGAGCAGGTACGCTCCATCCCCGCTGACCCGATCATCCTGCGCCAGGACTGGCTGCGCGCCTATGATTGGACCACCGACCTGGGTGCTGCGGCGCTCAACGACTATGCGCGCGCTGCGGATCCTTTCTCCAAGGTCGGCAAGCAGCAGGTCGCGGTGGACATTTCTTCGGTCATCAGAGCCTCGCCGGGCTCCTTTCGTGTCGCCTGGATCGAGCACCACTACGAAAACGGTCAGCTTTCAGGCACCGAGCGCTGGACCGCGATCCTGACGATCGTGACTCAGATGCCAAGCGACGCCGAACGGCTTCGCGCCAATCCGCTCGGTATTTACGTCAACGCCATCAACTGGTCGCGGGAGATGAGCCAATGAGCCCGACATCGCGTCTTGTTGCCGGCACGACTTTCCCAAGATATCTGCTGTCGGCCATGCTGGTGTCGGGGACGACGCTGCTTGCGGGTTGCGCCACGCCTGCGAAAAAGCCGCCGACGATCAGCTACGATACCTATGTTCCACCCTTGCCGCCGGCTCCGGCCGCCGCGACCGACCAAAGGCCGAAGCCTCTTCGCGTGCCACCAGGCTGGGCACCCGCGCGGGGCGGCGCCGTCGGGCAAACGCCGACCGCCCGAATCGAAAACGCAAACGCCGCGGCGCGCGTGGAACCGCGCCGTGAGGGCTATTACAACGCGATTCAGATCTACCCGTGGAGCGAGGGAGCGCTCTACCAGGTCTACGCCTCACCTGGCCAGATAACGGACATCGCGCTCGAGCCGGGCGAGAGCCTGACCGGAAACGGTCCGATCGCCGCCGGTGATACCGCACGCTGGATCATCGGCGACACCGAAAGCGGGTCCGGCATTGCCCGACGCGTCCACGTCCTGGTGAAACCCTCGCGGGCGGACATCACTACGAACCTTATCATCGCCACGGACCGGCGCAGCTATATGCTTGAGCTACGCTCAGGCGCGAAGCCCTACATGCCTGCCGTTGCGTGGTCCTATCCGGCTCTGAAAGCGGACCTCCCGCAGACGATCGCCACAACGCCGGTCATACCGGACGTTACAGTGCGCAACGATCGCTACGGCCTCACCGGGGACAGCCCGCCCTGGAAGCCGGTGAGCGCCTACGATGATGGGCGCAGGGTTTATATCGAGTTTCCGCGCGGCATCGTGCAAGGCGAGATGCCGCCGATTTTCGTCATCGGTCCGGACGGCGAGGCTGAAATCACCAACAGCCGCGTCTATCGAAACGTCCTGATCGTCGACCGCCTTTTTGGTGCGGCCGAACTGCGTCTTGGCGCTGGCAAGCGGCAGCAGACGGTAAGGATCGTGCGCATTGATGGAGGAACAGACCATGGATTGTGGCGGAGGCCAAGCGTCAGCGCCGCGTCGAAGGTGCCGAACGCAATGCACAGGAGAGCGCTGCAGCCATGAATGAGGACGATAAGGACGTCGGACCCATGCGGCTTCGCGCCGACCCGCCGCGTGTGACGCGTCTGTCGCGCAAGATGCTCGCAGGCATCGGCTTCGTCGCCTCGCTCGGTGTCGGCGGCGCGCTGATTTACGCTCTGCAGGACGCCGACACATTCAAGCAGGGCGAGGAGCTCTACCCTACCTCCAATCGGCCGCCTGCGGACGGACTGGCAAGCCTGCCGCGCGACTATGTCGGCCCGATCCTTGGGCCGCCGCTGCCTGGCGATCTCGGCAGGCCGATCCTCGATGCCCAGAAGAAGGGGCAGGCCGTCGTGCCCCCCTCAATCGCGAGCCCTGCGGTTGACGAAGCTGAGCAGCGCCGACGAGCCGAAGAGGAAGCGGCCAGAACCTCGCGCGTCTTCTTCCAGACAGCGCAAGGAGATCCCAAGACCGCCGAAGCGTCCGTCCCTCCTGTTAGCGATCTTGCCAGTCAGTATGCTCAGCCAAATGCGCAGGATCGCCAGCTTTCCTTCCTGTCTGCCGCCGCTGACCGGCGTACAGTGGCCCCGGATCACATCACACCTCCCGCGTCACCCTATGTGCTTCAAGCCGGTGCCGTGATCCCGGCCGCGCTCATTACGGGTATCCGGTCGGACCTTCCCGGGCAGATCAGCGCTCAGGTGACCGAAAATGTCTATGACAGCCCCACCGGCCGCTCGCTGCTTGTCCCGCAAGGCACTCGTATTGTTGGGCAGTACGATAGCGGAATTGGTTCCGGGCAGCGCCGCGTGCTGCTTGTCTGGAACAGGCTGATCTTTCCCGACGGACGTTCCATGGTGCTGGAGCGGCAGCCTGGCGCGGACGCACAGGGCTATGCCGGCCTAGAGGACGACGTCGATTATCACTGGGGCGAGTTGTTCAAGGCCGCGGCGTTGTCGACCATTCTGAGCGTTGGCGCGCAGGCCGGTTCTTCTGATCAAGACAGCGATATTGTGCGGGCTCTGCGAAGCGGCGCTTCCGATAGCGTCAGCCAGGTAGGCCAGCAGGTCGTTCAGCGGCAACTCGCTATCGCCCCGACGCTCACGATCCGGCCGGGGTTTCCCGTTCGCGTCCTCGTCACCCGCGACCTTGCCCTTGAACCATACGGAGGTTGACATGGCCAAGTTGAAACTCGCAACGATCGCCGACGACAAGCCAGTGAAGATTACGGTGGAACTGCCGGCTCCCCTGCATCGCGATTTGGTGAAATACGCAGAGATCCTTGGGCGCGAGACCGGGCGGCCGTCTGCCGATCCATCGCGCTTGATCGCGCCGATGCTTGAACGGTTCATCGCAACGGACCGCGGTTTTGCGAAAGCAAAGAAGGAGGAGGCTTAGACCGAGCTTTCCTGTGGCCAACGACCGGCGAGCGTCTTGAGCCGAGCCGTCGATAGGATGCTCGCCTGTCGATGGCTTACGCCCAATGAGGCTTGAACGGCCAAAACTTGTACTCACCAACAGGTCGAATGATTGATCTTCCAATGCACCCGGCACCGCTGATCTGCACGAGCAGGAGCCAGAGCGCTCGTCATCGCGAATGGTGAGGCGCCCAAGGCATTCGCGACCAGCTACCGTCGAGTCGCCGGGATGTTTATAGCATACACATCCGGCCTCCGACTTTTGCCCTAGGTATTCGGCGCGCGCCGGGATAGCATATGTGCTGGTTGGGGTGTGCGATGACAGAAGTCTCGATACGCCGAGCGGACTTCATGATGGTCCTCGCTTATGCGTCGGACCTCGCGACAGGCCATTCCCGCGACTTCGCGCTGAAATCTTGCGTACTTGCAATGCGGATCGCGGACCTTGCGGGTGTTTCCGAGCAGGACCGGCGCAATGCCTACCACCAGTCGATGCTGCGCTATGTCGGCTGCAATGCGGATACGGACCTTCTGGCGGCCACCTTCGGTGACGAAATCGCACTGCGCCAGGATCTTGTCGCTCTCGACATGGGCAACCGTGCAGAATTGGGCAGGGTCTTCGTGCAGGCCTTCAAGCGGTTCTACTACTATCTCGAGCCTGACGCGCAGGCCAGGGCGATCGAGGCTGCGATGGCGCAGGCGCTGGCCGTGGCCCGCCCGGTGCTGACTGCGCATTGCGAGGTCGCCCAGCGTATCGGCGAGCGGCTTGGCCTGTCCGAGGACATCCGGCGCAACCTTGGCCAGATCTACGAACGCTGGGACGGCAAGGGCCTGCCGCGCGGGCTGAGCGGCGAGGATGTTCTGCCGGCCGTCCGCCTGATCACATTGGCGCAGGATGTGATTGCGCTCAGCGATGCTGTCGGTATCGACGCGATGGCCGAAACCGTTGCCAGTCGCGGCGATGGCCCATACGAAGCGGGTCTAGCCCGGCTCGTCTCGGCCAACGCGACCGCGCTGATGAAGGATATCGGTGCGACAGTCGATCGCGAGACGATTTTGGCGCTGGAGCCCGATCCGCCGGTGACGCTGGATGAGGCGGCTTGTGACGAGGCGTTCCTCGCCATCGCCGACATGATCGACATGCGCATGCCCTTTACGCAGGGCCATTCGCGAATTGTGTCGGAACTGGCCGCGGGTGCGGGCCAGCGGATCGGGTTGCCCACTGCCGATGTCCGCGCCCTGCGCTGGTCGGGCTGCATCCATGACATCGGCGAACTGGTGGTGCCGGTGGCGACCTGGATGCGCAACGGCCCTTTGTCGGTGCGTGAGCGCGACGCGGCGCAACTGCACGCTTATTACGGTGAGCGGGCGTTGGCTTCCTTCGGCCACGGCGGCGATGCGATGGGCGCGCTCGTGCTGCGCCATCACGAGCGCCTGGACGGTTCGGGATATCACCGCAAGGTCAGCGGCTCCGATCTGTCTCCGGCGGCCAGGATCCTGGCCGCCGCCGAGGCCTTTCAGACGTCGCGGGAGGAACGTCCGCACCGCAAGGCGCTGTCCAGCGAGGCGGCGGCGACGCAGTTGCGTGCAGCTGTTCGTGACGGCTGTATCTGCCCCGACGCCGCCGAGGCGGTGTTGTCCTTCGCCGGGCAGCAGTCGCGCCGGGCCTTACCGCAGGCGCTAGCCGGCATGACGCGGCGCGAAATCGAGGTGCTGCGCCTGATCGCCGCCGGCCTTACGGCGAAGGAGACGGCTCGCAAGCTCGATATCTCGCCCAAGACCGCCGACCACCACATCCAGAGCGTCTACTCCAAGGTCGGCGTGACCACCCGCGCCGGTGCCGCGCTCTATGCGGTCGAGCACGGCCTTGTCCGACCGGGCGAAATGCCGGCATAGGGAATCCACCCCATGTGCGCCCGCTTCGGCGCGCGCATCGTGATCCTGTCGATGGACCAATGGTGGCCGCGACCGACAGGAGGAAATCAGATGCTTCTCGCAACGACCAAGGTGGCGGACGTCGACCACTTCATCCGGATCTTTTCGACCAAGGGCGCCGACAAGCGCCGGCTGCACGGCTCGAACGGCGCAACCGTGTTCCGCGACCCGAGCGAACCTGACCGCGTCTGGGCGATCTTCGACTGGGACGCCGAGGGTTGGAAGAATTTCGTGTCGGATCCGGAGGTGCCTGCGATCCTGCAGGAAGCCGGCCATGTGGGCAAGCCGCAGGCGGCATTGCTGCTCGGTCACTACGAGGCCTGACGTCCACGCTGCGCGTCGCCTGCTGGCTGGCGGCGGCGCGCCCGGCAAACACCTCGGAAGCCGAATTCCCCAAAACTCGCAACACCCAGAATCGGAGAAATGACATGAATCCGAAACCCATCAAGATCGGCCTTATCGCCGAACTCACCGGCCCGTTGTCTTTCATGGGCGTCGCCAATGCGAACCTCACCACCATGCTCGTCGACGACATCAACGCCAAGGGCGGCCTCCTCGGCCGGCCGGTGGAGCTCGTCATTGAGGATGGCGAGACGAACGACGGCGCCGCCAAGGCAAGGACCGCAAAGCTGATCGACGTCGACAAGATCGATGTGGTCGTCGGCGGCATATACAGCTCGACCCGCTTGGCCATCAAAAGCGAGGCGGTCACCCGGGGCAGGACGCTTTACATCTATACCGAGCAGTATGAGGGACAGGAGAACGATCCCTTGATCTTCTGCACGGGCCCGGTGCCCGCGCAGCAGGTCGAGCCGCTGATCCCATGGCTCATGGAGTCCACGGGAGCCAGGAAATTCTACCTGCCATCGGCCGATTACATCTGGCCTCATTTGCTGAACAAGGCCGCGAGCCAGGTGGTGCGCGCCAATGGCGGCGAGATCGTCGGCGAGGAGTATTTTCCGCTGGACACTGTCGATTTCCGGCGGACGGTGCAGCAGATCATGGCGAGCGGCACCGACGTGGTTTTCAACACCATCGTCCCGCCGGGGCTGACACCGTTCCTCGAAGAACTGCACAAGGCCGGCTTCGGCAAACGCGGCGGCCGGATCGTCTGTACCTACTTCGATGAGAACTTCTTCAACCTGGTGCCGCCCGACCAGATCGAGGGCCTCTACAGCTGCCTCGACTATTACCAGGAACTCGACGAACCGTTCGGTCGCGCACTGTTGCGGCGCTACAGCGCGCGGTTCCCCGGTGGCGCTACCTTGACTGCGGGCAGCGGGTGCACTGGTCACTACCGGGCGATCAAGATGTGGGAGGCCGCCGTTCATGAGGCCGCCACCGTCGAGCGCGACGCGGTTATCCGGGCGCTCGATCACGCTCGGATCAGTGAGGGACCTGGGGGCCCGGCGGAGATGGTTCCCGGCCAGCATCATGTGCGGATGAACATGTACATCGCACAGGCACAGAGCGGTCGATTCAGGGTCGTGAAGAACCTGGGTCCGATCGATCCCAACCAGCGAATGCTTACCGAAGAATTCCAACTGAGCAACGTGAGGTGAGCTGCGCGGATCCCGATCACTGCTCTTCCAATAGGCGAGGGCGGCTAGATGGTGCCCTCGCCGTCCACCTTCTCGTAACGGCCAGCGACGACGTTGCGCCAAGATGGGGATCGCCAGCAGAGTGGTACCTTTCTGGATGAACCGGACCGTCTGTGCCCAAGCTGCATAGCGCCGGTGTTAGCCGGTGCAGGCCCTGTTCCTTTGCAAGATGTGAATTTTCTGTTTTAGCTATTGCCAATCTCGATCCGGCGCACTCTCGTCAAATCGTCTCAATCAGCGGATGTCAGGGTCAGTGGTTACGTCTCCTCGCAACCATTTTATCATAAATCAATAACCGTCCGCCTAATGCCGCTATCCTCTCCACCAGCCCGCCAGCCTGGGAGTCCCCCTTCTTGGAAAAGGCTGCGGACTTAGAGGGCCAGCCGGGTAGACTGGCCCCTCATCTCTTTTTCACACAGATTTTGGTTGATTTCCCGCGAGCCTTGCCACAACGATTGAGCATTCGGGGTACAGTGGAGTTGGGCTGGTGGACGTTAAATCGCTCATAGGCCGGCGAGCACCGCTAAAGAGCTTGTCCATGCAGCGCTCCTAAGCGCGCCTCTGGACGAAACGATTTCCATTAAAGCAACTATCGCGGCAGCCCGTGAACTTGGCCTCGAACTCACCTCGAAGGATTGCGAACTCACCGAACTCATCATATTCGAGGCGGTTTTGCTCGGCCGGTTCGTCGCCTTCGATTTGCATGAGTGATGCGCACCCACGGCGTCCTTTGGTTCTCGCCGCCGGTCTCGGTTAAGACCGGCAGCATGGCGTCTGCTAAGAGGTCAACAAAGTCCAGGCAGCCGTCGAGAACCTACTTGAGTGGCCCAATCGAGGCCGTCGCCACTGGTCGACGCTTTAAGATTGGATTGCGGGGTTCTCTTCCTCGCGGGGCGGCAAGACGGTGGCGCTCGCCGGCGCCCCCCGAGGCGCGATTTTGCGTGACGGCTGGTGGACTACGCGGTCCGATCCGTGGATGCGGTCCGTGAGATCGTTTTCGCTACCAGCGTGTTCGGCACCAGTATGTCATTGCGACGTGCGAAGGCGACCAGGGTTGCCCGCACGATCTCCGGATCGACCTCACCGGCAATGCCGGCTTTGCAGGCGTTGAGCGCGACCGCATGAGCCCCGTTACGGCCGGGGGCGGGCCAGTCCTGAAGCAGGGAACATGCTTCCATCGCGTTCTCGATTGTCACCGGGAAACCCATTCCGACCAGGATTGTGACAGGTTGTTCAAAGCGCGTGTTTGTCATGACTTGAGTCTCTATCGATAGCGTTGCGACTGCGGCGTGCCGAGCAACGGGCCTGTCCGCAAGGACAACTCGACGCCCTGCCCGGATTCTGCCAAGACGCGAGATCCGAGCATCAGGTTCGGCTCTCCGCAGACACTCCCGATGCCGCGACACGTGCGCCGACAGGATCAGCGTTGACGTCACCGTGCGCCGGTTCCAGCCCGCAGATTCGGCCATGTCCAGCAAGCCCGTCAGCAGCGGCTTGAGCGCCGTTTGGCATTCCTCTTCGTAGGCAAGGAATTCGCTCGGCGAGCATGCCGGGGCCGGAACGGTTCCCTCGCCGGTCATCACATTCATGATATTCTCCCCAATCGATCTGGCGATGCTCGCTCCCCATGTGGGGAGCGAGTCTGCCGGCGCTCAGAAATCCATTCCGCCGCCGCCCGGCATCGCCGGGACCGGTGCTTCCTTCTTAGGCTTTTCGGCCACCATGGCTTCCGTGGTGACGAGCAGGCCCGCGACCGAGGCGGCGTCCTGCAGTGCGGTGCGCACGACCTTCGCCGGGTCGATAACGCCCTGCGTATAGAGATCGCCGAACTCGTTGGTCTGGGCATTCCAGCCCCAGCCGAACTCCGCCTTCTCGCGCAGCTTGCCGACGATGATCGACCCCTCGGCTCCCGCGTTCTCGGCGATCTGGCGCACCGGGGTTTCGATCGCGCGGCGAACGATTTCGACCCCGGTCTTCTGGTCGGCATTGTCGACAGCGACGTTATCGAGCGCCTTTGCAGCCCTGAGCAGTGCGACGCCGCCGCCGGGCAGCACGCCTTCCTCGACAGCCGCGCGGGTCGCATGAAGCGCGTCGTCGACACGGTCCTTGCGTTCCTTGACCTCGACCTCGGTCGAGCCGCCGACGCGGATCACCGCGACGCCGCCGGCGAGCTTAGCCAACCGCTCCTGCAGCTTCTCGCGGTCGTAGTCCGAGGTGGTCTCCTCGATCTGCGCCTTGATCTGGGCGATGCGGCCCTGGATCTCTTCCTTGCGGCCGACGCCGTCGACGATCGTGGTGTTTTCCTTCTCGATCGCTACTTTCTTGGCGCGGCCCAGCATCTGGATCGTAACATTCTCCAGCTTGATGCCGAGGTCTTCCGAAATCGCGGTGCCGCCGGTGAGGATGGCGATGTCCTCGAGCATGGCCTTGCGACGGTCGCCGAAGCCCGGAGCCTTGACGGCCGCGACCTTCAGACCGCCGCGCAGCTTGTTGACGATCAGCGTGGCCAGCGCTTCGCCCTCGACGTCCTCGGCGATGATCAGCAGCGGCTTGCCTGACTGCACCACCGCTTCAAGCACCGGGAGCATGGCCTGCAGGTTGGAGAGCTTCTTCTCATGAATGAGCACGTAGGGCTCCTCGAGCTCGACGCGCATCTTGTCCTGGTTGGTGATGAAGTAGGGGCTGAGATAGCCGCGGTCGAACTGCATGCCTTCGACGACTTCGAGCTCGGTCTCGGCGGTCTTGGCTTCCTCGACCGTGATGACGCCTTCATTGCCGACCTTCTCCATGGCCTCAGCCAGGAAGCGGCCGATCTCGGCATCGCCATTGGCCGATATGGTGCCGACCTGCGCGATTTCGTCGTTCTTCGTCACCTTACGGGCGTTGGCCTTCAGCTCCGCGACCACTGCGTCGACGGCCTTGTCGATGCCGCGCTTCAGGTCCATGGGATTCATGCCCGAGGCCACGGCTTTGGCCCCCTCCTTGACGATCGCTTGCGCAAGAACCGTTGCCGTGGTCGTGCCGTCGCCGGCGATGTCGTTGGTCTTCGATGCCACTTCGCGCACCATCTGCGCGCCCATATTCTCGAACTTGTCCTCGAGCTCGATCTCCTTGGCGACGGTGACGCCGTCCTTGGTGATGCGCGGCGCGCCGAACGATTTATCGATGACGACGTTGCGGCCCTTTGGTCCCAGCGTCACTTTCACGGCGTTGGCGAGGATGTCGACGCCCCGCAACATCTTCTCGCGGGCTTCGGTATGGAATTTCACCTCTTTGGCGGCCATTGGATAACTCCTCGTTAGGCAGCTTTCATTGACTGGTTGACTGTTTGAAAAAGCCCTCAGGCGGCCTTCTTCATTGTGGCAGTCTGCTCGATCACGCCCATCACGTCGCTCTCCTTCATGATGAGCAGGTCCTCACCGTTCAGCTTGATCTCGGTGCCGGACCATTTTCCGAACAGGATCCGGTCGCCGACCTTCACGTCGAGTTCGACCAGCTTGCCGCCGTCGTCACGAACGCCAGAGCCGACGGCGATGACTTCGCCTTCGCTCGGCTTTTCTTTGGCGGTATCGGGGATGATGATGCCACCCGCCGTTTTTTCGTCGGCTTCGATGCGGCGGACCAGGATACGGTCATGCAATGGACGGAACGCCATGTCGTTCTCCTTCAAGGACAAACAGGTTTTGAGGTTCCCCCGCACCGGACCGGCAATATCGGCCGGTGCGGGGCGACGCGACCCTCTCGGGCATCGCGCGCGCATATCGAGCTAGTTTTGGGATTTTCGGGTTTCAAGGGGCCGATGCAAAAAAATTAGCACTCGGCATATGAGAGTGCCAACGGACTGTTATCGTGCAGCTATTTCGTTCGAACGGGAGACTTTGCAGCTTGAATTTTCGCGACTCGCAGACAAAATTATCGCTGCTGCTGCCCATGGGACGGCAGCCTGGAACACGAACGCTATTCGAGGAGTTTTTGCAGACGGAGGACATCGATGAACCACCAGACGTTTTCGCCGATAATTTCCTCTCTTGCCCCCGAAACATCCGACTATTCGCTCGATCGCCTGCTGGCGCCGGCCAGGCATTTCAAGCATCCTGACGAGGTCTTGAAGGACGAGACGCTCGATCGTCAGGAAAAGCGGGCGATTCTGTCGTCCTGGGCTTCGGATGCCTGCGCTGTGGGATCCATGCCAGCGCTGCGTCAGCCGCCGGGTACCGAGCGGCCGGTAACGTTGGACCAGATCATGGATGCTTTGTGCAAACTCGATGTCGAGGCTGCGACGCCATATCCGGCAACCGATCATCGGCACATGTTTGACCGACTGGACGCATGAAATCGTAAGGAGAAGCATATGGTCAACGCGGTCAGCAGGGAGTTCCGACTGCAGATGGTTGGCTACGGGCTGACCACCGCCGAGATCCATTACCATTTTCCCGATCACCCGAGCCTGCTGCAGCTCTACGTCTGGCAAGAATATGACCTGGCGCCGGAGTTTCCGGAGCTGCAAGAATTCCTGGGCTATTGGGAGCGTGAACTGGTGGGCGCGCTGCATTCCGTGCGAGTCGCCCACCATCGCCTCATCCAACCTTCGGAATTGCGCGCCGTCGACGGGATCATTGCCATCCACTGAGCGTGGCGTCAGATCGCAAGCCTCCGGTCGTCCTCATCGGACGGCATTTGCGGAGCGCGTAATGGCCATCTGCCGGTATCAGGCCGGCCCGTTTCGCCGCTTTCTTGAAAGCGTTATAAGCCTCACGGCCGCTGCGCCAACCATCCAGCGCGTCGCGGCAGGCCCGCTCTGCGGCGCGCCAGCTGCGTCCCTGCGCCCATTCAGGCCATTGCTGATCCAGGCATTCCAATGCCTCGAAGCTGCTGGCGACCTTGCGCGAAGTGGCGGGAAATTCGAGCTTGACCGGTTCGGGAAACCCAACGTCGTTCACCACTTCCTCCGTTTGTTGTTCCAGTCTTTTTGCGAGCAAGCAATCGGGCGGCGCCATCGGCGAACGCCCCTTGTCGAGATGGTTGGCCGCCCATGCCGTGTCAAGGTTGCCGCATGGCCGGCGTCAAAACCGTTGAACCTCCCCATCGGCAGCCAGCAGCCCGATTGGCCCGGCGATGCCTTCGGGCGCCATGATGATTGCCGCTCTGCCTCTTGACGCGGTGGAATTGAATTCCCAGATCGATTTTGCTGGCGCCTGAAAGGGCCAGCGAAGGTCAAGGAGCGCCGCATCCTTGGCGCTCCTCGTATCTATATTGCTCAATGGAGGATGTAGCTATGAGAACGACATTCGACTTTACCCCTCTGTTCAGGTCGAGCATCGGCTTCGACCGCATGCTGAACGCGCTCGAGGCTGCGAGCAGAGGCGAGCCGATCGACAACTGGCCGCCCTATGACATCGCCAAGACCGATGAGGACGACTACCGCATCACCATGGCGGTCGCCGGATTCAGCCAAGACGAACTGACCGTCACGCAGGAGCAGAACATGCTCATGGTGTCGGGCCAGAAGGTCGGCGAGGACAACAGCCATTACCTGCATCGCGGCATTGCCGGCCGAGCCTTCCAACGCCGTTTTGAACTGGCCGATCACGTCAAGGTTGTCGGCGCCGGTCTCGTCAATGGTTTGCTGACGATCGATCTCAAGCGCGAGATTCCCGAAGAGATGAAGCCGCGCAGGATCGAAATCGCATCCGACAAGACGATGCCGAAGGTCGCGGCGAACCGGAAGATCGAAGCTGAGAGGCAGGTCGCCTGAGAGCTCGCTGATGGTCTGGCGCGCGCGGCATCGGGCCTCGCCCGGTGCCGTCGCGAAACGATTGGTCAAATCCAATCAACAGAAAGGAGAACAACAATGAGTGTACGTGATCTGATCCCTTGGAGACGGGAAAATAGCCGGCTTCCGAGCTTGTTTCGCGATGACGAGCGCGACCCCTTTCTCTCGTTGCATCGCGAGGTGAACCGCCTGTTCGACGACGCTTTCCGTGGCTTCGGCCCTGCGCTACCGGCCTTCGGTACGCTATCTTCATTCGGCAGCGGCTGGCCGAGCGTCGAGATTTCCGACGGCGAGAAGGAGATCAAGGTGACGGCCGAGGTTCCCGGTCTGGAGGAAAGGGACATCGAAGTGCTGCTCGATGACAGCGTGCTGACGCTGAAGGGCGAGAAGCGCTCCGAAACGGAGGACAGGGACCGGCAGTTCTCGGAGCGCTACTACGGCCGCTTCGAGCGGCGCATCCCCCTCGGTTACGAAGTCGAGGAGGGCGAGGTCGACGCCCGCTTCAAAAACGGTGTGTTGACGGTGAGGCTGCCGAAGACCGCGAAAGCGCAATCACAGGCAAAGCGCATCGAAATCAAGAGCTGACATGTGGCGCGGAAGGTCGCCGACAGGCCGGGCCTCCCGCGCCACACCTGCTCTACCAGGAAGAGAAATGCCTCTCAGCGACGAGCCGCATTCCGGCAAAGCCCGAACGAAACACGCGGGCGCCGTCGAGAACGATCGAGGCTGCCGCTAAAGAGGAACGCATGCTGCTCGATTGAGCGCGGCCTAATGGCCCGGCTCAGATATCGGTATGATGCCAGCGGCCAAGCTCTCCTCTTCGAGAGTATCTGTGACATCACCGACGCTGGCCCCCGCGTTGGAGTGAGTCCTCGCCAGTTCTTCTGCCTTGGATTTCACATCAAAGGAAGCTCGCCGCCGCTTTTTTGCTGCTGCTACCGCATCCGCAATCTCGACTGCCAGGGTGAGTGCCGGCATTAGACTTCTCCCGGATGCCCAGCCTCTACTCCCAAACATTGCAGACGTTCGGCCAACCCGACAGCTGTGCCGGCGACAGCGTCACCGAGCCGCCAGGCTCGGCCACATGAACTGTCCGTGGTTCATGCGCTTGGTGAACAGACAAAGACCGGTGACATCCCAGAACAGGATCTTCAGCAGCCAGGCATTCTTGCCGCGGAACACGAACAGATGCCTCGAGAACGGCTCCTTCTTCAGATGTTCCTGGATCAGCGTCGCGAGCCCATCGAGCCTTTGCGCATGTCGGTGTGACCCAAAGCCAGATGCACTTTCACGCCGGCCGGAACGACGATCATAACGCCTTCTCCGTGGCTGCCAGCTGCCGCTTCACCGCGGCCGCAGTGCTGCCAGTCGGCGCAAACACGCGCCGCCCATCATAAAGACCCCGCTGCCAAGGCGCTAGGTGCCAAGGGCGGAAAGAAGCGCGCCGAGAACATGACGCCAGAGCGGCGCCGAGATCGTTAAGAAGGCAGCAGCGAAACACTCGGGAAAATAGCAAGCACGTTCACTTTTGTGGTCGATGGAAGACCTTTGCGAGAAAATGGACGCCGTTGCGCCGAAGCCGGGCACGCGGTCCATATAAGAAGCGCGCTGCGGACAACTCCTAACAACCGCAGGTCGATTAGATGACGCTACGGAAGAACGATTGCAGGACGTCCAGGGAACGAAAAGCCCGCCGCTACCCAGTCGAGCGGCGGGCTTCCTGCGATTTCGTAAGCGGCTACACCCCTGAAAGGAGCGACCGCTTCCCCGGTTAATGCGGCGACCGCGCAACGGTCCCGACAATTTTAACCAACGTCAAAATTTCAAACTGAGACACTACCCGAAGTTTTGAGGGTCTTCCTCGCTGTCGCGCGCAATAAATCGATCAGCGGCGCGGCAAAACGGATCGACGTGCAGCATTCGACGGTCTCGCGCCGCATCAAGGCGCTGGAACAGCAGCTCGGCACGCGCCTGATCGAGCGCAAGGCGTCGGGCTACGAGCTCACCAGCGCGGGCGAGGAGCTGAAGCTCGCTGCCGTCAAAATGGAAGTCGAGGTGCTGGAGGTCGAAGGCGCGCTCGGCGGCGAAGAAGATCGTCCAACAGGCGTACTCCGCGTCGCTGCGATCAACAACATGGCCTCGTCGGTGCTGATGCCGATATTCGCGCGCTTCAGCGCAAAATATCCAGAAATCGAGCTGCACGTGCAGGTCTCGAACAAGTATGTCAGCCTGGCCGAGCGTCAGGCCGATGTTGCGATCCGCCAGACCAACACGCCGCAAGAGACACTGGTCGGCACGTTGCTCGGCAAGGTTGCCTCTGCCGTCTATGGCGAGCGCAACTATGTAGTCTCATTGCGCTCCGGCGCGACGCGGAAATGGCTGGGCGTGGAATGCTGCGCCTTCCACCAGTCGTTGACAAATGCCGCGTGCCCCAACCGCGACTACAGCTTTTTTGTCGACGATACTTTGTTGACTCTCGCGGCGCTGCGCGAGGGAATGGGCCTCGCCTATCTGCCGTGCTTCATGGGCGACAATGACGCCCGACTGCTCCGTTATCTCGCCCCGGAGCCGCATCATGATGTCGGCCTCTGGCTGCTCTACCATCCCAATCTCCGACGCACCAAGCGTGTGCGACTGTTTCGCGAACACATGCTGGCGGAAATGGTGAGCCAGCGGGAGCTGTTCGACGGTTTGAAGCCGCGACGTGACGGCCGGAACAATCTCGGCACGATGTCGTCGCCGCAGCCGAAACGCCACGGACGACAGGCTGCGGCCAGCGTGAAATAGAGTTGGCCTCCGTTGCCGTTGCGGCGCAATATGTCGCCTTCTGGCCCTAGGCGGCGGTTTTGAATGTCCGTTCTTCCTGCGCTCCTGAGGCAGTTGGCACGTCAATACGACGCACTTGCGTACATGCTAAAATAATGAAATACGGCCCGCGAGGGGATGATGGCAGGGAATTGGGTGGCATGTATTTTCCTCAGTTTCTCACGGGAATGGTGGTGACGTCGGGCGCCTTAGCGGCGCGGGCATATGGCGCGACAGGCTCCCTATGGATCGCGGCCGTCTGGGCCATTCTCACGTTGGTGCTTCTGCAAGTCGGATATTTTGTGCTTGTGCTCGGGATCGTTTATGGGTCGCGAGATAGCGGTCGAGCGTCGGATGCAGGTTCTAGCCAGACAGCAAGTCGCGTAGCGCGATAGAGTCCGCGCGGGACTGCAGAACAATTCGCTTCCTACCCCCTGTCTCCCGAAGCCTAATGCCGTGGGGGGCACCGCCATGAAGACTTTGGCCGGCTTGGACTCCGGCGGGCAGGCAATTCGAAGGTCCGCTTCGCATTGTCGCTCCAAATCCTGACTGGCAGAAGACGGCCCCAAAGCGGTCGGCAAATTTTCTACAACTCGCAATCCACTGGGGTTCTTGGAAGCTTTTCGAACTTTCTGGGTCGCGCCTCAGCCCGAATTGCGGGGCTTATGGACAAAGGGGGATACTGAATTCGATTTTTAGGCATCGACTTCCTGGCGCGTTTGCCTCCTCATGGTACGCGTCAGCAGGTATCCAAATGTGAGCGGCAGCTTTGCGCCTCAATTCCGGCTACTGGGATCGCAAATGCCATTTTCCCGGAGCAGTCACAAGCAGGTTGTCTGACGGCCCGAACGGCCACCAGCTCACAGGGCCATGATGGGTTCAGGCAACCCTGCGATATCGACCCGCCGCATGAATACCGCGCCTCCGACGTCGTTCGCCTTGGTCGCCTCGGTCGTGCTGCCGTCCCAGCCGGTCGTCACGTACAATGTCTTGAGTTCTGGTCCTGCAAAACACAGGCTGGTCACGAATGTGGCAGGCAGATAGAGCGACCGTCGAAGCGTGCCTTTTGGGTCGATACAGACAACCTTGCTGCCGCCATAAAGTGCGCACCACACATTGCCCGCACTATCAACGGCAAGGCCGTCAGGCATTCCATCATTGTTGGCAAAGGTGAAGAACACGCGACGACCCGAGATCGATCCGTCATTGCCGAGATTGTAAGACAAGATGCGGCGGCCCACGGTATCGCTGAAATAGAGCTTGCGGTTGTCGGGCGAGAAAGTCGGGCCATTGCAGATCACGAAGCCCCGGTCGCCGACCACCCAGCCTGTGCCGGGGACCATGCGATAGAAGAGCGCGTTTGGCTCCCGCTCCGACACATCATAGGTTCCCACCCAATAGCGCCCGGCACGGTCGACCTTGGCGTCATTGTAGACGAGGTTCATTTGTCCTTGCTTGGGATTTGCGAAAACCCGGGTTTTCCCAGTGGCTGTGTCGAGAAGGTGCAGCCCATGATCCACCGCGAGAAGCAGGCCCTTTTCGGTAAGGACGAGCGACCCGATAGTCTCGGCGAAATCCATTTTCCAGCTGTCGCGGGCGCCACTGCCTTGTCGTTGCCGGTGCACGGTTGGGCCATAGAAGTCTATCCAATAGAGTGCCTGCTCTGCCGGGTGCCACAGGATGCTCTCGCCCAGCCGATCGCGTGTTGGGGCGAAGATTTTCCATTCCGCGATGTCTGCTGGCATGTTTCCGATCCTTGCCGGTTTGGGGCGCATCACTGAGCATCCGAACGCGACGGCGGCCCGTGTTGCGTCGACCTCTCAGAAGCCCCGTGAAAGTCGAACCTCGAGGCTCAGCTGCCAATGTGGAAAGTCTCCGTGTGGCCGTCGACCGCTATTGCCTGACCCGTCACCATTTTCGCGGCCGGCGAAGCCAGGAACACGCACATGTCGGCGATTTCCTCCGGGTTCACGAAGCGCTTGATCGACTGGGATTGGACATATTCCTTCTGGAGGACATCGATTGCGACCCCGCGGCTCTCCGCCTCGGCCTTGATAACTTGCTGCATGCGGGCGCCATCGACGGATCCAGGGCAAATCGCGTTGGCGCGCACACCGTATGGCCCGAGTTCGACAGCCAGAGATTTCGTGAGCCCGATCACTGCCCATTTGGCGGCGGCATAAGGCGTCCTCAACCCATAGCCGTACAGACCGGCCGTTGAAGAGATGTTGATGATGCTGCCGGAGGACTGGCTCTTCATCAGAGGCGCGGCGCGCCTGGCACACAGGAATTGCGCGTCAAGGCACACACTGAGACAGTCACGCCAGTCGTTCAGTTTGAGCTCCTCGACATAGCCGGTAGGACCCTTGGTGCCGGCGTTGTTGATGAGGACATCAAGACCGCCGAGATCACCGAGTGCGTCATCAAACCAGGCGTTGATGGCCTTCTCGTCGCTCAAATCCACTTTCTTACCCGAGACCTGCGGATGGGTCTTTGTCACATTGTGCAATGCCCGCTCATCGACATCACAGACATGGACCTTGGCGCCACTGTCAGCGAAGGCCTGGGCGATAGCCCACCCGATGCCCGAACCTCCCGCAGTGATCATCACGCGTTGGATCATTTTATCCTCCTTGTTGTCCCGGATATGACGCGGCGCCGCTGCGCGCGTCATTTACGCTTCGGCACTATTTTTAGTGTAGGCACCAGCCCCCGACGAAGGCGGCGATTGACGGCAACGGCAGCGCACCGAACGACGCAGGCCGAGACTTGGTGCCCCGCCAATCAGCGAGAAAGCTCGCCGCCGTCCACCACGATGTTGGACCCATTCACATACGAGCAGAGGCCCGAGCAGAGCGCCACGGCGACATAGGCGATCTCTTGCGGTTGCGCGAAGCGCCCCATCGGGATCG
Source organism: Mesorhizobium sp. B2-8-5 (assembly GCF_006440675.2). Classification (NCBI taxonomy): domain Bacteria; kingdom Pseudomonadati; phylum Pseudomonadota; class Alphaproteobacteria; order Hyphomicrobiales; family Phyllobacteriaceae; genus Mesorhizobium; species Mesorhizobium sp. B2-8-5. The sequence continues at coordinate 2,295,078 of NZ_CP083951.1, forward strand.
CCGCTTCATAGCTGGCGCGGATGATTGCGGCATCGCTGCCAGTCTGCCGCGCAATGTTGGCGGTCGTCGCCGCCACCATCTCCGTGTCGACGCTGCCAGGCGAGATGGTGTTGACGCGTATGCCCCGTGGTGCGAGTTCTCCCACCAGCGCATCTGCCAGTCGCAGGACACCAGCCTTGGAAGCGCAGTAAGCACCCCACAAAGGCCATCCCTTCAGCCCATACTGCGACGCGATGAGGACGAGGTTGCCCCCGCGATGCAGATGCCGTGATCCCTCTCGAGCGACCAGGAACGCCCCTATCACGTTGACATCCAGTACACGGCGAAAGTCTGCGACCTGCATGTCGGCCAACGGGGCGACAACACCGATCGCCGCAGCGTGAACGATGTCGTCAATGGGACCTTCAGCAGCGATTTCCGCCAAAATTCGTTTTACGGACTCTTCGTCGGCAATATCACAGCCCCGAACCGTTTCGGACGCGTTGATGTCGAGGCGCACGACTGCGGCGCCGGCCTGGTCGAATGCGTCTGCGATGGCCTTGCCAATTCCGCGGGCCGCGCCCGTCACAACGGCGCGTCGGCCGGCAAGCAGCTGCGGCACCTGAAACGGGGCAGAAGAACTCTCCTGCGAGGGGTTGGCGAATGTCATGTGATGGCTCCGGCGAAAAAGGCGATTTTGGCTAACGGTGAGGCTATTTCACCGCGCGCTGCCGCAACAATGGTGCCGAAGGTCACTATTGATAGCATCATCTCGCCGACCCGCGTCCGAGATGGTGACCGTCGGCACCATTGTTGAGGTCTCAAAGCGTGAATTAGGGTCCTGCCAAGATCACGATTTGTCTCGCGGGAGCCATTGCCATGAAGCCAGATACCCTTCCCAAATGCTGCATTATCGGAGCAGGCTGCAGCGGAATTGTCACTGCCAAGGCACTCACGCAACGCGGCATTCCCTTCGACTGGTACGAGATGAGCGATCGGGTTGGCGGTCAGTGGGCATTCGAAAATCCGAATGGGAAGTCGGCGGCATACCGATCGCTGCACATCGATACCTCCAAGCTGCAGCTGGAGCTGGCGGACTTCCCGATGCCCGCAGATACTCCGCACTATCTGCACCACACGCAGGTGCTGGCCTACCTGAAGTCGTACATGGACCATTTCGGTCTGACCGCTAAGGTCAAACTCAGTACCGAGGTCAAGAAGGCTGATCGTGATGCCAATGGGACCTGGCAGATTCGTTTGGGCGACGGCGAGACGCGCTCCTACGACGCATTGTTCGTGTGCAACGGACATCATTGGGATCCGCGTCTGCCCGAGCCCGCCTATCCAGGCAAGTTCGAGGGCATGCAGCTTCACTCGCATGGCTATCGCGACCCGTTCACGCCGGTGGATTTCACGGGCAAGAACGTCCTGGTCGTTGGCATGGGCAATTCGGCGATGGATATCGCCAACGAACTTTGCCCACGCCATATCACCAACAAGCTCTTTGTGAGCACCCGGCGCGGCGCGCATATCTTTCCGCGTTTCCTGCTCGGCAAGCCTGCCGACAAAGGCAAGCTCTATCCTTGGCTGCCGCTGTCGCTCCAGCGCTGGGTTGGCCGTCGGATCTTCCATTTCGCGGTCGGTCACATGGAAGATTTCGGGTTGCCTAAGCCTGACCACCGCGTGTTCGAAGCGCACGTTTCGGTGTCGGACACATTTCCAACGTTGGTTGCCTCGGGCGATATCGAAATTCGGCCCGGCATCAGAGAGCTCGACGGTGACAGCGTCGTCTTCGAAGATGGACGCCGTGAGAAGATCGACATCATCGTCTGGGCTACCGGCTACAAGGTCTCTTTTCCCTTCTTCGACCCGTCCTTGATCTCGGCGCCGGGCAATCGCCTGCCGTTGTTCAAGCGCGTGCTTAAACCCGGAATACCAAACCTGTTCTTTATCGCTCTGGCGCAACCGAGCATCACGCTCTTTGCGCTTGCAGATCGGCAGGCAAAGTGGATAGCGACATATCTTGCTGGCGACTATGCACTGCCCGACGTGGAAGAGCAGAAGCGCACCATTGTCGCCGATGAAAAGAAGCACATGAGCCGCTATTACGCGTCGGCGCGCCATACGATGCAGCTCGACCAGGACATCTATTTCTCGGAGCTCGAGGGCGAACTCAAGCGCGGACGCAAGCGCGCCCGTTCTCTTGGCTTCGGGCGCACCCGGCTGCCGGTTCCCAGGGTCGCCGATGTGGAGTTTCGGGCCGCAGCCGAGTGAGGAACGCCGTTAGGCGCCTGTCACCCGCAGGTGCTGGACGTAGGTGAGAAAGAGCTCGCGTTCGGTGGTGATATCGAGCTTCTGATAAAGGCGAAGCCGGTGGTTTTTGACGGTTCCACGCTTGACGCCCAGGCGATCCGCGATGCTGGCGATCGGATGGCCTTCGAGCGTCAACTCGACGATTTGGCGTTCGCGGTTGGTAAGAATGGATAGCCAGTCATTTGGATCGGCACGCGGTGCGTGCATGGCAGATACCTCGACTTGGTCGCATTGGCCACCAGGTGCTGCACCGAAATCCGCGCCCAGGGCCGATCGGACGACGAGCCGGCCATCAGGAAGCAATGCCTTGGTGTTGCCGGTGCTGGCGAGCTCAACCAATGCCTCCACCAGCCCGCCCCTTGGATCGGCGACCAGCCTGCGCCACGCGCTGTTTGCGGCGAGTTCGTCGCCGCGCCGGTCAAGGAGGCGCAGGGGCTTTTCGGTGGCATCTGCTGCCAGGCCATGACTGATGATGGCTTTCAAGTGGGCATCGTGCAGACCGGCCAGCAAGGGAAATGCATTCTCGATCGTTGCAAGCTCCGCGGCGCCGAATTCGCCGACGGCGCGATCGACCACGAGCGTCGGACTGGCGCCGCCGATCGGCGGCAAGAACACGGCAATCTCGTCACTGATGCTGGCCGCGCGCAGGAACTCAAGGGCATACCGGCTTTTCCACATTTCGGCGGGCGCCAGACGGCGCAACGAACAGACCGCCGGCGAGCCAACGCTTCGCCAATAATCGTGAAACGGGTCGAGCGTATACAGACCAGATGCGTAGGGCGCGGCAACCTCGCTGCGGATTTCGCGTGGAATGATGAGGTCCGGCGCTCCGGAACTTGAATACCGCACCAAAGAAAACGCGTCGGCCTCGACCAAGGAGGCAATCACCTCGAGCAATCTGTCATAGAAGACATCATCGCCAATCGCGGCGCTCGCGCGTCCTATCGCAGTGGAAAATCCCAGTCCCGCCATGCCGTTTCGAACTTCAGACCGGATCTGGCCGGGGTTCGGAACGTAGTTTCTAACCGGAGAATGGACGTTCATTTCTCCTCCTTGGCCTTTTGGCCCAAAAATTGGTCATCTGGCCAATTGTTGATCCTTTTGGACAAATATGTCAATGTGAACTCATGAGCCTGACAAAAATCAGTGACATCCGACGCCGCGAGCTGCGCCATGCAGCCTTTGAGGTTCTGCAAAGCGAGGGCATGGCGGGCGCTACAATCGAGAAAGTCGCCCAGAAGGCGGGCGCCTCGAAAGGCATCGTCCATCACTACTTCAAAACCAAGCAGGAGCTTTTCGAGCACACGATGCGCCATTCGAACTCGTTGCTGCGTGACGAGGTCATTCGGCTGATGCGTTTGGCGCGTAGCCCGGACGAGCGCCTGTGGGCGATCATCGCCGGCAATTTCAGTACAGCGTTTTTTACGCCGGGAATTTGCCATGCCTGGCTTGCACTCTGTTCCGAAGTGCCGCGCGAGCCGCAGCTGGCGCGCATTCAGCGCGTCGTCCACGCTCGTATGCATTCGAATTTGATGAGCGCCTTGTCTGGGCTGGTCCCAGCCGATCAATGCGAGGCCGTGGCGCTTGGAATAACCACAATCATCGACGGGCTGTGGCTCAGGCTCGGACTGCGGCCGGCAAAAATTTCTGCACTCGAAGCGCTGGAGCAGCTGAGCGACTATCTGGCTCACCGCATCCCTCACATAAGCTGGGAGGAGCATCTGTCGCGCACCGATCCCGGCCACCGGCCGGGTTGAGGGGATAGCGCATGGCGTCGCGGATGGTGACCGTTGGCACCATTGTTGGACAACGGATGGCTGCATAGGCTCTGACAGACCTGAACGTGAAGGAGCAATTCCATGGCCGCGCGGCTCGCTGACAAAGTAACCCTGATCACTGGGGCGGCGTCGGGGATCGGCAGGGAGACGGCCCGGCTTTTTGCACGTGAGGGATCCACCGTGTTCCTTGGCGATATCGATCGCCGGCGCGGCGAGGCCGCAGCTGCCGAGATCGGGGCGTCTGCGTCTTACGTCGAGCTCGACGTGACCAAGGAGAATTCCTGGTCAAGCGCGGTCGACGCGGTTCTGGAGCGGGCCGGCAGGCTCGATGTGTTGGTCAATTCCGCCGGGATCTGGAGTGACGGCGATTTCATCAGCTACTCGCTCGCTGAATGGCAACGCACGATGGATATCAACGCCACCGGGACTTTCCTGGGCTGCCGTGCCGCCGTGGCGGCGATGAAGGAAAAGAGCAACTCCGGATCGATCGTCAACATCGCCTCGATCTACGGCAACATTGCTTCTGATGACGCGGTTGCCTACGCCGCCAGCAAGGGCGCGGTGAGGATGTTGACCAAGGGCGTTGCGCTCTATTGCGCTGCCAACTCATTGGCTGTGCGCTGCAACTCGGTTCATCCCACCTATGTCGATTCAGAAATGCTTGCAAGCTTCGCACATGTGGTCGGCGGCCGCGAAGCGGTAGTGGCCGGGTTGAGTGGAGTGGTGCCGATGCGCAAGCTGCCGGTGCCATTGGACATCGCGGAGGCGGTCTTGTTCCTCGCGTCTGACGCTGCTCGGCTCGTGACGGGGGCTGAGCTGCCTGTCGATGGTGGGATGCTTGCCGGGATATTTGCACCTATCAGCGCTCCGCCGCGCCAACTTGGGGCTTAAGCCCTCCGGGACCCCGAGTTTGATGACAAGAACGAAAGACAATGGGAGAAAGAAATCATGATAGGTCGTAAAATTGCACTTTGGACAGTGCCACTTGCCGCAGGTCTCGCGATCGCTCCGACGGCGATGGCGAAGCCCTTGGGCGAGACGAGTACATCGATTAAGATCGCTATCAACGAATGGACCGGCCAGAACCTGTCCGCGCACATCACCGGCAAGTTGCTGGAAAAGCTTGGATACAAGGTGGAATATATCACTGCCGGCACGTTGCCTCAGTTCACCGGTATCGCAAGTGGCAGCCTCTCTGTGTCACCAGAGGTTTGGCCGAGCAACTTGGGTGATGTCTACCCGAAGGCCAAGGCGGAGGGAAAGCTCGAAGAAATCGGCGAGCTCGGTCTTGAAACCAAGGATGGGTGGCTGTTCACAGCCGACACCAAGACCGTCTGTCCGAAATTGCCCGAGTGGACGGCGCTAAAAGAGCCCGCCTGCGTGCAGGCGCTTGCAACGCCGGAAACATTTCCGAACGGGCGGCTTCTCGACTACCCGGCCGATTGGGGATCGGTCAGCGGGCCTGAGCTGAAGAACGCCGAAATTCCGTTTACGCCGGTGCCCGCCGGTTCCGAGGGGGCGCTGGTTGCCGAGCTACAGGCAGCGGTTGCGGCCCACAAACCCTTACTCATGCGTTTCTGGGCGCCGCATTGGGTGTTGGCCGAAGTGCCGGTGGAATGGCTCAAAATGCCGCCCTGCGACCCGAACAACCTGGCCCAGTGCATCGTTGCGCCGCCGGTGATCAAGGTTGCGTGGGCTGGGTTTCGCGGAAAATGGCCAGCCGGCTATGAGCTGATGAAATCGCTGCAGATCCATGCCGATGACCAGCAAAAGATGATTTATGCCGTGGACAAGCAAGGCAAGAACCTCGATCAGGCCGTCGATGGCTGGATCGAGGAACACCAGAGCGACTGGCAGTCCTGGCTGAAGGCGGCTCAGAACTGAATTGAGCCCGGATCAATCGCGAGCGGTGGCGCCAAGTCCGGCTCGCCGCCCTTCTGGAACCAGCTGAAGAAAAGTTGGACATGACCAATCCTGTGGATGGATCAAGCGCCGCGCCGAGGGCACCCGCCAAGCTCAGGTCCAGAAGTCTCTGGAAGATCTACGGACCTCGGCCGGCGAAGGCCCTGGCCATGGCCCTATCCTCGACCGAGTCTCCTGCGTCGCTCAGGCGAAGGCTAGAATCTGCCGGCAATTTCCTGGCCCTGGCAGATGTCAGCTTTGACGTCCGGCAAGGGGAGATCTTCGTTGTCATGGGTCTTTCAGGCTCGGGCAAGTCGACGCTCGTGCGGTGCCTGTCGCGCCTCGTTGAGCCAACGCACGGCGAGGTATGGCTCGGTCAGGAAAACCTCCTCTTGGCCACCGAGCGTCGATTGGTTGACGTGCGCCGCAAAGTCATGGGAATGGTATTCCAATCCTTTGGCTTGCTTCCGCGTCTCAATGCGCTCGACAATGTGATATTCCCGCTCAGAATGCAGGGAATGCCACTTTCCCAACGCCTGGAGACCGGCCGTGAAATGATCTCGCTTGTCGGCTTGCAGGGCCGCGAGCGCAGCATGCCACACGAGCTTTCCGGCGGACAGCAGCAGCGCGTGGGGATCGCACGCTCGCTTGCCGTCAATCCGGAGCTGTGGTTCCTCGACGAACCCTTCTCCGCGCTCGATCCCCTGATCCGGCGCCAGATGCAAGACGAGTTTCTGCGACTGCAACGCCTGCTCCAAAAGACGATCGTGTTCATCACCCATGACATTCAGGAGGCGTTTCGTCTGGCCGACCGCATCGCGATCATGCGCGAAGGCCGCATCATCCAGATCGGCACGCCGGCCGACATCATGCTTCACCCGGTGGATGCCTATGTGGCGAGCTTTACAGAGGAGGTTTCGCTGACCAAGGTGGTGACCGCCGGCTCGGTCATGGAAGCAATCCCACAGGGCTGGAATGGCGATGAGGGCGCGTACGAGATCGACGCCGCCGTGCCGATCGAGGCCCTGCTTCCGCAAAGCATCGCCGGCGCCCGAACGTTTGTGATCACGCGGGAAGGTGAGGGCCGGGTAGGTCTCTTGAATTCCGAGGTCATCGCAAAAGTATTGGCCAATGACACAATCAAGCGGGGAGCGGCGTGAGCGCTCAACAGGCAGTGTTTGCCCCGAACGAAAGCCTGCCAATAAAATCCAGGCAATTGTTCTGGCTCGCGGTTCTGGCCTTCATTGCGATCTGTGTCGCAATGCGATCCGCGATGCCGTGGCTCGTAGACTATCCCAGTGCCTGGTTGTTGCCGGTCGCTCCCCTCATCACCGGGATCTTCGGCTTCATCATACCCCTGCTAACCCCGATCTGCGCGGTGCTGGCCACCATTTTAGGCGCGGCTTTGAATGCCTGCAGCGCAGCGCTACAGTGGATGCCTTGGCCGGCAATGCTCCTCTTCTTCGCAGTGCTCGGCTGGTTGGCCCGGGGCTGGCCGTTGGCATTGTTCACGCCGGCAGCGCTGGGCTATGTCGTGCTGGCCGGCTATTGGGAACAGGGTATGAATACCTTGTCATTGGTCGTACTGGCAGTACCGCTCGCCGTCGGATTTGGTTTCCTGCTCGGCATTGCGGCCCACTCGTCCCGTTTTGTCCGCAGCGTCACCATGGTGGTGCTGGATCTGCTGCAGACGGTGCCAGCCTTCGCATTCCTGATCCCGCTCCTGCTGCTGTTCGGTTTCGGGCCAATCGTCGGTTTGATCGCCTGCCTTGTGTACGCGGTGGCCCCCATGGTCCATTGCACGATGCTCGGGCTAGAGCGCGTACCCCTTTCTCTTCTCGAGGCCGGCACCATGGCTGGCTGCACGCGCTGGCAACGCTTCTGGAATGTCATTTTGCCGACGGCAAAGCGAGAGATCCTGACAGGTGTCAATCAGACCACGATGGCGGCCTTCAGCATGGTCATCATGGCGGCCATCATTGGCGGTTTCAACGATGTCGGTTGGGAGGTGCTGAACGCCATGCGCAAGGCCGAATTCGGTCAAAGCTTGCTGTCAGGCCTCGTCGTTGCGGTTTTGGCGATGGTGGTGGACCGTATTACCTTCGGCATGGCCCAGCCGCAACGTAACAAAGCGCCGACGACGTGGCGCAAAATCCTGCGAACTCTAGCGATCCTGGCGCTACCTGTTTTTATCGCTGTCTTGTTGCATGCCTCGCCATCGGCCATGGCCTTCGCCGACCGGGCTCGTGGTGTGATGGACCCGTCAGGCCTGAATCGCTTCGTGATCGGGCTTGTCCACGACTTTTCCGCGCCGCTCGACGCATTGAAGGTCTTTGTCCTCTATCATTTCATGCTGCCACTGCGCATCGGTCTGGTCGGCGCTGTCACGCCCTTCACCTGGGGCTTTGCTTGGACGCCTGAGATCAATGCCGTCTATTGCGGTCTGACGCTAGCGCTGGCAGCCTGGCTATGGTTCAGGGGTCAATGGCAGATGGCGGTCGGCACGTTGATAGCCGCGACCTTTTTGTTACTCGGCTTCAACGGGTTTCCCTGGCCGGCCTTCATTGTTGTCGTGACATTCCTGGCGTTGTCGGTCAGTGGTACGCGCCTGGCCGCGCTCGCGGCTTTCGGTACTTGCTTCATTGTCGGCAGCGGTCTCTACCGCCCGCTCGGGCAGTCATTATATCTGTGCCTCCTGGCCGTGCTGATATGCATGTTCACGGGAGGGCTCCTCGGCGTTGCCGCAGCCAAGAGTGACAGGTTCTCGACTGTCTTGAAGCCCATCTGCGACGCGCTCCAGACCATGCCGCAGTTCATATTTTTGATCCCCGCTCTGATGTTTTTCCAGGTCGGCGAGCTTACCGGCCTGATTGCAATAGCATTGTACGCAATCGTGCCGCCAATTCGCTACGTGGAGTACGGGCTGAGAAGTGTCCCGGCGGATCTTGTCGAAACATCGCGCCAGATTGGCTGCACTGCTTGGCAGCGCTTGATCCATGTTGAGTTGCCGGTCGCCAAGCCGGTGGTCGTCCTCGGCGTGAACCAGACGATCATGGGGGCGCTGTCGATGCTGCCGGTGGCGGCGCTCGTCGGCACCAAGGATCTGGGACAGCAGGTTTATATCGCGTTGAGCAAAGCGGATCCCGGCCAGGGTCTGGTGGCAGGCCTGTCGATCGCTCTTGTCGCCATGATCTCGGACCGCATTATGCGAGCGACAGTCTCAACCGCCGGCGCTGCGCTGGATTAGCCGCTAGGCAAAAGCCTCGTGGGTCGACGTCATTAAGACATGCGCCACGACCGTTGAGGGTGACTGCGATCCAGGCTTTGCCAGGGTCGCGACGCATTCGCTGGAGGCTTGCAACAAGGCCTCGAGCATGGCGGCGGCGGATCGGTGGTGGCCGGCGGCAAAACGGTTGTGGATCTTTGGGGAGGTCATACTGATGCCGGCCCCGTTGCCGCCCATGGCTGCAAGACACGCTGATCAAGGTTTGTCGTCGACAAAAGGGGTGGTCGCACTGGCGATCGCAATGCTTGTGGAGCGTGGCGGACGGCTGGGTTGACAACCCGGCTCGGGAATTTAGCAACGGTCGGGCAGTTATCGACTGCTGGCAAAGGCGTGACGACCTTGCGGCTCATATCGGGACAATCTTCACAACCGGTCCGGGCACGGGCGCACCGGCGAAGGTTGGCGCGCTGCGGTGCTTGCATGGCTACGAGGCCGGCTTCCGGCTGCCATGCGGACCTACCAGCTTGTCCACAAGGTTGTAAGCATGTCGAGTGCGGCCTTTCGCGAGGGGTCGGTTTTGGTCACCGCCATTCGCAGCCAGAAGCCATCCATCAGCATGCTGAGCACCTCCGCCGCCCTTTCAGCCTCGGCGTTGGGCAGAAGCTGCCTCAATTCATGCACCAGGTTGCTTCGCATGCGCGAATTCTGGATCTTCAACAGTCTTGCAAAGCGAGCCGAGAACGTGGCCTGCGCGCAATAGGAAATCCAATATTGAGCCCGGCCGGCGATATACATTCGCTGATCGACGTTGCCAGCAGCAATCTAAAGCGGGTGGCTGCGGCTTCATTCCTGTGATGAAAAGGGGCCGGAGCGAGACGATGGCCCCTCGGCTATCGCTTTAGCAAATCGCGATTGATGGTGATGGTAGGTGGCCTCCACCCGCCCGGCATATCCAAGGATGCCTCACGGAAACTTCGCTCGACGTCGGCGGTATAGGTGCCGTCGTTTTCGAAGCGGTCCCAGAGGATGAAGCCAGTGATGAACGCGATCACGATAAGGGGCCAGCGCATCGGAACCTCCCTCAAAGTCCCGAATGGCATTATCTGCCTGCGGTAGGACAAATACAAGCAGTTGCTAATATTCAGCCCGCGAAGGCGTGGACGGTGTTGAGGCCCAAGGTTGAAATGGCCACGATCTGGCATCTTTCCTGCATTGGACCCTTTCGAGAGCGGAAAGGGGTGACGAGATGCGGATACATACTCGGCCGAGCCGAAGGGCTGGCGCGTTGAAGTGCATATTTTCGGGGCCACTACCGATCGATAGTGTGCAGGTGGAAGAGGAAGACGTTGTTATAATCTCTGTGACTGCTGATGACATCTACACAAAGAAATCCAAGCAGCACTACGAGATAGCCCTGACAAGAGAGGAACTCAGACTGCTTGCCGCTGCCGCGCTCGAGCTGCCCCGAGATCGGGTGTCATGAACTGAGCCGCCTCAAAATAGGACGGGTGTGGGGGCGTGCGCCTGTGCCTGGCGGGTTTAATTTCAAGCCTTACGCTTCGGTGCCACATGGCTGGTGAAGAGCCGCACGGCACTGCGCTTGACCGTAATCCCGAGATCCTTGCCGCCGACCGTCACAGTATCCTCGTCGACTGACGCGCTTGCGCACGGTTGCCGTGATGGCGACTTCGTCGCCTACCTTGATGCTCTTTGCCATGCCAGCGATTCTGGGGCGCGGCACGGCGCCGTGAGGATTAATGCGCCCTAATGTTCGTTAGAGGGCCGCCGGCTGGCTTCTCCCTTCTGAAGCCGAGGGATTGCGAAACAAAATCGAAAGCTCCTGCTTTTTATCCGGAAGGAGTGCAACATGGAACCGAACGGATACGAGCGCGCGTTGCAAAGCGGCAGCTGGCCGAGAGGCTGGCAAAAGAGACCGGGATCACCGAGCAGCGGGCCGCTGAGCTAATACATCTGATTGGGACGGACTGGACCGCTTTGCTCCGCGAAGCGCAATTCCTGAAAAATCGGCATTGACAGTCCCCAGGCACTTGCGGATCTGGAACCGCCCGCTTGTCTCGATGTTATGCAACAGAAGGGACGTTGCAGCTTCCAAGGAGATGAGAACAATGAGGCAGATACTTTTAGCATCAGCGATAATGGCCATGTCCACGGGGCTAGGCTTGGCCCAGACCAACAGCACTACCACGAGTGGATCTTCTTCAAACACGACGACAATGCCCAGCGCTCAAGGCACCGACTCCACCACCACTAGCGGCACCAATTCCAATTCGGCAAAGGATTGTGCACCTGGCCAACAGACCGGCAGCGCAAAACAGGCGGCTCCGGGCCAGCAAGATACCAGCGCGAAATCAGCAGCCCCGGGCCAGATGAAAACAACCACCGAAGGGTGTTAGTCAACTCAAGCGAGCGGCGGCTTTTTCGTTTGATTTGTCTGCAACCAAATCCGCGCATCTGAGTCGGCAAGTGGTCGATCTCTACGGGGTGTAGCCGCTGACCACCCATCGCAGAAAAGCCGGTCGCTTACGCTTATTAGCTGCGACGGGCTTTCTGTTTGCAGATCACCCGGATTGGACGGCCCGCTTATTTATCCTGATGCGCGACTGTCACTGTCCTTTCGCTACAGCATCTGGCGCACCGCCCGCGCTGTCGGATGAAATCCGAAGTGGTCCCCAACGCCTCGGTGGTCTGGGCGGCATGCGCATGAGAGCTGAGACGCAGGGCTTCGGCAATGCACCTATCGCAAATGGCTCCCGGAAACCTGCACCGTGACGAAGTCGTTTGTCATCTGAGCAACGATCACGGCGGGCCGCCCCTCCCTTGCATTGCGCTAAGCATAAAGGCGCTTCCGCCTATGTCATCAAACGGGATGTGCGGGAGGGCAAATTTCAAACTGAGACTCTGGATCATGTCGGCTTGTCGACCAGTGGCGTCTTTCTCTTCGGCGGAACGTAGGTGGTCATCAGTCTGACCTTATCGGCGTTCACGTGACCGGCACGCCGAGATTGACTGTCACTTTGCCCTCATCGACGCGGGTGACATCGCCTATCAGCTCGATTGGCTGGCCGTGCTTCACCTTCGACGTCCTGTCCACTACCGAATGGGGAAAGTCGTAGCTGGGGTCGACACGCTGATCCGGTCTTCGGTCACATACGCCCGCGCAGCGTCGCTGTGATGGCGACTTCGTCGCCGATGTTGAAAGAGCCCTTCGCCATTCTGGGATTCTGGGGCGGCCGGCGTCTGTCAAGCAGTTGCTAATATATGTAACGCATATTGACAGTGGATAAGCTGACTGCGGCCGAAAAACGTGAGTTGCGAAAACCGCAAGCAATTGCGTCGACGCGGCGGCCCAATGCCCTCTATTTGCGTAGCTCCTGAGCCAAGGCGTTAAGCGCCTTGGTCATGACGGCGACGGCTTCAAGGTTGATTGCAATTTCGACATCCTCGCCGATCGTCTGCAGCGTTAAGACCCCGACCTTGGTTATGCTGTCGTCCATCATTGCGATAGAGACACCAGTTGGCATGTGAGGCGGCTTGTGCAGCGGTTTATGCAGCATCTCGGGCTCCTTTCGTCGCAATTGAGAGACAGTGAACGAAAAGAGAACAAAATGTCAAGGGATCCCTTGACCACACAGGATTGCGTTCCTCATTTCACTCCTATGCCTGAGCAACCCAAGAAGTGGCCGAGAGGTGCTCCCTGGACCTTGTCGCATGCCCACGACGCAGGGCGGGGATCCGCTGCCGCCCGCTGCAACATCACGCGCTACTACAAGCCGATCGAGTTGCGAGAGGTCATCGGCAACGTCACGATCGACGAGGTGAGGGGCAAAGCCCGCTGTCAGAAGTGCGGCGGCCGCGAATGGATGAGCGCGCAGCTATTTCACGCGACCGGCGAGCCGGCCCACACGATCCGCTTTCGGCGGCTTGTCGAAATCCGGTGCGAGAAGCGGGTGATCTGGCGCGATGAGCAAAGGACAGCAGGAGCGGCCCGGCAGGCTGGCAGCTGCCAGCAAACGCCGGGCCTGGCCGATGGGTCTCGGGGGCGAGACACGGCACCGGCTAACGACAACCAGCGCGCTAATTCCCGCGCCGTCTGACTCTTGATCCTGGCACGGTTTCACAGGGATTTTCGGCCAATCTGGCGAGCCGCCGATCTCTCAGCCACAGGGATTTCTTGCTTTCCCGTCTCTCATGGCGAGCATCAAAAGCGGCCGATTGGCCTTGCATCGATGCGATGGCATAGTCGGCTCTGTTGGTTCGATAGTCTTCCTTTTGGATGGTCATTGGTATTCCTCCCGCGCGGCTTTTCCCTCCTAAATGACGGCCAGAACCAATAGCCGCCAATGCATCGCAGGAGTCTACAAATTGAGGATTGTATTAAAATGATACACACCCGCGCGGAGCAGCAACGTTTCAGCGGGTGGCTGACGCGGGCGTAGCGGAACGGCGATTCCAGCTTCTAACAGTGTTCAATTCGTCGATGCAGACCGGGCCGGATGCGGTGCAGTCGCCCACGCAACGACGACGCGTACAATCACCGGCCCGAGCGCTTTTTTCCGGCGATCCCCCCTGGCTTGGCCCCAGGCTTGCGACCGAGTCCGCTCGCCTTCGCCAGTGCCGACCGCTGCGCGGCATAATTTGGCGCTACCATCGGATAGTAACAAGCCAGGGCCCCATTTCTCGCGGTACTCGTCGGGCGTCAGGCCGTGCAACGCAAGATGCCGCTTCAGCGATTTGAACTTCTTCCCGTCCTCGAGGCAGATGATGTAGTCGGGGAGCACCGATCGCTTCGGATTGACCGTGGGCGCCAACGCAGGTTGCTCTGGTGCCTTGGCTGGCGAATGCCGGACAGCGAGGTATCGAGAGAAGCAATGAGGTCGGGCAGCCCCGATACGGGGAGGGGATTGTTGCCGACATATGCGGAGACGATGTCTGCGGTTAAGTTGATTAGCTCGTTGTTTGGGTCTGGTCGGCCAAGTCGTTTTCTATCCTGCTAGTCACCGGGCGGCCAATCGGAAGCTTCGCCGCACAATCAGAGATACCTGGCCGGGTTGCCTTCGAGGAACAGAACATGACGGCGCGCGCCCCAGGCAAAGCAGATGGCCCAACTCAACCAATCCTCTAATGCCGAAGGTTCTTCCAATCTGAGCGACAGCGATCCCGCCGCCTGATCAGCTACTTTGTGCTCATTTTGGAGCGGAGCGATTTGGCTGACTAGCAACCCAAGCTGGTCGAGCGGCGTATGCGATTTACATTATCTGAAGCCTTTCGCCGTAGCCGCGAGCGGATTCAGAAGACGCCTTGAACTCCGGCCGCTACTTCAGCCCATGACTCTAATAGCTTGCAACTTCATGGAACAATATCTTCCTCTGCGGGTAAGGTCTCCATGTCATCGGGTCGTTGTCTATGCGGGTCTGTGCGTTACGAAATAGCGGGCGAGCTTGCACAGCCTATAGCCTGTCACTGCACCCAATGCGCCCGCACAAGCGGCAACTTCGCGGCTATGGCGGCCTGTCGCTCGGAGGATCTCCGACTGCAAGCGTCGTCGACTCTCAGTTGGTACCGGTCGTCAGATGACGTCGAGCGGGGCTTCTGCTCGCGCTGCGGTGGTAATCTATTCTGGAAGGCGGCTCCGGGCATCCAAACCTTCGTCGCTGCTGGAACCCTTGACCGACCGACCGGCCTGCGCCTTGCCAAGCATATTTTCGTCGGCTCGAAGTCCGATTTCTACGATCTAACCGACGGCCTCCCGCAGGAGCAGGATGGCTAGGTTCAGCCGGCAGGCGCTCGAATGGGGGCGCCTCAAACGGCCGCCGTCGGTTGCCAGTTTTTTTGGCCTGCACGCTTCGGCTGCCAGCTACAATTCGTCGCTTATGGCAAGTGAGGCGCCTCACCATCGATGATCAGCCGCCGATGCTCCGAGAAAGAGTGCCAGACCACCTGCCGCGCGTCCCGCTCATCCACCATCTGACCGCACCGGGGGCAGCGGTAGAAATACTCACTTTCGTGCTCGCAAATCCTTCCGTTGAGGTGAGCTTCGAATGGGCCGAGCTCCGAAAGCTTCGTCATGTCGCCTTGTCCATCAGAGGCGTCTTCCGCTTCGGCGGGACGTTGCGCATGACCAGCCTTACCGTATCGGCGTTGACCGTAACGGGAATGCCCAGGTTGACCGTGACCTTCGCTTCGTCGACATGGGTGACGTCGCCGGTCAGTTCGATCTCCTGGCCATGCGTGATCTTTGTCGTTCGGTCGATAATCGAGTGGGGAAAGTCGTATGAGAGGATCGTCACGCTGACGCGATCTCCGTCACGCGACCCCGCACCTTAGCGGTGATGGCGACCTCGTCGCCGACTTTGATGCTGCCCTTCGCCATAAAGGGAGTCTGGAGCGGGCAGCGGTTTAGTCAAGCAATCGCTAATGGAACGTTCAATCAGCCACCAAGTTGGGTGAATGCCGGGCGTGGAATCGTCCGCGCCGCTTTGTTGGGAGGTCTCCGGCCGCGCCCGCGCCGCGAGAGGCGTTGGAGAACTCGAGCCGAGAGTCTCGGCCACTTTGGATGAGTAGCGCTATGCCCCGTATGGTTGGTCGGCGATCCACAGCAACTGCAGGCGATCGAGGCGGGTGCTGCGTTCCGTTCGATCCACGAACGTCACTGCGGCGTCGAAATCGGCCAGGTGCGCAAGCAGCGCGAGGACTGGCAGCGTGGTGCCACCTGCGATTTGGCAACCGGCAGGATCGGCGCAGCGATCGACGCCTATGAGGCGCAAGGCATGGTGCATCAGGCGGCGACTCGGGACGACGCGCGCAGCGGTCTGGTCGAACGCTGGGATCGCGACAGGCAGACGCAGCCTGAGGCAAGCCGGATCATTCTCACCCACACAAACGACGAGGTGCGCGCGCTCAACCAGGCAGCACGCGAGCGCATGCGCGCTGCAGGCGATCTCGACGAAGATATTTCAAGTGGAAGTGGAACGCGGCGCGAGAGCTTTCGCCAGCGGCGACCGCATCATGTTCCTGCGAGAGGAAAATCAATAACCATGCAAAGGGAAGACAATCGAACGAACAGAGCCCATTTTCCCATGCATTGCTCGCCAAGAGACGTGGGAAAGAAATCCCCGTGAGCAAGAGACGTCGCCGCCATCAGGACGATGGGCGGCAAGGGTCCGATCGGAATCAAACTTGGCGCTGGTGATCTGACCGGGACTGTCTTGCCTGGCCAATACCAAACGCAACGCTTCCCGGCTGTGAGCCCTTGGGTGGACGTGAACGAAGAGCTGGAGATTTGGACGCCGGATGAACGGCGCGCGCTCCTGCTGCGATTCTGAAATGCTCTGCTGGAAGCCTACGGTCGGCCGCCTGCGCGCTCCATTACAGAGTTCGAGCGAGCAGCTGCGGTAGCGCCGCTTTCGAAATAGGCGATGCATGATTAACGCTTCT
Organism: Mesorhizobium sp. B2-8-5; assembly: GCF_006440675.2. Taxonomy (NCBI): domain Bacteria; kingdom Pseudomonadati; phylum Pseudomonadota; class Alphaproteobacteria; order Hyphomicrobiales; family Phyllobacteriaceae; genus Mesorhizobium; species Mesorhizobium sp. B2-8-5. The sequence goes on from NZ_CP083951.1 coordinate 2,311,731, forward strand.
GGGGCTAAGCCAACGTCAGCAGTTCGATGCCGGACTGACCGGTTCCCAGTCGAAAGACCGACGGGTCAGCAACCCACCGAGCGCGTTGAAGCGGCCGTCCGCGCTACGTCGGATAGGCGCTCAAGTTCTTGCCGCATTCAACGCGGCTCGCCCTCGGCTAGCATCATCGAAATGAGAATGGCCCATATGAGTTTCCGCTGCCTTGATCGGCCAGACGAGGAGCGGTGTCGGCAGCACCATGGCTTGGGCCCGCAAGCCGTCTGGCGGTTGCGGACGCGAGGCGCAAAACGGCAGGCCTTCGAACTGGCCTGCCGAGATTGGCAACTGGCGGCCAACCCCGTCCGCTTCGAGCTTGGGAACTGGAATACGAGTTTGCCGGCGTCAGCCGCATTGAGAGCGCTCGCTGCGCTTGAAGCGCCCCTATATAATCCCCGCCGCCGCGTCACCTTGGGCGAATACAGCTTGAGAACGAAAAGAATATTCGCCACTTCTTGTGCGAAGGTGGAATAGCGCACAATGCCGTTTAACGAAGACCGCCTTGTCCTGAATCTGACCGACAGCGAACTGGAAGATTTAATCAAAAAGAGGTTCGCACGCCTCGAAAGCAGCTATATCGGATTTGAGCGTCCCACGCGATCAGCGGACATGGGTCGCGCCGCCGTCGGATTCCTGTCCAACAACGCTACGACGGCGAATGGCACAATTATCAGTGTAAGCACCTGAAATCGCCCTTGGGCAAGGCGGAGTTCGTCACCGAGCTCGGGAAATTTTCTACCATGCGGGCCAGGGCGAATTCACGCTGCCCACCAGCTACATTTTCGTCTGCCCCAACTCGGCGGTTCGCGATGTGAAAAAGGTGATTGACCGGCCGTCGTTCATCGCCGACTTCCTGATCGACAATTGGGCCGACTATTGCATCGCGCCGTCGACAGGACGATGACGCTGTTGAAGTAGGCGTTCTATTTCCCGTATCGCTGCTCCAGCGCTTCGGCAATGTGTTCGCAAAGCAACTCCCCGGTGACGATGTTGACGTGGAGACGGATGCGTGCGCCCTGCGGATCGACCATCGTGATCACCGCGCCGCGGTCGGAGTATTCGAACGTATCCAGAACCTTGTGAATGACGAAGTCAGCTACGTTGGGCAGCGAGCCGGCGCGATCTTCCACGGCCTTTCTCCATCCCGAAATCAGCGGATCATCCCTTTGGTCGGCAGTCGTGTGCCTAGAAGGTCTCCGACAGCTGCCCGATCGTTAAATATGTAGCGGCTTGTACTAGCGTCCAGAAGAATATTAACGCTCCGCAGCATCCGTTGCGCATGTCCTTGGAGCGGGCGGCTTCTCGGCAAAAGCCAAGCCGGGAACCGGATCTTTGACTGGCTGCTTTCCGCATAGGTCTGGATAAGCGTCAGGTCGCGGTGCCGTGCAAGCGTGCTGCGACGGCTCGAAAAATAGCGGCATCATCGAGTCGCCGGATTTGCTGGTCCGGCGCCCGCGAACGCCTTCCAGCATAACACCTGCCGTTAATGGCCGGGTGAATTGTGCAGCCCGTTGGAACCTCTTGTGAAATCGAGTGTTAAGCTGCGTTTAGGGGAATTCAATCTTTCATGGAACAACGAGCTTTGCCCTCCAGCATTTCTGGCGCGAAATCCTTCGCCGATGAAAGGGACGTCGAAGGGCCCCGTGCGGTCCTGCTCCCCGGCAGCGATATGGAAGATTTCTTCGAGAATGCAGCCGTGGCTCTCCACCTGGTCGCGAATGATGGCACGATTTTGCGCGCCAATAGAGCCGAACTGGACTTGCTCGGCTATGCCGCGGAGGAATACATCGGCCGGAACATCCGCGAATTCCACGCCGATCCCGCCGCGATCGAAGACATTTTGCACCGCCTTTCTCGGCATGAGCAGCTTCGACATTATCGTGCGAGGTTGCGCGCCAAAGAAGGCTCCATGCGTTGGGTCGAGATAACATCGAATGTGCGTTCGGTTGGTGGTCAGTTCCTCAATACGCGCTGCATCACCATCGACGTGACTGAGAAGGTCGAAGCGGAAGAGTTGTTGCGCGAACAGGAGCAGAGGCTTGCCCTGACCTATCACAGCGCTGGTGTGGGAATCGTGGAAGCTGACGCCGAAGGCCGGCTGCTGCGGGTGAACGGACATTTGTGCCGTCTTTTGGCCTGTACGAAGGAGGACCTTGTTGGCCGATCTATTTTCGATCGGACCTTTCCTCCCGACGTCGAGGCGGATCGCATGAAATATCGCCAACAGGTCGCTGGCGAGATCAAAAGCTACACGATCGAGAAGCGGTTCGTACGCAAGGACGGGTCGCTTTTCTGGGCTGTCGTGACGTCTTCCAGCGTCTACGACGGCAGTGGGCGGTTTCACTACGCGGTACGGGTGCAGCACGATATCACCGAGCGGAAAGAGATTGAGGCGACGCTCGCCCAAAGGGCCGAGGAGCAGGCTGCGCTGCATCAATTAACGGAAATGCTACAGCACGCCCGTACCCGCGAAGACGTCTACGAGGCGGCGCTCGACGCGATCCAGCGCGGGCTAAGATGTCAGCGTGCTTCTGTTCTGCTCTTGGAAGGCGGGATCATGAAGTTTGTCGCCTGGCGGGGCTTGTCGAAGGCATATCGAGGCGCCGTGGAAGGCCATTCGCCCTGGTCCGCGGCAGACCGCGATCCGCAGCCGATTTGCATGCGCGATGTGGAACAGGCCGAACTCCCCGACGGCTTGAGACAGGCAATCCGAACAGAAGGCATCGACGCGGTCTGCTTCATTCCGATAACCGAAGGTGGGCGTCTGTTGGGCAAGTTCATGGCCTATTTCGACGAGCCGCACGAATGCTCGGCCGAAGAGGTTGAAGTCGCCCGGACAATTGCACGCCAGCTCGGCTTTGGCATTGAGCGTGTCAAGACACAGAATGCGACCCGGCAATTGGCGGCAATCGTGGAGTCGTCCCATGACGCCATCGTAAGCAAGGATCTCAGAGGCGTCGTCTCGACCTGGAATCGCGGCGCCGAGCGGTTGTTCGGCTATACGGCCGCGGAGATGGTCGGTAAGCCCATCACCACTATCATTCCCGAGGGTCGGCAGCACGAGGAGCCGCTGATATTAGGCCGCATCCGCAACGGCGAACTCGTCGATCATTTCGAAACGGTTCGCCGCTGCAAAGACGGAACGCTGGTAGATATCTCTCTCACAATATCGCCGGTGCGGGATGCGTCAGGCCATATCGTCGGAGCATCCAAAATCGCCCGGAACATAACCGACAAAAAGGTAGCGGAAGCGAAGATACAAGACAGCGAGCGCCACCTTCAAGACCTGCTCGCGGCCATTCCTGCCGCGATCTACACCACGGATGGCGACGGTAAGATCACCTACTTCAATGAAGCGGCGGTGCAACTTGCCGGCCGAACGCCCGTCATTGGCACCGACGAATGGTGCGTGACATGGAAGCTCTACTGGCCGGATGGAACGCCGCTCCCCCACGATCAGTGTCCCATGGCCATCTCACTGCGCGAAGGGCGGCCCCTCCGGGGATATGAAGCGGTGGCCGAGCGGCCGGATGGTACCCGGGTTCCATTCATTCCCTATCCCACACCGATGCGCGATGCCGCGGGAAACATCACCGGCGCCATAAACATGCTGGTCGATGTGAGCGAGCGTAAGCAGGCAGAAAGCCAGCAACGGATCTTGCTCGACGAGCTCAATCATCGCGTGAAGAACAACATGATGATGCTGAAGTCCCTGCTTTCCATGGCGGCAAGGACCAGCAAGAGTTCGGAGGCTCAAACCGTTCTGCATGAGGCCAGCAAGCGGGTGGCCGCCATGGCTGCCGCTCAGCGGGTCCTCTATGACACGCCCGATGCCATCAACTTCGGTGCCGAACCTTTCCTGGGAGCTGTTTGCGAGACAGCAAAACAGATGTTTCCCGCAGCCGTTCAATTGGTCTGCGAGGCAGATCCGATCCAACTGCCGAACGACGTTGCGATGCCGCTGGCGCTTATTATCAACGAGCTTTTGATCAATGCCGTGAAGTATGGCTTGCCCGGAAATGAGCATGGAACCATTCGCGTTTCCATCAGACAGAACGGCCGGGCGATTAGCCTTGTGGTAGAGGATGAGGGCCCGGGCTTCGAACTGAGTTCGGTACGCTCGTCGTCGTCCGGCCTGCGACTTGTCGAAGGCCTGGTGCGACAGATCGGCGCGACGTTCGAAGTCAGCCGGAGCCCGTCCAGATGCACCATTATTTTTTCTCAGATGCCTCAGGAGATTGGCCTTGCGACCAAAAGCAGCGATACCTGAGTTGAGCCGTGCGGGGGACATCAATCGGCCCTTCAAGCCGCAGGTAGTCTTCTCCCGAGATGATGTGAGCGGAGGACACCCCGAAACCGCTCTGAACCAGCCGATTCTGATCGTCGAAGACGACTACCTGATCGCGCTGGATGTAGAGGCGGGACTGCTGGCCGAAGGCTTCTCGCTGGCGGGCCTCGCGACCAGCGCCGATGAGGCGATAAGTATGGCGCTCTCGACCAAGCCGGTGCTTGCCCTGATGGATATCCGCTTGCTCGGCAAGCGGGACGGCATCGACGCGGCCGTGGAATTGTACCGCGAGTTGGGCATACGGTGCGTCTTTACGACGGCCCATAGCGATCGCGACGTGCGGCTTCGAGCCGAAGCGGCCAGACCGCTGGGCTGGGTGCAGAAACCCTATTCGATAGCGACGCTAGTCGCAGCCATTCGAAATGCTCTTCAGGAGCTCGAGAAGGAGAGCTGAACGCGCGGGGAGGGTCATTTAAGCAGTCGGACGCGCCGAGCGCCACGTCAGTGCTTGATTTTGGGTGTGATTTGAACCTATGGACCAGGTCTAGAGGGCGAGGCGATGGAGACTTTCGGTGGTACCTCGCTGGTTGCTCGCGGAAGCATAGGGAACGACACGCGAAGCTTCGTGATTTTGGCCCACAAAAACGCGGGTCGTGTCCCCCGCAGGTGGTGTAGCTCGGCGATAGCGCAGCCGTTCGCGAGCGCGCCCTCGACAGCGCCGTTTTATGGCAGGAATTGCATGCCTCCGTTGAAAGGGACATGCAGACTTGCAGACTACTTCTTGGGCGGATTTCTGCGGGCAGTTATCGCGAGATCTCGAAACCCGCGGCGACCTGAGCATGGTCGGTTTCTTTCAGGTCTTCTTCATCGTGTTCCTCGGCGATCACGTAGGTCGACCAGCGACTCGGCCTCGCCGATCTCGACCCCGTTCCTCGCGAACAGCGGCTCACTTCAAAGCGACCGCAGTTCCCAATGTTCGACGAACCAGCCTTAGCTGACAACGACTCTTGCTTTGACACAAGCTACGGGCAAGCGTTTCGTGACCATCCGCGGACGGGAGGGCAGCCAGTCAGTCTTTCGCGTGAGCGGTCCTGTGGCCGGCAGGACCGCTGCAACTCCGTCGTGGCGCTAGGCCGCCTGCAGAGCACGTCGATTGGCATCGTTCTCGCCGAGAGCGTTGAGCGCCTCGTCGGTGTCGGACTCTTCTTTTAAGGTCTGACGGAGCAGCGGGAGAGCATCCTTGAGTCTGAGCTCCTCGGCCCATGCAATCAGCGTACCGTAGCGCGCGATTTCGTAATGCTCGACCGCTTGTGCGGCGCCCACCAGACCCGCGTCGAGCGCCGGTTCGTCCTTGTACTCCTCGAGGATTTCCGAGCCCTCCTCGATGATTCCATCAATGGCCGGGCAGGTCTTGCCCCGGGCCGGCTTGCCGAGTATGTCGAAGACTTGCTCCAGGCGATCGACCTGGGCTTCAGTTTCCTTGAGGTGCTTTTCGAAGGCAGCGCTTATCTTTTCGGACTGTGCTGCTTTCGCCAGCTTTGGCAATACCTTCAAGATTTTCTTTTCCGCATAGTAGATGTCTTTGAGTCCGTCCAGGAAGAGGCTTTCCAAGCCCTTCGAGGTCGCGGACGAAGCTTTCTTCGGCATTTTTACGCTCCTTTGCGGTTGCGATCGTGCGCCTGCAGCGCTCTTTCCTAATCCGCCCGGGGACCTGAAGTTCCGACAAGACCGTCGTGTTGAAACATCGCGTTCCAGACAACCGAACAAGCTGACCGTCTCGCTATCAATCACGCCGTTGATGGAGATGGTGGGCGGCTGGAAAAGGAGTGTTGCCTGATTCGGGCCGTCCTGCTGCCGTGAAGCGCTGTCGTGTCGGAAGTCATGGAATGCCTCGCCGGGTCTTGGAGCTGCAACCTTCCATCCGTCCGTTCGTTCCTCGTGCTTCGAGTTTGTGGGAACATCGGCGTCACGGCCCGGTTAAGTCGATGCGAGGAGGTGCTCCATGAACGCTCCAACGCGTGCTCGACAGAGCCGCCGAGCGAATCCCGATGAGGAGAGTTCGCTGGCGCCGATGCGCTGGAAGCCGTTGAGCCCGAGACGCACGGGCGCTTGCCGCAAGAAGATCCCGCGGAAGGTTCACGCAAGGCTGTGGATCGCGAACTCGGCCGGCAAAAGCCATCGGCCAGGGCTGACAAAGCGAAGTCCGACAGTTAGCGCCAGCGGGATCAGGTCGGCTTCGGCCAGGGAGCCGCGCAACGCCCCTGTCAAAGCGTCAGGACGGTGGCGAGATTTTCCAGCTCGCCATAGTCGCGCATCGCCATCGTGTCGCAATGAGCGGTCGCGAGCACGGTCGAGCTGCTGGTCCCACGAAGCAGTATCGTCACGCAATGCCGGCCGCCTCCAGGCCGGACTCGTTCGCCAGATATTCCACATGACGGAAGGCTGGATCCTCCCGCAACTACGCTGCCGGCCATCGACCGAACGCAGCACCGCCCTGCCTGCCGGTGACGCTTTTCTGTTAGGTGAGCGAGATTGCCCGGGCTCTGGCGCGCTCAAGCCAGGTCTTGGCTATGTCGCGTTCACGATCGTCCCTATAAAGCTGAAACATTGCGAGCTCAGTCGGACATGGAACCGGCCAGCCTCGATGCCGCAAATCCCGAACACGGAGGAACTTTCGGGTGGCTGCGGCTTTATCTTCGGGATTTGAAGCGATTGCAGCGAGGGGAAGATGTTGCGCACCGTTGCCCGGCCGAGCCGGGCCTTCCTGCCCCTGCTGGCGCTGGCGCTTGCCTCTTGTTCCTCGTCTGAAACCGTTGACCAGCAATCGAAGCTTGCGGCCTCGACGGCACAGGCGGCAGTGCTGGTGAGCGACGCCTGGCTCTCCGGCGCAGCGCCGTCCCATTATGCGTCCTCAGCATTGCAGTCCTTTGCCGAGACACTCGCCGACGCTGGCCGGCAAGTGGAATCGGCGTCTCCGTCCGACCGGGGAAAGCGAGATGCGTTGGCGGCCGCTGTTAGCCGGCTGTCGAATGCGGCAAGGCGGGCCAAGGACGCGGTCGAGGCCGGACAGGATGCGCAGGTCGGTCAGGCGCAACAGGAGCTTCGGGCCGCGCAAGGCGATCTCGCAACAGCCTATCGAAACTATTTCTCGCCGAAACGATGAAGAAGCTGCTGGAGATTTCGCTTGGTGTCGTCACCAGCGTCGGCGGCTTCCTGGAGGTCGGATCGATGGCGACGGCGGCGCAGGCCGGCGCACTGTTCGGTTTCCGGCTCATCTGGGCGGTGGTGCTCGGTACCATCTGCATCATCTTCCTGGTCGAGATGGCCGGTCGCTTCGCCGCGGTCAGCCATCACACCATTGCCGACGGCATCCGCGAACGGTTCGGCTTCAATGCGTTCATCTGGCCGCTCCTTGCCACCCTGCTGGTCAACTTCCTGGTGCTTTCCGCCGAGATCGGCGGGGTGGCTATCGCCGCCGAGCTTGCCACGGGGATCAGCTTTCAATGGTGGGCCTTGCCGGTCGCTTTCGTGGCTTGGCTGCTGTTGTGGAAAGGCACATTCGGGCTCATCGAGAAGGGGGTGTCGATGCTTGGTCTGGTAACGCTCTGCTTCGTCGTCGCAGCCGTGATGCTCCGCCCCGAATGGAAAGAGGTGGCGGTGGGGGCCGTGCCCAGCCTGCCGCAGCACGACACGGCAAAATACTGGTTCATGGCCGTCAGCATTCTCGGCGCCTCGATATCGCCTTACCTTTTCATGTTCTATTCCTCTGGCGCGATCGAAGATCAGTGGGACAAGAGCTATCTCGGCGCCAATCGGGCGATAGCCGGGCTCGGTATGAGTTTCGGCGGCACGATCTCGGTGGGCGTTCTGATCGTGGCGGCGCTGGTTCTTGGTGCTCATGGCGTTACCGAAGTGGAAGACTACAACCAGCTTCCGTTGATGTTGATTCCGATGTTCGGCTTCTGGGGCTTCGTCCTTTTCGTCGCGTCGCTGGCCATCGCCTGCTTCGGCGCTGCGCTCGAAGTGGCCTTGCAGCAGGCCTATCTCGTCGCGCAGGGATTCGGCTGGACCTGGGGCGAGGATCTGAAGCCGCGCGACGATCCCGGATTCAGCCTCATCTACACATTGACGCTCTTCCTCGCCGCGGTCCCGATAGCGCTCGGTCTAGACCCGTTGAAGCTCACTATCTTCTCGATGGCGCTGACAGCGGCCAGCCTCCCGCTGACGGTTGTGCCGTTCCTCTTCCTGCTGAACGACGACCGCTATGTAGGCAAGCATCGCAACGGCGTCATCTCGAACGCGGCCGTGATTTTCGTCATCGCGCTCGGCTTCGTGCTGGCGCTCGTGACGATTCCGCTGCAGATATTCGGAGGCACGTGATGCAGCTGCTGCGCGATATCCTGGACAAACAGGTCGTCGATCGCGAGCAGGTCAAGATCGGCAAGGTTGATGGCCTGGTCGCCGAGCTGAGGCCGGGTAAGCCGCCCAGGCTCATTGCGATCGAGCTTGGCTCGATCGCGCTGGCACGTCGGCTTGGCGCGCGGCCCGGCCGATGGACCGCGCGGCTCGCGGCAAAGCTTGGCGGCAAGCGCCAGGCACGGCCGCACCGGATCGCGTGGCACAAGGTGCGCGACATCGGTGTCGACATCGAATTCGACATCGACGTGCGACGCACCAAGATCTTCGCCTGGCAGGACTGGCTGCGCGAACATGTCGTCGGCCGAATCCCGGGAGCCTGAGGATGGCGACTGTAAATCTCGAGCATCTTGCCGGCAGGCCCGTATTCTCCGAGCGCGGCAAGAGCATCGGCTATATCGAAGAGATCGTCGCCGAGCGGGACGGCGACGACCTCGTCGCCACCGAATTTCATGTCGGCATCTTCGCAGCGTTCGAGCGCTTGTCCGCTTCGACTATCGGCGCTGCATTGCTCGACTTCTTCGCGCTGAGGCGCCATGAGGGCCTTTATCGCATTCCCTGGGACAAGATCGATATTTCCGATCCGACACGCCCCCGGCTGCTTTGCCCGGACCAGGAGCTTGCCGCTTTGAGGGCAAAGCCCGAGAGCAAATGAGAATTTGCTAAAAAGCCGCTCGTCCAGGGGAACATCGCAGCCGGCGGGAAGTTCGGACTGCATCGAGGAGGCTGCATCATGAACAGTGTCATCTATCTCATTGGTCTGATCGTCGTTGTGCTCGCAGTGCTTTCCTTCCTCGGCTTTCACTAGGAGGCACCATGCAGCGCGAGGATGATCGGGACCCCCAGTCCGCCGACTTTGCCAAAGCGAAGGACGACATTTCCGACCGGATCCGGCAAGAAGCGCAGAGCGCCGGCGAAGCTCTCCACGATGCCCGCGACGAGGTTGCCCGCAGGGCTGGAGCGTATGCCGCCGAAGCCCAGCAGGCCGTCTCCGAAAAGGCCGAGCAGACGCAGCGCGATATCGGATCGAGCCTTTCGGCTTTCGGCGGCGCCCTGCGCGCCGCGAGCAATCACTTGGCTAACAGCGACCAGACTGCGGCCTCGAAGTTCATGCAGGAGCCGCAAGCGGGCTCGAGCGGCTGTCCTCCTCGTTGAAAGAGAAGCCGTTCGGACAGGTGCTGGAAGACGTCCAGTCTTTTGGCCGCCAGAATCCTGGGGCGCTTCTTGCCGGTTCGGTTCTGGCGGGATTGGCACTTGGCCGCTTCATGAAGGCTTCGCCGCCCGGCACGCGCCGCCCGACGCAGGGCGCGGCAACGCCCGATCACCCCCGACAAACCGGCATGGGAACGAGCGCGCGCCGGCATAACGCTCCAGCAAATTGGGGTTCCGATGGCGGCATACCCGGGAAGGCAGCGGAGCTGAAGAAATGAGCACTGAGGACAATCCAAGTCTCGGCACATTGGTCGCCGATCTGGCGCAGCAGGTGAGCACGCTCGTGCAAACGGAGGCGAGGCTCCTAAGAGCGGAGATATCGGAGAACGCGAGCAAGGCCGGCGCAGGCGCCGTGGAGGTGCTGGGCGGCGCGATATGTCTGCTCGCCGCGCTGCTGGTTTTGTTGCAGGCACTCGTCATCGCCCTGGCTCGCCTTGGTCTGGGCGCCGGGTGGTCCGCTTTGCTCGTCGGCGTGGTCGTTGCCGTGCTCGGCGTCATCCTGTTGCGGACCGGCATGGCGAGCATGGCGCCTTCCGAGCTCGCGCCGGACCGCACACAGGAACAGCTCAAGCGTGACGTGAACGTGATCAAGGAACAAGCGAGATGACCGAGAGATCCGCAGCCGAGCTCGAACGCGAGGCGGAAGCCACACGCGCAAGGGTGGTGGCGACCGCCGACTCCATTCGCGACAAGATGACCCCCGGGCAGCTCTTCGACGAGTTCACCGGGCTTTTCAGAGGCGGCGCGGGCTCCGACATGCTTCACAACCTGAAGGCCCAGGTACGGGACAATCCGTTGCCGCTGACCGTGATCGGCGCGGGCCTGGCCTGGCTGATGTTGGGCAGCGGCGCCTCCGCCACCCCGGCTGGTACCAATCGTGTGACGCGGCGCGGTCCTGGCCTCGATCATGGCGCATTCGGCGCTGGAATGGCTTCGAGCGCGTCGGATGCGGCAGGCTCTGTTGCCGAAGCCGCCAGCGGAGCGGCCGAAACTGTTTCGGGAATGGCAAGCGAAGCAGCCGGCACGGTGTCGAACCTGGCAAGCAGCGCAGCCGACACACTGGCGAGCTCGGCGGCGGCTGCGGCCGATATGGCGACGAGCGCCAGCCGATCGGCGCATGGTCTGCTTCAGGACCAGCCTCTCGCAGCAGCCGCCATCGGCCTCGCCGTCGGAGCTGCGATCGGCGCCATGCTGCCCCACACCGAGGTCGAGGATGAGCGATTGGGTGCCTATCGCGAGAGGCTTCGGGACAGTGCCGAAGACACTTTGAAAGAAGGCCTCGACATTGCAAAGCAAGTCGCGGCCGAAGCCTACCAGACGGCGAGCGACGAAGCCGGACGTAAGGCCTCGAGCGAGGGCACGCTGGCCGACAAGGCCGGCGGCGTTGTCAAAGCCGCGGCCGACAAGACCGACAAATCGATGCGGGAGAAACTCTCCGGTTCCGACCCGTCCTCGTCCCGGAAATCGTAGACGCTTTTCATCACGTTCAAGGAACAATGCGGGCCACCCTCGGTTCGGGCGGCGTCAAACTGATGGAGACACCGCAATGGCTGAATCGCGCGAATGGCTTGTTCAATGGTTGAGGGACGCTCACGCAATGGAGGAACAGGCCGAGACGATGCTGTCGGGCCAATTGAGTCGGATAGACAATTACCCCGAACTCAACGAGCGAATCCGTAGCCATCTGGAAGAAACGAAAGAGCAGGCCAGACGGCTGAAGACCTGCCTGGATGGCCTCGACGAAGGATCGTCCATGCTGAAGGACGCAGGCGGCAAGCTGACCGCCACCGCGCAGTCGATCAGCGGCGTCTTCGCCGGTGACGAAGTGATGAAAGGCTCTCTGGCGAGTTACACATTCGAGCATATGGAAATCGCGTCCTATACGATCCTCATCGCCGCGGCCAATGCCGTGGGCGAAGCCGAGATTGCCCGCGTGTGCAAATAGAACCTGCGCGAAGAGGAAGCCATGGCCGAGTGGCTGAAGGACCACCTTCCGCAGGTCACCCAGACGTTCCTGACGCGTGCGGACGCAGATAGCGACAGCGCCAAGCGCTGAGACGGCGGTTAGATCAATTCCAGGAAAAGTCTGAGCGGTTTTCCGCCCGGAATTGCGTCAAAACAAGGAGGTGGAGCATTTCACTGTTTCACGGAAACGGCGAACCGCCTCATCTTCTTGTTTTGACCCAATTCCGGGCGGAACCGCGGACGAGCGGCCTGCCTGTCTGCCTATTCGTCATTCTCATCCTGGAACCGCGGTGATCTTGCACGCGGCTTGCGATCTCGGTTCCCTTGCTGATCATCTCAGCCCGTATAGATAGGCCGCGATATCGCGCGCCTGCTGGTCGGTAATCCTCATCGATGGCATGGCGGTGTGCGGGTTGATTTCCCTTGCCGAGCGGATCCAGCGGATCAGATTCTCCGGATTGTTCGCCAGCACCCCGCCGATATAGACGCGGCCGGCGAGGCTGCCGTCGAGGCGCGGCCCGACCTGGCCTTGCGCTCCCGGCACGCCGGGAATCGTATGGCAGCCGGAACAGCCATTCGCGGTCATGATCGGAATGGCGCGTGCGCCCACGCCGCCAGTCGCGACATCCGACTCGTGCCGGACGCGATCGCGCCGGTCGGTCCATAAGGCCGCCAGGCCGACCGCGGCGAGCAGCAGGCTCATGGCCAGGGCGCCGCCGATAAGCCTAGCCAGGTCGGAGCGCATGCGTTGCCTCCCTGGTTCCGCTGTTGCTTATCCAAAGGCCGGCGATCAGCAAGGCCGCTCCGCCATAGATGAGCCCGGCCGGAACCCACATCACCAGCCCGGCGAGCTGCTGGTCCTCGATGGGACTCAGACCCCAGAGCGCGGCGCCGGAGGCATTCTCCGGATACCAGAGTTTGGGCGATACCAGCAGCAGGACGCCGAGCAGGCCGGTATGCAGCGACGTGAAGAAAAGATGCATGATGGAGCTACCATAGGTTTGCTGTCGGCCAGAGCGCGGCAGAAGCACCGACCAGAACAGCAAGGCAGTGCCGAGGAAGCTCGCATGTTGCGCATAATGCAGCACGCCCTGCTGTAGCGCTGCCTCGAACAGCGCTGGAATATGCCAGATCCAGATCGCTATCCCGTGAAGGATCGTCGCGTAGAGCGGGCGAGCGGCGAACGCCCAGACCGCCTGGAGCATCTTGCCATGGGTGAGTTTTCCTGTCCCCCGCCGAAGTGTGGCCGGCAACGCCCACATCAAGGCCGCGCTCGGGCAGGCGGCGACAAGAAGCGGCGCCGCCACGGCCATCAGCAACTCATGCTCGATCATGTGGGCTGAAAACACCCGCTCGCCGAGCGCATGGATCGGGCTCACCAGCGCTCCCGTCAACACGCCCCAGCCGGCGGCGAACAAAAGAGCCTGGCGAAGCCGCTCGGGTCGGCCTCGGCCGCTGCGGCGCCACAGCCGGCCTGCGCCGATCCCATAGATGAGCGCGATTGCAGCCAAGGGAAGCGCAATAGGAAACGCCAACGTCCATCCGGCCTCGGGCGCGCCGGCGCCGTAGCATATCGAGGTCGAGAAGAACGCATCGAAGCTCATCGCAGGCACTCGTCGAGGATAAGCGCCGCGCTGCCCTGCATGACGATGACGAGGGCAAACAACAGAGCCGCGAGCATGCCGAGATCGGCGACGAAACGTTCGGTGCTGCGCGTGCGCTCCGGCTTGAACGCGGCGCCGCCCTGCCGCTTCGCCCGCCATGACAGCGCGCCGCCGAGCAGCGAAAACACGGCGAGCAACAGCGCCGCCGGGAGCACGACCTGCACCTGACGATTGCACTGCCAGTGCACAAGCGCGTAGTTCAGCTGCGTCGAGATTGCCCAGGCCAAAGGCCCCGACAACAAACCACCCCAGGAGGTGCCTAGCCGCAGCGCACGCATGTCAGCCCCACCTCGGCAGCCAGTAGATGAGCAGGTAGATCGGGATCCAGGTGAGGACCACGAAGTCCCAGTAGAAAACATTGTCGCCGACATCGCCGAAGCGCCGGCCGTTATAGCCATGGTGCGTGAACATCAGCACCGTCAGAACGATCGTGTCGCCGACGTCGGTGATGAGATGCGTGGTGTGGAGACCAAGCAGCACCCACAGCATCGAGCCATAGGCGTTCGTGTCCCAATAAATATTCAGTGCCGGAAACTCGAACCAGCGCACAATGAGTGGCGCAATGCCGAGCAACGACATCACCACCATGCCGATCCGCACCGGCCCGATCGCGCATTCCTTGGCGTAGCGGTTGAGCATGTGGTTCGGCACCAGGCTGACGATGAGAAGCAGCGTCACGATCGTTCCCGGCCAGTGGTTGGGTTCCGGAGCGCTCAGACGCCAGTTGGGCCACAAGGTCGCCAGATAGAGGTAAGCGCCGGCCGCCAGTGCAAAGCCCGTCCCTTCCAGCGCCATGAAGCCAAGCGTGCCCCACCAGGTGGGACTGCCCGGACCATGTCCAAAGGTCGGGAGGCCGGAAAGATCTGCGGCGGGACGCTGGTTCATTCCTCGTCCTCCGGATCGTCCTTGGGCCAGAACCAGCCGATCAGGGTGATGGCGATCGGGCCCACGCCCCAGACGATGGCCCAGGGCGTGAAGATCGAATAAAGGAAGGTGCCGCCGACCGCGATCGCAGCCAGCAGCGGCCAGATCGACGGCGTCGCCGATTTCTCGCGGATGTCTGGATGGGCTTCCGCCACCGTCGAGATGACCAACTCGCGCACGTCGACGCGAAGCCCGGTCGCGACCGGGAGCGCCTCGCGTTCGGCCCACAGCGGCTCGACATTTGTCACGACCGGAATGCGCGCGAAATTGTAGCTGGGTGGCGGAGAGGAGGTTGCCCATTCGAGCGTGCCGGCGTCCCATGGATTGTCGCCGGCGGGCGCGCCGCGCAATGCGCCATGCACGAGATTGAAGGTGAACAGCACGAAGCTCAGGAAGAACAGCACCGCGCCGGCGGTGATGAAAAGATTGATGTTGCCCCAGTCAAGCTCGGCTGGATAAGTGTAGACCCTGCGTGGCATGCCCCACAGGCCGACGATATGCATCGGGAAGAAAGCGGCGTTGAAGCCGATCAGGGCCAGCCAGAAGTGCCAGCGCCCAAGGCGCTCGCTCATCATGCGGCCGGTGATCTTGGGGAACCAGAAATAGGCTGCGGCCAGCAGCGGGAAGACCGAGCCGCCGATCAGCACGTAGTGGAAGTGGGCGACGACGAAATAGGTGTCGTGCACCTGCAGGTCGAGCGGCACCGAGGCGAGCATGACGCCGGTGAGGCCACCAATGACGAAGATGAAGAAGAAGCCGAAGACGAACAGCAGCGGGGTGCGGATCACCGGTCTGCCGTCCCACAATGTCGCCAGCCAGCAGAAGATCTGCACGCCGTTGGGGATGGCGATCATCATGCTGGATGCGGTGAAGAAGCTGGCGCCGAGCTTCGGCAGTCCCGTCGCGAACATGTGGTGGACCCAAAGGCCGAACGACAGGAAACCGACAGCGATCAGCGACAGCACCAGCCCCAAATGACCGAACGCCGGGCGCCGCGCGAAGGCTGGAATGATGGAGGAGACCATGCCGGTCGCCGGCAGGAAGATGATGTAGACCTCCGGATGCCCAAAGAACCAAAACAGATGCTGGAACAGCAGCGCATCGCCGCCCTCCGCCTGGTTGAAGATGTGCGTGCCGACGAGCCGGTCGAGAATGAGGAAGGTCGACGTGATCATCACCGCCGGCATGGCGAAGACGATGACGAAGGAAGTGACCAGCAACGCCCAGACGTAAAGCGGTATCTTGTCCAGCGACATGCCGGGCGCGCGCTGCTTCAGCACCGTCACGATGGTGGCGACGGCGACCGACAGCGAGGACACTTCGGTATAGGTGATCATCTGCGCCCATACATCGGCGCGCTTGCCGGGACTGTATTCCGGCCCGGACAGCGGCACATAGGCGAACCAGCCGACATCGGGCGCCATCGAGAGGGCGAAGGATACCCAGGCGAAGATACCCCCCGAGACATAGACCCAGTAGCTGAACGCGGTGAGGCGCGGAAAGGCAATGTTGCGGGTGCCGACCATCAACGGCACCAGATAAATACCGGTCGCCTGCACGATGGGCACGGCGAACAGGAACATCATGGTGACGCCATGCATCGTGAAAAGCTGGTTGTAGAGATCCGGGCCGATGAGCCCGCGCTGCGGGCCCGAGAGCTGGACGCGCATGGCGACGGCGTTGAGCCCACCCAAGCACAGAAACAGGAAGGCGGTGATGAGGTAGCGCCGTGCGATCACCTTGTGATCGACGCTCGAGAGCGCACCGATGATGCCGGGGGGCGTGCGCCATGTCCGCGCCAGCCAGCGATGCAGGCTGGCATCATCCAAGCCGGTGTCGCGCGGCCCATCACGCTCGGGTGCAAGATCGCCTTTGGCGGACACCTCGCGCTCGGGCGGCAGATCGCGTTCGCTGGTGAGATCCGCGCTGCTCATTTCAGCCCC
This sequence comes from Mesorhizobium sp. B2-8-5, assembly GCF_006440675.2. NCBI lineage: Bacteria > Pseudomonadati > Pseudomonadota > Alphaproteobacteria > Hyphomicrobiales > Phyllobacteriaceae > Mesorhizobium > Mesorhizobium sp. B2-8-5. The sequence goes on from NZ_CP083951.1 coordinate 2,328,179, forward strand.
TCGAGATAAGCGACGATGGCGTTGAGCTCGTCGCCGCTCAGATCGACAACCGGCATGTGAGAACCCGGCTTGATGCCTTGCGGATCGGCTATCCAGGCGGCGAGATTGCCGCGGCTCATCGTCAATGTTCCGGCCGCAAGCGTTTGCCGGCTGCCTATATGCGTCAGGTCGGGAGCGACCGTTCCTCCGGCGGGGGTGCCCCCGATCCTATGGCACATCACGCAGGGCCGCTTGAGAAAGAGGTCTTCGCCGGTCTTTGCCTCGTCGCTCGCCGGGCCAGCGGCCGGCTGCAACTGGTCGTTCCACCAGGCGTCGAACTTTGCCCGCGGCTCGGCGATAATGAAGGTACCCATATTGGCGTGCTGCGCGCCGCAGAACTCGGCGCATTGGCCGCGATAGACGCCGGGCTTATCCGCCTTGATGTCGAGCACGTTCATGTGACCGGGAATGAGGTCGAGCTTGCCGGAAAGGCTCGGGACCCAGAAGGAATGGATAACATCGGTCGAGGTGAGGAGAAGCCGAACCGGTTCGCCGGCGGGAATGTGGATCTCGTTCGCCGTCGTCAGGATGCGGCTCGGTGTGGCGTCCTCATAGCGCACCTCCCACCACCATTGATGGCCGGTGACGCGAATGGTCAGCGCGGCGTCCGAGCCGATCGCGGCGAGCGTCCTGTTGGCGAAGAAGCTCAGCAGAGTGAGCCCGATCAGGATGACGGCGGTCAGCCCGACGGCGGCCGTCACCACGCGCAGCTTCCGATTGTCCGCGCCGGCGTCAAGCACAAGCGGCTCCAACCGGTCCCGCGGCCGCATCATCAGCGGCGCGGCAAGAGCGATCATCACCAGCACCCACACCACCGCGCAAAGCCCGGTGAAGAACCAGATCAGCCATGCCAGTTCGCTCGCCGCCGGGCCCTTCGGGTCGAGCGCCGATTGCCAGCCTGCGCATCCCTGAAGAAGCAGGGCGATTGCCGTGGCGAACGCAATCGAGGCGAAGCGTTTCACGGCGACTTCCCCAGCGTGGCGGCGTCCGGCATGCGGTTTTCCGACGGATGCACCATCATATCGTCATTTCGGGAAGGCGCGGCGGAGGAGGGTGCGTTGCCGCTCAGCGAGCGAACAAAAGCTGCGAGCTCCCAGATCTGGTCGTCAGGGATCTTGTCGCGAAAGCTCGGCATGCCGTTCGGACGACCGTCGCGGATCGTGGCGTGAATGCTTTCCATCGAGCTGCCATAGATCCACTTTTCGTCCATCAGCGCAGGGCCCATGCCGCCGCCGCCATTGGCATGGCATCCTGAGCAGTTGAACCAGCCGAACAGGCGCTTGCCTTCGCTCAGATGGAAGGCATTGGCCTCGAAGCTCGCCGCCTTGTTGTCTGTGGGAGAGGGCCGCTGCCCGCCGGGTTCCAGAGTCGTCACCGGTGTCGGCTGCTCGCCGGAGCCGAGCGCCGACTGCGGCCGTGTGTCCCGCTCCTCGCGCTGGCAGGCCGCCAGCGCTAAAATCGCCAAGAGAAGCATGGCGGCGGTCGATCTCATCGCACCGGGCTCCCGGCCACGTCGAGACGAGGCACTCCATATTGCGTCAGAACCGCGTCGATCTCGGCTTTGTGTCTGGCAAGCGCGCTGTTCACATCGCTGCGCAGCGCATCGTCCTCGCGCCGAACGCCCATCGAGATGTCATACATCAGCGGCAATTGCGGCCCGTCGATGCGAGGCGTAACCGGCGTGATCCGGAGCGGCACCTTCTGCTTCTGGGCGAAATAGCCGGCGAGCGGACCCCAGACCACCGCGAGGTCGATATCGCCGCTCGCCACTGCTTCGACGATACGCGCCGGAGGATTGGGAGCGGAGTAGTCGCCATAGACGGGGTAGCCGATTAGATGCCCAATGATGCCGCGGCGGCCAAGCGCCTGGACAGGAGGCGAGTTGGCGCCGTCGTCGCCGATGAGCTGAACGCCGATGCGCAAGTCGCGCAGCCGCGGGTCGTTGAAGGAGGCGACGTCGGGGTCGTCCTGGCGAGTCACGAAGACATAGGAGGAGCGGTAGTAGGGCCTCGTGGTGCGCAGCATTTCGAGATTGGCCGGCGTGCCGGGCACGAGATCGCAGAGACCCGCCTTCAGCGTGTTGCGCACGAAGCCGCGGCGCTGCGCCCACCAGGTGTAGGTCAGCTTCGCGCCGAGATCGGCGGCGATGATTTCGGCGATCCTGTTCTCGAATCCTTGTCCGGCCGCATTGGAAAAGGGCAGGTTGTTCGGGTCGGCGCAGACCCTGAGCTCACGAACGCCGGCCGTCGCCGGCAAGAGCAGCAAGGCGAGTGCGACGGTGCCGAGCGCCATTCGTGGGAACGCCTTCCGTGCCACGCCGTGGATCAAGCCGAACGCATCAGGGCAGCCGGAACACATAGAGCGTGCCTCCCGCCGTGGTCGCGTTCTTCAGGTCCTTCATTGCATTGACGAAACCGAGCGCGGCGCTGGCATCGCGCGGGTCGAGGTCGCCCGACACGATGGCGCCCGCCCAGCCGCCGACGCCGGATAAGACGGCGACATATTGGTGGCCGTCTGGGCCGCGATAGGTGATGGGTTGGCCTATGATGCCGGACGAAGTCTTGAATTGCCAAAGCAGGTCGCCGGTCTTTGCGCTCACTGCCTTGAACCAGCCTTCCATCGTTCCATAGAAGACCACGTCGCCGGCGGTCACGACCGCGCCGCTCCATACCGGGAAGTTCTCCTTGAGGCTCCAGGCGGGTTTCTCAGCCGCGATATCCCAGGCGGTGAAAGCGCCGCGATTGCCGCCCGGCCCGGGGATCATGCGCACGTTCATCCCCACATAAGGCGTGCCGGCGATGTAGTTCACCTCGACGCCTTCTTCGTCCATGCACAGATTGTTGTGCGGGATATAGAGCAGGCCGGTTTTCGGCGAGAAGGCGGAAGGTTGCCAATCCTTGAGGCCCGACGCGGTCGGGCAGATGTCGCGGACGACTTTGCCGGTGCCGGTCTGCTTGTCAGGGTTTTCGATCAGCCGGCCGGTCTTAAGGTCGACGCCCTTGCTGGAATTGACGGGACCATAAGGTTTTGCAGACAGGACCTCGCCGGTGGTGCGATCAAGGACATAAAGGTAGCCGTTGCGTTCCGGACGGACCAGCACCTTGCGCGGCTTGCCCTGCCAGTTCATGTTGAGCAGGACCTGCTCGTTGATGCCGTCATAATCGTGCAGGTCGTGTGGACTCCATTGATAGAACCATTTCGCCGCTCCGGTATCGGGATCGCGGGCGAAAATTCCCGATGTCCACTTGTTGTCGCCGGGCCGCAGATCCGGATTCCAGGGGCCGGGATTGCCAGTGCCGTGGAAGATCAGGTTGAGGTCCGGATCGTAGGAAATCCAGCCCCACATATTGCCGCCGCCGATCTTCCAGGCCTCGGGCGGCCATGAGGTGACGCCGAGGTCCTTGCCCTTGTCCATATCGTAGTGGGGCTTGAAGTCCGGTCCGATCAGCACGTCCTTGTCCGGCCCGGTGCCATAGGCCGTCCAGACGACGTGACCGTCGCCGGCGTCCAACGCCTTGACCCAGCCGCGAACGCCCATCTCGCCGCCGGAATTGCCGACCAGCACTTTGCCTTTCACCACAAGCGGCGCCATGGTGATGGTTTCGCCGATATTGATGTTGCCGATATGGGCGTTCCAGAGCGGCTGGCCGCTGTCCGCATCGAGCGCGATGGTGTGGCCGTCGAGCGTGTTGAAGAAGAGGCGCCCGTCCGCGAAAGCCGCGCCGCGGTTGACGACGTCGCAGCAGGCAACCCCTTGAGCGGCCGGCTCAGGATTGGGCTCGTATTTCCATTTCATCGGCGCGCCGGGCTTGGAAAGGTCGAGCGCGTAGACGATGTTGGGAAACGGGCTCACGATATACATGGTGCTGCCGACCACCAGCGGCGCTGCTTCCTGGCCTTTGTTCACCCCGGTCGAAAAGGTGAAGGCGACCTGCAGGTTCTTGACGTTACCCTCGTTGATTTCCGCGAGTTCGCTATAACGGGTCGAGGCGTAGTTCTTGGCGGGCATCGTCCATTGCCCGTCATCAGGCGGCGCGGCCGCGGGAGGCGGAGATATCGCCGGCGATGGGGGAGCTTCCGAAGCGGCTGTCAGCAAGGGGGCGCAGACCAGCAGCATGGCTGTAAGAACGCCAAAACGTTTTTGAGATACGGCCGGGCGGTCGGAATACGCGGCATCACCGCAGAATGTTGCAGTTTCGGTTGCTTGCTTCATTTCGGCGTCGAACCTCCGACGCCGGAACCGATTTCCGCCGCAATATCGGCCTCGCGACCGGCACAAAGCGGATGACCCCAGCCGGAGGCACTTTTCCCCCCGGGATCAAGATCGTAGATGATGGCGTCCTTGCGATTGGGATTGACGCCCGCCGGAACCTTGTCGAGGCCGAGAGCGGCGCGAACGCGCCAGGCGACATTGTGGTCGGCACAGGAGGAATCGCCGCTGATGCCGAGCGCCCCGACGATTGTCTTGCCGTCGTAAAGAGCCAGTCCCCCGCCAAACACGACGACGCCCCCGATCGACTTGCCAATAAGCGGGTCGTTGGCGCTGCCGAAAGTCCTGGGGTCACCGGCATAGGCTGCTGCCTGGTTGACGGGGCTGGTGGCCAGGAGACCGAACAGCGGCCCGCCCGGCTGCACCCCGGCATAGAGATTGGCTGTCGACAGCGCCATGTTGGCCAGGCTGAGCCCGTTGGCCGTATTGGCTTTCTCGGCCGCGATCAGCCGGCTGCCCGGCCACTGCGCATCGGCGGTAGGTCCACTGAAGGCAACGGCACAGACGGTACCGTCGCGGGCGACTATCGCTGCCCATTCATTGTTCTCGAAGCCGCCATTCGCGGGGCCGCCACTTGCCTTGACATTAGCCTTCAACGCCGAGAGCAGCTTATCGTGATCGGCCGAGCAGGGCGCCTGGGCCTGAGCAGTGCCTTGCGGCATCGAGCCAAACGCCAAGACCAGGAAACCCAGACCCAGTGACGAAAACCGACGATGAGCCATGGCCTCGAAGCACTCTGTTGAGGCTATTCAAACTGGCAACAGGCAGCTTTGTTCCTCCTTCATGAAAGGCGTTTGTAGCCGACCAAGTCCGCTGGCGTGGAAGGACGTCGAGCAACCGATTCAGTATGGATCAGTGGCCGCATCAGACGTGTCGGCGCCAGGTCGGATCATGGCATTGGGGCAGGGCTTGGCCGTTTTTGCGACCGCGGCAGGGTTACAAAACTGTCTTTACTCTGTCTGCCACGCGAATTCCCCGAACCGCTCGGCACGCCGATCGAGATGGCGAGAGTGGCTGCGTTGCGCTGTTGCCGATTATCCCAGCCTCGCCATCAGTAAGATTGGTGACCGGAACACGAGCCGGGCTTTGCAATCGAAGGACAGGCTTGCCGGAGCTATCCCGTCCGAAAAACACGATGCCGGCGGCTTGGAATGCCTGGCGCATGGCAAGCAGCTTTCCGGCGGGTGGACGGCCACCACGCTCAAACGCGCGAACACTCGCTTCGCTCAAATCACATTTTGCTCCAAGCCGCACCGGAGGACAGGTCAACCGGACACGGGCCGCGTTACCTGTTCTGGCGTTATAGAAGCCACCAAACGTCTCCACTGCTTTTGGTCCTGCCTCGAACTGGAAGCTCAAGAACATGTTCTATTGCCGGCAAATTCAGAAGGCGTCATGCCCCAGGACTGCCGTCTTGAGCCCCGCTTGGAACAACGATGAGGCGCGCGTCGTTCGATGGCAATGGAACAGCTTCGTTCAGATTTCGCGGCAATGGCGCAGCCGGGCTATTGGATTGCCCTCGCACTCGTCGTTATCCCATATGGAGTGGGCGTGTTTTTCCTCGTAAGGACTTGCCACTGTATGTGACCGCGTGCCGTGCTGCGGTCCAAGGCGACGCGATCTGCAGCAAATACAACGGACGGTCGAATGTCACGTCCCGTTACGGGCGGCAACAAGAGCCGCTATCGGGAGCTCGGTCGCTCTCCAGCAACGGGAACTGGTGATTTATAGCGACCGGCGCATTCCCGCCTGCACTCCGGGTCGGAAGTCGCAGTCGAGGAACATTCTTCTTTCCGCGCTATTCGGGAGGAGTTTCCCGGGACACACAACATGTCGATACTGGGCTGGATTCTCGGTCGCCGGCTGGCCAATCAGGAACAGTCGCAGCGCAAGATCGGTGTTTTCGAAGGCGTGCCAGCCATGGGCCTCGATGGGCTGGGTTCGTCGGCCTACGGTCCGGAAGCGGCGCTCACGATCCTGATCCCGCTCGGCGCGGCGGGTCTGGGCTATATCGGTCCCATCATGGGCGCCATAGTCGGTTTGCTCGCGGTCCTTTATCTTTCTTACCGCCAGACTATCGCCGCTTACCCCAGCAATGGGGGCGCTTATATCGTCTCGCGCGAAAATCTTGGCCGCAACGCCAGCCTGCTTGCCGCCGCCGCGCTGATGGTCGACTACGTGCTCAATGTCGCCGTAGGCATCTCTGCCGGCGTCGGCGCACTGGTGTCGGCGCTGCCTTCGCTGCATGCCTACACGCTTTGGATCTGCCTCGGGATCCTGCTTTTGGTGACCGTCGTCAATCTGCGCGGCACGCTCGATGCCGGCCGGCTGTTTGCCTTGCCGACCTATCTGTTCGTCGCGAGCTTCCTGGCGATCCTGGCGATCGGCGTCGCGAAGACGGTCGCCTCCGGCGGTCAACCGGTGCCGGCAATTCCACCGCCGCCCCTGCAGCAGCCGTTCGAAACCGTAAGCCTGCTCCTCTTGATGCACGCCTTTGCCAGCGGCTGCACGGCGATGACCGGCGTGGAGGCGGTCAGCAACGGCATGACCGCTTTCAAGGATCCGGCTGTCAGGCACGGCCGGCGCACGCTGGCGGCGATCTGTCTGATCCTTGGGCTGCTGCTCGGCGGCATCGGTTTCCTGTCGGCACACTACCGTATCGGCGCGATGGATCAGGAGAAGGACGGCTATCAGAGCGTGCTGTCGCAGCTTGCGCATGCCGTCGTTGGCGACGGTGTCTTCTACTACGTCGCCATCGGTAGCCTGCTTTGCGTGCTGGCGCTTTCGGCCAATACAAGCTTCGTCGATTTCCCCCGCCTTTGCCGCATGGTGGCGGAAGACGGGTACCTTCCCAAACCCTTCGCCATGGTTGGCCGGCGGCTCGTTTTCTCGATCGGCATCCTTTATCTCGCCTTGTCGACCGGACTGCTGCTGATCGTGTTCGGCGGCATCACCGACCATCTGATCCCGCTCTTCGCCATCGGCGCCTTTCTGACCTTCACGCTGTCGCAGACCGGGATGGTGATGCACTGGGTAAGGGCGCTTCGCACAACCAAGGACACGAACCGGACGGGCAACCACATGCATCTGGCGATCAACGCGTTCGGCGGCATAGTCACCGCGCTGGCGCTCATCGTGATTGTCGTCGCCAAATTCAGGGAAGGGGCCTGGATCACGGTGATCGTCATCCCGGTGGTGATCCTCCTCCTGCGGCTGGTGCGGCGCTATTACGACCAGCTCGAGGCAAGTCTGCGCGAGCCCGGCAAAGTCGATTTGAGCAGCACCGAGCCCGCTGTCGTTCTTGTCGTGACCCAGCAATGGAACAGGATGGCGGACAAGGCGCTCAGCTTTGCCTTTCACCTGTCCGGAGATGTCATCGCCGTCCATGTGGCGCGGCTGTCGGGCGAAGAGAGCGATGAAGAGCGCGCAATTCGCGGAAGGTGGTCGCAGGATGTGGAAGCGCCGGCGAGAGCGGCGGGCCTGCGCCCGCCGCGTCTTCTTCTCCTCAATGCCGACTACCGGCTGATGTACGAGCCGTTACTGAAGGAGATCAGGACGTTGCGCGGAGAGTTCGATGGCCGTCCCATTGCAGTGCTGCTCCCAGAGGTCGTGCCGCCCAATTGGTGGCAACATATCCTGCATACGCATCGCGCTCGCCGATTGCACGCCAAACTGCTCGAGTTCGGCGGGTCGGACATCGTGATCATTTCAATGCCCTGGTATATCGAAGAACCGAGGATCGAGGGGGCCCATTGAATGTTGCCGCTCCCTTCGATCACGCCACGTCGCCAAAAGTTTTGGCCGAGCGATGGAAAACAGGAACGTTCCTTTTTTTCAAACATTCTCTCTGGTCTGCACCTCGTAATTCCTACTTGCTGGGGCCGGAACATTGTCATCCAGAGAGCATAATCTGCCGAGCCCCAGCACCGAGGAGATCTCCATCGTCGATCTCATTCCTGCCTTACGGGCTTTTGCCCGAACCTTCTGTCGCGTGCCTGACGATGCCGACGATCTTGTGCAGGAAACGTTGGCCAAGGGGCTTGGCAATCTGGACAAATTCGAGCCCGGCACGCGCCTGAAGTCCTGGCTCTTCACCATCATGCGCAACACGCACTACACGCGTATCAAAGCGGCGGCGAGGGAGGCGCCCGGGCTGCTCGACTGCGCCTCCAGCCGTCCGACTTCAGAACCGTCCCAGGACTGGTCCGTGCAAAGCAGGGAAGTGCATCAAGCCATCCAGAAGCTGCCTTCCCATCAGCGTGAGGTTTTGATGCTGATCGGCGTACTGGGCGTAAGCTACGAAGAAACCGCGCAAATATGCGGCTGCGCTGTCGGCACCGTCAAAAGCCGTCTCAACCGCGCCCGTGCCGGCGTTCTGGAGTTCCTTGGGGAAACCTCGCCGCAAGTGCTGATCGAGCCACGAGGTCAATTTTCGGACAACCATTGGGATGCTGAGGGCGCAAGGCGCTAAGCGCGGCCAAATCCTACAGGCGCTGAGCTGCTCTCATGACTTTCGCCTCTCTCATCAACGAGGCCCAATTCAGGCCGAGCAGAGCAACAAGTTCGAGCGCTTGCGCTTCGGTGATGCCCGTCTTTGCGACCAGCCGCCGAGCGAGTTCGTCCACTTCCGGAGTTCTGCCAGCCATCGGGATGACCCCCCAAACGGCTACAACGATTCACTTATGTTAAGGTTCCACCGATCACGCGACAGCGGGCGATATTGATACCTGCCCGTCTCCGAGTAATGCTGCATCCTTGCCGGTGACATCTTCAACCGCGCTCACCCGTCATGTCGCCTTTGCGCTTTTCGATCAGCGCCTTCTGCAGTTCGAGCGCAAGCCTTGTCAGCCGGTCAGGGACCTCTTCCCGCTCGATAGCATTCAACAGTGATGCGATCTCCTGGTCCAAGCTCAGGATCAACTGGGCGCAAAGATCGCGCTGACTCCTGTGAGACATCGCATTCTCTTAACAAATAGAGGCCCCTTCAAATCTCACAGGGGCATAGCCGACCAGCCTTTGCAAGGCGCTTGCCGCAGGCTGTGGGATTTCCGGTCCGTTGTCACCGGATTTCGCGGCAAGAGGTGATCTGGGAACATCAGCTCAATCCTCGGGAAGGCGGTTCGCCGCGTGATCCTGATACTGATCGGACGTAATCCGGTTGCCGTCGAGACCGCGTTGCTCGGTGTGCTGCTTCTTGTCCCGGTTGGACAGCACGTCGTTCTCGCCGACCACGTCCTTTGCAAGCGTCGCCTTCGCTCCGCTTCCGGAACCCTTGCCCTGGCTGCCGCGGCCCATCTGCTTCTTACCGCCGGATGCCATTTCCTTCTCCCTGTTCTGCAGGCGTGGAACTGTTCGGTGACCGAACTGCCGCCGGTGCGTTATGTTCCGCCGGCACGGCGGACGAGGAAGACCATGCCGTCCCAACTGCCGAACGGCATTTCACCGTCGACCGCAACGTCCATGCCGCATACATGAGAAAGACGGCTGATGTCGCGGGAATCGATGCCCGGCGATGTCCGATAGGAATAGTTGAGGATCGCTGCCATTCCTCCCCGTCGCAGCAGGCGCGCGATCTCGCTGAAATGCCGCTCGGCAACCCCGGCGAGCACAAGGTAAGGAAAACTGTCCAGGGCCAGCACGCCGTCAAAGCTTGCATCGGCGAAATCACCGAGATCAAGGCCCGAGGTCAGGCGAAATTCCACATTGACAAGGCCGGCGCATCGCCGGCGCGCGATTTCGATCATCCGCGACGAGATATCGATGCCGACGACATATCCTGCCTGGGTGCCGAGCGCATGTCCGAGACGCCCGATGCCGCAGCCGATGTCCAGTATGTGCTTATGGGCACCAAGGAAACCCTGCTGTTCCAGCCATGAGACAATCTCGGCGGTCGTAGTCGAAAGCCTGTGCTCGTCACCAAGCGAGGACAATTGGACGCTGGCCGCGGGAGATATGGCGGCCGCCCGATCGAAGCTGCCGGCCAGCCGTTTGACAGTCATGGCGGTCGGTTCGCTATCCGGCCGGTCATGCGACACGCAGGCAGCCGCTCTTCGGACCTTGTCGAAGGCATCCGCCTTGCCACGAAGCATCGTGGCGATCTCTTCCAGCCAGCATCGCCGGGGAGCATGGCTTGGACGCATATCCAGCGCGATATCCGCCAGTTGCGCCGCGCTGGTGGTCTTGTCAATATAAACGGCCAATCTGCCCAGCGCGTTGTCAACGGAAAGGCTGTCCGTCATGCAATCCTTGAGCAGCGCCTGGCAATCGCGCCTGATTGCTTCGCGATGTTCACGGCGACGCGCTCCTGGTCCACACCTTCTGCGCCGTCCAGCGGTCCTTCGCGCCCCAGCCATATTTGTAACCTTCCCTGCCGCGTAGGAAATCGAACTCCAGCGCGCCCTCGCTGGCGGCTCCGGTGATGGCATGCCCGATCAGAATCGCGCCGGGGCTTTCGTCGGCATAGGCCGGATCGAAACCGCCAAGGTACGCATAGGCCCGGTCGCGGTGATGAAAACCGTAATAGGCACCGATGACGAGATCGTCGATCTGGATCGTCAAGCATCGCGCCAGGCCGTTATCGGCAAGCCGCGGCAGGGCCCTGCGATGAAATTCCACAGCCGTGTCGGATAGCACGCCACCGCCATGGCCAGTCCAGCGCGCGCCATGCAGTCGGATGAGCCTGTCGAGAAATGTCTGCGGATCGGACTCGCCGCGGCTGACAATGACGGCTCCTCTTCGCCTGGCAGCTCTCTCGGCACGGCGCAACTGACGCCTTCGTCTCGCCGGAACCGAGCGGGCCAGAGTCCGATCGCCATCGAGCGACAGCACAGGACAGGCCGCGTGGGCCATCGATCTGCGCTCTTCGGCATTCGGCAGTTCAAGGCTCAGCGATATGGCATCGGCCGAGAGGTCGGGCAGGATCCACTGCGACCATTCCAACGACAGCGCCGCCTCGGCTATGGCGGCCTCAGCCTCCGCCTGCAGTTCCGGCGCGCACAAAATGTCGAGATAGTCGCTCAGCGAAATCCCGATGGGGAGCAGGCGCTGACCGCAATTATGCCTTTCGATATAGAGCGGCGCCAGTCCGGCGAGATCGTCTCCGCTCCACACGGCAATTGCCGTGAGATCGCCCGGCGCGAATGTACGCCACCAGGGGATGAGCCAGGCAGGAGATTGGAACGGTGTGGCCGAGATGCTTTGCCCCCAGAGCTGCCACCAGCACGGCTCCAGGTCCTCGAACGTCCCGGGGGCGCGAATGATCTCGGTGCGCAGACTGCCCATCAGCCGGTTCCCAGCAAAGCGCGACGGGTGCCAAGCTTCGCCAGCGCTTCGTAAGCATCCATGTAGGATGTGATCATGCGCTCAAGCGAGAAGCGGCGGCGCGCCTCGGCCCGGCATGCCTCGTCGTCCAAGGCTCCGGATGCGACAATGGCCTTCGCCATTTCCTCGACGTCATTGACCAGGAATCCGGTCCTGCCATGCTCGATGACATCGGGAAGGGCGCCGTTCGGGAAAGCGACGACCGGCGTGCCGCAGGCAAGCGCCTCCATCGCGACAAGCGAGCTTGTTTCGGCGGCAAGGCTGGGAACGACCAGGCAGCGGGCGGCGTTGAGCAGGCGCCGCTTGGCACAAAAGCCGAGTGGCCCGAGGAAACGCCGCTGCCGATCGAGCCGAGGGTGCACTTCGTCGGCGAAATAGCGCAGATGGGTCTCGTAGGGATAGACCTGGCCGGCGATCGCCAGGGGAATGCCGGCGCGCTTGGCCGCCTCTATCGCGAGATGGATGGCCTTTTCGGGACAGATGCGGCTGAGCACCAGCGCGAAATTGCGCCGCGATCGGGGCTGGTTCAGCGCCTTGATATCAACGCCGTTTGGAATAGGCTTCGCAAGTCTCGACCCTGCCGGCGCCGTCCTGTGCTGCGCCCACGAGACCGCGTGCAGCCACAGGTCCTCGCGTGGCGGGGCAAGCACCTCGGACGAATACCAGCCGAGCGGCAAGTGCAACGTCACCAGGGTTGGGCCCTCGGAAGGCAGATAGGCATCGAAGTCGATCCCGTGGAGATGAACAACGTCGATGTGCCAGCGCGCCCGGGCGGCCGTGATCGCATCGCGATGCGCCTGCTGGGCCCGGTCCTTCGCCGCCTTGTCGAGCACGCCTGCTTCGGCCGGTGTTTCCACCAAGACGCCAGCCGTCTTTGACCCATGGCAGGCGACGACAACCGACCGGTGGCCTTTCTCAACCAGCCCCCGGTCCAGCGCCGACAGCACCTGCTCGGCGCCGCCGACCGCATCCGGCCCGACGGGCGCGAGGGGGTAGGCGACGTTGAGGACGGTCAGTGTCATAGCCGATCGAGCCGGAACTCACCATGCTGCCGACACACGTAGCGTTGGTGCCATGTCATCGCTGATCGCCGGAGCGTAGCGGCGGATCATCGCCGCACAGAACTCGGCGAATTCCTCCGGCACTTGGGGCGGGCTGGTGTGATGGGGCTGCAGACCGCGATGTTGCGGCGTGAAGCAGAAGGTGACCGTGACGTTGAAATCGGCAAGCGCTTCCATCTGACGATCGAACCAGCCCTGCGCATTCGGCCGAAAACTGTCGGCCCAGGATAGGCCTGTGCGCAGATGCGTAACGCCCAGACGGTGCATCCAGGCAACGGCATCATCCAGCCGATGGTCCTCATAGTGGAACCACTGCACTAGGCCCATTTGCGGAGTGTGGCGCGCGAACTCCTCGAGCGCCGGCTTGGGCGTGCCGTCCTCGCGCAGCAGGCCCATGTAGAAGTGCCTGTAATAGGACGAGCCTTCCGCTTCCCGATGGCGCGTCGTCGCCTCCCAGGAACGCGGCAGATCATAGAGGCTGTACCACTGCACGCGTGGCGCGAGGCTGAGCAAAAGGTCCGCCGTCCGGCGCAAGCCCCAAACTTGCACCTCCTCGGCGCCGAAGGTAGACACACCGACTTCGCTGACCCAGACCGGAATATCGGCGACTGTAGCAATCTCACCGAGCTTGTGAGGCCACTCGTGGATCTGCCAGAGGTTCCAGTCGAGCGGGAAGCCATGCACTGCGGCGGCATCGACGTGGTCAAGCACGCCGAACTCCTTCATGCGCGTCATGAAGCCAGCATCGATCGGGGAAATGCCGCCGAGGACCTTGGTGATTGCCGGGTTCTCGCGGCGTATCGCATCGGCAGCCATGATCGCCATCGTGGCAAAACGGCTCCAGTCGGGGTCGAGCTCTGGGTCCCAATGCGATTTGTTGTTGGGCTCGTTCCAGATCATGGCGGCTTCAATCATCGGTCTCTCCTTTCGAAGGATAGACGGCGCCGCTGCCTGTCGGGTCGTCGGACGCGCGGCAGAAATAGACCTCGTCTTCCGGATGCAGCAGGATGTCGAAACCAGCGCTGCGCAGCATCGCTTCGGTGCAGGCGCGGTTCGGGATCCACCAATTGGTCGGGTCGTCGGCGTAACGATGCTCGATGAAATGCAGCTTTGGAAATTCTGGCTGGTCGAACAGATCGCGCGTCCAGAAATGGTAGTTCTGTTCGAGCGGTAAGACTTTGCCGCTGCCGCGCTGCATCGACTGGAAGATCATCAGGTCGCCCGCGACATGCGCTCGGATCAGGTCGAGCGCCAGCAACGGGTGGCGCAGGTGGTAAAGCACGCCCATGAACAGCACGATGTCGAAGCGTTCGCCGAGCGCCCCGACATCGTAGACGGACAATTCTCGGAACTCTATCTCGCAGTCGGCGATCTCGGCGGCGAAGCGGGCCTGGGCGAGATAGGCTTGGTCGAAGTCGATTCCGAGCACGCGAGCGGCGCCGCGTTTCTTCATTTCGATCGAGTAGAAGCCGGCGTTGCAGCCGATATCGAGCACCGACTTGCCCGAAAGATCAGTCGGAATGGCATCCGCGAATTTGCGCCATTTGATCAGCGGGTAGTTGCCGAGGAAATGATCGGGAGCGGTCTCCACGCCCGCGAGCTCCATATTGTGAAACCAGGGCCCCAATGCGTCGATGCGGCGGCGTATCTCCGTGCTGGAATGGGGCATGACTAAGCTCCTTCGCTTGGGAGGAGTGGCACAGGCGAGCGGTCTTGCCGGGCGAACATCGGCGGGACTTCGTCTTCCGCGGCGCCGTTGTTTTCCAGCAGCCTGAGTGCCGTGCGATAGCCGTTGAAAGTACCGACATCGACATAAGCCGTCCCGGCCTTGACGCCGTAAGCCTCGCCTCCGCCGGCGAGATAGGCGTTGACCAGAGTGCCCAAATACTCGTCCACGCCGTCGCGCTGGCGCCACAGTGCCGCCAGTTGAAGGAAGATACGACCCGGCATCTTGAAGGCGCCCCAGACCCAGTTTGTCGCTGCGTCAGCTTGCTTGACCTGGATCTGCTCGACCCGCCCGTTCCGATCGAGGACGACGGCGTCGAACAGGTCGGGGCGATCGACCGGAAACATCAGGAAAGAAAGCTGGTCGTCGGCCAGGTGGCAGAAGCCGTCTTCAGGAAACCAGATCGTGTCCGGCAGGCCGATCAGGACCGTTTCTTCCGGCGTCACAAGCGGTGCCGCGCGGAAGATCGCGTCGCACAGTCCAACCGGAGAAGGCTGCGCCACGAAGATCGCCGCGGCGTCGTCATAGCCGGCGGCGTAGTATTCGAGGATGTCCGACTTGCCGGAACCGATGATGAAGCAGATGCGGTCGACGCCGTTACGGACCATCCGCCGCACCAGATATTCGCTCACCGCGCAAGGGCGTTCGGTCTGGCCATCCAGTCGGCTGCCGACCGGCAGCAGTTCCTTGGAAAAACCCAGCGGTTGAATGCGGCTGCCGCGACCTGCGGCAGGCACGATGCCCAACATCAGACGACTTCCTCCATTGCTCCACCTGCCGTGGACACGGCGGCGTTCAAGATGCGATCGAGTTCGGCGGCGCGGTGCGCGGACGTGTGCTCGTCGAGAACGCGTTCACGGGCGCGGCGGCCAAGCGCCTCGATTTCGCTGTCCGACTGGCCAAGCGCGGCGACGACATCGTCGGTAGTGTGTGCCAACAGAATCTCGCTGCCGGGCGTGAAGAAGCTGTCCAGGCCGGCCCAGTCGTCGGAGATGATCGCGGCGCCGCATGCGGCTGCTTCGAACAGACGCCCTGATGGGCACCAGCCCTTTCGCGCCATCGCTTCACGGGTGACGTTCAGCGTCAGGCGCGAGGAGGAAAAGAAGGCAGGGTGATCGGCGGGCGGCAGGTGCCGGACGAAATAGATGTTGCCGCTCCAGGGGAAGTCCTGCGGGTATTGCGCCCCGCCGATGATGAAACGTCGGTTTGGAAGCCGGGCGGCGGCAGCGACAAGCAGTATTTCGACGCCTGCCTGCCGATCCTCGGCGTAGGTCCCGAGATAGGATAGGTCGCCGGCGAACTCGGGCCTTGGCTGCGCCGGCTGGTGACGGTCGGGGTCGACATGGCCGTAGAGCGGCAGGACGTGGCGCACGCCGAGAATGCGCTTCAGCGCATCGATCGCCGGCCCTCCTGTATAGCTGAGGACCAGATCGAAATCGCGCAATCCTTCCGGCTCGAAATAGGCCGGGTAATCACCTCGCTCGATGCTCGCCAGCGTCACCGGTGTATCAAGGTCGTAGAATACTTTCAGGCCGCGACAGCGGTCGTTGGCGAGCCGCGAGGCCTCCACGGCATCTGGACAATAGGAGGTGACGATGACGACGTCGGCCTGCCGTATCGCTGCCTCGGCCTCTTGGCGGATATCCTCCCAATCCGGGTAAAGAACGACACCGCCGCCGCTCAACCGGTCGATGTCCCTGGCGCCGGCATAGTACGGTGTATTGCGCTCGAAGAAGCTGATCGACCAGCCAAGCGGTGCTAGCGCGCTAATCAGTCCCCGCCAGAGCGTGGCATGCCCATTGCCCCACGACGATGTAACGGTCAGACCGAATATGACCATGCGCATGGGCGACCACTCCCTCAGGCAACTTCATTCAAACGGATCAGTTTGGAGCCCCAGTCGCCGTGGACGACTGTTGTGATGGAGGCCGGCGCGATATCGAAGCGAAAGCAGTCGCCAAGCTGCAGGCCGAGGATCGCGCAGACAGCCGCCTTGATCACATCGGCATGACTGACAAGCGCGATGCACTGACCCTGTCCATTCTCGCGCAGCGCGTCCATCAGGCCGATCATCCTGTGCTGCACATCCAGCATGGTCTCGCCGCTCGGCGTGCGGGCGCTCTGGCGCTGGTCGTTCCAAAGCCGCCAGCTTGCATCGCCGCTCAGTTCTTCGAATGTCTTGCCGGACCACTCGCCGAAGTCGATCTCGTCGAGTTCCTTGCAGATCGCGATCTTCTCAATCTCGCAAGCGATGGCGATCGGCTTCGCTGTTTCCAGCGTGCGCTCGCGCGGACTGCTCAAGATCGCCGCGAGCGGCTCTCGCGTCAGTCGCCGCGCGAGGTGCAGTGCCTGCGCCTGGCCGGCTTCGCCGAGGCGAACGCCTTCGAGCCGCCCGGCCAGGTATGAGCCAACATGATCATGCGCCGCGTGGCGGATGAGAAAGAACGTCGTGGTCATTCGGCGGCGTCCAGCATAGGCTTGTCGTTACCGGCGATGAAGGCGAGCGTGCGCAGGCGCGCTTCCGCGTCGGTGAACTGCTCCGGCGGCGACTTCATGAAGTAGCTGCTGGGGCCTGTGAGCGCGCCGGCGATGCCGCGGTCGAGGGCGAGCTTTGCGCAGCGGAGGGCGTCGATGACGACGCCGGCCGAGTTGGGCGAATCCCAGACCTCCAGCTTGAGCTCGGCATTGAGCGGCACGCCTCCAAAAGTAGTGCCTTCGACACGGATATAGGCCCATTTGCGATCGGTCAGCCACGGGACATGGTCACTGGGTCCGACATGGATGTTGCCGGCCTCAAGCGGGACGTCGATCTGGCTGGTGACGGACTGCGTCTTCGAGATCTTCTTCGATTCCAGCCGCTCGCGCTCGAGCATGTTGAGGAAGTCGGTGTTGCCGCCGAAGTTGAGCTGATAGGTGCGATCGATGCGAACGCCGCGCTCACGGAAGAGATTGGCGAGCAGCCGATGCACGATGGTTGCACCGACCTGGCTCTTGATGTCGTCGCCGACCAGGGGAAGGCCACGTTCCTCGAAGCGCTTGCGCCATTCCGGCCGCGAGGCGATGAAGACAGGGATGCAATTGACGAAAGCGCAGCCGGCCTCAAGCGCGCATTCGGCATAGAAGCGCGTCGCCTGTTCGGAGCCGACCGGAAGATAGGATATCAGCACCTCGACCCCGCTCCCGCGGAGCCGGGTGGTTACGTCTGCGGCCGGTTCATCCGACTCTTCGATCTCCTCTCGGAGATATTTGCCGATGCCGTCGAGTGTTGGACCGCGCTCCACACGAACGCCGGTCGGCGCGACATCAGCAAAACGAAAGGTGTTGTTGGGCGCGGTGTAGATCGCTTCCGCCACATCGCGTCCAACCTTGTTTTTCGCGACATCGAAGGCGCAGACGACCTCAATGTCGTCGACATGATAGCCGCCGAGATCGGCATGCATCAGCCCGGGGATCGGCTCGTTGCCGTTGACGTGGCGATAGTAGGAGAGACCTTGCACAAGAGATGACGCGCAATTGCCCACGCCGACGATGCCGATACGAACTTTCTTCGATGTCACGAAACCGCTGCCCCTTTTGGTTGGAGGTAAGTTCCTCGCCGCCGAACCGGGAGCGGCCTCGAATGTTCCGTGGCGCCGCGAAAAATTGCCCGGCGTCCGAAAATTGCTGGGCTGGGTTGCGGATCAAAAGAGACGCGGTTCGCGTTGGCGGCAGACAGCCGGGTAGGAGCCGCATGATCGTCTTCGGCGACCACAAGCGAGCGCACAGCGCACA
Organism: Mesorhizobium sp. B2-8-5; assembly: GCF_006440675.2. Lineage (NCBI taxonomy): Bacteria > Pseudomonadati > Pseudomonadota > Alphaproteobacteria > Hyphomicrobiales > Phyllobacteriaceae > Mesorhizobium > Mesorhizobium sp. B2-8-5. The sequence continues at coordinate 2,346,366 of NZ_CP083951.1, forward strand.
ACAGCTCAGGGAAGCTGTGTTGGCCGCCGCGAGAGCGATCGGCGATCTGCCCGCGGGCATCGAGCGCCACGCTGCCCTGGTCGATCTTTTCGTCGGCGCTTCCGAACTTATACAAGGCCTTGCCGATGCGGAATTCGACATCAAGGGCGGCGATTGGAATTCCTCGAGACAGAAGCTGGGGTCGGAAATTCTCGTCGAGTTGTCGGAGGAAGTGCTGCGATCCTGGCAACAAGGATTTGTCCGGCATGGAGTGCTCGATGCGTCGCTGCTTGCGAAGCTTGCCGGCATGGACTGTGGCAACGAAATAACCACCGGCCCGGCCGAAGGCTACGCGCTTTATGCGCTATATCCGGAAACCTATCTGCTTGCAGCGCTGCGGTCGGGACTCGACGCAAACACATGCGTCATCGGCATCCGCAGCATTGGTCTCGGCTTGGCGGCGATGGTCGCCGCCGCCCTGCATGCGCCGCCGCCTGTTAGCGTGCGACCGATCGGCCATCCGTTTTCCCGGCACATTTGCGCCGCGCCCGAACTCCTCGGCTCTTGGCGCGACAGACCTCTTGCCAAATTTGCCATCGTTGATGAAGGTCCGGGCCTCTCCGGCAGTTCCTTTCATGCTGTCGTTGCCTGGCTGCGCCGGCAGGACATCGACCAGGAGCGCATTCATCTGTTCCCAAGCCACCGTGGCGGGCCGGGCGTGCAAGCTTCGGCAGACATGCAGGCTATTTGGAGTCACTGCTCGCGCCATGTCGCGGACTTCGAAGCGGCCTTCGATGGATGCGTCGCGCCGAACCTTCGCCGATGGGTGGCGAACCTCCTCGGCAAGGCCGATGTCGAACTCAGCGACATTTCCGGCGGCGAATGGCGCAAGCATATTTCCACGGCGCCGGAGCATTGGCCTCCGGTGTTTGCCGGATTTGAGCGGCGAAAATTCCTGGCACTGGCGGGCACGGAGCGTTGGTTGGTCAAGTTCGCCGGTCTCGGCGGGACCGGGCAGCACAAGCTGCACACGGCAAGGTCGGTGCACAGGGCCGGTTTTGGAACGCAGCCTGCCGGACTCTGCCACGGCTTCCTGATCGAGCGTTGGACAGACGCGGACAGGCTGGATCGGACAGAGCTGGCCAGGGACCTGCTGGTCGAATGGCTTGGACGCTATCTCGGCTGGCGCGCTGCCGAGTTGCAGACGGAAGAGGCCGGCGCGTCGCTGGAGAGGCTTGCAGACATGGCCATGCAAAACTGCAGGGAAGCCTTGGGGGAAGAGCCGGCCCAAGCATTAAAGGGTTGGTTCGCCCGCCACTCCTCACATTCCTTCCTGCGGAGGATCGAGATCGACGGACGCCTGCACCCGTGGGAATTTCTGGTTCGGCCGGAGGGAACCCTGCTCAAGACGGACGCCGTCGACCATTGCCGCTCGCACGACATTGTCGGCTGTCAGGACATAACGTGGGACATTGCAGGCGCGACGGTGGAATATGAGCTTTCCGACGCCGAGCTTTCGCGGCTCATCCAAGGCGTTGAGGCAGAAATGTCGCGTGCCGTCGATCATTCCTTGGTGGACTACATGGAGCCCTGCTATCTCGCCTTCCAGCTTGGGCTGTGGACGATGGCCCGACAGTCGACACACGGCGATGAGCGGATAAGAGCCACGCGCGCCGCCGACCGCTACGAAACCAGGCTTTCGCGTTTTATCGAGCGCGCGAGGACCTGATCAGTCCAGCCTGCGCAGCATGTCCGCTTCCTCCTCCAGAATTGTGGCCACTTCCTCGCGCTGCAGATGTGTCATCATCAGACTGACGCAACATTCGAGATAGGTGATGGAGGCTCGCCGCAGGAACGCGGCGGTTTCGGCCGCCGCCATCTGGTCGATGTCCTTGATTGGTCGCTTCGGCTGCACAGTTCTTCTCCATGACGGTTGTCATGTCCAACCGCAACCCCGGTCGGTTGTTCCGCTACGGTGAAGGAAGCCACCGCCTCAGAGCTGAAGGTTCTGAGCTTTTCCGGCCTCAGTCCTCTTGACCGGTACGATGGCCTCCATCGCGAGGTCGTCGAGCCTCGAGAAAAAGGCGATGGTTTGCAGTAGGCCTTGCCTGAGAGGCACCTTCGGTGACCAGCCGAGAAGCGCTCTTGCGCGGCCTATGTCGGGCCGCCGGCGGCGCGGGTCGTCCTGCGGCAAGGGCAGGAATTTCACGGGTGATCTGCTGCCGGTCAGTTCCCGAACCAGCCTTGCCAATTCGAGGATCGAAAACTCGCCGGGATTGCCCAGATTGACCGGCTGTCGCGGATTGGGATCGACATCCATAAGGCGTCGCAATCCTCCGATCATGTCGCTGACATAGCAGAATGAGCGGGTTTGCCGGCCATCGCCGAATATCGTCAGCGGCCGTTTCTCGATCGCTTGCATGACCAGGTTGGACACGATGCGGCCGTCGGCTGGGTCCATTCTGGGACCATAGGTGTTGAAGATGCGGGCGACGCGAATATCGGCCATCTCGGCCCGCAGATAATCGAAGCAGAGCGTCTCCGCGGTGCGCTTGCCCTCATCATAACAGGCGCGCGGTCCTGTGCAGTTGACGTGGCCGACATAGTCCTCGCGCTGTGGGTGCTGTTCTGGATCGCCGTAGACTTCGCTGGTCGAAGCCTGCAGGAAGCGGGCGCCGTTGCTTGCGGCGAGCTCGAGCAGATTGAGCGTTCCGATCACACAGGTGCGCGTTGTGTGGACCGGATCGGCCTGGTAGCGGGGCGGCGATGCCGCGCAGGCCAGGTTGAAAACGCGGTCGACAGCCTCGCCGAGTTCCAGCGGGACGCAAACGTCCTGCTCGATCAGCCGGAACCGGGCTTGGCCGATTAGCGAGCTGACATTCTCCATTCGGCCCGTAAGAAAGTTGTCGACGCATATGACGCGATACCCGTCGTGAAGCAGGGCCTCGCACAAATGCGAACCGAGGAAACCGGCACCGCCGGCGACAAGCGCCGTCCGTGTCTGCTGAACCCTTCTTGATCGCCGCATCTGCAAAGTCTCCTGTCTGCTATTCATGCTGCACTTTCCACGTTCAGATCGATCGCCGCGCGCGTATGGACTGACTGAGTCAAAGTCAGAACGAATTCACGCGCCCGAGCGCCGCCGGTGTGGCTTGCAAGCACCGCCTCGCGTGCCGAGCGGGCCATATCGAGTCTGGCCCGCTCCGATTTGGCTGTGAGGATTTCCTGCACGTCGCCGGCACTGGCTGCGGTCTCGATCGTCGATTCGGGGAAGAAGCTATCGAGACCGGGCCAGCGGTCGCTGATGATCGGTGTGCCGCAGGCGGCGGCCTCGAAGAGCCGCACGCTGGGCGACCATCCTGCCGCGATCATTGACGCCCGCGTAAGGTTCAATGTGTAACGCTGGCGGCTGTAGAAGGCGGCATGTTCGGCGGGCGGCAGGTGCTCGATCCGCTGGACGTTGTCCGGCCAGGCGATGTCGAATGGATATTGCGAGCCGGCGACGACGAAGCGGCGGTCCGGCAGGCACCGCGCCGGCTCCAGCAGCAGCGTTTCGAGGGCGAGCTGCCGGTCGGCGCTGTAGGTTCCAAGATAGCCGAGATCCCATTCGATCGCGTCTCTGGTGCGATGGTGTCGCTTTGGATCGACCGAGCAGTAGAGCGGCTCCGTTCGGAGTGCGCCGAACTCCGATCTGAGGCGCTGCAACGTCGGTCCGCCGGTGAAGGAGAAGTAGACGTCGAAATAGGGGATCTGCCTGCGGGCAAGGTAATCGCAATCGTCCTCGGCAACCCGCGCCAGCGTCACTGGCGTGTCGATGTCGTAAAAGCAGAACTGTCCAGTGCACAGCGAAGCGAGGTCGTCGATGATGGCCCTGCCTTCCGGCACGAAGGAGCCTATCACCACCGCGTCGGCCCGCTGCAACTCCTGCCGGTGATTGCGGCGCAGCTCTGAGACCGTCTGGTAGTAGCGCAAGTCGCAGAAATCGGGGTCGCGCAGGTCCCGGTGATGCGCGTACCAGGGCACGTCGCGTTCGAGGAAGGTGACGCGATGGCCGAGCTCGTTGAGCGCGCGCAGCAGCCCCCGGAAAGTCGTCGCGTGGCCGTTGCCCCAGGATGAGGATAACGAAAGTCCGAGGAAAACGATGTCGAGCGGTTTCGTCATTCCGCGGCCTCCATTGCCCGGCGCTCGAAATGCGCCTTGAAGATGTCGTCCACCAGCCGGGCTCTCAGCGTGTAGGTATGCTCGGCCAGAACGCGCCGCAGCGCTGCGGCGCCGATCGCCTTCGCCCGTGTCGGCGCCAGCGTGCGCACGATCTCGGCGACGTCGGCACCGTCCCGCGCGACCAGGATCTCTTCGCCGGGGGTCAGGAACAACTCGACGCCGAGCCAGGCATCGGTGATTAGGCATGCACCCGCGCCCGCCGCTTCGAAGACGCGTGTCGCGGGCGAAAACCCGTTGGCCGCCATGCTGTCGCGGCTGATGTTGAGCACCGCCTTCGGCGTGACGTTGAAGGCGTTGTGATCGCGCGTACCGACATGGCCGAGCCACGAAACGTTCGCCGGCAAGGGCTTGTCGCCCCAGCCGGATCCACCGAGCAGGAAGCGTTGGCTGCCAAGCACACGGGCCGGGTCGAAGAAGAAGGCGTCGACGCGCGCCTCGCGGTCGGGCAGCCGATTGCCGAGGAAAGCGAGGTCACAGGCAAAGCCCGGATTTGCGGCGACCGGATGATGTGTCTCGGGATCGAGCGCGTTGTAGATCGGCACGCATTCCGCGGCGCCGAGCGCGCGATAATCCCAAACCACGGGATCGCCGCCGCCATAGGTCAGAACAAGGCCAATCCTCTTCAACGTCTCATGCAGGGGGTGTTCGGCATGATTGCGCAACTCGCTTAGGGTCGCTGGCGCGTCGACGTCCCAGAACACGGTCAGCGCATCCGGGCGAGCGTTGTCGAGAACCGCATGCAGCAGCGCCTCGTCCTCGAAGCCGACGCCGCTTGCCTTGACCACGACGTCTGCCTGCGCGGCGCGCGAGGCGACCTGCATCAGCGCATGCGCTGTCGGCTCGTAGACGACGACGCTGCACCAGTCCGGCGCCTTGATATCGCGATGCTTCTGGCGATCGTAGACATCGGGCTCATAGAAGACGATGTCATAGCCGCGCTTCGACAATGCCTTGAGCAAGCCCCGATAATAGGTGGCCGCGCCGTTCCAGTAGGACGACAGAAGGCTCGATCCGTAAAAGGCGATCTTCATGCGACGGCCTCCCTTGCAGGTTTGATTTCAGCGACCTCGCGATTGCCGCATGCGGCGAGAATGTCGAACAACTCGTCGACGCGGTGCCGGCATGTGTGGCGCGCAAGGATGGTTTCCCGGCCGGACGCGGCCAGCGCCTCCGCGCGCTGGCTGTCGTTCAGCACGTCGCGAAGGTGACCCCGCATCTCGGCGCCGTTCCGGGCGAACAGGAAATCCGTGCCGGCACGGAACAGTCCTTCGACATCCGACCATGGCGCCGAGACCAGCGGAATGCCGCAGGCCATCGCCTCGAACATGCGTATGGTCGGAATGCCGGGCAGGCTCTCCCGATAAGGCCGGCGGGGGATGTGCATGGTGACGCGATGCCGGGCGAAGCTCTTCGGCACGTCGGCATTGGCAATCCAGCCATCATAGCGCAGCCCTGCCTCGGCAAGCGCGGCTCGGGCATCGGTCGGATAGCGCACGCCGTGCACGGTTCCCGACAGCGCGAGAGCGCTCGCCGGCTCGATCAGGAACTCGGAGATCTCGGCGCTGCGTTCGTCGTCGCCCCAATTGCCGATCCAGACGAGGTCGGAGACGGGGTCGACATCCGGGCACGGCTTGAACAGCCGGTCGTCCGCCGCCTCATGCCAGGTGAAGACCCGTTTGCCCCAGCCGGCGCGAAGATAGCTCTCGCGCAGCACCTCGCCGAAGACCAGCACCCCGTCGTAATGCTCGAGCTGAAGTGCCGCTATCGCCTGCATCGCCGATACGGCGCGGTGATGGGTGTCGTGGAACAGGAGCGTGAAATTGCCATAGGCTCGCGCCTGTCCGATGCGCGCGACAAGATCCTTGTCCGTCCATTCGTGGACGATCACGACATCTGCGCCGGCGAGCCAGGCTTCGTGCGCGAAGCCGGGGCCATAGCTCAGCGCCATCAGCTCCGGGAAATCCTTGCGGAAGCGCTCGACGGCGAAAGGGCCTTGCTCGGCAAGCAGATTCGATCGGCTCCAGCCGTCGGCGGGTTCCAGCGCGACCGCCTCATGTCCGCGCGCGACGAGCTCGCGCATGATGCCGCGCTGGAAATGCGCGTTGCCGTGATTCCAGTCGGAAACGGCGGAATGGGTGTAGAACACGAAGCGCATGGTCAAAGCCCTGCCATGGCCGTCGCCGCCCGATCGTAGACCTCTCGCATCCGCGCCGTCTGGGCGCTGAGCGAGAATTTGCGCGCCCGTCGGGCGGCGCGCTGACCGAACTGGCGTCGCAAGCTTTCGTCACGCGAGAGCCTGGCGATGCAGCCGGCAAGCGCGTGGGGATCGCGCGCGTCGAAGAACGTCGCTGCTCCGTCCCAGATCTCGCGGTAGGTCGCGATGTCCGCCAACACCAAGGGGGTGCCCGCAGAGGCTGCCTCCAGGGCGGCCAGCCCGAAAGGCTCGTAGATGGACGGCGAGACAAACATGCTGGCCCGCGCCATCAATTGCCGAACCTCGCAATGGCTGATCGAGCCAAGCGAGATGCAATGATCGAAGAACAGGCGCTGTCCATCCGGACCTTCAGTTTCGCCTGCGGCGAAAACGGGAGGGCCACACAAGGCAGCCGCGGCATCGAGCGCCAATCCGTTTTTGCCCTCATCCCACCAGCGGGCGGCAGCGAGAACGAAGGACTCACGATGCGCGCTTGCCGGGCCGGGGAGCGCACCATTGTGGACCACGCTCAAGCCCGCGATCGGACCGTAGCAGGCTCCGAGCATGGCGGCATGGCTTCGGCTCGGCGCGACAATGGCTTCGGCGCGGTCGAATCCGGCGCGGTTGCGCTCTCGTTGCCACGCCCAATCGCCCTCGGGCATTTGCGCCCGCACTGCATACAGCCATGTGACCACGCAGGAATGGGATACCGCGACGATCGGACAAGTCAGCTCGAGACCGGCTGCCTGCGCCGGCGCATTGAGGTGTACGAGATTGATTGCATAGTCCGACGCAAGCTCCTGCAATTCGCCAGGCAACCGGTCGAGATCTTTCGTGTCGCGCGTCATCCAGTCCGGCGGGCATTTCAGCCAAACCAGCGCGGCGATGGACCGCGCTTCCCGAGCCTGTTCGGGGGAAGGCTCGGGTCCCAGCCCGGCAAGCACGATGCTGTCGCCGCTGGCCACCAGCTCTCGCGCCAGATCGAGCGAATAGCGCCAGACTCCGCCGACGGCGTCAGTCGTCATAAGGATGCGCCGCGGACGATGGGTCAGTGATTGCAGCATGAGGACTCCAACTCAGCCAGCGCATGCGGCCGCTGGTCCTGGATGTCGCTGAAGGATCGGAAGGAGGCGAGGTAGTGCTCATGGGCGCGCTCCCAGGCGAGGTCGTCGGGTTCGCCCCACAATTCGCGGTAGCTGGGAGAGCTCGGATAGGGATAGAGCGGCACGGGCTCGTTCGCCCAGACGCCGTGATCGACGAGGTGCTTGCGCCAATAGTCCACCAGCGTCGGGTCGTCCTCGACCACGCCAATCAGATTGGCCTGGACGAAAGGCACATGACGGCGGGCGTCAACCAGAAGCGCAGCCAGATCCTCTGTGTCGAGCCGACAGCGCTTGGCGAGCATCGCGCGGCCTTCGACGGTCAGGCTTTCAAGACCGGCCTCGATCGAGACGCAGCCGGCCGCGCCAAGCAGTTCGAGCAGTTCCGGCTTCCAGAGGTCGATACGTGTCTGAACGCCGAACTGGACGTCGCGTTCGACCAAGGCCTCCAGCAGCGCCTTCTGCGGCAGGAAGATCTCGTCGATGAAATAGATATAGCCGACCCCTTGAGTGATCAAACCGTCGATCTCGGCCACAACGGCGTCGTGCTTCCTGCGCCGATATGCATCGCGGAAATCGATCTTGGCGCAGAAGCTGCAATTATAGGGGCAGCCGCGCGACGCTTCCACCTCGGCGCCGGCGCCCTTCTGATGGGCATCGAACCTGTGGTGGTGGTGGCCATGCGCGGCGATCCAGTCGGACGGCCAGGCGAGCGCAGCATGATCGACGAACGGGCTGGCATGCACGCCGCCATTGCACACTGGAAGGTCGTTTTGGAGCCGGGCCGTATGCGCAATCTTGCTCCAGTCGCTCTGCCGTGCAAGCTCCGTCACGACGTCCTCACATTCACCGCGCACGACGACATCGACGCCGAGCTTGCGTAGGGTCGGTGCAGGCGTCGCCGAGCCATGCGGTCCGACCGCCACGGTTCGTCCGCCGCGTCCGGCGAGATGGCTGAGGAATTCCCCCGGCACGCGCAGTTCAGGCGGCGCGCAGCGCCAGAACAGATAGGTCGGCGCGGTGGTGACCACGGTCATGTCCGGCGCGAATGACGCCACCTGCTCTGCCAGCGCCGCGTTGTCGAGGACCTGCAATTGCCCGTCCAGCATCATGACGTCGTGACCATCCGCTTCCAGCATTGCCTTCGAATAGCCGAGCTCCAGCGGCAGATGCGGCTGCCGGCAGCCGAAATAGATGCTGTGCTCATACGTCCAGAACGGATTGACCAAGGCGACTTTCATGCGACGTACCTCGTGGCTTCCGGGCGCGACTGGAGCCGATGTCGCACCAGCCAGCTGGCGAGATCGCAGACGCCTTCGCGCCATGGGACACGCGCCTGCCAGCCGATCGCGGCTTGCAGCTTGCGCGTGTCGGCGACGAAGAATGGTTGGTCGCCAACGCGCTCGCGGTCGTGGCGAAGCGCGACGTCGCTGCCCGTCATCTCGGCTATCTCCGCCAGCAGCACGCGCAGGCTGACCGCATTGCTCGGGCCGCCGCCCAGGTTGAACGCCTGGCCCTTGAGGTCCTCAATCCTGGCCAACACGCCGCGATAGGCGGCTACGGCATCGGACACATGCAGGATGTCGCGCACCTGCCTGCCGTCGCCATAAACGGTAATCGGCCGGCCGGACAAGACGCTGAGTAGAAAATGCGCGACCCAGCCCTGATCCTCGGTGCCAAACTGGCGCGGCCCGTAGATGCAGCTCATGCGCAGCACCGCTGTCGGGAGTCCGTAGGATTTGGAATAGTCGAGCACATACTGATCGGCCGCGCCCTTCGAGCAGCCATAGGGCGTGCAGAAATCAAGGCCCACCTTCTCATCGACCCCGCTCGCACGCACCTTCTCGTCAAGCGGCTCGCAGTGATCGTCGGCTTGCCGCACCGCGATCTGGGGCAGGCTGCCATAGACCTTGTTGGTGCTGGCGAAGACTACCGGGACGCCGGTGCTGCGAGCGGTCTCCAGCACGTTGAACGTGCCTTTGAGGTTGATGTCGAAATCCTGCGCGGGATCGACCAGGCTGGTCGTCACGGCGGTCTGGGCGGCGAGGTGAAAGATCGCCTTTGCCGGCGCCAGCGCCGCCGCCAGTGCGCTGGCATCGCGTATGTCGACTGTTTCGGCGCTCAGCCGGTCGCCGTGCTTTTGCGCCAGCCAGTCGAGATTCTGCTCGACGCCCGGGCGGCTGAGATTGTCGACGACAAGCACGGCCTCGCCATCGGATAGCAGGCTGTCGGCCAGGTTGGAGCCGATGAAGCCGCTGCCGCCAATGACGGCTATCGGTGCCTTGCGCGGATGGCGGTGGCTCTGGGTCATGAGACCAATCCCCGCTCTTCCAGCTCGCGCCGCATGTCCGCGCCCCGGTCGATAACGACGCTGTTGCGGACCCATGCCGCGAATTCGCCGAGCGAATCTTCCAGCCGACGCTTCGGCTCAAAGCCCAGCAGTTCCCGGGCCTTGGCGATGTCGGCGAAGCAGTTGCGGATATCGCCCGAGCGCGCCTTGGTGAGGATTTCGGGCGGCCGCTTTGGGATGCCCATAGCCTTGGCAAGAAGACGGGCCACGTCCCTGATCGAATAGGCGTGGCCGCTGCCGATGTTGATGGCATGGCCGGCGGCCTGGCGCTGCTCCAGCGCCAGCCGGAACGCGGTGGCGACATCGCGCACATGAACGAAATCGCGCTTCTGCTCGCCGTCCTCGAAGATCGTCGGCCGCTTGCCGTTGGCAAGGCGCGAGGCGAAGTTGGCGAGAACGCCGGTGTAGGGATTGGCAAGCGCCTGTCCGGCGCCGAACACGTTGAACAGGCGCAGTGCAACGGCATCGACGCCGTAGGCCTGGCCGAAGATCAGCACCGCGCGTTCCTGCGCATACTTGGTCAGCGCGTAGATCGAGGCGAGATCGGGCCGCTTCTCCTCGTCCGTCGGAAGAGGCGACAGTGTTTGGCCGGTCGCCGACAGCAAATCCCAGCGGCCCTCCCTTATATCGGCAGGCTTGCGGCGCGCATTGTCGATCCGCTCGCCGTCCGGAGTCTGATAGAGGCCTTCACCATAGATGCTCATGGAGGACGCCACGACGATCCGTTCGACCGGCTTCTTGATGAGTGCCTCGAGCAGCACCGCCGTGCCGAGATCGTTCGTGCCGACATAGCGGGCGATCTCGTACATGGACTGGCCGACGCCAACCTCGGCCGCCAGATGGATCACGGCATCGACGTCTGAAACCGCCTCAGCGACAGCGTCGCGGTCGCGCACGTCCCCCTTGATCAGTTCGGCCCCCGTAGGGAGGTTGATGGCTTCGGCGCCGTGCACCTGTTCGACAAGCGCGTCGAGCAGGCGCACCTGATAGCCATGGTCGGTGAGTTCCTGGGCGACGTGGCGGCCGATGAAGCCGCAACCTCCCGTAACCAATACACGTTTCACGATGACTCCCTTGCGGATTTGGCTTCGGCGCCCCGAACTGCGCGGCAAAAGGTTTGTTCCCTGCTTCAACAAAGTTCCCGTCTCAGGAGGTGCCGCAGCTTTGTCAGAGAGCCGTTCCACCATCTGGAACATTGCCTGTTGGCTGCTGTTAGGACCGCTCATCGGTCCCCGCTGCAGAAAGGAAAGTCCATGTCCGAGGCCAAGACGACCACCAACCACGACGAAATCCGGAAGTGGGTAGAAGAACGGAATGGCCAGCCGGCTGTCGTTCGCACGAAAGGCAAGGGCGGCATTCTGCGCATCGATTTCGGCGAGCCCGAAGACACGCTCGAACCGATCGAATGGGACGAATTCTTCCGCATCTTCGACGAGAACGATCTCGCCTTCCTGCATCAGGATGAAGCTGGCGGCGGAACGAGCCGCTTCAACAAATTCGTCGAGCGCAGCCGGAAGAGCTGACGGCCAAGGATAGTGTCATGGCGCCGTTGAAGGGAGAGGAGACCCTGCAACGGCGCCGCGACAGGCGGTCAGGCTGCCGCATTTGTTCGTCCCGCTCAATCGAGCGGCTTGTCCGTCGGCCTGGGTGTCGGCCCGGCCTCGCGGCGCCGGCCGGCATTGCGGCTGGCAACACGGTTATCGAGCTGCGAGGACGATGGCTCCGGGGCGCCTGCGGTCTTCGGAGCGATCGGCTTCGCGCCTGCATCGCTGCCCTGCGCATCGCGACGCGGATGTGGAAGACCTCCGCGGTCGGGCGACTTCACTGGAGGCTTGGACGTATCTTTCGCTTGAGCCATTTCGAACCTTCCTGGTTCAGTCAGAGATCTGCAAAGCCTATCATTCGCTATCGGCGCTATCAGCCGTGCGGGCGCATCACCACTTTGATGCAGCCGTCCTGCTTGTCGCGGAATGTCTTGTAGAGGCCGGGTCCGTCTTCGAGGCCGGCGCGGTGGGTGATGACGAAGGACGGGTCGATCTCGCCGCTCTCGACCTTTTGAAGGAGCGGCTCGAGATAGCGCTGGGTGTGGGTCTGGCCCATGCGGAATGTCAGCCCCTTGTTCATCGCCGCACCGAAGGGAATGTGATCGACCAGGCCGATATAGACACCGGGCACCGAGATGGTGCCGCCCTTGCGGCAGCAATAGATCACCTCGCAGCACATGCGGCCGGTCGGTGCCGAGATAGACGGTGGCCTTGGCCTTATCGAGCATGGAATCGGTCGTTGCGGTGGCATCGGCCTCGGTGCCGACGCAGTCGATGCAACTGTCCGGCCCGCGCCCGCCGGTCATGGCCATCAGGGCATCGTAAATATCGGAATTGCTGAAATCGAGCGTTTCCGCCTTGCCGTAGTCGCGCGCCATGGCAAGCCGTTCCGGCACCTTGTCGATGGCGATGACGCGGCCGGCGCCGAGCATCCACGCGCTCTGGATGGCAAACTGGCCGACCGGTCCACAACCCCAAATGGCGACAGTGTCGCCTTCCTGGATGCCGGCATTCTCGGCCGCCATGTAGCCGGTCGGAAAGATATCGGAGAGGAACAGCACCTGCTCGTCATCGATGCCGTCGGGCACCTTGATGGGGCCGACATCGGCGAAGGGAACGCGCAGATACTCGGCCTGTCCTCCCCAGTAGCCGCCGACCAGATGCGAATAGCCGAACAGGCCCGCGGGCGACTGGCCCATGACCTTGGCAGCCTGCTCGGCGTTGGGATTCGACCGGTCGCAGAGCGAGAACAGGCTGTTCTGACAGAACCAGCATTCTCCGCACGAGATGTTGAAGGGCACGACGACGCGATCGCCCTTCTTGAACTTCGTATGGGCGCGGCCGACCTCCACCACTTCGCCCATGGTCTCGTGGCCCAGCACGTCGCCCGATTTCATCGTCGGCATGTAGCCGTCCATCAGATGCAGGTCCGAACCGCATATGGCGCAGCAGGTGACCTTAATGATGATATCGCGGTCGTTCTCGATCGCCGGATCGGCGACCTGATCGCAACCAATGTCGCCTTTGCCATGCCATGTCAGGGCTTTCATTGGGATTGTTCCTATGAATTGTGGGTCCTAGCGATGCGGCGGAACTGACGCTGAGCGGGAATGTCCCCGGATCATTTTCAGCCCTCTTTCGCCGAACCCGGCTCGGCCATCTCGCGGTGCTGTTCGGCCAGCGCGCCGACCGGCGTGACATGGGCGGCGGCGACCTGCATCTTGTTCTTCCAGCCGCTGACGACCTGTTCTTCGCCTGCCATCAAGGCATCGTAGCCGTCTTTCGCCACATCCGCGGGGTTGTCCTTCTCCTGCGTTCCGACCTCGGTGTCCATCATATCGGCACGCTCGAAGAAGCGCGTCTGCGTGGCCCCCGGCATCAGCACGGTCACGCTCACGCCGCTGTCTTTCAGCTCGTGGCGCATCGCGATGGCAAAGGAATCGATGAAAGCCTTGGTGCCGTTGTAGACCGCCTGGAACGTACCCGGCATGAAGCCGGCAATCGAGCCGGTGAACAGGATCCGGCCGCGGCCGCGCTCCACCATTTTGCGGCCGAGCTTATGGGCGAGGTAGACGGTGCCGGTGATGTTGGTGTCGATGACGCGGCGTGCCTCGCTCCAGTCCTGGTCGACAAAGCCGCGGCCCAGGCCGCGCCCTGCATTGAGGAAGAGAAGATCGATGTCGCGATCGCCGATCTTGGCGATCAATTTGTCGGCGCCGTCCTCGCTTGCAAGGTCGGCCTCCACTGCGTCGACCGAGACGCCATGCGACTGGAGCGCCTCGGCGGCCTGCTCGATGGCCGGCTCATCGGCGACAATGGCTAGATCGTAGCCGTCCTTGGCGCAGAGTTTCGCGAGCGCCTTGCCGATGCCGCTCGAGGCGCCGGTGACGACCGCCAGTTTCCTGTTTCCCATTCGATCCTCCTGAGTGGTTCGGCCGAACATCCGGTTGGACCGAATGTTCCTCGGGCGGGTAGGATTTCGGGCAAGGAGGATTTGCGCGCGGCCGATTGCTATGCGGTCGGCCGAGGGAACCGCGTGGGCGCTCAGGCTGTTGGATCAGCAAGGAGCAATGGCATGGGACTCTTTTCCGACCTGAGCAAAAAGCTGACCGAGAACCTATATGCTCATGGAAGCTATCTGAGCGATCCGAGCGCCGACCTGCCGCGGCGGGTGGAGGAAACGGTCGATCTGCTGATGCCCTTCGTGAAGCCCGAAGCGCGGGAAACGGTCAAGCTGCAGATCCTCGGCATCATCCACGAGCATATCTTTGACGAGAAGTGACTCCGGCTCGATCCCGGAGACACTAGCCGGCGGGGGCTCTGTCACCCCGAACGTCGGGATCCGCGCTGCTTTTCGGCTTCGCGCAGCACCCGCACAATGGCGTCGACTGGAGAGGGGTGTGTTGTTGGCTGTGCTTTCCAGCGCCACAGATGACGAAACAAACGTCTCAAGCGCGGCATCGCAATTACCTCCTTGCGCCATCCAACCTGGGACGGGGAATGATGTTCCTTTCATACCTGGCGGAAGACCGCGGCGAGCAGAAACACAACCGCGGCCAGTACAACCAGCGCCACGATCACCAGCACCGGGCCATTCCTGCGCGGTTGCAGGCCGGGCGCGTTCTCTGGCGGCCGCATCGCGTTGGCAAAGCTTGTCTGGTTGGTGAAGCTCGGTTTGCGCGGCCCGGCCGGCTTTGCGGAAGTCGGGACATCGCCGGCCTCGGCATCCGTCTCCTGCGGCGCCGCCGCAGGGTCGAACCCGGGGGTCTTGTCCTGCGTCCTGCCGGCCTGGATTTCGCCGCGGGCCTCGGCGGGTGTGCGTTGGTTAGGTGACATTCGGCGCCTCCTTTGTTTCCAAACCTGCTTCCGGCCCCGCTGTTCCAACCGGGCCTTTAGGATGGATATCGATCAGGGAGCCGCCTTCGAGTTCATCGCGAGCGCTTTGGAGATGTCAGGCGCGGCTATCTAAGTCGATTCTTGAACTGGGGCGGAACTTTCGGGAGCAGGGGAGCTTTGTATCCCCGACGCGGAGACGAAGAGGCAGGAATGCAAGTTCTCGACACAGCGATACATGCCGGTACTGGACACGTGACGGTCGAATTTCTCGGCGAGGACGGGGAAAACATCGCTGTCACCATGGTTCTCTCCGACCGCTTGCCTGGCGATGCCGCGCTTGTCGATCGCGCCAAAGAGTTGATGGTTCAGTGCGCGGCATTCGGCGGCCGATCTGCGCAAGGTAGCCAGGACGGCACCGTGGATGCCGTCCGGCCCGCCGACGAGCGGCCAATCGACGTGGGTCTCTATACATTCGAATATCGCGAGGGTGGCAGTTTTGAGGCGGCTTGATGGGGTGGAATTCCCCAACGTCGAAGCTGTACATGATGAAGCGCTGCGCTCGGCGATCGATCTGCTCGACGATCCGGCTGCCGAACCTTGGCGGGAGGGCTGGGCGGTTCGGGGCGGCGACGGCGATGTAATCTTGTCCATCGCTATCGATGAGGCAAAGCGGGAAAAGGCGGCCGCGGCGTTGTGATGGAGGCAAGTCTGTGAAGGATCGGACGATAAATCTCTTTATGCCCTTGCACGCGATTGCCGCCGCAAGGGGCGATGGGCTGAGGTCGCAATTCCTTCGACTGTTCGAGGCCCGCGCGGCCTTGTCAGACCTCGACGTGATCCAACTTAGCCGGCGCGAGGACGCAGGCTTGGATCAAGCCAGCCCGAATCCTATCGGCAGCCGCGCAGCCGTTTGCGGGCGAAACATTGTGCGCTTCCCTGGCCGGCGGAGTACATCAAGCCGTGTGCCAGGAGGAGGTAAGCGTGTCTGAGGAGATCGTTATGCAAGCGCCTTTGGCACTGATCATTGAAGACGAATATTTGATCGCTTGCGACGTGGCGGATGGCTTAAGGGCGCTCGGCTTCGAGGTGGCGTGCGTGGCCTCGGAACGGGCAGCGGCGACATGGCTGGACGACAACCACCCCGATCTGGCCATCATCGACATCCAATTGCTCGACGGCCAACGGGGTACCGCCGCCGCTCGCCTCAAGGAAGCGGGTGTGCCTTTCGTCGTCCATTCGGGCTACGATCCGGCGTTCCAGTCCGCTGTCTTCCATGGCGCGCCTTTTCTGCCGAAGCCTGCGCCGATCCGGCATCTGGTCGAACTTGCGAGCCGGTTGATAGGTGATCGCACCACGTCGTAGGCCAGGCTTTCTCAGTCCGGCGCATCGCTCTTGCGGAACCGCGACACCGCTTCAATCAACAGGTTGTAATCGACCGGCTTCGACAGCTTGGGCTTGTCGCGAAACTGGTCGGGAAAGACGGTGACGCTGTCATAGCCGGTAAGGAAAATGAAAGGGACACGGCCGAGCGTGAGATGCTCGGCCAGCGGAAAGCTTTGCTCCCCCCGAAGGTTCACATCCAGCACGGCTCCGTCCAGGGCAACACCATCGATTTGTGCAAGCGCCTGTCTGACCGTAGGTGCCGGGCCGATCACTGTGCATCCTGCTTGGGTCAACCGGTCGGTGAGATCCTCCGCAAGCATAAATACGTCCTCGACCACAAGGACATTCAGGCCGGACAAGAGCATGTTGTGTCCACTCCTCATCGCTCAGCGGCAAATGTCACCGACCTTTGCCTGACGCAAGCGGAATTTCTATGTCGCATTCAAGCCCGGAGCGTTCGAACCTCAGATCGACCTTCCCTCCCAGCTCGTACTCCAAACTCTGCTGGATGAAGCTCGTTCCGAAATTCCGCCTTGGCGGCTCTTCGACGACAGGTCCGTCGATTTCCCTCCAGCGGATCGACAGAATGCCCGGTTTGTCGGTGTTCCAGGCTACTTCGACGCGACCGTCCTCTGTCGAGAGGGCCCCGTATTTCGCGGCATTGCTGGCAAGCTCGAAGAACACCATGCCGAGTGTCGCGGCCGCGCTCGCGCCAAGCTGCAAAGGGCTTCCGAGGATGATGATATTCTGGCGCAGCTTGCTGCTGTAAGGCGACAGCACTGCCCGCAGCAACTGCTCGAGATCGGCATCTGTCCAGTTGTAGGAAGACAGCACGTCGTGCGTTCGACCCATTGCCTGCAGCCGCTGCTGGAAGGACGTGGAAAAATCGCCCATCGAACTGGATGTGCGAACCATGCGAGATGTCAGCGCGGTGATCGTGGCCAGGATATTCTTCACGCGGTGCTGCAATTCGTGCAGCAGCCTTTCCTGGCTGCGCTCGGCCTCCTTGTGGCTGGATATGTCGACCAGCGCCGCGATGGCGCCGCGGACCTTGCCCTTTTCGTCGAACAGCGGGTTGGCCGACATCATGACGTCGATTGCGGTGCCGTCTTCATGCTGGACCCTCGCTTCATAGCCGGGAATTGCCCTGCCGGTGCGCATTGTCTTGAGCAGTGGCTGGTCGTCGGTGCCTACCTTGGTTCCATTGAGCGTCAGCGGCAGGATTGCGGGCACGGATATCAGCTTGGTGCCGGCAGCGGGCCGACCCAACAGCTCCGCCGCGCGCCGGTTGGCGCGGATCTGCACGCCAGCGTCATCCTCGGCGATGAAGATGCCGATCGGCACGAGGTCGAGCAGGGTTCCGAGGCTTTCGACGCGGTTGCGCAGGTCGTGCGAGAGTGCGCCGATCGTTTTCTCGGCCTGCGTGATCTGGGTAATGTCGACGAAGGTGACGACGACGCCCGCTATGATGTTGTCGACTGTCCGGTAGGGCAGCACCCTCATGATATAGCTCTTGCCGTTGTCTATGCCCTCGATTTGCCGCTCGATCGTGCCAAGCCTTTGCAGCACCTGTTCCATGTCGGCCTGCAGGCCGTCGGCCGGGAAGCGCGGACGGACATGCGCCAGCGGCCGTCCGACATCGCTTTCCACCAGCCGGAACAGGTCGCGCGCGGTCGGTGTGAAGTTCTTGATGCAGAGGTCGCGGTCGAGGAAGACGGTGGCGATCTGCGTGCTTTCGAGCAGGTTCGCCACATCGTTGTTGGCGCGGGTGAGCTCGTCGACGCGCAGACTGAGCTCGGCATTGACGGTGTGCAACTCCTCGTTGATCGACTGGAGCTCCTCTTTCGAGGTCTCCAGTTCCTCGTTGGACGACTGCAACTCCTCGTTGATCGAGGAAAGCTCCTCGTTCGAGGATTTCAGCTCCTCGTTGGAGGATTCGAGTTCCTCCGTCGTGATCTGCAGACGCTCCTTGGTTTCCCTCAGCTCCCTTTCGAGCTGGCTGACATTGGCGCTTTCAACATCGTCGGTTATGTGGATGGCGTCGTCCTCGGCTTCAGGCTTGATCCCGCCGACATCCCGGAAGACCAGCATATAGAGGGGGTCGGAAGAACCATCGCCCGGCAGCGGCTGTACAGCCAGGCTGATCGTCTGACGCCCGCCATTGGTGCCGATGCTGATCTTATTCTGGACTGCCACCTGTCCGGTGCTTACGGCCTTGTGGAGCGCGGCCCTCAGATCCATGCGCAACCCGCGACGCGCCATGGAAAAGACGCTGTGGCTGGGGGCGCCGGAAGCGAGCTCCAGATATTTGCCCGTGCCGCCTGAGCTGTGCATCATTTCGCCGGCAGCATTCACGATCACATATGCCGGCGAATAGCGCTCGACGAGCAAACGCTCCGCGATTTCCTGCAGGGTTTCGGTCGTTGCCCGCCGGCGCGCACTTGGATCCGTCGATCTCGCCGCGGCAGCGAGCGGGAATTCCGGCAACCGATGTGTGGTGGCCCCGTTGCGCCTTTGGAAGATGCGGTTTGTCTTATCTACCGTCGAGAACAGCTGTGGATGGCGCGTGACGTTCTCCGAGGAACCGAGAAGGAGATAGCCGTTGTTGCGCAATGCGTAGTGAAAGATCGGGACGATCTTTTCCTGCAGTTCCGGGCCCATATAGATCAAAAGGTTGCGGCACGCGATCAGGTCGAGCTTCGAAAAGGGCGGATCTCGCAAGAGATTGTGCGCCGAAAAAAGGCAGATCTCCCGCAAGTCGGCGGAAATGCGGTACGTACCGTCCTCGCGCGAGAAGAACTCCTTCAGCCGCTTCGGCGCAACGTCCGGCGCGATCGTCGCCGAGTAGCGACCGGCGCGCGCCACTTCCAGCGCGCGCTCGTCGATGTCGGTGGCGAAGATCTGTAAGTTGGGCGAGGCGGCGCCGCGCGGCGCGTTTTCCTTCAAGAGCATGGCGATCGAATAGGCTTCCTCGCCGGTGGCGCAGCCCGGCACCCATACCCTGATCGTCTCGCCAGGCTTGCGGCTCTCGAGCAGCCGGGGAATGACCACACGTTCGAGAGCTTCGAAAGCCTGCGGGTCCCGGAAGAAGCTGGTGACGCCGATCAACAGGTCCTGGAACAAAAGATCGACCTGCTGCGGGTCCTCGCGTAGCCGCTCATAGAAGACGGTGGGATCGTCGATCTGCAGCACCTGCATGCGGCGCTGGATGCGCCGCAAAATGGTGTTGTCCTTATAGCCGCTGAAATCATGGCCTGTGCGCGAGCGAAGCAGGGCGACGATGCGCGAAAGCTGTTCGGTCACTTCGCGCTTGCGCCGATCCCGCTCGGTTTCGGTGCGGCTCGCGTGAGTGAAATAGCTGACCAGCTTGCCGGCCATCTCCTCCGCGGGAAGCACCATGTCGACCAGGCCGCTCTGGACGGCGCTGCGCATCATCCCGTCATATTCGGCGCTCTCCTGCGCAAGGGTCAGTCCGCCGCGCTCCTTGATAGCCCTCAGGCCGACGGTGCCGTCGCTGCCGGTTCCGGAAAGAATGATTCCGGCGGCGTTCTCGGCCTGCTCCTGCGCAAGGGAGCTGAAGAAATCATCGATCGGCGCCCGTTTGTCGCGCTCGGCCGCGATCTTGACCAAGTGAAAGCGCCGCTCTTCAATCCTCACCGAAACACCTGGCGGGATCACATAAATGTTATCGGCTTTGATCTCTACGCTTTCGGCAACTGTTTGCGTTGCGATCGCGGTTGAGCGCTGGAGGATGCTGGCAAGTGCACTTTCGTGCTCGGCGTCGAGATGCTGGATGACCACGTAGGCGAAGCCGCTGTCGGCGGGCACCTCGGGAAAAAAGCTCCGCAATGCCGCGATGCCACCCGCCGATGCGCCGATGCCGACAATCGGGAAGGACGCCGGCTGTTTTTCATCGTCGGGCGAACTAACCCTTGCCTTGTGAGTACTTGCCTTCCGCGCTGACTTCGCCATTGCCCCTTACCTGAACCCGCCTGCTTTCGAGAATGCGTTCGATCACAGCGGCATCCGCCTCATATTCCTTCGCCCGCCTGCCCATTTCGGCGGCGAGTTCGGAGCGGAGCTTCGCCCGCTCCCGCTCTGCCATTCGCTTGGCAAACGCCGCCCGCTGCTGATGCGAGCGGAGCAGGCTCCACAGGATATCGTCGGCCTCCACCGCCTGCACCTCCATCACCGCGTCGGTGGTGAAGGCATGCCCGGTATGACACCGATAGCGCAGCATGTCACCGTCTTCGATCTCCCACAACGGCCCGTGACATTCCGGGCATGTAAACACTGACAATTCGCCAAGTCGATCCGCTTCTTGCATCGTCGAATGCTCCTGCGCGGCAATGGCCGCTTCCAATCTAACCACAGGCGGGGGAGGAAAGGATTCTCCGGGCGGCTCGACCGCAAGCTTTGCCAGCAAAGGGCCGAGCTCGGCAGCGGGCAGGCAGTGGTCGACGTCGACATAGCGCAGCGCGCTTTCAATCATCCCCGGCACCAGCGTGTCCTTGGGGTGCTGGACGACAGCCAGCCCGCCGACGGACTTGATGGCCCTTAACCCGGCGGTGCCGTCGGAAAGCGAACCCGAAAGCAGAACCCCGATGACACTCGCACCGTAGCTCAGCGCCGCCGAGCGGAACAAGGGGTCGATGGCCGGCCGGGCAAGGTTCTCGCGCGGGCCGCGCCGCAGCATCATATGGCCATCGTGAAGGAGAAGGTGGAAGCCGGGTGGCGCCACATAGATGCAGCCAGTCCTGAACTCTTCACCGTTCCTGGCCGGCTGCGTTTCGAGTGTGCCCGCGCGGTCTAGGATCTCCGGCAGGTAGCTGACCTGGCCGATATGCACCACGACGAACGTGGCGGCCGGCAGATCGGCGGGCAGGTCGTTGACAATCCGCTTCAGCGGCTCGATCCCGCCGGCCGACGCCCCGATGACGATGATATTGTGGTTGTTCGATGGGCCATGGGAACGGGCCATTCGCCAACAAGCCTCCAAGCTTGGCTGAGAACCGCTCCGATGCAGTGATGGCGCCACCGCGGTTCAGCGGTTCAAACGACTGGTCAGATGTTCAACCCTGCAATCTGCACGAAGTTCCATTCGCTGCCGGCCCAGGCTCATCACCGCGAGGATGGCTGGAACATAGCGGAGGACTGGCAGTTCGGGTTCGCTTCAGACGCCACGCCAGGCGTTTGTCGAGGATCGGTGGGCAACACCCCTGATCGGCCCGCGCCTGTCCCTCGTAGGCGCGGGCTTCCGGCCCGGCAGGTCTGCCGCGCCGTGCAGATATCGGCCTCAAACCACAGGAGACAGCAATGAAGCATCAGACCTCATATGAACTTCAATCGGTGGCAGTCGTCGACCGGCTTGGATTGATTCCGCTTGCAACGAGAACGCAGCGGATCGAGCGGTGGGCGGAACTGCTGGACCGCAATCCCCTTCGGTGCCTGTCCGCGCTAACGGGCACCGAATATGTCGATCCCGAGGTTCGCGAACGCGTGCGCGCGGACGGATCGCCGCTCGCGGTTGCGTTCGATGATCCGTTGCTGCGCGCGGCCGGCTTGCAGTCCGACACCTACGGCGAGGCGAAGCGCTTTTTCGAATTGTCCGATTGGCAATTGCATGACGTCGTGTGCAGCTGCCATGCCGGCGCGACGATGCAAGCCAGCTGGGCTGCCGCGCGGGTCCGCCGGATCATAAAAGGCAACCGGATTCTCGGCTGGCTCAGAAGCCGCCTGACGCATTGAGAATGCTGGTCGCCCGGCGAACGCAGGTCGCCGGCGGCTCGGCTGTCTGGGATCAGTGCAGCAGACAAGCTCCGCGCAGCCGCGCCATCCTGCGCATGATGGTGTTCAGCCAGTCGGCGATCGACGACCCTTCGGGCCTTTTGTCGATATCTTCAAGCGCCTGTTCCAAA
Organism: Mesorhizobium sp. B2-8-5; assembly: GCF_006440675.2. NCBI lineage: Bacteria > Pseudomonadati > Pseudomonadota > Alphaproteobacteria > Hyphomicrobiales > Phyllobacteriaceae > Mesorhizobium > Mesorhizobium sp. B2-8-5. The sequence continues at coordinate 2,368,391 of NZ_CP083951.1, forward strand.
GTGTGCTCGACAAGGCGGTCGGAAGCGCCGGCATCGTCCAGCAGCAGACGCGCGGTGAGCCGGAGTTTGGGGAGCAGCGCTACGACGTCCTCCGCCGCGGTCGCCGGCTGCGCGAAGGTCAATGGCTCTGCAGAGGGCTCCGGCTGGAACAGCGCATCGACCACGACAGCACGGTTTGACGACTTGCTCAGGCTGCTCGCGAACCGCAAACGCTCGGGGATGGCGATCTCGTCATACCCGCTGAAGAAGACGAAAGGCACGTTGCGCCGCATCAATTCATCCGCTACCGGGAAAACGTGGCGGCCATGCAGATTGATATCCAGAATCGCTGCGTCCGCCGCCTTTGCATGTCGCCCGGCCTGCTCCACTGTCGCTGCCGGTCCGAGGATGATAGCGCCCATGTCAGCGAAGAAAGTCGCCAGATCGCTGGCCACCAGCCACTCGTCTTCCGCGATCAAGAGGTGAAGTCCCCTGAGGTTTCGCACACGAAGCTCCTTAGTTCATATTCTCATTGTGGTGAGACCTCGGTCGCGGGGCATGCCGGGTCGATACCCGGCGCGTATATCCACGAGATCGCAGGGAACCCAATTGGTAGAACGCGGCGACGTGTGAACCGTTCCAGCCGTTCACTGCGCGCGCTTCGATCGGGATCCGACAGGCATGGAACCATTCCGCCGGCCTGCGGTTCGGCGTGAGGTCGGCCGGAAACCATGACTATGACGTCGCACGGCGAAGCTCCCAGGGACGACAACGGGGTCGAAATGCCGAATGCGTCCGCGACCTTCCGGAAAGAGCGAGAATCCCAAGCGGAGTGGTGTTGGCGCTGATGCTGAAATACGGCAACGAGCCGAACGTGCTCGATCGCGAGGCTGCAAAGCTCGAGCGCGACGCGGAGAATAGGGAGACACGCGGTGCTAGCTGATCCGATGGTGCTCATCCTAATGTATTTCGTCTTGCCGGTCTGGCTGATTGCGGGCTTTGCTGACTGGCTCTGCCATCGCGCCACCCACATCGAATCGACGACCGGTGCGAAGGAATCGCTCATTCATTTGCTGATGTTCGCCGAGGTTGGAATCCCGCTGCTTGCGGCAATGTTCCTGGAGGTGAATGCCTTGGTGATCGCCGTGATGATCGTCACCTTCTTCGTCCACGAAGCGACGGCGCTGTGGGACGTTCGCTATGCGACCACCGCGCGCACGGTGAGCCCGATCGAGCAGCATGTGCACAGCTTCCTGGAAATGATCCCGCTGATGGGTCTGGTCATCGTGGTGGCGCTGCATTGGGACCAATTCCTGGCTCTGTTCGGCGCCGGAACGGAAAAGGCTCGCCTCGATCTAACCTGGAAAGAACAGCAACTGCCGGTGACATATATTGCCGCCGTGATGATCGTCATCGTGCTGTTCGAACTGCTGCCCTATGTGGAGGAGTTCTTCAGAGGTTTGCGCGCCAACTCAGGCCGGCTGGTGCCTGCCAAGGCCAGACGGCATGAGCCCGGCGACACCGCGACGCGGTGAGTTTAGCTATCCTCTCAGCCATTCTGGTCGATAGCGTGCGGCGATGGATGCTGGGCGCCACCGCGCGGGCGTCCGCCGTTTTGGTCAAACCAGACCCATAGCGCGACCAGAACGATCACCAGAATGCCAAGTGCAATTAGGATACGACGCATCCGCAAGCCGAGGTGCTTCAGCCGCCCGGCCTGTTGGCGGCAGGGTCGGAGCCGACGCCAACTACGGGATCGGGCGCCACCGGGCCGCGCTCGACTTCCGAACCTTCCGGCTCGATCTCCTGGACGGCTTGATCCCAGTGTTCCTGCTGGCGGCCCTCGGGGCGGCCTTCACGCTCCCAGATTTCATGGGCGCGTTGCCTGATGCGTTCTTCCCCGTCCATGACGAGCCTCCTTTCGCACCTCCCGTAGCGCTGCCCGCGCCTAATTGATTGCCTGCACGTTTGTTCCGTCCGGTCAAAACTTGGCTGCCGTGTATCGTGCTGGATCGGGAACGTCGCCTTCGCGCCATTGTTACTTCTCCATGAGAAATGGAGATCAGCCATGAACAATCAGAACCGCCGCGAGACGGGCGCCACAAAATATCCCGCTAATAGCGATCCGGATCCTGCCGACCAATTTTCGCAGGAAGCTGCCGAGAATGAAAAGCCTCGCGAAGGCATGGGTCTCACCAGACGACAGGGCGAGGTCGAGGACAGGACCCATCAGTCGGAGGGCCGCAATCCGCCGCGCCAGACCACGCCCAGCCCGGCCACGCAAAAGAGTTCAGGGGCCGGTCCCTCTGTCGCGGAGCATTCCAAGGACGCCAAGGCGCCGAGGAGTGGTCGTCAGTCCGGCGCCTACGTGAAGGAATGAACTGCGCCGCGGTCGTCGCGGAACATAGCCATGACTTCTAAGTTCAGGGACTGCCGCCGCCGACGATCCGGCGGCGGATTGTGAGGCTCTGGAACCGTCCGGAGCCGCCGCAACCATGGCGAATCGATACTATGAACAAAAGCAGCGTCACGCGAGTACCTGCGAGAACGGGCGGCGGCCGTTGGGCCGCCTTTCGCTACTTGCTGGAGAAAACCAACGGGTGCATCTCGACCAACGCGACAGGCTTCGCCGCCGGTCAAAGCCCGTCGATTGAGATGTCCAGCCGACCATTGGCCGAGAACGTGTTCGTGTTCGGCACTTTGAAAAGAGGCTTTCCGCTCCACGATGAAGGCCTGTCGGGCGCGCGATTTATCGGCCCGTGCCGTACCAAACAGCGATATCCGATGCTGATCGCAGGGCCACGCTTCGCCCCGATGATGTTCAATGAGCCAGGGAGCGGCCTTCATGTCAGCGGCGAGCTTTATATCGTCGATGAATGCGTTCTGGCGAAGCTCGATAGCATTGAGTCAATCGGCAAACCGGGGAACTTTCGCATCCTGATCGAGATCGATCCTGTCGCGGACGGGTCAAGCACGCTGGCACATGTCTACATGAAGTCTCGCAGCCTTGCTGATCCGATCCAATCCGGATTGCTCGACCGCTACGAGGATCGGCGTTTCATCCGGGAGGACCCGGCAAAGCCCGGCCCGCGATGTTGTCCGTGACACAGGATTGCGGGGCCGGGCCCAGCCTAGGTGAGGGCACAAAGGCCAAATCAACATTGCCCCATGAATGACGGGACTGCGTTAACATAGGTTGTTGATTGCGGCGGCAATTACGCGCTTCTTTTTGTGCGAAATCGTCAGCGGCAAAACGATCATGCGCACAGAACGCATCAAACGTTTTCGCAAACCGGTTATCGTGCAGCCCGGCAGGGTCGATCGTGATCGGGTGGTGGTCACTGTGCTGGATGCGGCCGACATCCTTCTGCATACTTGGCCGCAACCGGACTCCAGCGCGCGACATCATGCAATCAGGGCATGTTTGTCGGTGTTGCGGGACGGAAAGCCTCCACGCGTGGCACGCCAGGCCTTCGTCGCCGCCGCAAAAGACGCAAGGATTTTCCTTGGCGACCAGACTTAAGGTCGGCCGCTATTTCGCCTGCGAGCCCCTCTCCCGGCGCCTTGAGCATTTCGCCAGAGCGGATAAAGGCTTCTGTCGCTCTCGATCCTGTCCAGCAGCACGCGGGATTGCTGCAGCAGAATTTGGGCCTGGGCAATGGCCGAGCCGGTTTCATCCATCAGACGCTCCGCGCGCATGCGTGTCCGGAGAAGGTCTTCCAGGTACAATTGAATGCTATGCGAGCGAAATTCATCCATAGCGCCGAACAGCGAAGCAAGCCGCATGTTCCATTCAGTCGATGAGCCCGTGGTCATCAGACAGAATGGCGACCACGACGAACGGTGGTGCCCCGGCTGTCAGTGACCCGTTTCGCATGTGGCGCATGTACTGGCTTGCTCTCGAGGGAGCCGCGCTCTCTCAGCCAGATAGCCAACAGCACCAGGACGCCCGTCGACAAAAATTCGCTCTGCCAGGCGATCATCAGCTCCAACGCACCATCCAGGCATGGTTGCGATGCAGGCGTAGCGCTAGGCGCGCACCCGTCGCCGTCCCTCCACAGCCGCTGTCGACCTTAGGCAGCCATGCAAAACGGCAACAGGCTGCTATTCGATTTGAGCGTCTCCCAGCGCCTTGGAAATGGCGCCGACGATTTGCCGGAGCTGCACCGGCTTCTGCAGCCGCTCGATGTCGTCGAACCGGTCGGGGATCACCTCCTGATCGTAGCCGGTGATGAAAACGAACGGGATACGGATATCCTTGAGGGAATCGGCCAGGCTGAATGACGGCCCGGGCCCGAGGTTGATATCGAGCAGAACCGCATGGGGGCGCCGCTCTTCGAGTTCAGCCCTTGCAGCCCGATCGGATGGACATGGCCCGATGACCTCGGCGCCGGCGCAGCGCAACGCGCGCGCCGCCTCGAGGGCGATGTAATATTCGTCCTCCACGACCAGCACAGTGCGGCCGCCGAGATCAGATCCTCCCATCACAGCCAGTGCTCCTCCAAACACCGTGTCACCCTTAGGAGCGCTTCTTGCTGCCCCTGGCGACCGCCAAATTGACGCGGCGGATGACTCCCTTTGTCATCTTTCCGCAATCCAGCCTCCCGCTCCAATATTGGCTGACGATATTAGTGGTCGACGCATGTCGGAGCGGAAAGGAATATGGCTCAGCGTCGCGAAATCTCAATGGCAGCGCATCTTCAGATACCATTTGCGTCTGTTTCCTCGCGTGCTGGGTTCTGCAACGCCTGCTTGAAGGCCTCGATCAACGCCGGCGGGCAGGGTTCGCCCTCGTGGAGATTTTCGTAAAGCGACCGGACGATGTCCTCGATCGGCACCGCCAGATCGGACGGCGAGAGCTCACGCGCTACAGCCGTGATTTCGCAAAAACCAGAGCTGTTGGGAGCGGAGATCATTGTGTTCTTCTTACTGTTCGGCTGAACGCCTTGCGGGCGATCCCAGGCGCCATTTCGACCGGGTCCGCCGGTGACGCTGAAGATGTCTGCGCTCGGCGCCGGTGCCCGACATAACGCAGGTTAAAGCAACTCTTTCCCGGTTCGGATAAATCTCAGCCCTGGCTTGACAAAACGGCTGCAGCCAAAGAGAGCCGGAGGGCCCGCCTAACTCTACCCCCAGGCGAGGCGGGCCCTTTCTCCTGATCGGACCCTTGCCGCGCCGAAGCTTCCAAAGAATTTCCGCCTTCCTCTCATGGGTTAATGCGTGGCCGCGAGGCCGGGCGCAATTATCAACTGCAAGACAGCAAAAGCGCGGCTAAGGGAGGTTGCGGCGTGATCAAATATCATCCTGTGCGGCTCAACGAACTCATCGAACATTACATGGAAACGCGTTCCTCGAACCGCTCGCCGGTGTCCGTGGCCGCGGCCACGCGTGCCATCTTGACGGTCATGCCGGATTGCTCGGTCGAGAGCCCGCAATTGAGCAACATGATCGCGCGATCGGCCGTAAAGCACGGCCATGTCGTGAGCTTCGACTTGATGGGCATCTGATCCGGCGACGAACCTTCAGCGGTGCCGGCAATGGCTGGCGTGTCATTTCCGGTATGTGACGCGCCAGTTCCATAGGATCGTAAGGCTTCTCAGGTCTGCGACTTTCGCGTCGTAGCCGGTGGCGAAAACCAGCGGCAGCCGCCGGCAAAGTCGACGGTTGCGGCGAGGTCCAGAGGGAGGACGGCGGCGTCGACGCGATCATGACAGGCTTCCATCGCTTCATAGTTGGTCGCGACAGGACCGATGACAGCCAGACCGAGCGCAGCGAGCGCTTTGGTGATATCCTGTCCCAGAAAAATACTTGTCTTCCATCTCGAGCACGCGAGCACCGGCGACCTTCTAATCCATTGGCCTGCCTCCCCCGACGGCGAGTCGCCGCGCCCAAGCTCGACATTAACATAGGTAAGGTCGCCGGCGGATCATTCTGTGTACCACGGGACAAGAGGATAAGGATGAGGCGACCTCTGATCCGCAAGCTCGAGAAATTCACGCGGCTTTCGCATGCCGACAAGGAGATGCTGGTCAAAATCGCGGCGCAACGTGTCCGGCGCTTCTCCGCCCGAGAAGACATTATCCATGAAGGCGAGAAACCTGAATTTATCAACCTGATCAACGAGGGCTGGGCCTACCGCTATAAGACCCTCGAAGACGGACGCCGGCAGATCATTGCGTTTTTCCTCCCCGGCGATCTGTGCGATCTCAACGTCTTCATCCTCAAGGAAATGGACCACTCGATCGGTGCCATCACGCCGGTCGTAGTCTCGGAAATTTCACGCGCCGCTTTCGACGAGATGATGATCCGGCACCCGCGCATCACTCAGGCACTGTGGTGGGAATTGCTCGTGGCGGCGGCCATCCAGCGCGAGTGGACGGTCAACCTCGGCCAGCGCGATGCGCTCGAGCGGATGGCGCATCTGTTATGCGAGTTGTTCATCCGGCTGGAGGCTGCCGGCTGCACAAGCAATAGCAGTTGCGAATTCCCGTTGACGCAGACGGAGTTGGGCGAGACGCTGGGTATGTCGACGGTTCACGTCAATCGTACGCTGCAGGAGTTGCGCGCTTCGAATCTCATTGTGCTGAAGGACAGGACGCTCACCATTCCCAATCTCCAGGCATTGCAGGACGTCGCGCTTTTCAATCCCAACTATTTGCATCTCGATCGCGAAGGCAGGCATCTCGATGCTAATGAGGAGTGATGTCCAAGGGCCCGCCCAACAAGCCGCTTGAACGCGGTCTGGCCAATGTCAACGCGGCCATGCGCGAGCATGCGCGTGCCGAGGCCCGACTGCGTGACGGCGAGGAGAACCTGCAGGATTTCGGAGAGGCCGCCTCGGACGTATTGTGGATCCGCAACGCCGAGACGCTGCAGTGGGAATACCTGACGCCCGCCTTCGATGCCATTTACGGGATGAGCCGTGAACAGGCCTTGGCCGGCAACCACTTCGCCACCTGGATCGAGCTTATCGTGCCCGAAGATCGCGAGTATGTGCTGGGCCAGATCGAGCGCATTCGCGAGGGCGAACGCGCGACCTTCGAATACCGCATATGCCGGCCAGCCGACAACGAGATACGCTGGCTGCGCGATGCCGATTTTCCGATGCGCGATGAAGCGGGAAAGGTCGCCCATATCGGTGGCGTCGGCCAGGACATCACGCGTCAGCGGGAAGCCGAGGAACGGCAGCAGGCGCGCTTCGCTGAATTGCAGCATCATGCGCGCAACACGCTGGCGGTCATCCGTTCGATCGTGCGGCGTACGATGGAAAAGAGCGAATCGCTGGACGAGGCGGCGGCTCATCTGGAGGGTCGCATCAACGCTTTCGCCCGTGTGCAGGCAGCCATCACGCGGCGCCCGTCCATCGGCATCAATCTGGCGTCGATCGTCGCGGAAGAATTGCGCGCCGCAGGTGGCCGGGAAGACGAGAACCTGATGATCAAAGGCCCGTCCGTGGCTCTGGGGCCCAAGGCCGCCGAGACAATGGGGCTGGCCATTCACGAGCTGGCGACGAATGCCCTGAAGTACGGAGCACTTTCAAGTCGCGCGGGCCGCATCGACATCGAATGGCAGCTGGAAGAAGACACGCTCCGCTTCACATGGACAGAAAGCAGTCCCCATGATTTCAGCCCCGCTGAGCGGCGCGGCTTCGGCCTGGAGGTGCTGGAGCACACCTTGCCTTACGAGCTCGGAGCGACGGTGGATTTGCGGATCGCTCCGAGCGGTCTCAATTTCATGGCTGTCATCCCGCTTGAGGCCATCGGCAGCCAGTAGCACCACGGGCGGCGGCTGAATTGCCCTTCTATTCTTTGTTTCAAAACAATTCCGAGAGGAAAGCCGCTCACACTTTCCTGGAATGCTCCAGGCCCGGCGATATCCGTCAGCTGTTTCGCAAAAAGCGGGCCTCGTCCTCATCTCTCTGGCGGCCACCAAGCACTCCGGCGACGGCCGCGATGAAGGCGCCGATTACCAGAGACAAAGCTCCGATCAGCGCGGTCGTGGCGCTTGCCTTGCGAGCCTTATCGGCGGCCGTCTTGGCCTTGTTCTTGGCATCCTCGATCCGCGCCAAGACGTCGTCGACCCGCTTCAGCGCATCAGCCTGTGGAAGACCCGTGCGCGACGCTACCAGGCGGGCGAGATAAGCCTTGTCGTCCGCGCTCATTTCCCCGTTCGCGGCGCCGACCGCCAGTATGCGTGATGCCTGGGCCGTGGTGTCCGCGTTGTTCTGGGGCGCGCCAGCCGCGGGAGGCGCGGCAGCGGCTGCGTTGTCGGCCGGCCGGAACAACGAGTCGACGAAGTATCCGGCCAAGTCATTGGCGGATGGCGACTGCGCCGAGGCCCGCGAAGCCGCGCCGGTGGCGGCGCCGCTCAACAAGCCGGTCGCGGCCTGGGTGCCTGCGCCGACAATCCCCGAGATCGCCGAACCAAGGACGGTCGCCACCAGCAAGGTAGCCAAGGCCCAAGCGAGGAAGCCATGCGCCGTATCACGGAAATACACCTCGTCGGTGTGGACGTTGACCCATTTGGTGCGAAGCCGCCCGGCAATATAGCCTCCCAGCGCGGATGAGAGCCATTGCACGATGACAAGCCAGATCGCGGTCGAGACCGCAAATGTCGTCAGGGAGGCGCTGCCCCAGGGCGACATCATGGTCAGGCCAAGCCCGGACCCTACGAGCATCAGGACGACTGTAAGGGTTGAGGCCGCAAAAGCGCCGGCCACAATGGGACCCCAACTGACCGCGGAGCTCGACGTTTCGATTGCGGCCGGTTCATCGACCCCGGAAAATGCATTGGTCATCGTCGGGCTCCTAACGCGCGAAAAGCATCAAAAGAATTATGATCGGGATTGGAACGCCGAGCAGCCAGAGCAGAATACCTCGTCCCATTTCTTCCTCCTGGAAATCATGTTCAGATGCTTGTACCTAATTCCCGGATTTGGCTTTCGTTCCTTTCGACGGATGAAGCGCCGACTTGATCCAAAGCTGGGGGCTTCAGCGGGCAAAGCCCGCCCGCAAGGGGGAACGGGCGGGCCTCGATCAGACAATTGAGGCCTGAGATGGCGCATGGGGACGCGACATGCGCCATCGCCGGTCGAACTGAGGTTTTGCCTAGATATTCCCGGAGAACTCAGCAATCAGGACAGTCAAAATGGCCGTACCAACATCGCTCAAGGCGGCTAATGCCAGTATCCAAGAATAGCGTCTACCGGCGCCACTTCGACATGGTGGGAGTAGCGCTTGGTGAAGAGCTTCAGGATGTTTTCATAGGCTTCATCGGACGTGCTGCAAATGGCGTCCTCCGCCAAGATCGTTCGATAGTCGAGATCGACAGAGCCGAGCAAGGTCGCCAGAACGCACATGTCGGCCTCGCCGCCGCTGACGATGACCTCCTCGACGCCTTCGGACTGAAGCACGCGAGCAAGTTCGCCGCTCAGCCACGGTGAATAGATCGGTTTATCGAACAGGCACGCCGGCGGGATGTGGATGGCAAGCTCGGGCAGAAGTTCGACCATCTCCTTGCCGGCCCTTGCGATCGTCATCTCCGCCAGATGCTCATATTCCACTGACCATGGCCTTTGCCCGGATTCCACGCCGGGATGAACCTGGTGAAGATCGTGGCTTCCGGTTGCTTGCGCACCAGCCTGTGAACTTGTGGCAGGCAGCCATTCGACCGCCCAAGGCCCCAGCGGCGTGACATCTGCTGCATGTTACGCAGATATGGACGGCTTTCTCCGAGATCGGTGAGAGCGCTGCCAAAGTATTTTGCCTTCAAATCGCGGCGCGTTCGAAATCGCGAGAAGCAGTTCGCGTGTCGAAATCCCGCGTCGGGCCGGACTCTTTGATGCGACAGGCTAAGACGCGTATTGCGCGTGCGAACGATACATCTTGATGCGTTCGAATTCCCTCGCGTGCGCCTTGGCCATGGCCGCGCACCGTTCGCGTTCGAGAAGGCGCGAGATCATGGAGGGTACAAACCCACGCCGCGCCCTCCATCTCGCGGAGGCAGAGCCCAACGGGTTGGCTGAAGCATCTAACTTGCCGTCCAAGCCACTTCGACACCAAACGGATCCAACTCACGATCCGCCCGGCCGCGGCCGGGCTATTTTTCAGAGCATGGAATGAGGCGCCTGGGGAACAAAGGGCAAGAACGGTTGTTCGGTGCCACCAAGACCAAAGGAGCCTTGCCCCATGAGCACGCGGACATTCTTTATCCCATCGGCGGCCGCTGCGTTGATGCTTGCCTTTCCGGCCTTCGCGGCCGACGACGCGCAGACCTTCGTCAACAAGGCAGCCATCGGCGGGATGTTCGAAGTGGATTCGAGCAAAATCGCGCAGGACAACGCGAAGGATCAGCAGATCAAGAATTTCGCCAAGCGGATGATCACCGATCACGGCGCGGCGAACGCCAAGCTGCAGAAGATCGCCGGCGAGCAGAAGTTGCAGGTACCGGCGCAATCCGATGCCAAACATAAGAGCGATCTGGAACGATTGCAGAGCACGACGGCCTCACTGGACCAGCCTTACGTAGAGATGCAGCGCAAAGCGCATGCAGACGCAGTCGGCCTGTTCGAGGCGTACGCCAAGGATGGAGACAATCCCGCCCTCAAATCTTTCGCGGCGGAGACGCTGCCGACGCTGAAGATGCATCAGGACATGATCGAGAAGATCGCCGGCGGCAGCGCGGGCATGCCGGCGGTTAAATCGGCATCGACGCCCAAACCATCCGCTCCTGTCCCCGGCGCGAACAGCTTCACCGAAGCGCAGGCGAGGAAGCGCATCGAGGATGCCGGCTACGGGGACGTCTCGGCGCTCGCCAAGGACGAACAGGGCATCTGGCGCGGTCAGGCGACGAAGGACGGCAAGGGCACCGCCGTTGCGCTCGACTATCAGGGCAACGTCTTTGCCAGCCAACAATAAACAGGAGAACCGACATGCAAACGATCACCGCTCTGTTTGACGAGTATGACGACGCCGCTGACGCCGTGGGCGCGCTGGAGTCCATCGGCGTCCCGTCATCCGACATCAGCATCATGGCCAACAATGCCCGCGGCTGGTACCAGAACACGCAATCCCCAGCCTCCGAGGATGCCGCAAGCGGCGCCGGCATCGGCGCGGTCGTGGGTGGCGCTGGCGGCCTGGCAACAGGCCTGGGCGCCATGGCGATACCGGGCGTCGGGCCGGTGGTCGCGGCGGGCTGGCTGGCGGCAACAGCCGCGGGCGCCGTCGCCGGAGCGATTGTGGGCGGCGCCGCCGGCGGCATCATCGGCAGCCTGACGGATGCGGGCGTGGCGGAGGAAGACGCGCATGTCTATGCCGAAGGCGTCCGCCGCGGCGGCACGCTGGTGACGGCTCGCGTCGAGGATGACCTCGCCTCGGAAGCCCGGGAAGTTCTCCGCAGCTCCGCGTCAGTCAACATCGCCGACCGCCGTAGTGAATACCAAGCGGGCGGATGGGCAGCGTTCGACCCGGCTGCCGGCGATTATTCGGCTGAAGATGTCGAGCGCGAGGCTGCGCGACGGCGGGAAGCATGAGCGTCGCCGGCGCCTGCGGTGCAACAGCAAAGCCCGTCAGGAGTTCGGCATGAAACGGGTGCTTTTGCCGCTGCTGCTGCTGATGATGGTCATGGCGCTCTGTTACTGGGCCTTCGCCTATGTCGGCACCGGCTGGCAAACAGCGCCCGTCAAACGCACACCAGAACAAAACCAAGGCGGGAATGCGCCGCAGGATACCTCGCCAGCCGCCGGCATCACGAAGAATCCCCAGGACGCCAGCAAAATGCCGGGAGTTCAGTAATTGTCGAAGCCCGTCACTTCCCAGATCGCTACTCTCGCGGGACGAATTTGTTGAAGCGGCTGGTGCTGCCCTCCGAGGTCATGTCCTGGTGAACGAACATCAAGTTGTTGTCGTCCAGCACTTTGAAGAAATCTTCCCATTCGATCGGCTTCAGATCTTCATCGCCTCCGCCGAAATCGACCCGCGGCATCGCGGCCTTCCCCGGCGCCGCGACGATGGCAGGCCTGCCATCGCGCGCTTCGATCCATGCTCGGATCACTTCGTGATTTGAGGTCGTCATAGCCTCGCTCATTGCGGCCTCCTGTCGACGGTTTCCTCTCGAAAGAACCCGGAAGACATCCCGCTTGTTCCCGCCGCGCCCGCTTTCGCGAGATTCGCCGCAACCGAATATCCGCAGACGAAGAAGGGCCCGATGCCTCCATGCGGCAACGGGCCCTCATGGGCCTTGATGGGACCCCGGATCGCTGGAGGGAGGGCGATCTTCTCTCGAACCGGCATGCGCTCGAAATGTTCCGGCAAAGTCCTGTATTTCTATTGGTCGGATGAACACGTCAGAGTTTCACGGCACCTTCCCTCGCCCATAGCCGCAACCTGCGGCAAGCCTCGACGAACGAGCGCGCGGAACCGCCGCCATTAAGCTCGATGAGCCCCTCGTCCGCATCGGTCGCTACCCCGGCGCTTGCCAGCAGAGGTCCGGCCTCCGCGACGAAGCCGATGAACTTCAGATGGGCGAAGGCGTCAGACACGAAGTCCTTTGCGGCAGCATCTCTGGACAGCATCTCGGCGCCTTCCTCAGATACGAGCAGCACGACCGCGTCGAAGAGAACCGACGGTCCGCCGTCGATCATGTGGTTGGCTTCGATCCAGCTGCCATCCCCGGCCTCGACACCCCCCACCTTGCGCGCCACGATTTCCACCTTGGCGCCCTCCGCGTGCGCCGCATCCCGCACCGCTTGCAGAAGGCCGGAATCGATGCCGTCGCTGACGAGCACGCCCATCTTACGGCCCTTGAAGCTGTCCGGCCCGTTATTGATGATACTGAGTGCGGGCGACGGCTCGAGATCATCGCGAGTCGGCACGGCGGCATCGGCCGCGGGAGGCATCGTCTTGATGCCGAGCTTGTCGGCGACAGTGACCGCCAGCGTCCCGTCGATGTTGAGCAGATGGGAGATCATCCGCTCGCGGATGACTGGCGTCTCGACCTTGCTCAGTTCGAACGTCAAAGCCATCGCGATGTGACGCTGCTCAGGCTCGGTCTGACTGAGGAAGAATTGCCGGGCCTGGCTGTAGTGATCGGCGAAGCTCTCCGCCCGCAGCCGGACCTTCTGTCCCTCCTCCGCATCGGCAAAGGAGCGGAAGCCCCGCTCAGGCGCCTCGCGCGGCCCCTCGCCCCAGGAATTCGGCTGATAGTTGGCGCGGCCAGCCGGGTTGCGCATCGCCATGTGGCCGTCCTGCTGGAAATGATGGAACGGGCATTTCGGCGCGTTGATGGGAAGGTGGGTGAAGTTGGGGCTGCCCAGACGCTTGAGCTGCGTATCGAGGTAGGAGAAGTTGCGTCCCTGCAGCAGCGGATCGTTGGAAAAATCGATGCCCGGCGGCACGTTCTGCGTCATGAAGGCGACCTGCTCGGTTTCGGCGAAGAAATTCTCCGGCATGCGATCGAGAACAAGGCGGCCGACCGGCAGCGGCTCGATGACCTCCTCTGGAATGATCTTGGTCGGATCGAGGATATCGAAGTCGAAACTCTCGGCGAAATCCTGGTCGAAGAGCTGCACGCAGAGCTCCCATTCCGGAAAATCGCCGGACCGGATGGCGTTCCAGAGGTCGCGACGGTGAAAATCGGGATCGGCGCCGTTGATCTTCACGGCCTCGTTCCAGACCACCGACTGCATGCCGAGTTTCGGCTTCCAGATGAATTTCACGAAGGTCGATTCATCCTTGGCGTTAACCAGACGGAACGTGTGCACGCCAAAGCCCTGCATGAACCGGAAGGACCGCGGAATGGCGCGGTCGGACATGATCCACATGATCATGTGCATCGATTCCGGAGTCAGCGAGATAAAATCCCAGAAATTGTCGTGCGCGGATTGGGCCTGCGGGAACGCCCTGTCTGGTTCCTCTTTCACGGCATGGACCATATCCGGAAACCTGACCGCATCCTGGATGAAGAAGACCGGGATGTTGTTGCCGACCAGATCCCAGTTCCCCTCCTTGGTGTAGAGCTTCACGGCGAAGCCCCGGACATCCCGCGCCAGATCAAAAGACCCTTTGCTGCCGGCGACGGTCGAGAAACGAACGAAGGCTGGTGTCTTTTCGCCGGGCCGCTGGAAGATATCGGCTTTCGTATACTGGGCGAGTGACTCATACGTCTCGAAGAAGCCATGGGCGCCGTAGCCACGCGCGTGGACCACGCGTTCGGGGATGCGCTCATGATCGAAGTGGAAGATCTTTTCGCGGAAATGAAAATCCTCGATCAGCGTGGGACCACGTTCGCCGATCTTCAACGTGTTGTGGTCATCCGCGATCGGCGTACCAAGCGCCGTCGTCTGCACCTCGACCTCGCCTTCGGCCACCTGATGCAGTTCGCCGCCATTGCCGCGGACAAGTTCCTGGTCATGAATCTCAGCCACGGTCGTAGCGTCGGCCGGGGAAGCTTTCTTCGGCATTGTCGGTTCCCTTGTGCTCGCTGAAATGATGTTGCCGAACGAGCAATATGGCCGAATGTTCCAGCCGGTTTAGCGAGGCATGCCGTGGCGTGAGCTAGCTTGGAACAGCGTCCGATCCTTCCTCTGCTCCGCTGGCTTGGCAGGGGAATCGCATATGGCGTTTTTGGGGTTGAGTTTAGGCTGAGAAAGGATTCTTTGGAGAGGCAGTTGAGCGAAGGAGCGACTGCCATTTCCTGTCTTGAGAGCTACTTTGGCGCGGTGCCTGATCCCCGCGCGCCCAACGCCACGCACCGGCTTGGCGACCTGATCGTGATGATGATCGCGGCAAGCCTGTGCGGTGCCAGTAATGCGACGGAATTTGCCTTGTTCGCACAGGAGCGCAAGCAAGCGCTGTCGCGGCTGATCGACTATGACGCAGCTCCCAGCCACGACACTTTCTCGCGGCTGCTGCGCCTGCTCGACCCGGAGGCCTTCGGTCGCGCTTTTGCCGCCTTTGCCGCCGCTTTCGCCCGAGCCAGCCGAGAGACGCCCGAGGTGGTATCGCTTGACGGCAAGGCTTTGCGGCGGGCCTACGAGAAGGGCTTGGCAGCCAGTCCGCCGTTGACGGTGTCGGCCTTCGCGGCCGAGACCCGGCTGTGCCTGGCGGCAGTCTCGCCGAGTGATGGTGAGAACGAAGTCGAGGCCGCGCTCAAAGTCGTCGAACTCATTGATCTTACGGGCAGATTGGTCACCGCCGACGCGCTCCACTGTCATACCCGAATGGCTGCGGCCATTACCCAAAGAGGTGGCGATTACCTGCTTGCGCTGAAGGGCAACCGGCGTCATTGGCTGCGCCGTGCCAACTTGAAACTGGCCGACGCGACCCCTTCCATTGCCGAGCGGACCGAGACCAGCCACGGCCGCAACGAATGGCGGCAAGCCGAGATCGTGGCGGCGGCCGAGCCGCTGATGCCTGGCCATCTGGCCTTCATCCGCATCACCAGCCGACGCGATCAGGCCAAGCCGTTGATGCGCCTGTTCATGGCCTCCACGCTCATGTCGCCTCAGCAGGCGCTCGACCTCACTAGAGCTCATTGGCAGATCGAGAACGGCCTGCATTGGATGCTCGATGTCCATCTTGATGAGGATCTCAGCCGTGCCCGCAAGGACAATGCTCCCGCCAACACAGCCCTTCTCAATCGCCTCGCTAGAAACATCCTTCAGGCCGCCGATGCTGCCAAAGTCCCCATCAGCCATCGCATCAAGAAATGCGCCTGGAACGACGACTATCTCATCAATGCGATCACTCATATGCGATAGCCCTGGCTGGCTTGGGGACAGCCCGGGTTATCCGAGAGGATGCGCGAGCCGGCACCCTCTCTCGGTGCCAGGTAAGAGAATTCGGCGCCACCAGCGCTGCAGGAACTCGGCCTTTGAATTAGCTCTTCATCCGATTGCCCATGGAAGGTTTCACAGGCGAACAATTCCGGCCATGATTGTTCCGGAGGCGGCGCGATCAGAACGTCGTCACTGGCCGTCAATTCGGACGGGCTTTGCGCGCACGCAACGTGATCGCAGCGTCCAGCTTTCGCGCCAGTTCCAGCATTCGAGAAGGCGCTTCTTGGTGTGCCAACGCATCCAAAGCCACGGCTATTTCGCGCTCCACTTTTGTGGTGTCGGAAGACAACTCTTCCGGACTGAGCACTTCATCAACCTTCCGTGCCACTGCCTCTTCCTAACATAAGTTAACGACAGCACATTAACCCATTGGGGAAAATAAGGTTCCCGCCGACGACGTTCCGCCGTCGACGAGGCCCAAAACTTCTCGCCAGCAATTCGCCTTGATGACCATGGCGAATTGTCAGCCCGTGGCCGCTGGTGCCGTTCTCGCGATTTGAAAAAGAATGGCCGAGGGATACCGCTACCGCGACGCGCTATCGCTATTAAGCCTCTTTGCAGCCCATCAGCGCCGAAGCCACGCTGTTTCTATTCCACCCGGCCCTCTCAGCCATTTCGATTAGTTTCGTCGAGGCGCGATGCGAGGGCATCTTGGCAATCACTATCATAATGGGCGGCATTGACCTCATGTTTGGGCGGTCGTCATCTATCTGAGTTCATGAAAGGGCGGCGGAATGCAGAGCGCCGAACTGCCGTCAGGCGCTCCGCCGGCATAAGCGTGAGTGGGGCGGCCGTTTCCGATAACGGGAGGTCCCGGTCTTCAACGAAAATGTCTTTCCGACGCGCGAAGGCCCACAAAAATGCTCCTCGCCGTCTCCGCGTCGATTCTCCGGCCAAGACGGCCTTGCAAGCCCGAATGGCTGCCCTCTGCTCCGGGCTGTTGCCGCACCAGTCAACCGCGAATTGGTAGGCCTCGATCACCGTATTGAGTTGACGCGGGAAGCCCAACCCGACCCACACGCGGACTGGTTTTTCGAAAGGTTTGGAAAGCATCGCGAGCTCCGTTACACTCCCGATGCCTTCAGGCTGTCAATCCACCACCGCGGCCGCTCGTGCCCGTCATCCAAGGCGGCGGAGCACTCACGTCCTCGACGATTTAGCAG
This sequence comes from Mesorhizobium sp. B2-8-5, assembly GCF_006440675.2. Taxonomy (NCBI): domain Bacteria; kingdom Pseudomonadati; phylum Pseudomonadota; class Alphaproteobacteria; order Hyphomicrobiales; family Phyllobacteriaceae; genus Mesorhizobium; species Mesorhizobium sp. B2-8-5. The sequence continues at coordinate 2,385,368 of NZ_CP083951.1, forward strand.
ATCTGGCAAAGCCGGAAAACGCGGACTGCGCCGACGTCAGCGGGTAATCACTGTCGAAGGCCCGCTGGCGAGCGCGAAGGGCGGTGTCGTAGATCGGACCGCGTTTATGCTTTGGCCATTCATACAAGAATTCCACAGCGTCTTCGAGACACGCGATCTCTTGGATGGAGGCTGTTTCCACTTTTTACGAAAACAGGGCTGTCGAACATCCGATCGTTCATAAGATCCTCCAAATCGAACGAACAATTGAGCTTCCGGGCAGGCAAGGAGCCGACAGCGGCTACCTTAGTTCGCCGGACCATACGAGATCATACGAAGGGTATGGGTTGGCTAACCATCCGCTAACCCGTTGATTTTCTTTAGCACCCTACGGGCCCACTGCAACCGTTGATCTTGTTGATGAAATTGCTTTCGGCCCGGGGGGGCGGGCTCGGCAGGGTGCCCGCGCGGCTCGACGATTTGTCAGCTTCGTTCGCCGGAGCCTCGCATTTCCTCGATTTCTTCCGGCTCTTTGTCGTCCACTTCGGCGATCTCGTTGCGAGCGTCATCGTTCGCCTTGATCAGCTCATCGAGTTTCGCTTGGAGGGCTTGAGTGTCGCGATGCTCGGCCCTTTGGATAAGCAGCGTCATTGCCCACGTGATCAGCGTCGCGGCGCCGTGCCAGTCAAGCGTTTCCCGTTCAAGGACAAGCCAACAAACAGTATAGCCGCCCAGAATCAAAAATGCCGCTGGCCGGGACGTCAACGTGCCGACCTTGGTCAGCGCTTCTCGAAGCTGCAATGTCGCCATGCGTGCGAACGGCTGAGGGCAATGCGGGTTCCCGCAAAAGCGGCTGGCGGCGGGAGGTGTAGTGCCTCCCCACGCGTCGCCAAGCCAGGGGAGGCTTACTTGTTAAGTCCGTTGGGCGCACGGTCTCCAGGCGACCCAGGAAGAAGCTGACCGTGTTCATCGTCGAGTCATGGAATTTCGCGGGATGTTCGGGTTCCCAACCGTCCATCGATCCGTTCGTTCCTCGCGGTTTCGGATTAGCGGGAACCTCAGTGCCACGGTCCGGTTATCTCGCTGCGAGGAGATGCTCCATGAATGCGACGAAGGAATTCCTGCGCAGCTGGCTGGAAGAGAATGTCGGTAATTTGCTCGCCGATACCGCGGTCAGCGTTCCGATGCTGGCGCAGCAGTTCGAGCAGGACGCCGACGCCGCCGGCTACGGTCGCGAAGTGCGGGAGCAGGAGGTCGGCAACATCGAAGAAGCCATCCAAAGCGCGCTTGATAAAACCGGCGCGGAAAATGCGAAGACGGACTCGAATTCCGATGAGGAGAATTCACTGGCACCGGTTATCGATGCCTTGGAAGCTGCCGATCCCAACCACGAGGCGCCGGACGACGCCGAGGGCCTGCGGTGAGGGTCAGCAGCGGCGGAACAAAGGCTGATGCCAAGGGTTTGGCACCGATTTGTCCATGGCAGCCATGCAGCCCTTCCGACGAACAGAGACGCATACGATGATGAAGTCCCCTGGA